>CAZQDD010000018.1:0-85696 GCA_964591805.1 uncultured Acidobacteriaceae bacterium | reverse complement strand
CGGGAAGTCCAGCCTGGCAGCAAGCTTCGCCAGCGCCACCTGCGCCCGTGGCGAACCTTGTCTCTATTTTGCTTTTGAAGAATCTCCCAGCCAAATTCTCCGTAATATGCGCTCGGTTGGCATTGATCTGGAGTGGTGGGTAAAAAAGGGTTTACTGCACTTCCATGCGATGCGGCCAACCAGCATCGGCCTGGAAGGACATTTGGCTGCTATTCACAAATTGGTCGCCCAGCTTCGACCCAGCGTTGTGATCATCGATCCGATCACGAACCTGGTTTCGGCCTCAGGTACTTATGGCGTTAAATCGATGCTCATGCGCCTGGTTGATTTTCTAAAGGTGGAACAGATCACCTCGATGTTCACGAATCTGACCTTCGCAGGCGATCCCCAGGAGAGAACCGCAGCGGCCGTCTCCTCCCTTATGGACACCTGGATTGTGTTGCGGGACAGCAAGCCCAATGGACGGCAGCGACGCGAACTTCACGTTCTAAAATCCCGCGGCATGGCACATTCACGCGAAATTCGTGACCTAACCGTAAGTAACCGCGGCATAGAGTTGGGTATCGTGCTGAAGGACGATACGCTGGCGACGACCAGCTCAGACCCAGGTGCAGACGCGGCGACCGAGTAGCATTTTGGCCCATCTGGACCAGACACCGAGCAGCGACATGAAGAAGAGTTCAGCAACGAAACGCCCCCCCGCCAAGAGCGAAAAGAATGACTTTTGGCGATTGCGGCTTTACATCGCAGGCCAAACCACTAATTCGATTCTGGCGATCAGCAACCTCAAGAAGATTTGCGAGGAACAACTGCAGGGCAAGTACCGTATCGAAGTCATCGACTTACTGGAGAAGCCACAACTAGCTAAGGGCGATCAGATCATTGCAATTCCGACCCTGGTGAGAAGGCTCCCGCCGCCGGTCAAGAAAATCATTGGCAATCTTTCCAAGACCGAGAGTGTCATCGTGGGGTTGGATCTTCAACCGATGCGCTGAAGTAAGGACTCTAGTAGCAGATGTCTAACAAGCGAACGCGTTTCGACGACCGAGTCCTCAAAGAAGGGCTGACTGGCAAAGTCGGTGGGCCTAAAGGAACTCGCGGAAATCTCGGACAATCCCCACGCAAACTGCCGTCATCCACGCCACCTGATCGGCAAGGAAAGATTTTAGCTCGGATGAAGACTGCGGAGGAGACCCTAGCCGCCATAAAGTCCGGCGAAGTGGATGCTTTGATGGTTTCGGGCCGTCGCGGGCCTAAGGTGGTCACTCTGGCAGGTGGAGAACCTGCTTATCGCATGCTGGTGGAGGCCATGAGCGAAGGCGCGGCAACTCTATCCTGGAATGGCGAGGTGCTCTACTGCAATCGCAACTTCGCACAACTGATTCGCAGGTCACCAGCAAAAGTTATCGGAATTGCGGTTCAGTCGCTGGTTGGGAAAACAGAACGAGACAGATTTGACGCTCTCCTGGCGGAGGCTCAAAAAGGAGTTGCAAGAGGCGAATTCAACCTGCGTTCCGGCGATGCGAGTCTGGTCCCGGTCTATTTGTCCCTTAACAGGTTTCAAGGATACGAAGGCCTTGCCCTGGGCATGGTGATAACCGATCTGAGCGAGCAAAAACGCAAGCAGATTGAAGAGATCAAACAAACCGAAGCAAGGCGTCGACTTTTGCTGGAACGTGTGCTTTCGGCGCAAGAGGAGGAAAAGCGCCGCGTTGCGCGTGAATTGCACGACGAAGCTGGCCAGTTGCTCACGTCTCTCTTGGTCGGCCTGCGCACTCTGGAACACTCCCAGAATCTGGCAGATGCCAAGGTCCAAGGGGAATGGCTCCGGACAATCACGGTACGGGCAATCGACGAGATTGGACGGTTAGCCCGCGGACTTCACCCGGCGGTGCTGGACGACCATGGCTTGGGTGTAGCACTGAGCCGATGGGTTGACGAGTTTGCAGCAACCCACAAGATAGCTGTGGATCTCACGCTGGGCGCACTGGACTCCATCAGCCTGCCGTCGGTAGTCCAGATCGGGTTGTATCGCATTCTCCAGGAGGCCCTGACCAACGTTGCAAGACATTCGGGCGCCAGGCAGATCAGCATCATATTCGCGCGTTCGACCTCGGCCCTGGAGGTAGCAGTCATCGATGACGGATGTGGTTTTAATGCTGACGCGGTGGCTGTCTCATCGCATCGTTTGGGGATTCAGAGCATGCAGGAAAGAGTAGCCATGTTGGGTGGAACGATCAGTTTCATCTTCCCCGGCAAGGGGACCAAGGTTCTGGTCCAAATCCCACTTCACAGCCAGGATCTTCCGTCCCCGGTGGGGAAAGCGAGTACTTAAGAATGCCGCCGCGAACGCACAAGATCAGAATCACGATCGCGGATGATCACGCAATTCTCCGCGCGGGGCTAAGAATGCTGATCAACGCCCAGGCCGATATGGAAGTTGTCTCAGAAGCTCCCGATGGAGAAACAGCAGTTCAAGCGGCACAGGAAACGCAACCGGATGTGGCATTGCTGGACCTCACCATGCCTGGGGCCGGGGGCATGAGAGCGCTTCAGGAGATCACGCGAAACTGCCCCCAGATCCGGGTGATCATCCTCACGATGCATGATGACGCTGCCTATTTGCGAGCGGTATTGGCCGCTGGTGCCTCTGGTTACGTGTTGAAACGGACCGTGGATACGGAGCTGCTTACAGCCATACGAGCGGTGCATCGCGGAGGGACATTCGTGGACCCGAGTCTGGCCAACGTTTTTGTCCAGGATGCGCTATTAAAGAAAGGCGCAAAGTCTGGTTCCAAGCTGCCGGTGAACGTCCTCAGCCATCGTGAGCAGCAGGTGCTCGAACTTGTAGCGCAGGGATACAGCAGTCCACAAATCGCCAAACGGATTCTTGTGAGCGTGAAAACTGTGGAAACGTATCGTGCTCGTATCGCTGACAAACTCGGGCTGCGGACGCGCAGTGAATTCGTTCGGTATGCAGTCCGGACGGGAAAATTAACCGCAGAATCGCTGGAGAATTGAACCGCGCCGCTCGGCTCGGTAGTGGAGTCCATCTAGGCCATCGTGTCCGGAA
This sequence comes from uncultured Acidobacteriaceae bacterium, assembly GCA_964591805.1. Classification (GTDB taxonomy): domain Bacteria; phylum Acidobacteriota; class Terriglobia; order Terriglobales; family Acidobacteriaceae; genus TOLSYN. The sequence continues at coordinate 82,623 of CAZQDD010000018.1, read as the reverse complement.
TTTCCCCGACAAAGCCCTTCATTTTTAGCAGCATCCCCGATACCCCCTCTATCGGACTTGTTGCATCCTGAAGAGGGGTTACAAATGCCTGTCAAATGTGCGGTCGTGATGGAGAAAAGAGAACGGAAGACTCCAGGTAACCCGCGTGCGCCTTTGTCCCTGGTCGCAGATCATGAAGCGGCGTTCAGACCAGCAAAGAGGGGTGCCTCACCTGAACAGACTATCGCATTCGATCCCCGTGCTTTTCTTCAAAAACTTTCCGATGGAAAAAGTAAACAGGAATACCAGGATGATGAGTCCGTCTTTTCGCAAGGGGACGTGGCGGATGCGGTGTTCTACATCCAGAGCGGTAAGGTGAAGCTCACTGTAGTTTCCAAGAGCGGCAAAGAGGCGGTGGTTGCCATTTTGCCACAAGCCAGCTTTTTCGGTGAAGGCTGTTTAGCGGGGCAACAACTCCGCATGGCCACGGCCGGCACGGTTGGACGCAGCACGATCCTTCGGTTGACAAAGCAGGCGATGGCAGCGTTGCTTCATCAGGAACCGGAGTTTGCCGAACGCTTTCTTGCCTATCTTCTTTCCCGGAACATTCGCATGGAAGCGGACCTCGTCGACCACCTCTTCAACTCCAGCGAAAAGCGCCTGGCTCGGCTTCTTTTGTTGATGGCCAACTTTGGTCAGGAATCGAAACCGGTACCGCTGATTGCGAAAATGAACCAGGAAACCCTGGCAGAAATGATCGGCACAACCCGTTCGCGAGTCAGTTTCTTTATGAATCGGTTCAGGGAAATGGGCTTCATCGAATACAGCGGCGGTGGGATGAACGTCCACAGTTCACTGGTCAGCGTTGTGCTTCACGACTAGTGGCCAGTGTTGGCTCTGAAGCTTTGAATCCTTGGGATAGCTGCGATCGGTCCAGCACGAAGATGTGTATCGGCCCTGAGCAACACATCGAAGCACCAAATCCTTGCAGTTGACGACGAACCGAACGTTCGCGAAAGTTTGGCCGGGTTGCTGGCGATGAAGGAGCGGATGAAAGCCGGGGGACGATGACCGGATGTTTCCGCACAGCCGCAAGACCGGCCCAATGGTTCACAAACAGATCATGGGCCGGGTGATTCAACCCGTAGCACGCAGCCTCGGCCTGCCGCACATCACCTGGAGGCTTCTCCGTCACTGGGGCACGACGCAGATGGTCGAAAGCCACGTGCCGCTGAAGGCGGCGCAGCAGCGCCTTGGCCATTCCCGCCCCGACATTCTTCTCAAGCACTACACCCATATGCTCGACGAATCGGCCGAGCTTGCCGCCACCACGCTCAGCTCGAAATTGAGCGGAAAAGCGAAGAAAAAGACCGGTTCGAAGACGATTTCGCCGTCAATTGGCAGCCAAACGGCTGCCAACAAGAAGCAGTGGGTGATGTAAGTGCTTGAAAGTTTGGAGGCGCGGGCCAGAATCGAACTGGCGAATAAAGGTTTTGCAGACCTTGAAAGGCGTCCGCTAACCACTGTGTTTTCAATATGATGTTCCGACGCTTGCTCAATTTAGTCCCCTTTTAGTCCGCCACGAGCTAAGGCAGAGCAGGGAATTGGATTCTGAGGCTGGAATCACTTGGTCTTCTTCTGACGCCGGGCTCGGTTTGCCAACAACGGCGACCGACCGATGACCGCCCTCGGGTTCTCCAGCTTCGGCGGGTCTGAGATTCCTTCGAATGCCTCGCTCGATTGCCATGCACTCATGGCATAGACGCGAGGTTCTCGCAGTAGCTGAATTCCTTCGCTCCACGTCGCAAGCATCCGCTTCCCAATGTCCCGAAAACCCGGCAGCTGGCTCATCATTTCACGTACCGCTGGAGCCGTCTCCGATACCGCATCACTGATGCGCTCCACCATCTCCTTCTGCTCTCGCGGGGGAATTCCGAAGGTGCTCGTGATGAACTTGACCAAGTTTTTGCCCGGCAGCCATGTCTTCTTGCCCATGAAGCTAATCCCCGGTGGATTGTGCTGGTATCCGGCATAGACGGAGGTCGTGAGGAAATCGTACGCAGGTGAGAGCCGGGCATCCGTGGGCGAGGTGTAGAGCAGTGCCAAGTTCTTCGAGTGACAGTCGGCATTTCTCAGTGCGTACGTCAGAAGCAAGATCGACGCCATCGTCCGAAATGTCTCGTACTGCCGACTTCCCGGCACATGATCACGAACTGCCTTGGCGATGCGCTCCCACGTCGTCTCGTACTTGGCCGAGGGACGAAGACCAAGGAGCGCACAGAAGTCTTCCATCGCTAGGCTTGGTTCTCCCTTTTCGTCCACATCAAAGCGGTGGACGACGAGCACATTCCCGTCCTCTGACAATTCAGTCTTGGCACAGGTGACCACCTTCGCCGCCACCTGCATGCACAGATGCTCGTTCACGGTGGCGAACGGAAGTTTGGCGGAAGAGCCCTTTATGATGTGACGGTGAGTCAGCAGGGTCGCCTTCGGATGCTTGCCTAGCACAGCCTTCGGAGATCGTTTCTTCTCTTCTTCAGTGTCCAAGAATTTCGGCAGCACACCGGAGACGCCACTTCTCGCGTGCTCACGAACCAGGTTGGTGAAAGCCTGCTCCGAGTTGTCTCCCTTCAGAAGGTCAGCGACGTCTATCGGACTCGCGGGTTCGTCCAGTGCTGCGCCGGGAGGAGCTACCTGAAGCCTCCCCACCATGTTTCGACCGATGACGGACAGGAGCGCCATTGGGCTTGCACCAATGTGCGGCCCGAACTCTTCCTGCAGAACTTGCAGCAGATATCCTTCCGGCAAATTCATCTGGAAGATGGGGTGAAGCTGGTCGTCCCACACGTACGATTCCGTGCGTACAGGCATGGTGAGAGAGACGAGCTTTTCCAACGCCGCATCCGGGACGTAGGTCAGCACGCTCTTGAAATCACCGACAGGTTCGAGGACAGCGACGTGGTGGCTTAGCACGTATACGTTCAGTCTCAAGCTCCACCTCGCTCACGGCGGAGTTCGTCAAGAGAACCCGAGGTTCCAATCTTCGCGAAGCTCAGCTCAAGACCGAGCACTGCCAGCACAGCCAAGAGCTTGCGAGTGCCGAACTCGGACAACTGCCCACGCTCAAATCGGGAGAGGGATTCCTGCGTGATGCCCGCTTGGGCGGCGACGTGACCTTGCTGGAGCTTCAGGAGCTTTCGATGATCAGCGACAGCTTGTCCCAACTCCTTCAGAGTCTTCATGGGTTGATGTATATATCAAATAACATCATAAAACAACAAGTATTTGATATATATGTCAAATATCATCCATGGCGCTGTCCTTGGGAAATCATCTCATGGTGTTCGCCAAACGAATCTCACCGAGGGCGTCCGGCAGGAGCGGCAGCATGATCATGATTATCTGTATCACCGCGTGCACCACGCGCTTCACCACCTTGACCATCACCACGTTCACCAGCTCCACCACCACCACCTCCAGCAGCTCCACCAGCAGCTCCACCACCAGCAGCTCCACCACCACCTCCTCCACCTGCACCTCCTGCACCAGCCTCCAAACTCACGAGGGCGTGATGAGCCGAAGCCCAACCCGCCCTCGTTGCCTCACCCTTCCAATGAGCCTCTTCGTTGGCAATGCCGGTGGGAAACTTTAGGAGAGTCGTGAATGGCTCAGTGCCTATGCGGTGTTCTCCGTTCTGCACTGAACACGGTGCGTGTGCTTTTGCGCCCAAAACCCACCGCCTAGGGGCAATTTGAGAGTACAATTCTCCCGTTCCCCGCTGGCCCACGCAGCCGGCGGGCCTTTGGCAAAAGTGTGCAGGTAATTTGTAGGTAAACAAATGGGAAGAAAATCAAGAGCACTGATGAAACTGCGCTCCGGCAGCTCAGCTAATGTCTCACTTCCAAGCTCATTAGGCTCGGGAAGCATAAAAGGCATGAATGGGTCCGGAGTTAACACAGCTTCAATTCGAACGCGACGCCGGGCGGGACTGACCACTGTTGCGCCAGAGAATCAGTCGGTGCGGCTAGGCAGAAAACCTAGTGCGACCTCTGATGAGCGGACGCGGGTAGTCCGATACACATCGACCGGGAAGCCTATTCGAGACGATCATTCTTGAACCATCTGTTCCAGGTTTTCTTTACTGCCGGGGAGCTGCAAGATTGCTCGGGACCGTTTAGGGAGATGACGCTACAGGATGATTACACTCGAAATTGCAAAACGAGCGGTCAAAAAAACCGCACTCGCAACGGCCTGTGTAATCCTAGTCTCTCTGACTGCCTGCTCTGGATCTTGGAAATCTTACCCCGGAACGGTTGAGTACCCCGACAAGAAAATCGATGTCAGAAATTTTGTCACACGGACTAGGGATAAGGGAGAGTTATGGATAACCTTCCGTCGACGAGATGTGGATTTTCGGATACACACGCCCAAGCCGATCAAAGCTCACTCAGGCTGGGTCTACGTCAGATACAGATTTGACGACGGTCCTTGGTTAAAGGGCGATGACTGGACTACATTCGGGCCTGAGCAGGCGGTACCCCAGTCCGGGACTGAACTATCGCTGCTCAAAGAGACGTTGGGTGCGCGGAAATTGTACTTTGAGTATGAACCGGCGTATGACCCGCCCGAGACGCTAGAATTTGACGTCCATGACCTGAAGAAGGCAGAGGACTTTTCTAACCAATACACACTGCGAGCTAAACGAGAGGAGAGCTTCGACAAGTGCTACTACAAGGGCACAACTCCCGTCGACAACAAGGCTCGGTGGGAGTACTGCGACGGCCTACCAGATCAAAGATAGCGAGGTTCAAATGAAGACCATACTTGAATTCCTCAACGCCCAGGGCAACGAAGGTATTGCAGCCCAGAGTGATGCGTATGACGGCCCACTCCCTGCGATAGGCGACACCATCTACTTGGACATAGACAAGAAATGCCGCGTGGTTTAACGAGTGTTCTACTATTCTTCCAACCGCAAATCTGAAATGAAAGTGTCGTTGTGGTGCGAACAGCTGAACGAACGTTGACCGCGTCCCGCGACGAATGAAGAAAAACGGGGCCGCAAGTCGATTCCTATAGACGGTTTTTCCACCCGGCGTGATCCTTAGATAGTCACTCAGAAAGGAACACGTCTTTTTTATGAAAATTGAACCGGGAGAGGCCGCCGTTCTTATCATTCATCGCAATGAGGCAGACCCAACAAAGTATTTTTTTGCGGTCAGAAAATCGCGGGCCTCATTCAACCAGACAACACACGATTTTAAGTTAGATGGGCTTCAAGAAACAGTGTTGGAGCTAGGCGAGCATTTGCCGTTTTCTGATGCTCTTGAAAAGGCAATAGCAGCGGTCAGAGAAATCAAGCCGTAAAAATCGGGAGCCTCACTTATGCGCTTGTCGCTTTCATCCTCCTATTTTCTGTCTTTTCTTTTGTTGGTGGCATTGTGTTTTAGGGCCGGGTTCGTGGTCTTAAAAACACACGTCAGCTTGCTACTCAAATACCCGGCGGGCGTTTTGGCCGTGCTGTGGTTTTTTAATGGCGCTTAGAGCTTTTCGGATGTCACGGCAGAGGGCAGAATGACGAAGTCGCAAAGCCTGAAGGTTGTTTACAAAATCACCTACTGTGCAACGAGGTCGGTTCTCGATGGCGACGTAAACATCCTGAATGTTGGCCTGGTCTTCCATTGGGGGCGATAATGTCACGTTCCGATCACGGCACTAAATGGACAGCCGAATTTGTTGTTGCCGCCGAATTGTCGCGGCGCGGCTATACGGTGGCCTTCACACAAGGAAGCCATGTGCCCGTTTATGATTTACTGGCAGGCACTTCCAAGGGCGAAGCGTTCACCGTTGACGTGAAGGGGCAGGCATTCAAAAGCGCATGGCTGGTAAGGGACAAGACGGCACGGACAAACCTGTTCTACATTCTGGCGTTTGTGCCGCTCGGTGGGGAGAAGCGGGAACCTGACCAGCTTTTTATTCTTACGCAGGATGAAGTCCGCGATCTGAATGCACGTTATCGGGAAAATCATCCCAATCAATCGGCAAAGTCAAAGGAGATGGGTGGATTTAATTTCAGCGATGCGCTGCCACACAAGGACGCATGGCATAAATTACCGCCTGCAAAATAGCGAGCCTTAAATGCTCCATTGCAGACGCGACCGCCGCGCCCGGTCGAGGACGTTCCCGCCTCAACCGCGTGTTTCTCACAAAGGGTAGGTTTTGCGACGACTGCCGAGGGCCGAAGAATCAGGCCGTTGCGCGTCTCAGAATCCTTGTACAAATCTAAACGTTCGTTTTGATGGCGTTCTCAGATCCCAATTCGCTCGACTTCGTCGAGCGAAATCTCATCGGATCGGCGGTCGTAGAGCCCAGTCGTCCTGGCCGACTCGTGATTGGCCATCTGCTGTGCGATCTCGAGCTTGCCGCCATTCTTTAGGTACGCGGTTATGCCGGTGGCGCGAAATGAATGGCAGCCGATCTCAGTCTCGATGCCGGCGGCCTCGGCCCGCCGGCGAATCATCCGCCAGACGTCGGACTGCAGCATGGCATGATCGGTCAACTCGCCCGTGCGCGCCCGCGTGGTACGGAACAGCGGCTCCTTGCGCTCATTAGCAATGCCGGCGGCGGCGATGTAGGCCTCGAGATACTTGTCCAGGTTGTGATGGGTCGGCATCTCGTGCAGCTTGCCGCCCTTCTCATGCAACCGCACCCAGCCGCGGCGCCCCTGGACGAAGAAGTCCTCGACCCGCATGCCGAGCACGGCACCGACCCGGGCGAAGCTGTAGACCATCATCGCGATCAGGGCGCGATCGCGCAGCCCCACCACGGACTCGACATCGATCGCATCGAGCAGCTCCCGGGCCTCGGCCGGCGTCAGCACCAGCGTCTTGCCCTTTTTCTGCGTGTGTTTCGGCCCGCGCACGGCGTGCGCGGGATTGGACGCCATCACCTGGCCCACCACCATCCAGTCGAAGAGCATGCGCAGCGCCGCCAGGCGTTGCTTCGCCGTGGGCCGGGAATTGGTTTGGAGCTGGCGCTCGACAAAGGCGGCGACGTGCACCGCGTCCACCTGCTCGAGCTCGCCGAGGCCGAGTTCGGCGCAGAAGGCCGCGAACTGGCGCACCGCCTCCATATAGGCCCGGCGTGTATTGCGGTTGCGGATGTGCGAACTGAAGAAGTCGCGCAGCCGGCGGCGGGCCTCCGGCTGCGCCGTGAAGAGCGACGGCAAGGCGCCGGAGCCAGCAGAAACCAGAGCCGCAGTCGTCATAGAGGAATCCCGTGCTCGGCCAGCTTCTGCTTGATAGCCGCGGTTGCGATCGCCAAGAGCGCTTGGACGCTGGCGGCTCCCGTCTTTGCCGCAGTCTCTTTGGTCAGGCGCCAGATCTCGCCGTCGCGGATGGTGTCGAGGAATTCGTGGCCCTTAAAGGTGAGCCGGCTGATGACGATGTGCCCTTGCTGGGCCATCTTCATGTTGCCTTCGAGGAACCCAGCTTCATGTAGAAGCACGCAGTGGTACGCGAACGTTTCAGGGGAGCAGGCGATTCCTAAGTTCCCGGCGCTGACTCCACGGAACGAACCAGTAAAATGTGGGTCGGCTTCAACCTTGAGCAGGATCTCCCGAGCCAGATCTTTATCGAATTCCATGCCAGCAGCATACGCCAGAGTTTGCGCATGATAAAGGACATTATCATGCGCAAAGATGAGCAGACTTGGACCCGAGGACCGAAGCCCCCTTTTTAAAAGCATCAATGCTTTTCTAAAGAGAATTGTTTCGGGGTGAACTCTTTGCTTTCGGGTTTGCTTGGCGACGCCTCGATCGAGGTTTCAATTCCGTTATTACCTTGCGTGCGGTCTGGATCGTCGTGCAGATCAAGTTGCCGCAAGCAACGATAAACGCGGTCGCTGCCTCAATAAACGTCCTTGCCCCGTTAACTGCGAGCGTAAGGACGGTGAGCGTCCCAATGATAGCCAGGAGTGCTGTTGTCATCGTGGACACAAAGGCCCCGGGCATGAGCCGAGGGCTGGGTGATTTTGGTTGGAGCGCTGCAAATACAAAAGCCGCCATGGTCGGCGGCACTGTCGGGCGCAAGAACGTCCGAAACCTAGGGCGTTGTCGCGATCCTCTTAACTGGTTTGGTAAATACGTGGATACGGTGTGCCATAAATGGCCCTCGGAGGGAGCACCGCTTTGGCGTGGGTGCAACGCTACAGCACAATCAAAAGATAAAGGCACGCCGTCGGCACGCCCGAAAATTCATCTCTCACTTATATAGACAAAGAGTTATAGGTTTTGGGGACATTTTCCCCAAAAAATATTTTCACCTCTTGTCGCCAACGTGCGGCCTTAGAAATCGTATCGCGGTACCGCTGTGGCCCTGGTGGGCAGCTCGTCCTCGTTGCCATCGTCCTGCCAGTCCCGCCAAGCTCGATCCTCAAAGCCGGGCCGCATGATTGCGTTGCCACTGGCTTCGCGAAGCGCCGTGCGCAACTCGGAGGGGATACCGTGCCTGTAGAGCCGTTTCCATGCTGCCGCCCGTCTGCGCCGCTCTGCGTCGCCCACCCCGGATAGATACTGGGCACGTGTCATCCCCAGAGCGCGAGCGCAGATCACCGCTCTTTTCTCTTCGTCCTGAACTACGCTCAGAGTCGGGCCCGCTGCCTCAATATCTTTTGGGGTGACAAGCGCATTTAAATCTCGAAAACTGGCCAATTGTTTAAACCATGCGCGGTCTTCAGGCCTTGGCACCGGGGAAAAAATCTGCGGATGATGAACCTGGCCATCCTCGGTGAATGGATCTTGCCATTCTGCGCTGCGGCGCTCTACATTCACCCGCACAAACATCAACGGAGCCGTCGATTTCTGCCATTTTGCTTCCTGGACTATGGCGACGAGTACCTCCAGCGCCACCGGGTCAATCTTCAGCTCATGCGCTAACTCGAACCATTCGCGCTCGTTACCTTCCAATGGGAGCTTTAAGAAAGGCTCCAGGCGCTGCCGGAGAGCAGTATTCCTCGCCTCATTGCGTATCCGCGTTAAATGGCTCTTTTCCTTGCGGAAGAAACTGCAAGAACCGCAGGTGTAGCGTGCCCCTGGTGCCAGGGGCGTCGACGTCGTCACGCTACGCCCGCAACCACAGTGCAACTCGAAAGGCCCGGCGGGATTGTCCTGACGTGACTCCACTATTGTCCGGCAGCAGCTTCCTTCTTTGTCAGGGCCGACACTACCTCGTGTACGAGATGAAAGCCATCAGCCGTGTTCCATGAAAACTGCACGTTGTTGTATGCAGGAGGATTCGAATTGGTTATCGGCTGGACGGGTTGAGGATTGAAATGAAGCGCCGTCCCATGCTTCGCTTTCAGCTCGAACACTTTTGCCATTTCAGCGTCGGTAACGCCGTTGAGATTTATTGATCCACTCATCGTAAAAGCCATATTTGAAATCTCCTAAAACTCAGTTCGGGATCACCTGGTGACCTTGGCGCGCAACCTCTTCCTGACCAAGGGCGGGTACAGCCCCTCATTTCTTTTTTGCCTTGAACTCGACGTGAACAGGAACTTTCACATGTTTCTTGGCCTCAAATTCGACTGGTTTTCCGGTCTTGGTCCTAAATTCGACCTCGACTTTTTTGGGGACACTCTTATGCGCTTCAAACTTAACTGTTTTTTTCGCCATACTCTGCCTCCTCTACCCTTCTGGATTTATCGATTTACCGATCGCCGCTCCGGTCGCTGCTAGCAATAAAGCTGGACCGACACCGCCGGTAGCTGCCCCGAGCATTGCGCCTAACACACCTAGGCCCCACGCTCTCCCGCAGCTGACGGCCTGCTTTTTCTGTGCTGACATAGGTGCTTTTGTCCGGCCGTACCATGAACGGGCTGTTCGAGTGGTTCTATGCTGTTTCGCTCGATTACACCGAATGTGCGCTCCGTAAAGGTTGTTGAGGCAATCGCTTCCGCCTTTGCATCGAGGAATTGAATGCTCAATTTCCCAGGCACCGCGCGCCCCGATCTGGCCGTAATTCTTGAAGCAGATCCCCTTGCCGCAAATGTGGCAGTTGCCATCAGTGCGATCAAATATCTTTTCGAGACGATCTGGCGTGATTTTCAAGTCAGCTATCCCTTCCACGTCTGCTGTTTTTCTCAAATTCAATGTATCACAAATTACGCCTTTACACCATGTGTAAAGATGTTATACCATAAAAACTGTAAAACGAAGAAGCGGGGACCACGCCGTTGGAAGTGCGATTTAAATCCGGGGACCTGGATCGGCTTGAGACGGATCCTGCGTACGACGCAGGCTTTTCACAGGCCATTGTGCGGCAGTTTCGCAAATGCATGCAGGTGATACGTCAGGCCCCCGATGAACGCGTGTTCCGCAATATGAAGTCGCTGCATTTCGAGAAGCTGAAGGGGAAACGCCAACATCAACACTCGATGCGACTCAATGAACAATGGCGTCTGGTCGTCGAACTTGAAAGTGTCACTCCGAACAAGATCGTCGTGGTGATCTCTATCGAGGACTACCACTGAAGTGAAGGAGTAAGGCTATGACTGAGAGACTGGCTGCTGAGGTATTCCCACCCGGAGAATTTATACAGGATGAGCTCGATGCGCGTGGGTGGGCACAGGCCGACCTGGCCGAAATCATGGGACGGCCACCTCGCGTAATCAATGAGATCATCGCAGGAAAGCGTGGTATTTCTCCCGAGACCGCACAGGGCCTCGGTGACGCATTTGGGACTGGTGCGCAGTTTTGGATGAACATGGAGGCTGCGTACCAGCTCTCAAAGATTCGGTCCGATGACAGAGTTGTAAGACGGGCAGCATTGTTCGAGAAGGTGCCTCTTAAAGAGATGCTTCGAAGGCATTGGATAGAGAATTCGGACAATCTGGATGTGGTTGAAAAGCAGGTAAAGACATTCTTTCAACTGAAATCAATTGAAGATCCACTGCCGTCGTTGGCCCATGCTGCGCGTAAATCCGCTGATTATTCCGAAATGACCTCCGCGATGTGCGCCTGGATGCTTCGTGTTAGGCAGCTCGCTTCAACGCTTAAGGCACCGCGCTTCTCTGAACAGGGTTTGGAGTCTTGCTTCGCTAAATTAAAGCAGCTGATGGCAAATCCAGAGGACGCGCGACATGTGCAGCGTGTGTTGTTGGAGCATGGGATCCGCTTCGTGGTGATAGAGCCCCTCAGTGGAAGCAAGGTCGATGGTGCATGCCTATGGCTAAATAAATCATCTCCTGTAGTGGCGGCTTCACTGCGCTACGATCGCATCGACGCATTTTGGTTCACTCTTTGGCACGAATTAGGCCACATCAAGAACAGGGACGGTATGGAAACTGCCATCTACGACACAGATCTTGTGGGCGAAGGGGCTAAAAGCAGTGCTGATAAACCACCAGAGGAGCTGGCTGCGGACGATTTTTCTACGAAATCGTGCATCGACCAGCCCGAATTGCAGGGTTTCATCGCTCGTGTTCATCCACTCTATTCGAAGCTAAAGATAATGGGGTTCGCAGCCAAGCTCGGTGTACACCCAGGAATCGTAGTTGGCCAATTGCAGCACAGACAAAAAATTCCTTATTCATATCACCGCGAAATGCTTGCCCGTATCCGTGCAACGGTGACTGAGACCACACTCACTGACGGGTGGGGACATATTCTTCCGAATGCGATTTAGGAGACCGGCCATGTCTTACATAGATCAGCTTCAGTCCATCATTAAGGAATATCAAGCTGCGGGCCAGCCGTGGCCGGCTTCTTCGCACGATATCGCACAGTGGGCGCTCGAAATTGGCAGGTGGGCACCACAGCGATCTACCCTCATTAATCGTTGTGCTGAAGAAATTTCCCGAGCGCTACGCGAGGAGTACATAAGCGACTCTCAAGGTCGCAGGCTGCGCGCAAAGCACGTGGCACGGATTGAGATGAACGGCAGGCAGGTAGGTTTTTGGGCTGATGTCCGTACAGCACCCAGAGAACACATGGAGATTGCGTTCCAGCAGCGGCGCGAGTCTATATCGGCCGACTGCAGACAGCTCAAAACCGACATCGACAGCTACAACGAGAATTTCAATGTCGGCCAGCCAATACAGATGGTATTCGATTTCACTGATGATTTAGCCGAGGCCGAAGCTCTTTTGGCAATCGCCTGAAATGGAACCTTGAGGTCCATTCGGCCGATCGCATCGCGCCTCGCCGAATCGTACAGCCTAACGCAGAGCATTTTTAGGCAGCGTCGCGGCCAGTAGAACAGCGGGTCCGCAGTGAATTTATGAGGCCGCGACAGTGGCTAAAAATCGGTTGTATTGAACCGCCGGAGTGCACTGGACTTAGTCGTTGCTCGTAACTACGACGCATTCCCTCTGGAAACTAATCAACACCCGTTTGCTTCACGGGGTACTATGTTCGAATCTCGCAACTTCCAATGATTAGGACGAAGCCTTCAGAACTTCTGGTAATGGTTTACCCAAAGCTAGCGTGGCAGATTTAGCTCGTCCCAATGCCGCAGAAATGCAGCCACCGTACCATGTGCGTCTCGCCTAAAGCGCTCGCGACCATCAGAATCATCCGCATTGAGAAGCTGGAAGATTGCGAACTGGGATGGACCCCGATGTTCTGTACTTTGGAAATGATTCCGCAGGTACCCTATTGCCTCCGCGACCTCAGGCCTGTTTAGAACCGGACTTTTGGCCATCTCCTCGACGGCCGAGCGCGGACCGTCTCTGAACGCGTTGAAGGTCCACACAATGTCGTAGCTGTCCTTCGGCTTGTCGCGTTCATTCAGTGCGAAGGCTTTGAGCACAACAAAAGGGAGTAACCCGGCAACTTTGACTTTTACACTCTCCTGAATGCCCCCATGATCAAGGAGCTCACCCTTCAACTCGACTTCAAAATAGTCATCGTAGGCCAGCTCCGCACCGCGGGTTCGAATCGCGCTAATTCTCGAACCGATGTTCTGTCCCGGATTTCGGAGCAGCCTGCCTGGCGTACCATCTCCAACGGGGCAGAAGAATTCGAGGAAAACGCGAACACCATCGACGCTACGACACCATCGAAAGGTCTCTTCCTGGTCTGTATCAGGGTTTCGATAAGGCGCAAATTGGGCGTCTTTTAGATTTTGTTGCAGCGTTCGGTATGCCTCATCCTCGTCGGTCGCGAGACTGACGCCGACCACAATGTCGACGTCGGTGGTGCCTATGTGTTCCTCCATGTCCGCGGGGGCTGTTCCGACGATAAAACGAGGGGTCATGCCGCCGATCAGGATCAGCTTCGTCCCCCATGGACCGATTTTGGTAAGGATTGTTCTCAGTGCCTTCTCACAAGCTGCCAGAGCCTCTGGAGTGTATGTCAGACGTGGAGCAGCGTTATCAGGAGATGGCATTGGAGAGAATCCTTTCACGAAGATTTCCTGCTACTTCAGGTGATCTTCCGCTGACATGCACGGCCTCGACGTATGCCCGAGGCATCGATACCATGCAAAGATCAAATTGTCGGGCGCTTCCCAGGTCTGGTTGGGATTGAGAACGCACAGAATTTCGAAACGCAGCATTGCTTCCTGACTGCCAAAGCTGCACATTGGAACCCTTCTCAACAAGTTCGCCGTCAAGAAGATGAGCGACCTCGGAGGCCGAAACGCGGGAGTCAATCCAAACAGCTGGATCCGGATTGATTGTTAAGGTTGGAGCATAAAGATTTGCGGCTGCTGTTCCACCTAGCGCCCAAGGGGTCGAGAGCTGATTCAGCGCCTCGAGTTTTTTAATTAATTTGTCTGGCGACCCGCTCCAAACGTACAAATACGTAGTCTGAACGGCTTGGAGCTCTTCATTTGCCCAAGTATCAAGAAGGCCGCCGGGATCGCTAAGCTTCCAGAATCGATTCGGTCCGGAGCCATGCACCGTAACGAGTTTGAGTTCCGCAAGTCTCGTCAGAACGCGGCTGGCAAGAGCGGCGGAAGCACAAGCCAAACGAGCCAAATCCGACAGCCTAATCTGTTCCGTGCGGAACTGCAGCAGCAGCGTTTCCGCGATGACTCCTGACTTGTCGAGTAGACGCGTTCTGTTTGATTGAAGACGGTTCGTTGGGTGCGTAGCAACTTTTGTATCGACTAGCAATCCTGGGGCAGAAAGTCGGCATGTGCCGGACAACTCTTCGACCCAAGAAATATTTTCCCGGCGCAACAACTCTCGCGTGGGCGCACCCAGTTGTCGGGTTGCCAAGAGGAGTATGGGCCAATGTCGAGGCGAGGAGCGCCTTTGTGCGATTAGGTCATTAGCTCTCTCCTGGCTGATGACTGGCATATGGACGCATTCGAACGTCGTCGCGGATCCTCCGGAGACGGCAATACTAAGTTCTTTGGAGTGAGCGCCTAGTTCGACCTGCAGCCCGGTAACCTGCCGCAGAATCCGAAACAGCCAATCGGGAACACTCGTTCGATCGCTCATAATTCGTTAGTTTACTACAAATCGCATATTTACTGACGTATTAAATATGAGACAAGTAGTGTAAATATCTTTTTATCTTAAGCATATGTATCGAACATCTACTCACATCTGATCGTTTACTGTATCTGTAAATAATGCAACTTGAGTAAATTTGCAATTGGGAAGAGCCTTTCTGGAGGAGAGCACATCCGGAGTTCACAGCGAGAGTTCTCGTCGATGCAAATTCCGCTCCGGCATGAAGGTCTTTATTGCGCGCGCTTGCCTCCCCAGACTTCCTGCCAAGCCGCGAATTCGGCCGGCCTCAACTGGTACCGCGCGAAATTGCCCTCATGGAGGCCCAGAAGATCAGATTCGGCCATCTCCCGGAAGCGCGCGCGCTCATCCGGCGCGATATTTTCCTCAATCCATTGCGCCAGGAAGGCGGGCGCCTCCTTACGAGTCTGGCGCGCGCGCACAATATCGGCGACAACCTGCCGGAGCGCCGCGCGATGCTTGAACCGGAAGGGATCAGGTTCGCCTAGGGACTGCCGCGCAGCAGCGTATTGTTCTGCTGACCGGCCATAGGCCCAGAGGAATACATCCTTGAGGAGAGCAACATCATTCAGTTCGTAAACGCCGAACATCGCCTCGGTGTAGAGCGATCTCGGTACATCGGTGAACGAAAGCGGCGAGAGATTCCGTTTAATAAAGGGAATGTTGGCCGCGAGCCGTGACACACGTTTATTGACATCATCAAACGGCTGCAGGTACGGCAACTGAACCATGACGAAAAACGACTGCTCGTAGGGATCCTCGATTGCCGCCGCCGTCGCCAGAATTTGGTTGAAATACTCCTCAATCTGCTGGGGAACGGCTAGCGGTTGAAAAGTTGATCGTTCGATGCCGACGGGGATATGCCGCAGCCGACCCGCAGCGCCCTCGTCCGTCAGGAGATTATTGGCGAGAATTCCATGAAGATTGAGGATCGTGTAGCGGTTGAAGCCAATCTCATCGGCCGCGTTGACGAGAAACTCGATGGCGTCCTTGTGGTTCAGGATCATCTGCGCTTCAAGACGGTCCCGTCCGTCGGCCTCCTCGCCGAATTCAATGAGGCGCTTGGTATCGAGCAACGAATAAGTGTTGCCCTCAAGGCGGCTTGAGTTCCACGAGAGATCGATCAGAAGGCGGCTCAGAATCTGCTTGGCGTAGGTTCCCGCAGCTTCCGCCGCAACATGCCGTGTTCCAATCGACGCTAGGCGCGCGCGCTCTTCCGCCGAAAGATAGAACCGCACATTCGGCCGGTAGCCGTCGAGGAATTCGCGGATGTAACCTACGGGCTTTCGCGCCGTGACCGGCTGGCTGAGCTGGTGCTGAATTTTGGCGCCCGCCGCCGAAATCGGCACCACTGCCGCCGCTTCCTCCGCCTTCACAGGAGCGGGGCCAGGTGCGGTTGGTTCCTTCGGCAGAAGGTACTTCACCGCCCTGCCTTCGCCTGTCGACACGACACGGCCAGATTGAACCAGGCTCCTTAGACGGAATTGCAGCGTGCGCTGAGGCAGCTCTTGAGACAGCCTCTTCGCGATGTCCTCACGTCGTGCGCCTCCGGGATGGCGCGCGACCGCAGCAAGTATCTCTGCAATATCCTTTTCGGCTATCTGCTTGGGCACTGGGTGACCTCCCGTAGTTGCGCGAAAGCACTATCGCGCAATATAGCACTAAAACCGCGCAACAATAAGAAATTGCGAGCAATATTAAATTGCGCGTAATTCTTCCGCGCAAGCTAGAGAGATTTACGCGCAATATTCCAGTGACATAGCATCACGACCTGGGTGGTATCCGCTGAGTGCTGAGACGGAAATACGAAGTTGACTGTGGCCCGTCGCTCCATGTCGCAAGCATTGGCTTTGCACTGTCCCGGAGTCTCCGCCAATTGGTTCACCCTTTCAGGTACCGCGGGAGCTGGATCCGAGACCGAACTCGTCGCTTAGGGACGGAAAGAATGAGTGAGGTTACCCTCCGGCAACGTGTCTGCGGCCAGTGCTACTCGGTGTTCTGGATCTGTCCCCATTGTGATCGAGGCCAGCGTTATTGCAACCTGACGTGCCGCATGCAGGCGCGTCGAGCGCAACGGCGCCGTGCTAACCGCCGTTACCAGCAAAGCCGCGAAGGCCGAGAAGATCATCGTGACCGTCAGCGGGAATACCGAAGGCGTCGCCGACTCCTGTCTGGCGTGACGGATAAAGGTTCCGTCTCACCCACCTCTCCGGGCAGAATGCCTTCGTGCGAGGCGAGAACGGCGCAAACTGTTTCCCGAGTTGGGTTCACCGGGACTTTCACCCAACTCCCGCCGTTGCTCATATGTGCCTGGTGTGGTCGCCGTGGCCTTTTCGTCGATCGGCTCCCATGACCTGCTCGTCAATCGCATGAGCATCTGTCATTGCGTTTGGTTGGGGTGACTGTGCAGAAGCAAATTGTGGCATCTCCGACACGAGCGAACTGCGCTGCGCAATACGTGCGCATGTCCACAGAACATCAGCGCTACTCCACGGAAAATCAATCTGAGACCATACGCCGATATGCCGAGACACGCGGCTTTAAAATTGTGCGCACGTACGCGGATGACGGCAAAACCGGCTTAAACCTTGAAGGCAGGAAAGGTCTGCGAGCTCTACTCAGAGACATCGAGGCAGGGGAGAACGATTTCAGCTCGGTGCTTGTATATGACGTGAGCAGGTGGGGGCGCTTCCTAGATGCCGATGAGAGCGCGTACTACGAGTTCGTGTGTCGCCGCGCCAATGTCAGCGTGCACTATTGTGCCGAGCAGTTCGAAAACGATGGCAGCATGTCGACGGCAGTCCTCAAAACAGTAAAACGCGTGATGGCTGGGGAATACAGCCGTGAACTGTCGGTGAAGGTATTTCAAGGCCAAGGACATCTGATCGAGTTGGGTTTTAGACAAGGCGGGGCGGCCGGATATGGGCTGCGGCGCCTACTAGTTGACCAGGATTGTGCGGCCAAGGAGCTCCTCGCACGTGGCCAAAGAAAGAGCCTGCAGACCGATCGAGTCATCCTGGTGCCCGGGCCCGAAACCGAGATTGCGATTGTCCGAGAAATCTACGATCTCTTCACTCGGGAAAACAAGACGGAACAGCAGATTGCGGATCTACTCAACAACCGAGGAGTTCGGACAGACCTCGACCGAGAATGGACGCGCTCAACCATCCAACAGGTTCTAAAGAATCCCAAGTACATCGGCGACAATGTCTTCAATCGCACCTCCTTCAAGCTCAAGCAAAAGCATGTGCGGAACCCTCCCGAGATGTGGATTCGGCGCAATGGTGCTTTCACCCCGATTGTGACTCTCGATCAATTTGGCGCCGCGGCCTCACTGATAGAGAGCCGGCATAGCCGCCTTTCCGATGAAGATCTCCTGAAGCGACTGCGAGAGCTTTTCGACCGAGAAGGAATGTTGTCCGGCATTCTGATCGACGAGACCCGAGACATGCCCTCTCCAGCCTGCTATCGATCTCGATTCGGAAGTCTGATGCGAGCGTACTCCCTCGTTGGATATACGCCTTCTCGGGACTACCGCTACCTCGAAATCAACCGAGTGCTGCGCGAACGCCACCGGGCGATATGCGAGTCCATCAATCACGACCTTCGATCACTTGGTGCTCAGATTCAAGAAGATGAGCGTTCTGGCATTCTGACCATCAATGGTGATTTCACTGCATCGGTTGTAGTGGCGAGATGCCACGAGAGCTATACCGGAAGCTGTCGCTGGCTGCTTCGGCTCGAAAGATCACTGAAGCCCGATGTCACGGTGGCAGTGCGCCTTCTTCCGGACAACGAGAACATCCTTGACTATTATTTTCTGCCGGCCGTCGATGTCCTGGCGCGAAAGCTACGTCTCGCGCCTGAGAATGCAGTAGTTCTCGATGTATATCGCTTCGAGAATCTCAGCTTCTTTTTGTCCTTGGCCCGGCGCAACCGCATTGAAGAGGCCGCATGAACGATCAGGAAATTGTCCGAATCCCAATCTCAGAAATTCGCGTTGTTAATCCACGTTCGCGTAATAAGGTGCGATTTGAAGCGATAGTCACGAGCATTGCGGCGGTTGGATTGAAGCGACCGATTACCGTGGCCAGGAGAGATCCCGCCCGAGACGGAACTTCGTATGATCTGGTTTGCGGGCAAGGACGACTCGAGGCTTTTATCAAGTTGGGGGAGAAGTCAATCCCAGCAGTTATCTTGGCAGCGTCCCTCGAAGACCAGTACCTGATGAGCCTTGTCGAAAACATTGCCCGGCGCCCGCCATCCAATCTCGGTCTCCTTCATGAGGTGCGGGCTTTGAAGGATCGTGGATACTCGGCGGATGAGATTTCCCAGAAGCTTGGCCTCCATCGCACCTACGTGTTTGGTGTGGTTCGATTGATCGAGCATGGCGAGGATTCTCTGGTTGCCGCCGTCGAGGCTGAGCGTCTCCCGGTGACTGTTGCTATCGAGATCGCGATGGGCACGACTCACAGCATGCAACGGGCGCTGTCCGAAGCATATGAGCGCGGCGAGTTGCGAGGAGCGCGGCTCAAGGCGGCTCGGAATCTCGTCGCTAAACGTGCGGCTAAACAACAAGAGACGGGCAGAGTCCCGCGTTTGAAACGCGAGGTCACCAAGGATAGTCTCGTCCGTGATTATCAACAACAGGTGCGAGAACAGAAAGCCTTGATACGGAAGGCTGCAATGACGCGGGACCGGCTGCTGCTCATGTCGTCTGCGATGAAGAGCCTGTTGGCTGACGAGCTATTTGTTACGCTGCTGCACAACGAGGGACTCGCTGATATGCCGGAACAATTGGCCCAAAGAGTCAGGTAGGGGGAAGTATGGCAAAATCCGTGAAAGACGCATTCGAGCTCAAAGTACTCACCGTTCCAGTCGCCAGCATTGTGCCGCAAAGAGAACTTTCGCCCGCAATACGCGCCAGCTTGACCTACAAACAGATCACGGCTTCCGTAAAAGAAGTCGGCCTAATCCAGGCCCTTATCGTCTTTCCCAAGGGGGTCGATCAGTATCTATTGCTGGATGGGCATCTTCGGCTAGATGTCATCCTGCATTTGGGATGGACGGAGGTCGACTGCATCGTTGCAACGGATGATGAGGCATACACGTACAACAAGAGGGTGAATCACCTCCCGCCAGTCGCGCAACACTACATGCTGCGCAAGGCGCTTTCAAAGGGCCTAACAGAGCAGCGCCTCGCGGATGCCTTGGACGTGAAGATTGATGCAATACGCAGAACGACCACCATGCTGGATGGCATTTGTCCGGAGGTAATTGACATCCTGCGGGAGAAGGACCTGCCCGCTTCTGGCTTCGGAGTCCTCAGGAAGATGAAACCATTCCGGCAGATTGAAGCTGCCGAACATATGGTTGCGTCTGCGAAATATACGATGTCATTTGCGACCGCCTTGCTGGCAATGACGCCTCCAGAGCTTCTTGTTGACGCGCCTCACATCCGCAAGTTCAAGGACAAGCCGGCCGAAGACCAGGCATTACTCAGGGAGGAAACAGACTCGATCGTTCGTGATTTGAAAGACGCGGAGGCGTCGTATGGCACGGACATTCTGGCGCTCACTGTGGCCTGCGGGTACATGCAACGTGTGCTCCAGAACCGAAGAATCGAAAAGCATCTTGAGAAGCACTTTCCGGAGATACTCAGTACGCTTCGAAGCCTAATCGCAGAGGTCAAGCCGGCGGCTTCCGAAGCTATCGCGAGCTGATTGTGGGCGGCTGCCATTTCTCAGGCTACTGCGAGAGCTGGTTTCTGCCGCCTCCGTCTACTATTGGAAGAGGCAACCACATTTCAGTTTGAATCTGAGCGGCTATCTGGTTCATCACTGGCGTATAAATGTCCACCTCAGGCCGGGGCACGAACCGAAACCACCAGAGAATATCGAGCCGAGCTCTGCCAACGCTCGCGTCCTGGATGCTGCCTCCACCAGCCTCCAACAGGGAAGATGCCAATTGCGTCCCGTGTGGCAAGTTCTGCATCTGTTCCGGACCAGTGATCAGAGTGGATTGACCCTTTGTTTGATTCTTGCATTTCCGAGGACCCAGTTGTCGCCACCGCCACCGACTACTGGCCTTACAGTATCGGGGCGACCACCTCGAAGCCGAGCGCAATTAGGTCGATACTTTCGAGGGATGCGTATCGTTGCCCCGATTCGATGACCGTATTCCATACGAAACTAGTAGTCATATAATAGATAATATTCCGGGGAATACCCCGACAAGGAAGCGCATCTATGCCACGAATCAAAGCTCCCGACGCACCTGCCCTTGTCAGGGCATGTCTCTCTCTGGATGACCGCACGCTGACGCTGCTTGAGAAGATTCGGCGTGAATTCCAGGTATCCAAGGCGAGCGCCCTGAAGATGATCGTGGACTTCGCAGTGCAGAAGAAGATCAAGCTGGCGGAGGTCACGAAGTTTCACCAGGAGGTCTGGAGCAACCTTGCCATCGAGAACGACGAGCGCTTCTCGCAGTTGATCGTCGACTGGACTCCCGAGGAGAATGCGCTGCTCCTCATCTTCGCAAAGCATCTCTTCAGCTCAAACAATAGAAGTGAAGCCCTGCGAATTCTGGTCGCCTACTATGCGGTCCAGAACAAATTGGCCGTCGTTGCCCAGGTGAAGAAGTTCGCCATCATCCCCGCCTAAACAACCCCTGCCACCTCTCCGGGCAGCACGTCCTCCGCTATCCAACTATCAGAATTGTGACATCACAAGTTCTGCGCCCTACGGTGCAGCCCCCCTTTTTTGCTTCTTTGGACAAATAATATTATCACTATATACACTATCTATGTTATGTTTTTCATGGCGCAGGCAACGGGCAGTACTGACGTTCCCTGTAGCGCCCTGGTCACAACTACCTTCGGAAGATTGGAGCCATCATGGATACTGGAACACCAATAACTGCCCAGCCGATAACGCCCATCCCGCCTGGGCGCAAGAGACAATCCCCGCGCGCACGCCGCGTCAGGTTCGACACCGACGGCGATGGGTGCCTCCTCACCATAGTCCGGAATGCCACGTTTATATCTCAGGATCAACTGGTCACAATGGGGGTGCGCTTCAAGATCAAGGCCCATCCCGACTCGGTTCGGAAGCGAATCATCCGCTATCTTGAATACGGTCTGGTGCGGGTGATTCCGCCAGTTCCACCCTACCGTGGCGCGGTATATCAGCTCACGCACGCCGGCTTGGAGGTGCTCGAATCCTTCGGCATCGGTCTCGGCTCAATGTCGTCCGAGACGGCAAAACTTCCGTCCACGTTGCAGGCGAGGCACTTTCTGGACCTCAACGAGGTGCGCCTTGCTTTCTCGGCTGATAAGGTTCTCTCCCGCGCGAAGTGGCACTCCGATCCGGAGATTAAGGCGAGCAATACCAATCCCCACTTCACGCCATTTGCGAAGGACTATGACGCACTCCTGGAACTTGAAGATCGCGATGGCAAGAAATTTATGATTGGGATCGAGTACGAGCGGACGTACAAAGATGCCCGCCGATACGAGGAGATAGCCGAGACGATTGATACTGAAACAAAGCTTTGCTGCGTGCTCTACATCGCCGCATCCACCGATCTGGTTACGCGTCTCGGCGACGCCATCCGGTGCCAGAAAACTCCGCTTTGCGTCACCGCTTCCGGCGTTCTAAAGCAGCAGACTCTGGATGCAAATGTCGCCTATTTCTCCGGAGACGGCTTTCGTGTGTGCACGCTCCGGCAGTATCTGACGCTGCTGAAGCACCCGCTTTGACCAGCGAAGTTCGTGATCGACTCACGGCATCAGGCGAGGCTCTACGCGAGCTTCGCCTTTTTATTCGCGCATCCTTGCTCGCGTGCTGTGCATGGTAGGCTGTGTCTGGGCCGAAAGTGTCGTACAAATTGCCAGGTAATGAAGTGCCTTTCTGCGCTTTGAGCGGGATTGTTCAAAAGTTATTGGAAGTTAACGGGAGTGATCACTCTTGTACCGGCGCTGGTTGAGCCTTCAGCGCGGATTGATCGCAATTAGCGGGATTTTGCGGAAGTTATCGGAAGTCAACGGGATTTTTCGGGATTTTTGGCGCCTGCAAACCCCCGTCCCTCAGCGGTTTGCTGCCAACTACCCCCTGTGTTCGACTGATCCGAGGCATTTTCCAGGCTCTTCGGGCCTTCCGGGGCATCGTAGGCCGGTTGGCTCCAGTTGGTGCTGGTGGCCTCTTTAGGCGCTCTGTGAGCGTGGGCGGCCATGCTTCTGGTAGACCGTCGAGGTGAGCTTTTGCCTGTCGGTGGAGTCGTCTGTGCTGCTCTTTGTGCGCGGCTTCGGTGACCTGCTGCTCCTCTCTTCTGTCGCGCTGGCGCCGTCTTTGGTGCGGAGTCTGGTGCAGCTGTGGCGGCTGTCGTGGCGAGTTGCGTCCTCCCGTGGCGGCGGTCGTGTGCTACTGTCGGGGTCTTCTGGCTGCCGGGTTTGAGGCGCAGGTGTTCGGCCATCTGGCGCATGTTCGTCTGCCTCGTGCATGTGACGCCGGTGCATTCCGCCGTGTCCTGGCCGCGTGCTGGCCCAGGGTTGAGTGTCTCGCTTCTCCGTCTTTGCTCCCGCTCATGTGCCAGCTGCAGCCCGTCTGATCGAGGCTCATTTGTCATCGGACAGGTGACAGTTCCGGCTTTCCTGCGTGTTGCCGCGGGCTTCAGCGACGTGCTTTTGCGCCCGCGTCTTGTCCGTCTCGCTGCTGGCCGATGCGTTATCTCCTGGGCTGCCGGCTGGTGGATGGCGATCCCATTTCCAAACTTTATTCGACCCCGCCCTGCTGGGGCCGAAATTCCCAATCCATTCGAAGGGAGCTAACCTACGAACACCACAACCGAAGATACTGCTGCTCAGGCGACTCATGTCCGGAGCGACGGAGTTCGCAACTATCTTGATCGCCTCACCCTCGACGCTCACCTGACCACGCTGCTCGATACTGCGCACCTCGAACGGGCGCGCGGTGTGCCCGCGGGAGCACCGGTCTATTCCTTATTGCACCGGCAGGCCACCGCGCAGGTTCACAATTACTGCTCCTGCTGGCGGCTTGAACCGTCGCTGGTTGAGGCGGATATCCCGGCGATTGGAGAACTTCGCCGCCTCACAGTGCGTGCCGTTCCGGCGGCAAATGTGCGCCGTGGAGGTTGGCTGCTGACGCTTGGATTGGCCGCTCTGGCGATCTCGGTTGCTCTGAGCAGCGACTGAGCATCGGCAACCAATGAAAAGTGAACGGCCAATGCGATCGCATCTCGGGTGGCGCCTCGCCCAGCCAAACTCCGCCTACTGCAGTCGCTCGGCCACCAACCTGCCGTCGAACCTCATCCGCTTCAAACACACCAAACCGACATTCTGATCCGCGCACACTGGCGGCCTGGCCAGGCATTTGGCAGTCCGCCGGCACGCACTTCTCTCGGAGGCTATCCTTGATCACCCAGTTCAAACGACAGTACGAATTCCTCGATCCGGCGTACTACTGCTTGGTGGAATACGACGGCGAACTCTACAACTCAGCGGAGGCGGCGTTTCTGGGCGCCCAGTTCGACTCCGCATATTTCTGTTCCATGTTCCGCAATCCTGTCCTTCCGATTTGGCGGGCCCGCGAACTTGCGAAGAAGCTCCAGCGGCGACGCGATTGGACTCCGGAGTTGTCGATTGAGATCATGCGGCAGATCACTCTCGATAAGTTTTCCCGCACAGCGACGCTCCGCGCCGCGCTTCTGGCGACGTGCGATGAGCAGATCGTCGCCGAGAACAACTGGCACGAACAGTTCTGGGGCTGCTGCACCTGCGCAACTCGACCTGGCAAATACGGACGGAGATCGTCATGCTCGGTGCCGGGCTGCAACCACCTTGGGGAGGTACTGATGTCAGTGCGAGAGCAGCTTGGCGTGTTGGCACTCACGGGGTAACGATGCCGTCAGGCGATGCGCGAAAGAGCCCCGAAAGTGCCCGGTAATACCGGCAAACTGTTTCTATCCGCGCTTATGAGGATTAAACTCAGGGTAAGTGTCGGATAACTGGTTCAAAGCCGAAGTTTCATTCGCTTGTCCACACTGCGGGCAGCGTAGCAGCGAAGTATTGATCGCCAACGCATCTCGACACAATCCGCGAGGCGTCGCCGAGGGCATTCAAAAAGCGGTAGCCCCGCTCACTTGTCAGCGATGCAAGAAACCTGCTCCCGCAGGAGTCCGCGTCGATATTGGCACGAACGATCTGAAGCCTGAGGACGTGGCAAAAGAGAATCTGCCTATTCCGCCGTTGCCGTCATTCGACCCATCAAAGCCCTGCCCTTGTGGTCTCTACGGAAAAACCTACGGTTCGTGTTGTAGGGAGCAGGGCATACATGCACTGGGAAATGCGATGTTGCGCGGGACAGCTCCAATTATCGTGCCCGGCGCCCGAACGAAAATTGCCTCCAGCATGGTCATGGGCGATACAAGATTTCGGATTGTATGGAATGGGGTTTGGCACTACCCACAGGAGGAGACATTCCATCAATTCCTCGATGCCCTAGTAGTCAAGACGCTCGGGAAGGAATGGTTTGAGCAGCAGCGATTGCTTCCAGTCAAGAATCAGAATGCGATTGTGAGATGGCGTACTGCGATGTTGTCGCTGCTCCGTAAGCCGGGTGACGCAGACGACGCGGTGAGCACAGGACATACCTTGACCGGGCCGGCAAAAGCCTATCAGTGTTTTGTCTATGACCTGTACTGGCTACAGTTGGTTCACCGGTTGCCCGAGTCACTCATTGAGAGGTTGAAGGATTTTCAGGCGTTTCAAGGAGCGCGCTATGAGGTTCTGATCGCCGCAGTCTTTGCGCGTGCAGGCTTTGAAATTGAGTGGATTGATGACACCAAGGCCGTCGGCAAGCACCCAGAATTCATCGCGACCCACAAGAATACAAATAAGAAAGTCGGCGTGGAAACTAAGAGCCGAAGGCGCCCTGGGGCGATGAACTACATTGGCACGGTTACGCCTGAAACGCATCTCAAAGGCGACGTTTTTGACCTCTATGACAAGGCGATTCAGCAGGCACCTGAGGGCGGGATGCCGTTTCTCATTTTTATTGACCCCAATGTACCCGACAGCCCTCCGAAGGGACTTCAATCATACACAGATATTCCTATCGACACCGTTCCTTGGATGAAAGAGATTCGAGATCGTCTCGTTTCGATTTGGAACAACGCAGCCGAGCCCTCGCCAGAGAGCGCAGTTCTAATTACAAACTTCGCGTTTTATTACGGCGACGACGAGAGTCCCTCCCCCACTGGAATGGCGGCATATTTCCCGTCACTCAAGCCGAGAGTATCCCTCACTTGGGACCAGATGATGGAAGACCTCAGATACTGCCTCATGAATTATGACAAAGTCCCGAGACAACTCTAGGCCGCTCGAACTTGCTTTCTCCCCTACGACAGCTTCGGCAGGTGACATAGACTATGAGAAGATCGTCGCCGTCCAATCGCCACGCCACCTAGGTATTTCCCGTAATTTGGGAGTTCAGGAGCCACAACGTGCCCTTCCAATCTGCCGAGGCCTACCGTCGATTTGCCGAAAGTGTGAAGCACGACCGGCGTTACATTTACGATGGGGAAGTCACAGCGTTTCTCGATGCGGTAGAAGAGACGGCCGTTTCGCGAACCAAGACGATTCCTCCCGGCATTAACCTGTGGCGCGCGCAGTTGGGCTCAACAACTCGAATACTGGATGAAGGCAAGCCGGAGGAGATGGAGGTTGACGCGCCTTTTACAGACGCACGGATGAAGCCTCTTCCGGCGATTGTTGGTGATGGTCGCGCGAATCCCCGTGGTGTCGCATACCTATACCTTGCTGACAGTGCAACAACGGCGGGGTCAGAATTACGACCGTGGCTCGGTGCGTCACTTTCAATTTCTCAATTCCATATTAATCGCGAACTTAAGATTGTGGACTGTACATCAGACAAGAAACGTTGGAACCTGCGCTTTGATGCCGAGATGAAAATCGTTCCATGGAAGCCGGAAGATTATGAGAGTGTTGTGTGGGGAGACATCGGTGAAGCAATGTCCCGTCCCTATGACCCTCAAGAAACAAGTCTGAATTATGTGCCTACCCAGATCATCTCGGAACGCCTGCGACACGCAGGCGCGGAGGGAATTGCTTACAACAGTCTGCTGTCCAAAGGCGGTCACAATTTCGTCCTCTTCGACGTAAAGAATGCTGACCCTGTGAACTTCACTCTTTACGAAGTAGAGATGGTCTCATACACGATCACTCAATGCGACAATACGTACTTTAACCGGAATACGCCAAAAGCAGGGTAACTAGACTATACTCTCCATTCTCTGGGTGATCGCTCCTGAAAAGTCGGCGAGTGTTTAGCGATCACGGTCCTTCGCTCCCCAGCCGTGGCCCGTGCTCGGCTAACCAGGCGCAGCCTTTCAGTTCTTCAACCGTCATTTCAGACTCGGATCGATCTCCACCTGATAGCCGGTCGCCAGTCGGTTTGTTTCGCTGGCCATCCCAATCACCGCCATCAGTTCGTGAAACATCTCGTCCGTCATGCCTCGCTTACGGGCTGCGGCTGTGTGGGATGCGATGCAGTACTGGCATCCGTTGGAAACGCTGACGGCAATATAGATCAGCTCCTTGGTGAGCGGATCGAGCACTCCCGGCTGCATGACCTGTTTGAGGCTTTCCCATGTTCGCTTCAGTGCCGTGGGATCGTTTGCGATCACCTTCCAGAAGTTGTTGACCGCATCCACCTTGCGGGTCGTCATGATGTCGTCATAGACATCCCGAACCTCCGGGCTTCCGTCCGCATACTCAACCATCCGCATCGCTGCCATCGGTAACCTCCAGGACGATCATATCCGGAAAGCGCAGATAGCAGCGCAGACACACAACCGTCCATTCCATCCCTGTTCCAGAAGAAAGGATTACGCCGAATGCCGACCATCGTCTGGATTCTTGTTGTTGCTGCCGTAGCCGTCGCCTGTGTTCTCACTCGCCATGCCGTCGTCGCTCTCCGTGGTCTGCTGGTCTCGGCGGCGGTCATTGGCACATGCGTTGGGGAGAGCTGGGCGTTTCACCGTTACGGCCTTTTCCGAATGCCCAACCTTATATATGTGCTCATTCCCGCGGGGGTGATCCTGGCCTGCGTGCTGGTCTACCTAGCTTTCACCGGCTTCCGTGGTTTCCTGCTTTTCGGCGCGATTCTCGCTGCGCTCTCGGCCGTTGGCTGGCTGTTCAGCGGGCTGACGCCGTTTGCAGGGCTTCTCCTTGTCTGCTGGTTTATCCTGCGAGGTCTCCGCGCGAATCCCGGCGGCGGGTCACTGTTCAAGGCCCTTGCGGTTCACTCCGCTGTTCCCGACCTTTCCGTTGGCGAGGCCTACATGGCCTCGGAAGCCGACCTGATCTGAGCGGTTCAAATCCTTTCATCCGCTCCCCCTGCCGCGCCTGGCAGGGGGATTTGCTTTGCGCTCAGCCCCGCCAGTCGGGGCTTTTGCATGCGTCTCGACCGACGCGGAGGATCTACTGTGTCCACTTCGACCGTTCCCTCTCCAACTTTTGGTTATCTCTTTTCGTCCACCGCTCTTGCCGGCATTACCGTTGGCTCGTCCCGTTGGGATGTTCTGGAGGCGTTCCTTGCCGCTTCCGACGGCGCCATCATCAGCCGGCTCCGGGAGTTGTCCACCGGGTTGCTCTTCATCGCTTCCATTCCCGGCCGCCCGCACTCAGGTGCGATCTACTTCTACAGCTCGGTTCGACGGGCGATCTTCATGCTCGACTGGGCTGGCCGCGACGACGACTTCGAGGCCGAGGAGTTCGATGTTCTGGTCGAGGCCTTCTCGCTCGATCTCGCGCTTGCTCCGGGCGTCTGCCCGGCAACGCGCCATCAGTACCGCCGAAGTGGACGGAAGAGGAAGCGCCACCCCCGAAGCGCGGTTGGGATGCGATCCGTCCTGCCGCGTACAGGCCGAGTACGGCCATGAACGAAACACACGTCACATATATAAGGAGACTGATCGATGTTCAATCAGGCCAAGTCCGCATGGGAGCCGGAACCGGCTCCTCCGCGGCTGCTTCCGGTCGCACCTGGATTGGCGAAGACGTACATGAAGCTCTTCGTGAATCGGCTGTCCTACTGCGAACAATCCCCATACGTGGACCATCGCTACCACCGCCCTAAGCACCCTGAGCTCAAAACTCTCGCCGGCCGGCGAGCCGCAATGGAGATGCCCGGCCAGAAGTGGGGCAGCCTGCTCCACGTTGAGCGGGCCAACGAGATTTACTTTGAACTTGTGAAGGAGCGCAGACTCCCTAGTCCGTACCGCAGCCTGACCGAGAAGATCGTCGAGCAGCACCTCGCCGGGGAGGTCACGATCAACCTGTATGCGATCAATCCGGAAACCCAGTGCTGTAAATGGGTCGCAATTGACGCAGATTACGAAACGGAACAGGCGAAGCGGGACCTGGCCAGGCTCCGCAAAGAGCTGCTGGTGGAGAGCGTGCACGCCGTTCAGGAGTATTCCCGGCGAGGCGGGCATTTGTGGATCTTCTGCAAAGATCCGCTGCCGGCCCGGCAGTGCCGCTTTTTCGTCTATAACCTTGCACTTCGGCTGGGCGTGCCCATCAAGGGTTCAGGGTTCTCTGAAGAGGGGATCGAGATCTTCCCGAAGCAGGATTCGCTTGCACCAGGCGCACTCGGCAACGGCATTCGCGCGCCGCTGGGCATCCATCGGAAGAACGACAACCGCTACTGGTTTGTGGACATCGGCCAGTTGACGCTCCAAGCCCAAATCGATGCGCTCTGCGCGCTTCCGAAACTGACAGACACGCAACTGAACGATCTGACGCACCACCTGGCGCCTCCGCCACAATGGGAGGCATTCGACAATCCGCCGCCGACCTCAACCTCGCGAAGTTTCACCGGAAACGGGAGCGGAGGGAAGAAGCCTTTCGACATTTACGAGCACGTATCGTTGTTGAACAAGCGGCCAATTGGCGGCAAGGACTATTTCGTGCAGTGCCCGTCCTGTCGCCTGGCTGGCCGCGACACGAGCAAGGACAACCTCGGCGTGGCGAAGCCGAACGGTCCACGGCACGGCTACTACCACTGTCACGCGGGCTGCTCCACGGATGACATTCGAAATGCCTTCGGGCACCCGCGTTCTCCGTACCTCAAGCGACGTTAGTAGATGTCTCCACCAATGTCGATGAATTGTGGAACCCGCCCGACAACATCGTCATCCGGTAGTCGCCTTCGTCCTTAGACTTCCCCCGGTCGCGCCTTCAAAGCGCGGCCATTCTTTTCGCCCGAACGCGGCGAGCCACCAACCCCACCATCAAACCAGCCGCCCTATGGACGGCAACAAAAGGACACTTCTCATCATGGCAAAGAGCGTGAACCGCGTGACATTAATAGGCCATCTGGGCCGGGACCCGCAGCCGAAGCATACCGCCGGCGGCACCGCCGTGGCCAACTTCACCCTGGCTACCAACGACCGCTACAAAGACAAGGACGGCAACTGGCAGGAGCGCACCGAGTGGCACAACATCACCTGCTGGGCGCGCCTTGCCGAGATTGCCAGCGAGTACCTCAAGAAAGGCCGCGCCGTGTATGTCGAGGGCAGCCTGCGCACCCATAGCTGGGACGACAAGCAGAGCGGACAGAAGCGGTACCAGACCTACGTCAGCGCCACCGATCTGGTTCTGCTCGGCGGCGACCGTGGCGAAGGCGCCGGCGGTTCCCCGCGTGAGAGCGACAACGATCAGAACTTCCCCGGCGACGAGCCCGAGTTTGTCAGTGCTGGAGCCGGCGAAGAGGAATTCCCTTTTTAAAGACGGCTATGTGAATCGCATCACCGCGTTTTTCGCCCCCAGCGCACCAGTTGTGTTGGGGGCTTTTCTCTATCTCGAATCCTGATACAGGGAAGAACACCATGTCCTCCGGAAACACATCCACCCACAAGCACACCACCGACGAAATCAAGACTCTTCTGGAACTCCCTTTCCGCGCCGCCGAGATCACCTGGCGCGTTCTCGGGGATGGCGAAAGAACAGAGGGTGAAACCCGCATCATCCCTTATGCCTACCGGGCCGCATACATGAGGCGCCTCGACATCTTGTTCGGACCAGGAGGTTGGACCCAATCTTTCTCGATGACGACGGTGAGCAACATTCAGCGCTCGAAAAAGGTGAATAAAGCGTATGCGATGATCACCACAGGCAAGATTCTCGTCACCAGCACCATCGCGATCGAGGGTTTCGGCACCCGGTCCAGCACCGGCGAAGGATGGGCCGACGATGAGAATGGCACGACGCGCGCCCAAGCCCAGGCCTTCCGCCGCGCCTGCGCCGAGTTTGGTCTGGGCCGATACCTCCGGGAGCTGGAGGGTTGGAATTGCAAGGTACCGGTGAATGCGAAGGGCTATTTCAAGCGACCGCATTTCTCGGTGTTGCCCGATTCCGCCATTCACCCTTCCGAACTCGCAGAGGCACAGGAAGTACGCTCTCGCACTGCGAAATCATCGCGGAAGTCTGCCGCACCAGCGCCGGCTGCTTCGACCCGGGGCGGCAATCAACCACCACGCGCCGCGGCATCATCGCCGCAGACAACGCCGGCGGCTGCGACCGCTACTCATGTTTCTGGCTTTGCCCCAGGGGCACAGGATGCTCAACAAACGGCGGGTGCCGACGCCATCGAAATTCAGCTCGCGGTGTTGCGAACCCCTGAAGTGAAGCAGCGCCTCGCTGGCTACCTTGACCAGCTTTCCAAACCCCTGATCACGTCTGTGGTTACTGGCGTCTCGGAACTGCATGCGAATGGGCGCATGAAGGGAAACCTTGTTAAAGATGTGTTCTTCAACCTGGACAGGGCCGTTGACCTATTGGATGGGATCAACAACATGGAGCCCATGCTGCCCAACGACAGCACCCTGCCCAGCATCCTGCACTCCCACTCGGCACGGACTCTGTCTGATCTTCAAACTTTCGGGGATCTGAAGGCCGTGAGCCGCACAGTCACCACCATCTACCAGGCCGAGCAGGAACGGCAGCACGGCACGATGGCTGCCTGATTTCCTCACAGAGGAGCGTCGCCGCGACGGTGGCGCTCCTGCTCACATCATCACCCCTGCAATACACGAACCTACTCGTCTCTTGAGGTATACCCCGATGTGCATACTTCTGCACTTTCCTTCTCCCGACGACCCGCGTCCGGAGCCACCAGCTCCTTCCATCTGCATGCCGCAGCCGGTCGAACCGGTTGTGACCAATGCGGTATCTGTCCACGTTCTCCCATCTCCGGCGGAGCGCGAAAGTTCTCCCCACTCCCTGCCTGTAGCGTTGCGCATTATCGCGTAGCCCAACATTCACCAAGCCGCTGTCAGCTAACGCCAACTGGCGGCGGCGCTTCCCCGTGCGGCGTTTATCTGATGGACCATCGCCCCCGATTGGGCACCACCGCGACCACACACACCAACTCGGGTAAGCGAACGTTCATCACAGGACACTCAAACGAATGCTTCACAATGTGCGGCAGGCTGGCGATAAATTCGACCGAACTTACAGCAGAGCTCTAAGCGAGGAATCGAAACGATACGGCTCAAGCAATTGGAGGTTTGTCGCGGATATGGTCATTCCCCACTCAGGCGGGCTTTGCAGCCCCGGCCCGTAATCACGACTTACGAACGGGCGCGCCGGCGTTTTCCAAACAATCGATGGGATCAGAAAGAGGGCTGGAAGGTGTCCCTCGGGAAAAAATACAAAAGCCAAGTACAGCTGGTCTCGCAGAGTGAACCTGTCCTTTTCGACATAGACATAGCCGAACTTCCGAAGGGAGCGGACCTGGACTTCGACGGTATGCCCGCCCCTGCGGGCCGTGAAGTTGAAGGCTTTCTGTTCCGGAGAATCGCAATCAATCTCGAACCCGTGCTTTTGGAATTCTTGCTTCACGAGTTCTTTCGCAAACTCGCCCACTTGGCGTTTAGTCATTTTTGCAACTGCACTTGGGGGATCGCCTTTGCGCTCCGTCGAGCGGTGTGCCGAGGGC
This sequence comes from uncultured Acidobacteriaceae bacterium, assembly GCA_964591805.1. Lineage (GTDB taxonomy): Bacteria > Acidobacteriota > Terriglobia > Terriglobales > Acidobacteriaceae > TOLSYN. Next base: position 50,122 of record CAZQDD010000018.1, on the reverse strand, counting down.
GGTTCTTCTGTTTTTCGCCGATCGGGCCGCGCACCTGGGTTCGCCTCGCCCGGTGAGCTTGCCCCAAACGGGACAGCTCGGTTCGCACTCGCCTGCACCTCGCTGCTGATCGCCAAGCCACGACGCTCGGCGACCAACCGGTATTCCCCTTCGTGAATCTCTCGATACTGAATTCCGATCCGGTCAAGGAATTCGCGCACGGAGCTTGGGACCTGAGTGCCAACCAGCCACATCACTATATTTTTCTCGCCCTGCCGAGCAAGCTCGTCCTTGTACCCGGCCACCTGGGTAGCGTCCTCATAACGTAGCGGCCGGGCCTTGAGTTCCATCAGTATCCTGCTGTCGAAGCGGTCGATGAAGAGCAAGTCGAACCGCCCAACCCCGGCGAACGACCGCTGACGCCCCACGAGCCTGAATCCAAACCCGTGAAAGAAGTCGTCCGGAAAACCAGCTATCAAGTCCTCCATGTCCCGCTCGATCAAGCGCCCCACCCTCCTCGGTAGCATCCCGCAACGCACAGCCAGATTACACTCAACCGCGGCCGGTGTTAAACGCCTGCGCCGTGATGTTGTGCCGCGGCGGGACGAACGCCGCGAGCTTTGTTACGCCTAAGCTGAGTTTGCGCGCTACGCTGAGGATCTTGGTGAGCCGGTTGGAGAGTCGGTCGAGGCAAGTGCGTGAAGTGCCGTTTGGCCGGTCTCTTCCTGAATTTCTTCACCACTACACGCAAAACACCCCCGGTACATCATCCCAATTCTTCCACGAGGACACGCCTTGTTTGAAAGGTATTCGCCATGCCGCCCATTTTTGTTTCCGCCTCCGTCCTCTGCAGCCCACGGGCGCCCGAACGGGGTGCCCGGCAGCGCACAGGGCTACTCCTGAATCCTTCGTATTCCACGCCTCCAGCGCTGGTGGCGGTAGGCACCTTGACGATGTTTCGCGTGGTTTCCTACTCCGGCCTTAACGGCATACGCCATGTGCACGCGGAACCTCTCATTCCCGCTCCACGCAACAGTTCATGGCAGTCCGGAGGGAATCGGTTGCACTCCGACGATCCAGCGTTTGCCGAATTCACTGGCGGCACCGACCCAATTCCTCTGTACGACCAGCAGGCCGCGTAGCGTGCTCTGCACACACTACCACACTTGTCCTTTCGGCGTTATTGTGCTGCGAAAATCAGAGCTCGATGCTTAGGCATCGAATCCGGACTGCGATGTTCCGCGATTTGCATCATGGAAAGAGCTTATGTTCAATTCTGTTCGAAAGAATTCTCCATGCAGACTCCAATATTTGGTTGCTTCGAGCGGGCAGCCGGTCTGGCAAATATGCCTGAAGTGTGGCCATCAATTTTTCATCAGCATCCAACCAATGCTGCAAGAATCCGTGGAGCGGCAGAATGTCCCCGAAAGGTAGGATGAGTTCCATCGTCTCAATGTCTGTGCAGAATAGAGGACGAATGGAGAGCGAATGAAAGTCCTCGCGGCGCAAGAACTCGTCAAAGTATGTGTTCAGCAGAAAGCTCATCAGCAGGCTTCCGCCAAGATCATCGAGTGTTACTAGCAATGGGTAAACCCTTTTTACGTGGCTCGTATCTAGCCCCTTCACGATCATTTCGCCGCTATCTACAAATAGCTGCTTAACGGCATCGGCCAGCTGTTCCACTCCCTTTTTCTTCGCGGCCTCTTCATCGCGCACAAGCTTTCGCGAAATTTGGCCAAGAAGTCCGAGATGATCGCCATTGTACTTGGCCGCAGCACTGAACATGCTTGACTTGTATTCAAGAATGACCAGTGCGTCGCCCTCAAGAAGAAGCGCATCGCACAGCTGGACTGAAGCGTCGTCCGCACGCCTTGGGTCTGGAATGAAAAGAGCACCGGACTGTCTTGCTGCCTCAGCAATCTGTTCATTTGTATAGGACTCAAATACCCTTCCCCAAAAGCGGCGCAGTTTGTTGCCAATTGTGCGATTGATATTGTTCACGGTCCAATAAGGCCCTGATTCACATTTCTCCAGCAGAAACAGGATGTCAGCTGCAAGCATTCCGTATCTTTCTACAAGCAGCGGCTTATCACGAAAGACTGTGAAGTCATTTGCTCCGAAGTCCCGACTGTGAATACGCGTTACTGCTTGGGCAGGGAAAATGTTCAACTCAGAGATGAATCGTTTAATGACTTCGTGCGATAGAGCAGTCGTATAGAAATTTTCTTCTCGAACAGCTGCTACCCAGCTATCCTTCTGCAATGCGGATAGGCCTAAATTTGCGCATCGCGAAAAGAGGCCGAATGCTAGGGCTTCGTAATCCTCCAAGCTGATGTGCACATGATTCTCAAACTCGGCAGCAATGTCGACGAAATCTGGGTCTTGCCGCAGTCTGTTCACGTGATCAGTGATCATAAGGTGCGAGCGCACGATGCGCCGTTCTCCACGAGAGCCGCCATACTCCGTAACAGCGACAAACTCCGTCAAGACCCTCATGATTTTGTCCCGATCTATTAATTGGCTCTTTGCGGGGGACACAAGAAGGCTGTAGTGAAACTGATCGTTGGCCATCAGACATATCGTCCCGAATGGGCCGGGCATTTCGTTGAAGATGTCGCGGCCAACTTCCGGGCAATGTTCGATAGCCAGCTTCATGATTAAAAGAAGCTGCCGCCGATGAAATACGATGTCGCGGGTCGTTGTTCGTGGGCTCAGGCAGTACCAATCGGCGCGTAATGGCTCGAATACAGCGCGAATCAGTAGCTCATAGTGTGTGTGGTCCTCCTCACCCCGCCACAACCTAAGGATTATTCCAATGGCCGAGCATAGATACAGGATGGATTCCCTTGAATAGGGCTTAAGCCGCAAGATCAATTCTTGAGTAGCACTCTTTCGCCCATGCATGACTTCGAATGTCGCGTAGGTGTCGAATCTCATCTTGCATCCTTCTTGCGTGGGAGCTATATCCGTAGATTAGCAAACCGCTCAAGCTGAAGGTGAAACCGTTTTGCCCGCGCTCGCCACCTGAAATCAGGCGCCGTACATCCTCGCCATGCCCGGTTGTCCACGCCGATCGCTTGACCTCGTCGAGGCGCATGGTCGTATAGCTGGGAGGTGCGGATGCTGGCATGGTTGGCCATAGCGGCGGCCTTCTCGTGCCTCCGTTCTTCAAGTATGCGGTTAGACCTGTGGCGCGGAAGCTAGGATTGCCGATTTTTTGTCTTGATGCCAACCGCTGCGCCGCGCCAGCGGATCATGTCGATATATCTCGTCGAAAGCGGAGTGGGCTTGGAACACATTCATTCGAATGCTAGACGTGCACTGAACGCAGATAAATGCAGGAAGTCTATTTTGCAAGACCGGTGATGAACTGAAAAATCTTGTAGCTGTTAGTAAATAGTTCAGTGTTGAAGTTCCATGTTTTACCATCCGGCTTCTCGACCGAGAGTTCGCTCTGGACGATGGCTCCGATGTTGGAGGTCCCATGCACTTTGAATATGTCTGAGCCGCGCGTGAACTCCGCGTCCGTCTTCACCCCTGAGAAATAACGATTCTTGAACGGATCAGAGGCTACGGTGTAATGAATGCGATACTTGCCATCCTCAGGGTCTTCGTCAAGCGAAGTGGCAACTTTGTCATAGACAATAACCGCACAGGGGAGGACGTGCTTCTCAACGTAGCGTCGAATGGCTGATTCATAGGATGCATCAAACCGCGGCGCAAGGTCTAAGGCTGTCTGACATGTCAGAGGAAGGTCTAGTGCTTCGTCCGTGAACCGAGAACCCTGGAAGACCAACTCAGCAGCGAGACTATTCGCCTCGCGCTCAAGACGGCTTTTTGTCCAGACGCTCAGGGTGCGGTCATCATCTAAGAAGATCTTCTCCAAATGCTCCGGCAATACAAAGTGGGCAATTTCGTGGAACACGCTCCAGCGATTACGCTTCTGTCCCAGTGCCGAGTGAGTCACAACCAGCCTGTCATTCACGCTGAGGGCTGCCCTGAGTTTTTCTGGAATATCCGGCGCAAGCTGAACGAATTCGGGTTCGTCGCCGAAATCGAAACTCAGTTGTTTAAGTCCCAAATAGTCCAACAGCGCCGCCTCTCGTGTTGGTAGCACGTTAAAAGCGCCAGCCTCTTGGAGAAGGGCCTCTGCGATTTCATCAGGGCCGAGTTCGTCGTCGCTAATCTTTAGATTGGGCAAGCTTAGCCTTCAGATGTTTTGCTATCTGCTCTTTGGTCGATTCGTCCAATGCCGCCACCGAGTGTGTGGCGATGGTTGACGCACCGTCAAAACTGCGTCCTCGAAGCTCGCGCAGCCATTCACGAGCGGGCGTAATCGACTTCCTTTCAGCCGGGAAGAAATAATCGACCGCAACGCCAAAATGATCACAGAGGCGTTGCAGCATTGGACCGCGCGGAACTGATTCTTGCTGCTCCAGACTAGACAATGTCGTGGTTGGAACTCCCAACTCTTCAGCCATTTCGCGTTGTGAACGCTCCCCACGTAGTCGTCGTAGCCGTTTGCCGAAATGTTCCATTGTTGTCCCCATTAATAACGATTCCTCGCCTCATCTCACGGGTTAGCCTAGCATGAAATGCGGAGATAGTCCAAGAAATTATGTACTTTACGTTATTGCGTATTGGATAATACGAAAATCTCGTTGCTTTTTGATTTACGATTGTGTATTCTCGTTTTCAGCTTCAGGGGAGGCGCAACCGCTTCTCGGAAAGGTGGTCTCAATGCTTGTCATGCTAGAGGTCGAAGAGCAGGGAGAAATCGTGCGGTGCGTCGAAATCGAAGCGGGCGACGACGACACCGTTGAGGCAGCCGCTGTTCGGCTTGCTGCAGCCCTAGATTTTGAACTGGAAGAGGTGCTTGAGGACTTGGCCGTGAATGGGCAGCCGCTTCACCGGCACCACAAGGTTTCTCATTACGGCGAGCACGGCTACCGCTGGCGCCACCGCCATCGTCGTATTCGTGTTGTTGTCTTTGCACCGAGATCGCCAGAGCCAAAAGTGTTCTTCTGGCGGAAGAACCTACTCGTGGGCGAAGCGTCCAAGAGCGCCGCGAAGGCCTTCGGGTATGTCGGAGGCAATCCCGGCCTCCAGACAGAATCCACACCGCCTCTGGTCCTCGACAATCGGAAAACGCTTGAAGCCGAGCATGTTCATTGCGGGGCAAAGCTGGAGTTGGTTGATTCGGGCGGCGGCGTCAATGGTTCCCGCTGAAGAAACCCGGATCATCATCGAGTCAGAGTTCGTGGGCGCTCAGGCATGGGCTGGGCGCCACGGCCTCTCACTGACCTGGCTATCGGAGGACCTAGAACTGCGATTGCCTCTCATCCAGGCAGTCACGCAGACAGAGTTTTATTTGCGCGGACACTTCGACAACTATCGCGCGGTCGCTCCTGAATGGACGTTCACGGACCCAGCTTGGAAGGAAGTCGGTCGCCTGTGCGATGCACCCAAACCGGCGCCGACCCAATTCGGTGCTTCCATATTCATCCAGCATGTAAATAGGGCTGTGATCTGCGTACCATTTAATCGACTTGCCTATTCGGAAAACACAGGTCCACATAAGGACTGGGGAGCAGCTTCCAAATGGATGGAAGCCGCTCCCCAGTTCGTTCAGGCAGTCACCATGGGAGATATGCTTCAGGTGATCTGTCGCGATTTCTTCGTCACCCGAGGGAGGATGGGAGCAGCATGAAGCTATCATCCAACAAATCCGCGTCCGTTTATCGCACTCGGCCTCTGCCGACCGGCAGTATGATCGGTAAGTTCCTTGTTGCAGAACCGCTAATCGCGGCGACTCGTAGCGCGCTTGAGTCCGTCGCCGTTGCTGGAATTCATAATCGCGGTCATGAGGGAATGGCGTTTTGGGCAGGGCGGTCAAACGACGCATACACAGCTTTCTTGCAAGTTATCGTGCCGCGCGCTGAACATGGCCATTCGCGTGTACATGCCTCACGTGAAGCCGTTGGCGAGGCGGCGAGGGTAGCTCGCCAGCATCGACTCGGTATTCTCTGCCAAGTTCACTCGCATCCCGGTGACGATACCCGTCACTCCGATGGGGACGACGACCTCGTTCTGTTTCCTTTCGAAGGAATGCTGTCTGTTGTCGTGCCCAACTTTGGGATCGGGTTCACAGGCATAGAGCAATGCAGCGTCCATCAATTTCAGCAAGGGCGATGGACATTATGTGACCACGGTTCTGTTGTAAGGGGAATGATGATCGTGCCCACCGAGGTGGACCTTCGTGGCAAACTGTAGCGAGTTCTACCGCCGTAGGGATATGAGGACGGAGGAGTATTTATCTGGCGTTCCTCTCGTCCAGAGACACGTGCACGTTTCCATGGACGACCAGGCCGCCAGGAGCAGGGCGGGCCAGGTCGCGGCATTGTCCCTCGCCAATCAGCTTGCCCGAGTCCATCGCACGGTCACATTCAGCATTCCATGCGAGGGCATCCCCTTGCTCATACCGAGCCGCATTGCATCCCATGATTTGTCGAGCACGATTCTTCGCATAATGGCCGAAATTGACCCGTGTGGTGTTTTCTCCCTAGCTAAATCGTGCGCCCCTGATGTGCTGTCGATCGGTCTGGGGGAGCACTGTGACGGGGCGTGTAATTGGTTCATAGGTGCCCATAACTCGATTGCGACACTGAGCAGGAGTCCCCAAGGTTTCTCTGAGTCCGCAGGCACAATACGAGGAGCCGCCCTTTCCTCCTGTCTTGGAGCAGCTGCGCTTTTCAGAACTCAACTAAAAGTGCCCACATCTCCGAGACGAGTATCGGCATGGAACTATCGCGAAGGTGATAGTGCGGCGGATGGGCCGTCATCGCTCGACAGCATCAACGTGGGTCGCGTGCTTATGTTGGGAGCTGGCGCCGTAGGCGGCTCTCTGGCCTACTGGCTCCGACTCTTCGGGGTTGAGGACCAGTGGACCATAGTTGATGCTGACAAAGTGAAAATCCACAATCTCAATCGTACGCTGCTCTTCACTGCCGCAGACGCCGGCTGGCCTGATGGCGAGGAGCGGTTCAAGTCTCAGATCGTGGCCGATTCGATACCCTCGGCAATCGCTGAACCGACTTGGTATCACGACTATTCATCCACTCACGTTGACGAGTTTGACGTCGTCCTTTGCCTGGCTAATGAGCACGATGTCCGACATGAAGTCGCCTGCCGAAATTTCAGCGTGGTTCTACACGCTACCACTGGAACAGATTGGCTTAGTCAGCTTCACCGCCATGTAGCCGGGATTGATGATTGCATTTTTTGTCGTGTTGGCGAGATAAAGCCTGTTGAATTTGGCTGCTCGACAGTCCAGATTCCCGGAGCACAAACAGCAGGGACAGACGCCGCGCTCCCGTTCTTGTCAGCCGCAAGCGGACTGATGCTTGCGACACTACTTCAGCGTCTGCAAAGTGGTGAACTTCTGGATGACGATTGCAATGATTGGCGCTGGGATTTCGGCTCCGCCCACAGAATGGCTTCCGCGGGGAAGCGCTTTTGCGGTGAGCTATGCAGCCGGGTCAGTCCGGAAGCCATTCGACAGAAACTTCACAAGTCTTGTCGCTGGAAACACTTAGAACGATCATAGTGAAAGCCAGTCACATCGGAATTCGCCGCGGACCAGAATACACCGGTGTTTTTCTCTAGGAACCGAGCGACTCGTGTATCGACCCGACCAACAGCGGGCATCGATCTGCAAGAACATCCAGAGCATAATCAGTAGAGACTTCAAACTCATTTAAACCATAACCTTGCCAAACGGCAAGGTTATGGTTTAACTCACAACAACAACAACGCAAAAATCCATATTTTGGGAGCGTACCGTGCGTTTGGCTGGCAGACTAAAGCTCGGCTATTACCCGCTTCCGCCCGACGAGGGCGACAAGATCCGCAACCTTCTCCACTTCGGCCCCGAGCCTGCGAGCGTGATTGATCCTTGCGTTGGCACAGGCGCCGCATTGCAACAGATCACCAAGGGGGGCAACTGCCGCCTGTCCGAGGTGAACGTCGTCCGTCAGCCGTTCTCCCAAGTTGATATTAGATCGAATAAGGCCATGTGCCTTGTCGGCCGGATCAACATGTTCTGGGGCTTCGGCTGGAAGGCGATCCCGCACGCCTTCGGGGAGGGGGCGGCCGCGGCGCCGGAGTGCGATCTACTGATCAGTTGCGTCGACACCAGGAAAGCCCGCCATCAGATTGCCCAGTCGTTCACAAAGTTCCGGGCGCCGGCATATCATCTTGATCTCGGCAACAATGCCTCCAGTGGGCAGTACGTTCTTGGGCAGCCCAGGGATAGGGCGGTCTCCGCACGCGCACAGGAGACACGCCTTCCGACGGTTTTCGAGCTCTATCCAGAGATTGCCGACATCACCATCAAGGAAAGTGAGCTTCCAAGTTGTTCGGCCGTGGAGGCGCTCGATCGGCAGGAGCCATTCATCAATCAGGCCTTGGCAGTCAGCTCGCTCGCCATGCTGGCTCGACTGCTACGGTACGGGCAGATCTCCTATCACGGCGGCTTCTACAATGCCGAGACCGGGCGGATGGCGCCGCTTATCGCGGATCCAGAGCAGTTCGCCGAGACGCGGCGGAGGGCGGCGAAGAAACAGAGATCACAAGGCGCAACTCGCGGCAGAAGGACTGCCTCATAATCTGGCCTCTCCGAAGAACCAGAAGGTGGTGACACCGGCGCTCATTGCGTCGCGGTCGGTCATTTCCGTGGTCTATGTAATTGGGAAGATTAATGACGCTACTGGCGGGGGAATCGAGAATTGTGCCCTAAAAACTATAGAGGCCGTCTCCTATGTTGCTGCGGCCTCTCCACTTCTATTCGATTTTTTACAACCGTCGGGTGTGGGTTCGTCGGGTATTGCTCTTGTCGGATTTGGATTCCGTCTGAGTTATCGCCCGCTGGCGGAATCGTTGTCCCGACTCCAACAGCAAAAGCATTATGGCAAACCCTGATTCGATATGCAAGCTTGATCATCTGAACTGATCATCTGAACGATCTTTACCAAGAAATTGCGAATATCATTGTGACGATTCTGTACCGATTGCTGAGCCGCGACTACAGTTTTTGCTCATCGCCCTCTCCGCCCGCGGCTTACGTAGTTGTGAAGAGCAATATACAAGCGCCGATCTGACGCTTGAACTGTCTCGAAAATTCTGGGTTCCGGGCCACTCTGATGGCCATTGCGTGACATATCCCCAACGACCTTTACAATTCACCAACTTGGTGTAAAGTGGTGACGACACTAAGAGAGGTCGCCAATGAGAGAGAAACGGTCGCGGGCGCAAAGCCCGAAGGCTCAGAAGAAAGCGGCAGTTCGGGCGTCGATCACCTTTCCGCCAGATCTCTACGTAAATCTTGAAGTAATAGCCAAACAAAAAAAGGTTTCGTTGGCCTGGGTAGTGCGTGACGCCACAGAGAAGTACGTCACAGACAACTTGTCCTTGCTGGCGAAGGAGTCCTAATCCTCGTGACCACCAAAGAACTCATCGACCGCATATTCAAAGAACCGGGCATCAAGTTTGAACTCACTGAGTTCGAAAACCTCGGCAAGCCTATACACGATATCCTCGCCATCTATCCGAAAACCGCTTCCACCGGAAAGGATACCGGCAAGGTCAAGTATTACTTGAAGAGCTTTATTCCGTTTTCGACCGGCAACGAGGAAGTGCAGGTCTACTCTGACGGCGGCAAATCCGCGCCAGAGGAAATCGTGCGGCAGCTCTGGGTATACAAACTGATCCAACAGTACGGCTATAAAGCGGATGAGATCGATCTTGAGAAAGGTGTTCAGTTCGGCACCGAGGTGGGAACAAAGGCAGCGGACATCATCGTCTACACCGATTCGACCAAGGTCACACCCAAGATCATCGTCGAATGCAAGAAACCGAAGCGCAAGGACGGCATCGAGCAGCTCAAGAGCTATATGAACGCCAAGGGCGCGCCGGTGGCGGTGTGGTCCAACGGCGCCGATAGCATCATCCTGTACAGGCCATACCCTGCGCAGTTCGACGATACGTTGTTCGACATCCCCAAGCGGGGCCAAGCGCCGAAGGATGTCCTTGAAGCCAGCAAGACACTATTGCAGCTTAAAAAAGACTTCGACTTCAAGAAAATCATCCAGGACCTGGAAGAACTCGTGCTGGCCGATAGCGGCAAGGACGAGTTCAACGAAATCTTTAAGCTGATCTTTGCCAAGATCTGGGACGAAAAAGAGGCGTTGGAGAACCGGGCGAACAAGGTTGTCGAATTTCGCAAAGCGATTGATCCACAGATTACGTACGATCGAATCAACAATCTCTTTCATCAAGCCTGCGAAGAGTGGCCCGGAATCTTCAAGCCTAATGAAGACATTGAACTCGCTCAGCGCCACCTTCAGGTTTGCGTCGGCCCAATTGAGGGCGTACGCCTCATGGGATCGAATCTGCGCATCATGGATGATGCGTTCGAATACCTGCTACCTACCGAAGCGAAAAAGAAGAAAGGCCAATTCTTCACGCCGCGCCATGTGGTCGAGATGTGCGTGCGCATGCTTAATCCCACCCGCAAGGAATATGTGATGGATCCATCCTGCGGGTCTGGTGGATTCTTGTTGCACGCAATGGACTGGTGCTATCCGGCAGCCGATAGCGCCGAGCGCGAGTTGCGTAAGCACCGTTACGCAGCCAAGTACCTTTGGGGTATAGATTTTGAAGCTCGTGCGGCCAAAACCTCCCGAGCGCTGATGCTCATTGCTGGAGATGGCCACACGAACATCTTCGGGCCGGACGTCAGCAGCCTCGACCCCAAGACGTGGTACGAGACCGGTTCCGGTCAGGCGCTTATGAATGGCTTGCGTCAGGCCAAGCTTACCGCCAAGAAAATTCCGGATAACGAGCCCCTGACGGATGACGACAAGGCTTGGGAATATTTTGACGATCTGAAATTCGACGTGATCCTTGCCAATCCCCCATTTGCCGGTGAGATGAAGGACCGCAAAATGCTGGCGCATTACGAGCTGGCCCGGCCTGCGCTCAAACGCGCCGGGGACGACAAACAGCCCAAGGAAGAGCGCGACGTGCTCTTCATCGAACGCATCCTGAAGATGCTCACCCGCAGGAAGGACAGCTAGTCGTGGATCAGGACCTTGTGAACTATGACTTGCGGGCAGCCGACCTTGCCGATGCAGCCAAGATTCCGGATGGCAAGCTTTGTGTGGCGGAGGCTTTTGTCTGCTTCGCTCAGGAACAGAAGCTCAGTTTCTGGGGAGGCGCATAATGCTCGTTGTAAATCGCGTTCAGCTCAGTGAAGCCGTTGCGCACAACCGGTTCTCCGCTGAGTTCTTCGATCCTCGCTACGTCTTTTCGCCGTCGCCGTATGTCGAATGGGAGCCCATAGGGCGCCTACTAAAGAAGTGCGAATATGGGTTGTCAATTTCTATGAACTCCGTGGGGCGCGGGTTCCCCATCTTTCGCATGAACGAGATCGAAGGTTGTTTTGCTCTTCGGCCGGAGAAATACGCAGAGATCCCTGCTTCCGTTTTCCAGAGCTATGCACTTCGTCAAAACGACGTTCTATTCAATCGAACAAATTCGTTCGATTTTGTAGGCAGGACAGGGCTAGTTAAAGACCAAACTGACTGCACATTCGCGTCATACCTCATTCGGCTCGTGCCCGACACCGACAAACTACTGCCGGAGTTCTTGACGATCTACCTGAATACTGGATTTGGCATCGGTCAAGTAAAGCGGCGCGCGATGCGATCCATCAATCAGGCAAACGTAAGTGGGTCAGAGGTTCGCAAGATCCTTATTCCGGTGCTGCCTCTACCAGTTCAGCAAGAAATCGCGGACCTAGTAAATGCAGCATTTGTGCGACAGCGCGAAGAGTTCGCCAGCTACTCACAGGCTCAGAAACTTCTAGAAGCGGCTCTTGGGCTGGACAAGTTGTCCTTTCGGAAGCCAGTGGGTTACTCAACGAGCTTCAGCAAGATTGAGGTATCTCGACGCTTCGATCCGGAGCACTATTATCCCGCTTTCCAAGCATTCAGAATCGGATTGCCGAGCGGTATCTCCTTGTCGCCGCTTTCCTCCTACCTGGAGTTTTGCAAACGGGGGAAACAGCCGATCTATGCGAAAACAGGTCTACCTGTGATCAATTCGAAACACGTGCAGCCTAACCGAGTCATTAGCAATGGCAATCGCATGGCGCAGGCTGATCCAGACGCTAATCTCCAGATTCGCTTTGGCGACACACTTCTGAACGGCACAGGGCGTGGAACGATAGGTCGTGCGGCCCCCTATTTGAACGAAGGGCCGTCGGTCGCAGACAACCACGTCACGATCCTTAGATCAGCGAAGTTTGACCCGGCTTATTTGGCGCTGTATCTCAATAGTCCCGCTGGGCAGATGCAGGTGGAGATGCACCAGAGAGGATCATCGGGGCAGCTAGAGCTGTACCCCTTCGACATCCGCAAGCTTCTCGTGTGGCCAGCCCCGCCGGAATTTCAACAAGAGATTCGGCGGCTTCATGACCTGGCTGCAGCGGCAGAGCGGGAATCTCATATGCTTCTTCAGCATGCTAAGACGCGCGTCGAACAACTCATCAAGGAGGCCGTAGAGGCATGAATCTATCCACTGAAGACACGCGGCTATTGGACGAACTGTGCGAGCAGCATAGCGTGAGCCCGGAAAAAGTGTTGAAGCTGCTGGACACCGTGCGCGAGTATGAGTTCAAGGACCGCCGCACAGGGGTCTATGACGCGCTGCGCGAGATTCTGAAGAGCAAGCCCGCGCAACAAACGGAGCGCACCAAATGAGCGACGCCGCTGATATCGATCGTTTCGTCAAAGACCCCAGCATACTCGTGGAGCTATGTCGCGAGGTTATTGACCAGCTCGATGAGAGTTCAGACGATGCGGCCATCGCCGAACAGGAAGCACAGTTGCGCGCGATTGCAAAGGCGGTTGAACAGCTGGAGAAGTCACACGTTACCGTTCCGGACCCACTCCGCGCCGAGAAGACGCGCCTCGCTGCGTCGCTCGCGATGCACACCGATGCAAAGCAGGCGCTCTCGCAATTAGCGGACGAATTTCAGGACATTCTTGCAGACTTGCGGAATCGTCTGGGGCAGAACGCAGCTCCCGCCCAGATCGAGACCAAGCCGAGAGGTAAGCGCTCGAAATTGCCTAAGACGCACCGGCAGGTTTTGCGCGACCACATCGTACGTGCCTTGAAGAAGTTGGGCGGAAAGGCATCTGCATCTGATGTGATCGAGGAGATAGGTCTGCAGATGAAAGGTAAGTTGCTGCCCGGCGATCTCGCACTCCGGCGAGACGGCAAGACGATTGCTTGGCAGAACAATGCCTGTTGGGAACGGCTGAAAATGCGACAGGACGGCATTCTGCGAGATGATTCGCCGTCTGGCATTTGGGAGCTCGTGAAGGAGCACCAATGAAATTTCTCAAGCTCACCATCGAGAACTACAAGTCCTTCCAGTTTCAGACTGAGATCATCTTCCCCATGGGGGAGGACGGTCGCAGCATCTTCCTCATTGGAGGCATGAACGGGGCTGGCAAGACCTCGATCATGGAGGCCGTGACCTACTGCCTCTATGGGGGCAAGACTGACGAGATCTTCCGCAACATCAACCGGCGCGAGAAAGCCAAGGGCAACGCCAATGTGGCGTTTGAGCTGGTTATCGAAATGGACGACCACTCGGAACTGGTGGTCAAACGTTCGTGGACTGCCGGTGCAGTGAGTGAGCCGAAGCCACGCGATCTAACCGAGCGGCTGGTGGTGGTGCGCGATGGCAAGCGGGTCTCTGTGCAGAACCAGGAGATTTGGCAGGACTTTATCCGCGCGGCGATTCCGCCGGGAATCACGCAGTTCTTCTTCTTCGACGGCGAGAAAATTCAGGAAATTGCGTCGGATGACCACTCGGAAATAAGGCTCAAGTCCTCTCTTGAGGCGGCCCTGGGTATTCAGTACATCAACCGGTTGGCGAGCGACATTCTCTATATCAAACAGCAAGAACGCCAAGGTTTTGTCGAGATTTCCGATGAGGACCTGGAGTTCAAGCAGAGTGAGCTGAAGCGCGAGAAAAGCAAGCAGGTGCGTAAACACCAGGAGCGTGATGGCCTGCGTACAGATCTGGACGGGTTCAAGGCGCAACTGGAAGAAGCGAAAAAGCGTTTTGAGGCCACCTTTCACGCCGCGCCGGAGTCGCGCGAAGCGATGCGCGAGCAGGAAAAGAAGCGCCATATCGCCGCCACCCGGCTGGCGCAAGTAGAAAGCGAGATTAGCGGTCTGTGTGAGAAGGCTCTGCCCTTCAGCATCGCGGGCAAACTGTTTGAGGGGATCAGACGTCGGATCGAGACTGAGCGGGAGTCGGCCAGTGGTGAAGCGATTAAAGAGAACGCTTCCACACTCGCAAAACGCATCGTTCGCGTGGTCGAGGAGCCAGAACCAATCTATACCGAGAAACTGTCCGACGAGCGCATGGCGGAGCTGGAGCGGCGTATCGTCCGGCTGCTAAAGGAAGGCGACCCCAAGGCGAACGTGGAGAGAGTCCTGGACCTGTCGGACCGAGACGCAGCACGAGTATTAAACCGGATGGAATCGCTCGAAGGCAGCGACGTGTTCCTTCTGAAGGCGCTGCTGGAGGAACCGGACAGCTTGAACGCACAGATACGCCAGCTCGAAGGCCTCGTTCAGGGGGGTGCGTTGACATCCACCGAGCGTGATCTTTTCGATCAGTTGCAGGCGGAAATGGAAAGCTGCTCCACCCAGATTGGGCGCAAGACCGAGCAATTGCGACTAGTGGAGGAAAGCATCCTCGCACTGGATAAGCGAATCGGCGAAATAGAGTTGGAAATCGAGAAGCTTTACGAGAAGCACAACGTCTCGAAGGAAAAGGCAGACTTCATCGAGGAGTGCGACGCGATTGCCAGCGTACTGAACCAGTTCATTGTCCGACTGCGCAAGAACAAAGTTCACCTACTGCAGGAGAAGACTTTCGAGATGTACCGGCTTTTGTCCAGCCGTAGCGGACTGATCAAGGACATCACAATTGACGACAAGACTTATGAGATCCGAATCACTGATCGCAACGGGCACGAGATTCGAAAGTCGGCACTGTCGGCTGGTGAAAAGGAAGTATTTGCGGTGTCGCTTCTATGGGGACTGGCGCAGACCAGCGAACTGAAGTTACCGATCATCATCGACACGCCATTGTCGCGCCTGGACAGCACGCACCGCGATAACATCGTGAACAACTACTTCCCGAATGCCGGCGAACAAGTAGTAATCCTCTCGACTGATACAGAGATCGACAACGACTACTACCGATCCTTGAAGCCGCGCCTGAGTGGCGCAGCGAGTCTGGAGTTCGACCAGCGGCAGGAACTGACGACCTTTAGGCAGGGGTATTTCTGGGAGAAGAACCATGGCTGACCGGCTCTATACATCGAGCGAAGCCGATGAGGTGCTTAGCGCCTTGCGCTTCGAGACCAAGCTGGAAAAAGCGACGCTCGCGCGGATTGCCTTTGCGCTTTCACTGGTAAAGGAGGGGGCTAGTGTCGCGCCGAGCTCGAGCTTCAGCGGTGGCGAGATGAAACGGCCGACTTTCATCGGCGAAGACGAAGTGTTTCTTCGTGTGCTGATTGCCCACACGTACGGAAAGCGGGACTTCAGCGAAGATGAGTTCTTCTCCAATCATTCGATTGTCAAGAACCACATCGACAGCGGCACGGCGATGTTGGCGCAGATGTTCAAGGAGGCGGGCCGCAGCAGCAACGGGCTGATTCGGCGGCTGGTGGATGAAGTGGAGTTTGCCGGCCGGCGCGAACAGCTTGGCCGCGGATTGGACATCTTCATTGGCCGGACGCTATTGCAGCGGGCCGAGCTCATCATGGAGCTGAACAACACGGCAATGCACGCCAACTCGCATCTGGCCATCATGGGCAAACCGGGCGTGGGAAAGACACAGTTTCTTTTGAAGATGCTGACCGACATTCGGATTCAGTCAAACTACCAGACGAACTTTATTTACTTTGATTACAAGGGCGATGTGGTGGACAACGCGCGCTTTCTCGAACTGGCGCGTGTGCAACCTTTTCGGCTGTTGCAAGGTGGACTGGGCTTGCCTATCAACCCGTTCATCTTGCCTTCTTATGACGAGCAGACCATTAATGTTTCCGCGCGAGAGAAGGCTGAGAGCTTCGCGTCGATCAGCAGCAAGCTAGGCGTTGTTCAAAAGGGGGCACTAACGGAGGCGATTCGGGCGGCCTACGCTAAGAGGGCCGGAGCAGCCGCTCCCTACCCGGATTTTCAAGATGTGTTTGAAATAGCTGTTGCCGCTTACGAAGCAGATGGAAAGAAGGACGACAGTCTCATCGAAGTCTTGAGGGATCTTTCGGATTTTGATCTCTTCTGGCGACATGGCAACGAGACTCCTCCAATGGACCGCGTGTCAAACCGAACCATGCTGATAGACCTGCATGCGATGCCGGTATTGAAAGAGCTGGTGGCATATCTCGTCATCGAGCGGCTCTACAAAGAAATGGCAGCGATGCCTGACAGCCCAGTGATGGAGGGCCATCGGACCGTTCGAACAATCCTCGTCATCGATGAAGCTCATAACTACCTCGGACAGAAGAACATCTTCCTGCAGCGGATCATCCGCGAGGGCCGCTCAAAGGGCGTCGTGGTGTTCTTTGCCAGCCAGTCGCCAAACGATTACCAGCAAAAGTTTTTTAACTTCCAAGAATTGCTGGAGTTCACGTATATCTTCCAATGCGATGGCGTCACTTCAGGGTCGGTGCAAGACATTCTTGGGTGCAGCGCAAGAACTGCGAAGGATCTCCAGACTGAGATCGCGCGATTGGAACCCTGGCAGGTCATCGCGCGCAGTCAAGAGAAAACAGAGGAGTTTGTGAAGTTTACAGCCGAGGCGTTCTACAAAAGCTACTCATAAACGCTAATCGTGTCTCGAGTTCAGATGAGCTCTACCTCATTGAACGAATTCTCATCCTAGCGACAGGTTCCTCTGAGCCTGGAAGGGAAGACCCAGAATGTCTTCATCCGTCAGGTATTGCCCCCTGGAGCACTGTCGGCAGTGGTAAAGTTCGTTCCCGTGATGGAAGCAATGTTTTGCCCCCGTATCAGCTTAACTTTGCTTTTGTGCAAGACTTGTATGCCCTCAGTATGTTCGTGAAGAATCAGCAAACGCGATGGGGAAGTTCGTTAAAGAGAAATCCATTTTGAGGAGATTGTTAGCGAACTTCCCAGTAAATCCCGGACGGCTTCTCCTAGCATCCGAGGAACAATCTCGTACGGATTGCCATTTCCGCGTCCGACGTACGCGACAAACCAGCGGCAATCTGCAGGCTCCCACCACCGGGGACGACTTAAGACTGAAACGTACTGCGCAGAACCCGCTACGAATACCTGGTCGATATTGTTTCTGGATATGTAATCAGTAAGCACGCTCGGCAGTACATGTCGCCAAACCGTCGCGGTTGCTCTCAAGTGCCATTTGTTCACCGTTTGACCAACCAGTTCTTCGAATCGTCGTAAGTCTTCAGGTGTCAGCTGCGCTCCTCCGACACTCTGGCTGTTCCACATCCCGCAGCCTCGTACAACTGAAGAATAGGCCTGATGCCCAAGCCAGGTAGCTGACGGAGCGCATTCATTGCACGCCGATATAGTTGCGATAAGCAGCTCTTCAAGACGATTGCGCTCTTCGCGATCCACAACTTCAACGCAACGAAACGTAAACCGTGCGCGCAGCAGGGACGATACTTGCTCCTCCACAGGAGCACAAAGTGCGCACGCGTCATCGTTCTGGCGTTCCCAGTGACCTCGTCCTGGCGTCGGCATTAGGCAAGGGCTATTAGGGGTGAGCGACCGAATGAGCGCTCCGCCGAGGAACTTTCTGAACACGCTTCCGTTTTTTTGCCCGGAGTAGTGTTGTCGCAGACGGCGCACTAGCGTGTCGTCGCTTCTCGGATGATTGCCAATCCGAACGATGCGCCCCAGGGGACCATGCGAGCTGGTCTCGCCTTTCTCGTAAAAGAAATAGAGGCCGTTGCTGAAGGGCACTTGACCTGGCTTTAGCGACAGAGGCAGCTTTTCTAATGCGCGGTGAACCGATTCACACCCATTCTCAGAATGCATACACATCCTGTTCGACTCGTTGATGCAGGTGTGACCGAGTTCGGCTAGCGCTTGTTGCCGCCGCAGTAGCGTTTTCAGCCCGGTTGCGATAGCGCTATGGAATAGCTGAATCCTGGAAGCGATCTTTTCGCGAGTGGCGGGCTTCTCAGTTTCATTCAATCCGTTCTGCCTGATCAGTTCGGCGAATGTTGTCACGTCGTCTGGTAGCAGAATCGGGTTGTGAATCAACTCCTCGTGGCATTCATAACAGTAAACCGCGGTTTTGCCTTCGAATCCCCACGGACATGCCGTGAAAATACCGTCACGCTGCGTGCCCTGACGATTCTTTGATCGACCAAAGAAACGCTCAGGAATGAAGTGATGCTCCGTAGCGTGCGACCGGCCCTGGACGGTTGGCTTTGCGTATTCTCCAAAACGGTGTACCCGACACCCACATAGCGCACACGTTTCCGGTACTTCAGTTTTTCGTGGCATTTAATTCCGCCGATAAGTTCGCATTAAACTAAGCGCGTGCTGCTTGCGCGGCCTGCGATTGCAACAGTTGATGGTGACTCCTTAGCTTCTGAAGTACCTTGCGTCCCGCCGCAGTCAATTTTATTCCGTTCTTCATGTCTATCAGCTTAAGCCCGGACATTAGCTCATACGCGCTTCCGATCCTCGACGAGTCATACGAAAGGTACGATCGAGGGCTTTGCGACTTCACAAGTCGGTAGCCTTGATCGTCACGAATAATGAAAAAACGGTAATCCGGCAGCTTTTGCACCGCGACTCTTGTCGACTGCTTCAGGACATAAGTCTCGACCGCCCACTGAAGGTACTCTGCAACTGTGCTGTCAGACAGTTGCTCCAGATCGTTGCAGACCGCCTCAAGCGAGAGACGCTCAGTGCCACCTTGTTTGTGCAAGTATGACTCCGCCAGAACATTCCCATTGCTTTTCCAGTAACAAGTGCACAGGAAAAGAAGCACTACCGCAGCACTCACCCTGTCATCACTAGCGCGCTCTAAATCCATCAGGATTTCGGCGAGTCCAATCGCCTTATCGCCGAAGTCGCGCGGCTTTAAACCGAGTTGCTTCGAGAGTGCCTGCAAAACGTCAGCGACCGTCTGACTTGCGAATTCCTTTCCAAGCCACTTTCGCGCCAGTTCGGATCTTTTAAGTGAAGTATTGAAATGGCTCAGTAACTGCTGCGCCGGTGCGGTCTTGAAAGTTGTGTATGCAAGCGTCTGCACCACTTCGTGCCACAACGCGTAGATGCTCAACTTGATGTATTGCCGTTCCTGGTATCGCTTCCATATCTCAAACCTGTGTTGAAGCTCCGGCGGTACCGCGAACGCGTGATGGTTCGGCAACTGACCGGTCGCGAAGATCCGATAGAGATCTGAAGGAGAAGATAATGTGCCTTCCGCTTGTTCAGTAATCTCCATGAATAACGCGAAGCTGCTCGAACGGCTCTGGTCGAAATCAGCGTTCACACGGTGGTCGTCTGCGTCCATCCGCAGCAGGAGCTCCAATAGGAGCTTATGCTCCGGCTCGCCAGGGCCAACTTGACGGAGTCGAATACCCTCGGCGACCGCTCGAATTGCACCGACTGAAACCTCAGCAGCGTCCGAACAAAGCTCTTTTAGGGCGGAGCGGCTGCCGGGTAAGTCGTTTAGCGATCGATCGAACGCAAGCGCTAGGCTTGTTCCGAACTCGGTCAGTTTGGCTCCCTTCTTGTCCTCCCATAAGCCGCAACCTAGAGCACGGAAGGACGAACTGTAGTTCACCGGCACAAAAGCACTTGCAGCGTGCCCGCCTTCAACGATCAGTTGTGCCTTGGCCGGTTTCCCTTTGATGCGGGTCGCCTTCGTGACACCTACCAATCCTTGGATGTTCTCGTCTTTGTCCAGAGTGGCGGACCGCAAGATGTTCTCAAACCTCGTCCTCCATCTGCGCTGCCCAGACAAAAGCGCCTTCTCGGATTTGTGGTTCCAAAAGTTCCAAAACACCCAGCAGAAAAAGGGATAGTAACGAATGTGACGAGTGGCGTTGGTGATGCCGGGAAGCAGGCGTTTTTGGACAATGCTCGCCCCCACGGATTCGAGACCAAGCGGGTCCAGGCCACGATGTTCTGATTCGTCGCTGCAGAATTCTGTCCAGTCCGGGAACTCAGGCACTAGTCACCCCCGCCATCAACTTCAGACCTAGCACAATCTGTTCACATAGCCCGTCGTCGGTCTGAAGTGGGATGAGGATTCGGCGACAGTTATCGCAAGTAACGTAGTCGCCGGATGACGCCGATAGTCGCTGCGCGGTGCTTGCCGGCTGTTTCATCCGACATACTTCACACTTGATGACATTATCAGTAGCAGACGCCTGAGCAAGACCGGGTTTCAACCGTTTGCGAATTAAGGAGTACGCGTCCCACAGCTTCGGGTCGACACGCTGTAGTTCGGCAATCTCGCCGGACACCCGTGCTGGATCGGCATTTACTTCGTCGATCATTGCCATCTTCGTCCACCGCCGAACTAGCGGAATGATGTTCAACTTCTGCGGATCGAAGGACATCAGAATCGATTGCAGTTCTTCCGTCGTAAGAGTGCCCGCCGATGATTGGGCGATAGCGTCTAGACGCTGCTGCAGATCGGCACCGATTTGCTCACTGGGAGCTCTACTGGCTACTAGGTGCAACCCGGCAAGAATTCCTCGTGCGACAACGTCGTTATCCTGTAATCTGCCCCCAAACGCCAGACCGGCGGCAGCAAATGCTAGCAGATCATTCCTGGTGCCGTCTGCTTGGAGCATCGCACTGAGCTGTGCACGGCACGGCTCTGACGCCCATGCCCGAACGAGCCAGCCATAACATCCGCCGAGAGACATTCCGTTGATAGAGAACGCCTCCCGCAGTATCTCCCGAACATCGTGAGTAACGGTGTGGCTATGATCGAGTTCTAACCGGCGCCGCACTTGGGCGTGCAACAGCATGTACGCAATTGCTGCGCTCGGTAAATTGAGGACGAACGGCACCGCTCGTTCTGAAATATCCTGACGAAGAGCTTCACTCACGGTCTCACGGAAAGCTGCGTTCAGTTGATCCAGCGTCTCCTCGGCTCTTTTCACCTTTTTCTTCCGGTCACCCTTGCCCTCGTTCACGCCGTCGTTGCGAGTACCCTCTTCTTCATTCCCGGTCCGCGATTCCTCGATATCGTCCGCAGGGGCTTCGACAGAGTCAAGTTCATCCGCGGCTACGAGCAATTTCTCTAGTAGCGCCGCGAGACCCGTAAGTGCCTGAGCAGTGCGAGCGTGACAAGCATGAAGCGCGCCAAGCGCATCATCAGTGATGATGAATTCACTTTTAGAGAGTTGGCGGTCGACATCCTCGACAACTTCTTGTTTTTGATCGTGCGCTCGGTGGCTAGCTTGGTCGTGTGCAAGCCCGCCTAAATCCGTCAAGAAACGGGTAATGGCGTCTGCAATCACACCAGCAGCTTCGTCTTGCAAAAACACTCGCCGGCACACGTCCCGAGCAGCAGCGCGAACATTCCGCTGACTTGAATTGAAGGCTAGAGTGGCGGGGACGGCTACCCACATCCTCATTCGAACCGGTTGTTGCCCGCGCATGTGCATCTCGACTGTGGCAGCGATAGGACTCTCACGATCGAGTTTCTGGCTTAAGACACCCACAGAAAGGCACACGTGTGTTCCGTTGTGTCTCGCGACCGGTATGGCCGCCACACGCCTGCCGCGCTGCTCTAAGAAAACTCGAAACCGCGCTGTATCAGGAGCACCGTTGTGGAGTTCTAGCAAGATCGTAATTTCTAGGTCACATAGCTGTGCGTCGATGATGACGAAACCGGGGTTCGCATCAGAAGTACTCGGCACCGCGGCCGCTCGGCGCAGGCTTCGGTAGTCGATCGCTTGCGTATTGATGGATTTGAGAAGTCGCTTCGTGGAACCGAGCGCGAATCGACGTACAATCACGGCTTCGACATTGCCTGGTGCATTGGTCGACATAGCCGATGATAGCCACGCCGAACGTGTCAGATTGGCGCTGCCACTGATCACCCATTCATCAGTTCTGGACCGCAACACCAAAACCTTAGCGTGCAGCCGCCGCTGTTGACCGTCTGACAGCGTGCACCATTCTTCAACAGCTATCCGGCGTCCCAGGCTGACTAAGGCTTCGCCATTGAGCAAGTCGGGTTCAGCGCTTTTAATGAGACGGATGTTAGCTTTGTCGTAGGTCTCTGCGAGTTTCAGCACTGCCAAGCTTTTTTCGTCAAAGAACGGTGAGATCGCTATGATGTGCCTGATATCCGGTGGCAAAATCAGGCGCGAAACCTGCGGCAACAACGCCTCACCTACACTATGCAGAAACCACGGCCCTGTACTTGTGCTCGCCTGCTGCGCGCCAAGACGCTCCAAATCGCTAGCGAACTTCTCAAGTTGAGTGAGAACGGGGTTCGGCAGGCGTCTATCAAGGCTTGGCAACAGTCTTAGCATCGCGACGTACTGTGCAATCGCCGGAGCATCCTCCTGACTCGCCTCCGACAACGTAAGTTGATCCATAATCTCTGCGTTCGCACGGAAGCCGGATGGCGTGAGATTGGCACTTCCTATCAACAGGTCCGCGTTGTTGCCGTTCATCAGTAGAAACAGCTTCGGGTGAAAATTCGCGGATTTGTGTGGTAGGCGAACTGGATGAAAGCGATACCTAGTACCTGCGCCCGTCACGAAATCGGAGAACGAAGCATCATACTGGCTATCGTCTAGAAGCACCGTGACGTGTCCGTCGCCAGCTCGCTGAAGGTGCGGCAGAATGTCGCGTTCGAAGAACGGCAGGCTAGCGCAGTATGTCATGATCAAAGAGCGCGAGGGTGTTTTAGCCTCGATCTGCTTCCCGACGTTAATCATCGACGCTCCACAATCTACTCAGGAATCATTGTGATCCCAAACAGGTTCAGCGCCTACCTAAATCTTAGCTGAGTGTCCGCTCCGAGCGCCTCTTCCGACGCCCCAGTCAGGGCGCTGAGTGCCGCGCGAAATCCAAAGGTATTGGACACGCCCGTCCATCTTCGCCCTCTCTTGGAATACAACCACAAGCGTCCACAAGCCGTGAATTCCACCTCATCACACTCGCGTCCCGACGGCCTTCATTAGGCCGTTTTTCTTTTCAAAGGACAATACTCATGAAACCTTCTCACCTCGTTGAGGCGCTAATCACCGCTGTGCCTCAAAACGTCCCTCTCCATATCTGGGGTGCCTGTGGCGTCGGGAAATCCCAGCTCGTTAAACAGGTAGCGCAGCAGTTAAATCGCGAATTTATTGACGTACGCGCTGTTCAGCTTGATCCTGTCGACTTCCGTGGTCTGCCACGCATCAAGGATGACCGAACGGAATGGATCACGCCGAACTTCCTCCCTACATGTGGGGAAGGCATCCTCTTCCTCGATGAACTGACTTCCGCGCCCCCGATGACACAGGCTGCCTGCTATCAGCTCGTTCTGGATCGTGCGCTAGGCGACTATCGGCTGCCCGATGGATGGTCAGTGCTTGCCGCCGGCAATCCCGCCTCTGAGCGTGGCGTCAGCTACTCCATGCCGCGCCCGCTGCTCAACCGCTTCCTGCATCTCACGCTAGAACCGGATCTCGGCGAGTGGTGCATTTGGGCTGGCAAGGCAGGGATCAGGCCGGAAATCATCGCATTTCTCCGCTTCCGGGCGGAGTTGTTGCACGACGCGACTGTGCGATCTGGTGTCAACGCCTGGCCGACGCCGCGCTCTTGGGAGATGGTATCGAGGGCGATGGACGGAATCGACGCCCGAAAGGCCACCATCACTGCGGACGTTTACGAGATGCTGCTCATGCACCTCATTCAAGGCGCAGTGGGCGACGGCGTAGCCGCGGAGTTCATTGGCTTCCTGAACCTTTTCCATTCGCTGCCATCCATTGACGAAATTCTCCTCAATCCCACAGGCGCGCCCTTGCCCAGCGATCCATCGGCACAGATTGCAATTGCCACGGCGCTCGGCCGCCGTATCACCGATAGCTCAATTGGGAAGGCGAAGCTCTACCTCGGGCGCCTTCCGGATGAATTACAAGTCCTGTCCATGCGCGATGCACTGCTTCGTGACCGGG
This sequence comes from uncultured Acidobacteriaceae bacterium, assembly GCA_964591805.1. GTDB lineage: Bacteria > Acidobacteriota > Terriglobia > Terriglobales > Acidobacteriaceae > TOLSYN. Next base: position 25,844 of record CAZQDD010000018.1, on the reverse strand, counting down.
CCATCGCGACCACTGCCGAATTCACCCAATTCGCTGTCACACACAGCGATTTACTCGCGTAGCCCTGGCTCATCCGGGGCTGCGCCTGGAGCATGAAACGAAATGATTTCCGACAAGGCCATGTTGATCTGTCTCCATATCACGATGTGGACCGCGCGCAAGCACGACAAACGTGTGTCCGAAGAAGTAGCACAGTCTCACGAAGCAAACACCAATGCTGGCCGCTACAACAAGCATCTGCTCGACCAGGCCGAAAAGCTGGAGGAACTGCGCTCGCTTGCAGGTCAGATTCGCCAGTACTTCTACAAGGTGACTCTGCCCTGGTCGGATGAAGGCTACCGCTTGCTCCCGTCCCACCTATATTTCGAGTTCAATACGCAGTTGAGCGAGTTCAAGACGGCGTACGGAAATCTGGTGCGGGAGTTCCTTGACGCCTATCCGACCTATCGCGAGCAGGCCCGCAGCAGTCTTGGCCTTCTGTACCGCGATAGCGATTACCCGGACTGGTCGAAGCTTACTGAGAAGTTCGATTTGACGACTGACATTCTTCCCATACCTTGTGGCGAAGATTTTCGCGTCACGCTTGGCGAGGATGAGAAAGCTCGCGTCGCCCGCGAGATCGATCGGCAGGTCAAGCAGTCCCTCATGCGCGCCACGTTCGAGCTGTGGTCGCGTCTCATGCACTCGGTCGCCCACCTCGCGTCGCAATTGGAACGGCCGAAAGCCCGTTTGCATACGTCTACTCTGCGCAATGTGACGGAGATTGCCGACCTTGTTCCGCGGTTGAATGTAACCAACGATGAAGAACTGACGGCACTCGCGCAGGAGACAAACTCGCGGCTCGCCTGCTTTACCCGCCAGGAGCTCGCCCAGCATCCAGCGGCGCGCACTCGGGCGGCGGGAATTGCGAACGAACTCGCAGCTAAGATCAGGCACGCGATGAAAGATCGCGGCTATGACAGCTCGAATGAATCTGCTGCCATCGGCCATGTTCCCGGAACAGAGGTGGCATCGGCTGTAGTGGTCCACATTCCCGATCCGAAGTCAACCGATCCCGCGCCCCAACCCGCGCCAGCACCCGACGTGGATCAAATTCTGACGAAAATGTCGGCGTTCATGGAGCTAATGGCATCATGACAAACCTCTCCCCGGCCGTGCGGCTCAAGCAGGGCCGAACGAAATTACTGCTCGATTTTCCATTCTTCGGGGTTCTGATCCTGCGGCTCAAGAACGTTGAGACACCATCGATCGAGACCATGGCGACCGACGGCGTCTCCCTGTTCTATAACCCCGAATTCGTTGCGAAGCTGACGCCGCCTGAACTGCTTGGCTGCCTGGCCCACGAAGTCATGCATCCGGCACTGCAACACCACACTCGGCGGGGAACGCGTTCACCGAAACGCTGGAATGTCGCGTGTGACTTCGCCATCAACCCTCTCATTCGGGATGCGAACCTCGCGCTCCCTGCAGGGGCACTTTACGATCCACGGTTCCGGAACCTCAGCGCTGAGCGGATATACAACCTCATTGCCGAGGACAACTACGGCGACTCCGCCGGCGGCCAGTGGGACGGCTCCACCAATTCCGGGAGTGGAGATCCTTCGGCCCTGGGCGACGAGAAGGGAACTGCCCCGTCCAAGGTTCCAGTGACAGATGGCGGATTTGGACAGGTCATCGATGCGCCCAACCCCGACAGAGATGGCGCGCCGGCGACCAGCGACCAGATCGAGAGGCAGCAGATGAGCTGGACCGGAACGGTCGAACAGGCCGAAGTCATCGCTCGCATGGCCGGCAAGGCGCCGGCAGGTGTGCGCCGCGCGATGGAGACGGCGGACAAGGCAACCGTCGATTGGAGGGCGGCACTCCGGAACTCGTTCGCCGCAGCAATCCCCGAGGACTACTCCTGGTCGTCTCCCAACCGGCGCCACATCGACTCTGGCCTATACCTGCCGAGCATTCGCAAAGATGGCGTGGGTGAGATTGTGGTCGGAGTGGACTGCTCCGGCTCGATCAACCGCCGGCAGCTTGGGCTGTTCCAGGACGAACTGAGCTCGATCATCTCGGAGCGGAGGCCCCAGCGGGTGCATGTCCTCTACTTCGACACCCAGCTTCACAACGCCTCCATTTTTGAACAAGGCGAGCCGATTACGCTCGAACCTGTGGGCGGCGGTGGGACAAGCTTCTGCCCCTGCTTCGAATACATCGAGGAGCAGTCGCTCCAGCCGCAGGCTCTCGTGGTCTTCACCGACCTTGAGGGCTCCTTCCCGGACGCTGCACCAAACCACCCAGTCCTCTGGGCAGCCACCAAGGACCACTCGGCACCATTCGGTGAGGTGATTCCGATGGCTGCCGCATAGCGTCACCAACCCATTTGGCGCATCCGCTAAGAATGAGCCCGCTGTAGCTATTCATGCGCTCGGGATGTCGTTTGAGGGAAGCCGGCAGAATTGCCGAGAGCCGCGCCGCCTGTTGCGGGCCGGAATTCCGAGCCACAGCTCCGTCGTAGTAACGACACACCGACTCTGCACCATAAATCCCAGTGCCCCATTCAACACGTTGAGGCAGATCTCGCAGAAAGCCGCGGCGCGGCATCGCGCATTATTCTGGTAATCCAGTAGCCAGGCTTCGGTGGGGCAGCGGATAGCCCCTCATCGGCATCCCGCCTGCTAAACTGGGTGAGCGGACGGGAAGACGAGACGCCCATCGCTGGCCACTGTGTGACGTGGCGGTGCGAGGGCTGGACTGACCGAGTTGACGGCAAGCACATTGGAAATCGCTTTTGAATCGAAGCTCCTCCGGTCTATCTGCGAACATGAAGCAGAAGCTGACTCACGATTCGGGATTGCAGCAGCTAGGCTGCTGAGGAACCGACTCGCCGACGTTCGCTCCGCTAGCTCCATACACGAACTCTTGGCCGGTAGTCCTCGCACGATAACCAATGACGAGCTGATTCTGAATTTGTGCGACGGATTGCAGATGGTATTCGTGGCTAGTCACCCCGAAAACCCTATGACTGAAGAGAATCGCGTGGATTGGTCACGCGTCCGCCGGCTTAAGCTACTCCGAATCGAGATGAATCATGTCAACTAGAACGGCATTCCGGCCAAAATGGTCCTCCGCACCGGGGGAAACAATACGCGACCTGCTGACTGAGCGTTGCATTTCGATTGAGGAGTTCTCTCTCGGTATTGAGGAGACGATTCAGCGCACCATGGAGATTCTGGAAGGACGATCAGCGATCACCATCGGCGTCGCGCGAAAGCTGGAGCGGTTCCTCGGTGCATCTGTGCAGTTTTGGATGACTCGCGATTTCCAATTTCGTGAGGACGCGCAGAAGCAGAGCAAAGCTGCGCTGGAGTGGCTTAGAGAATTGCCTCTCAGTGATATGGTGAGATTCGGTTGGTTGAAGCCTGCGCCCCTTCCGTCTGAGGAAGTTGCTTCGTGCCTCCAGTTCTTCGACGTTCCTTCTATCTCCGAGTGGCGATCATCCTACGGAACCTATCAGCGAGCGTATGCTCTTCGGACGTCACCTTCATTTGACTCGAGCCCAGGGGCGCTAGCCGCATGGCTTCGAGCGGGAGAAATCGCGGCTGCCTCTATTCGCTGCGGTCCTTGGAACCCCCAAGCATTTCACGCGCTCTTGCCAGGGCTCCGAGCTCTCACGCGGGAAAAGAATCCTGATGTGTTCCTGCTAGAACTGCGGAAGTTGTGCGCATCTGCTGGGGTAGCGTTCGCGGTCTTGCGCTGCCCAAGCGGATGCCGGGCCAGTGGAGCTGCGCGACTCCTTGATTCGAAGCAAGCTCTTCTGCTGTTGAGCTTCAGATATCTTTCAGACGATCAGTTCTGGTTCAGCTTCTTTCATGAAGCGGGACATTTGCTTCTGCACGCAGATCGGGGAGTCTTTATAGACGGCCTTGAAGTGGGTTCTAGCGATGAAGAGCGCGAGGCAAACGAATTTGCAGGGAAGGTGTTGGTTCCTGAAGATGTACAGCACGAACTGCTTCAGCTACAACTTGATCACCGAGCAATCATTCGATTCGCTAGCAGGATTGGAGTCTCACCGGGCATAGTGGTTGGACAGCTCCAGCATAGGAGGAGGATTACTCCTCGGCAGCTCAATGCACTCAAGCGGCGATATCGCTGGAGTGAATAGCTACCCCCGGAATCTCCTAAATACCGCAGGACTCTTCTGCCAGTTACACAGAGAATCCTCCATCTCTTGCATCCCGAGTGAGAGGATGCTCCCAAGCTGAACTACCCACTGATCAAGAGTGCGCTGGGAGGCATCGACTCCGAATAGGAGGCGCGCGCCTCTGGCTGGGCCTGTCGCGCCCTCCATATAGGTCGAACCGGGCTGAATCGCTGCTAGGCCGAGCTTTCCTAGCATTGTCAAGTAGTCGAAACGCGCGGTCCTCCCAAAGCGTGCGACGGCGTCCATAGAGCGGTACAGTTTATCGAAGGCCCTGTATGGGTCGCCGCTCTCAAGAAGGGTAGCCTCTGTAACTAGCTCGACATGAGTACGCGGTGGTGCAACCCAATTGACGTACGTTTCTACGGCCGCTCCAGTGCCGTTGGGAGAATTCGCATCCAGACTCTCGTACTTGCGATGATTGCCGAAGCCGCCCGGAACACCCTCTCTCCGAATCCGCGCTAGGTTAGCATCGAGCCACGCCCGAAATCCCGCAGGTGATTGACTAACCCTTCTCCAATTCCATGGCTGACCGTTCCCCAATCCCCCATATATTTCTGCCACATATCGCCAGCCAGCCCGTGCATTCTTACCAAAATGCACGAACAGAAACACTAGCCAAAACGCTTCCTCCATATCGCCAGCCCGCAACGACAGCACCGCAGCTTTGAGCGGATCGAAAAGTTCATCGTTGGGATCGGCGCGACGCGGGCTAAGGTCTAGATCGAGAAGGCACCGGGCAAACGCCACTCTATGGACGCTCTCAAGCATTTGCTCAATCAGGCACTCACGATTTTCAGCCGGGGCGATTCCGGGCAATGGTCGGACAGTTTGGGCAAACGACGACAGCCTATCGCTCAGCTCGGCGGCTCGCCGACGATCTTTCGGTCTCATTCAGTCCCTCTGAGGTAACAGAGGCAATCCAGTCCCGTATCGAGTGAATCACCTTCGTGGTCACGCCGAAGCTGCTTTGAATGTTGTGATTATAGCCAAGTACTTTTATCGGGTTCCTTAGCTGGATGTTCGATAGGCTCACTATTGTACCCGTGTAGGAAAACCCCTGAACATCCGTCCCTTGACGGGGAAGGCTCCATTCCCTCATCGGTTTACAATCCAAGTGAACCCCAGTCATCACTTGGAAATGATCGACGACCGACCTCCCATTCAGAATGAGTATCCGCACCTCAGAATCGCGTAGCAACAATGCCAGCGTGTCTGCCGCAAGACTCAAGAGTTCGGACTTCTGCAGAGGCGCGAGTTCTGTCCATTTTCTTGATGTTGCATATGGAATCAGATCAAGATGGCAAGCACCCGCGAATCTGCTGTAATAGGACGCATTCGCACCAAGCACAATCTGGTCAAGACGTTTGAACCATCTGTCGTAGGGGTTTCCGTCGAAATAGAGCCGACACGAGTCGATTATCAGTTGAAGGTGGCGAGAATCTGCATCTGCCCAGGATTCAAGTCCGAGGGAGTTGAGAGTGTGGAACCGACGGACTGTCCCACTCAGTTCATTCCCGTCTTCATCAACAAACTCTCGGTTGCTTGGATTCAGACCCAAGGTGGCGACGGTTGCGGTGAAGAGATCGCCGAATGACGGCACTGGCGCACCCCAGGAAATCACGTCCGTCCGCGAAGTCGACGGGGTGTCAAGACGATCGATCAAAGTTGCAAGGGCTGTGAACATAAGGACATCACTAGAGTAAATTGAACTTCCCTGTTGTCGCCAGTTGTCTGAGCAGCCGATCGGCGAATGGGCGATATAGAGTCGAACTCAGGGAATCCCTAACCTCCGTGATTCGCTGGCCGTCACCGTCCCGCCGGAGTCGGTACATATGTAGCAACCGCAGAATATCAGCCCAGTACGGAGGCAAATTATCGTAGCGCAAATCTATTGGTGCTGGAGCTTCCCTAATTTCAGACTCGAGTTCGAGGAGGGTCCGGATATGTACCCATGGATCCCCTTCTGGCATTGAGGGCATAAGCGCATTCGTGGCCTGCCAGCCCTCATCCAGAAAGCGCTTCGCTGCGCGAGAGTTGCGATCGTAGAGATGCAGGCTGCCCACCACGTGCTTGTATGTGCCTAGCTCAACGCCAATGGATCGGGCGACAATTTCTTGCAACATGGTAAAGCAGAAGACATCGTGCGGCAGGCCCACGTGCACATCATTGGAACGCATATTTGTGATCAAGTGTAGTTTGCGATCACGGATTAGGAACTGCAGGGTGCATGTACACGGAATGTCATTCTTATGCGATTCCATGTCAGTTCTGTCGAACAATTGTGCTACTGCTTTTCTCGAATGAGGGTTCTGACGGAGGCGATGAATAATGTTGTCGATCTGGTTGATCCCATCCCAATTGAACAGTCGCGGACCATAGCCACCGTATATCTCATCTCCGTCCGCCATCTGCATGTAGGGCTTGATGTAGTAGGACACAAAACTCACTTTGTTTGTTCCCGCCAGGTACCAAGTGAGTTCACCGAGCGCGCTAAAAACCTTTCCTCGGGTTTCCGTGCGACTCAAGCGAGCACGAGGATTGACGATCTCAAGGAGCACGCCGGAGAGTTCGAGGGCTCGACCTTTTGTCGGTGTAATCGGGACACCGTGCTTGAACACTTCCTCGATCACTTCTCTCAAGACATCATCGAGTGTTTCGCCGCAAATGTATGGGGTGGGCATTTTGTACCGAAAACATGATGGCCGCTAATTGGCGCAATCGCAAGGAGTAACGGAGAAAGGGAGTTTACAAAACTGAGCCTTGCCACAGTTGCTAACAGCCGCATTAATGCTCACTAGGAATGGTCAAGAACGGCTTGGAGAAGCATTTACTGGGCGGGAATCAGTGAACTGGCGGGGGAGAGGGACTCGAACTGGAGTGGACCCCCTGTCGTGAGACAGGGGCAGTGCCTTGGATCAATAGCCCTCAATTGTCCTCAACTTAAGTGCATGACCGCTGCGAGCCAGACTCACCCACGTATCGCAGCCTCTCTGACTGTCACGAATCTAAAAACATAATAGTAATAGTAAAACTATGTATAATATTGTATTGTGGCGATCGAGAGGAGTTCCATGTTCAAGAGGGCGTTTCGGCTTGTGTACCGCGTCCGGGGAAGATGCTCCCGGCATCCAGCCTATAACCCCGCGAAGGACGCCCAAGCGGGCATCAAGGGGGGGATGCGAGGAGTGTTACGCACTACTCCGGACATATCGGGCCTGTCTCACACTGCGCGAAGTGATCGGGGCCTTCGAGGCCACGGTCCACTCTTTCATCACCAACGAGCAGGCGCGCGGAAGGTGCGGGGACCAGCGCGCATTTGTGCTGGAGGCGCCACCGCGACTGGTGCGGCGGCGGAGCCAGGAAGATGGCGATGCTGTCGCTCCAGAGGTGCTCTGTGAACCAGGCGAGTGAAAACGACGAGAGGTTCGATTCGTTAGCGCCGGCTGAGGTAATCTTGCTTGGCCTGCTGATCTCAATGGCTTTCTGGACGTGTCTGGGGCTCGTCATCGTGCACCTAGACGGGGTACGGTGCGGGGCATCGCACGCCAGAACGCAGGCCAGCTTTGTTCAGTTAGCGGCCGGAAACGACAGAAACGATGATGGATCCGGCGGCGACTAACGCACCTCCAGCCGCTTAGCAAAATTCCGCAGGGGCCGATCCACGCGGCTCCCATCGTGGGTGCCCATAAACCAGTGGGCGCCCACGTTCCCTTGCTCGTTCCTGTGCACCCGCTGTGCGACGAAAGTGACGCCGTCGGCAATACCAATGGAAAAGAGCTTCGATCACTCGGAGCCGCTCAACATAAAGCCGCCATCCGGTGCGGGAAAACCCGGACGAGGTCCAGCCGTGTTGCCTGATAGTTTGATCTCGCCTGAGGAACTGGCGCAGGACTTGGGCTTATCGCTAGCGACTCTAGCAGATTGGAGATGCCAGCGGAGGGGGCCCGCGTACCTCAAGGTCGGGCGACGAATCTGGTATCCGAAAGATCGGGTGGACGCATGGCTGGAAACGAGACTACAGGAGACAAGTGATGCCGCTGAGAAAGCGATGCGGGAAGTGGAGCTACCGCTTCAAGGTAGCAGGCAAAGAGTACAACGGAAAGACAGACTTGGCCGCCACCAAACAAAACGAGACGCGAGCTAAGCAACTTGAGGCTGAACATCGCATTGCCTTGGCTGAGGGGCGACATCCATCCCGGCGCATGGTCGTACGCGAATTCAGTGACGCCGCCACTGATTTCTTGGACTGGGTGAAGGTGGAGCACAGGTCGCACCCCAATAGCTTCCTGAGAATCGAGACCAGCTTCACGAGCCTGAAGTTGTTCTTTGGCAGGGAGCCGGTGTCGCTGATTCATGAGGGCAGGGTAGAAGCGTTTAAGGCGTGGCGAGTCACTGAGCATGAGGTTCGCGACATCACTCTGCGGCATGACCTTCACGCGCTGTCGAAGTTCTTCCGATATGCAATCAAGCAGCGGTGGCATCGAGAGAATCCCGTTCGCAACGTCAAGATTCCGTCCGATGCTGATGCGGTCAGGATGCACGTAATCACCGCAGCGGAAGAGAAGGACTACTTCCTGCGAGCCGCGAAAAACAAGAATCTCTGGGATTTGGCGAGGCTGATGCGGAATCAGGGTATGCGTCCGGAGGAGGTCCTGTCCCTCGGCAAGGCAGACATAGACCTCGAACGGGGACAACTCCATATCAGGCAAGGAAAATCCAAGGCGGCGAGGCGGACGCTCGACCTGACCGCTGAGAGCAAGTCGATCCTTGCCCGGCGCATGGAAAAGAACCCCAAGAAGAAGGACTCGCCTTGGATATTTCCATCCCCTACAAAGCCAGGAAAGCACATCGTGCGTCTCAATCGGGGGCACGACGCAGCCATCAAGGCGGACAAGAAGAAGGGCCTCAAGGCTCTCGATTTCGTGCTCTACGACTTCCGTCATACCTTTGCGACCAGACTTGCCCAGGCTGGGGTCGATCTGGCTACGCTGGCGGCAATCCTCGGCCACAGCTCAATCCGGATCGTCCAGCGGTATGTCCACCCCACGGCTGAACACAAGCGGCAAGCGATGCTGAAGTATGAGCAAACCCTCATGGATACTGACGAATTCGCACCTCAAGGTGAGGGAACCCGCAAAAATTAAGGGGCAAAAAGCGTTGTCCGCTTTTTGTCCGCTTTCGAACCAAAATGTGCCCGATTTTGGCCAATTTTTCCCCATTCAGCCACAATGAGACCGATGACGTGAAATTCGGCAAGCTATCCATTTTCAGTAATTTACGAGGAAAGATTGGAGGCGCGGGCCAGAATCGAACTGGCGAATAAAGGTTTTGCAGACCTCTGCCTTACCACTTGGCTACCGCGCCCCGATTGCCCAAGATCCGGAAACGCCGGGGGAACAGCTTCCTTTCATGGCAAACCCTCGCACGCTGGCGAGGGCCTTGAATTTACTGGAGCGGGAGACGGGATTTGAACCCGCGACTTCGACCTTGGCAAGGTCGCACTCTACCACTGAGTTACTCCCGCTCGACTGTTTCATCTTAGACAAAGCACCCTGCCCTGTCAAACCGATGGCGCCCCCTGGCTGCGCATTCCCCGCGTATTTACTGCCCTCGCCGCATTTAGTGAACGGCGCCGGACCACTGCGGATCCAGCTCCGGCCCCACCACCTGGCCGTCGCGGAAATGTAGAATGCGGTTGCCAAAGCGTGCCGCCTCCGGGTTGTGAGTGATCATCAGCACGGTCTGTCCGAGTTCCTGGTTGGAGCGTTGCAGCATCTCCAACACTACGGTGGAATTCTGCGTGTCGAGATTTCCAGTTGGCTCGTCGGCCAGCACGATCGCCGGTTTGTTGATCAGCGCCCGTGCCAGTGCAACGCGCTGCTGTTCGCCGCCGCTCAACTCGTTGGGACGGTGATCCAGGCGCTTGTCGATGCCAAGCAGTTGCGTGATGTTGCGGAAGTGATCCGGATCCCGATCCGCCGCATCGCCGGCAATGTCGAGGGCAATCTGAATATTGTTGCGCGCCGTCAGGGTCGGCAGCAGGTTGAATTTCTGGAAGACGAATCCAATCTTCCTTCGCCGCAGGTGGGTTCGTTCCGAGTCCGTAGTGTGTGCAAAGTCGGTGCCATCGATCAAAACCCGGCCGGAATCGGCCTGCGCCAATCCGCCAAGGATGTAGAAGAGTGTGGATTTGCCGCTGCCCGAAGGACCCACCACGCTAAGGAATTCGCCCCGCTCGACGGCAAAGGAAACGCCTCGCACTGCGGGCACGTCCACTTTACCGACGCGATAGGTCTTGGTGACATTCTCAACTTGAATAATGGCTGCCATGGGGATGTACTTCCATCTTACACGAGCGGCTCGCGCGCGGTTTTCCGCACCGCGGCCGTCAGCGCAGCGATGGCGCATCGCGCCGCCTGTAGATCCCCAGTTTGCGGGTTTCAGGGCCGCGAGGGTTTGCGCAGGCAGTAGATTAACAGGCCGTAGCGCGGCCTGCGATGGAGGAGGGATTGCGGTGCGGTCCGCGGCGCTTCACCAGCAGAAGCCGAATGCTTTCCAATAGCTCGGCTGGCGCGAAGGTGCCTTTCCGGAGCAGCAGATCCACCGGCGCATCCGTATGGAATGCCCGCTTCGGACCGCTCAGCAGGATGATCGGAAGCAGCGGAGAAATCATCTTGATGCGCCCCACCAGTTCGGCGGCGGAGGCATCGGGAAGGTCCACGTTGCTCAAAACCAGGTCTACGGTTTCATCACTGCAAACTCGCATGGCTTCCAGCGCCGTGTGGCAGGCAACCACGCGATAGCCTCGAGTTTCCAGGGTGAGCTTCTGGATGGAAAGGTTCTGCTCATTATCCACGCACAGAATCGTTTTTTTTGCAGTCATTTTCAAGGGCTCTACGTTTCCTGCGATCCAACCCGCTGGACCGATTAGGACGGCGACATTGTCAGGTGCATGAGTGATGTGAATCGTACGAAGAAGAACGCGATCTTACAAGTGCTCAGCTCGCCAATTGCATTCTGGTCACGACGCCTGAAAATTGCCAGCCCGCAAAAGCCGTTGAAAGCAAACGCGCGGCTGTTTACTTCAATGCAAATTCACCGCGCGCTGTCTCGACGACGCCTCCCCCGACCCTGATGTCGATTACGTCGGAACCGGATTTCCGCCCCCGAATCAGGATAAAACTGGGCCTGCCGATCTCCAGTCCCTGCTCGATCAATCCCTGGCTCTGGCTGGCGAGCACGCCATGGCGCACTGCCCAGGCGGCGCAACAACCCGCGGCCGAGCCGGTGGCGGGATCCTCGCCGTTATAAAACTGCATGCGCGCGTGCAAGGTCGCTCCCGGTGTTTCGGTCTGGCGCGAAACAAAGTAGAAGAAGTGTCCGCCGTGTTCGCGGCTGTACGCGCTGGCGCCTCTCTGATCGATCTGCAACTCGCGCATGGCAGCCAGGGATTTCAGCGCAACGATGGTAAATGGGATTCCGGTGGAAACCGTCTGGATCGGCAGCGTGGTGTCCATCCACTCCAGCGGCACGCCGGTCGCCCGCGCCACGTCTTCGGCGCGATGGATATCCCCGAATTCAGGATCGCGCTGGCGCATCTCGCCCACCAGCCGGCCCAGGGCGTCGGCGCCAAAGCTGACTGGAATCTTGCCAACGTTCAATGCCAGTTCCACCGTGTCTCCACCCCGTTGCTGCCGCAGATGCCAGGCAGTTCCCAGGGTTGGATGGCCGGCAAAAGGCAACTCCTCCTGCACCGTGAAGATGCGCACCCGCACGCCCTGTTCGCGCTCCATCGCCGCTTCGCGAGGAACAATGAACGTTGTTTCGGAAAGGCTTGTTTCCCTCGCCAGGTTCTGCATCTCCGCATCGCTCAAATCGCGCGCGTCGGTGAAGACCGCGAGTTGATTGCCTTCCAGCTCCTTGTGCGTGAACACGTCCAGCAGTACGTAGGGATAATGCCGCATTCCGGTCATCGGCTTTTCCTCGCCATTAGGATATCGCAGCAGCCGTCTGATTTCCCGCCGCCATAGAAAATGCGCGGCCGCTGCACTGCCGCGCATCACTGGCTCGATCCTTCTCGCTTACTTGCCCCTGGCCGGCCGCCAACAACCCTAAATCAGCGTGGGAATGACGCGGCAGATTTCGTCCAGCGCCTCCTGGCCCTTCTCGCTCAGTCCCTCAATGTTCTCGAAATTTGCACCCGCGCCGGTGACCAGCATCGCCCGCGGCGCCCGTCCATAGAGGGTTAGGGCCAACTCAAGCAGTGCTGCGGGTTGCACATGATGAGTCAAACTGGCTTCATCAGGCAACTCCGGAGACAGCAGTTTCACGTCCGCCGTGCCGGGCTCGCCATCGCTGGTGGCGTCCACGAACAGCGCCAGATCGCAGGCGGCGACTCGCTCGGCCAGCTCCGGAGTCAGTTGATGGCAGCTTAGGAATTCCGCATTCCCAAGCTGCGTGTGCAACCGCTCCAGCGCCATCGGACCAATCGCGTCGTCGCCCCGCAAGCTATTCCCATAGCCGATGAGCAGCACCCGGGTCACCGGGTGCTACCTTCGCAGCCGGTCCAGCACCGCGCCGTCGGCGGAGAGCAACTGGATATCCAGCGGCATCGTGCCGATGGCGTGGGTAGAGCAGCTCAGGCATGGGTCAAAAGCCCGCACCACGGCCTCCACGCGATTCAGCATCCCCTGCTCCAGCGTGTTCCCTTTTACAAATTGCCGCGCCACCTGCAGCACTCCATGATTGATCGCCAGGTTGTTGTGCCCGGTTGCAATCACCAGGTTGGCCGTCTCGATCAATCCGTTCTGGTCGATATGGTAGTGGTGGATCAGGGTGCCGCGCGGCGCTTCCAGGATGCCGACGCCCTCGAACCTGTTGGGCGCGGCATGGGCGCGAACGTTCTTGCCCAGAATTTCGGGATCATGTAGCAAGGTGTCCATGCGCTCGATGGAGAACAGGATTTCGATGAGCCGGGCATAGTGGTAATAGAACGAACTCAGCACCGAATGCCGTTCCAATTCGCGGAACTCCGCCAATTCCTCATCGGCCTGCAGAGTGCCTGCCGACTTGCACATATTCAGACGCGCCAGCGGCCCCACCCGATACATGCCGTTGGCCAGCCCGTATGGCTTGAAGTAGGTGGATTTCAAATAGGAATCGTCATTGGCGGATTCGCCAATGTAATTCATGTAATCGGCGCCGGTAATGTGGTCGGCCACAATGTTCAGGTTGGCATCAATAAAGCGCAGCCAGCCGTTGTAGGCCGAGAACTCCTGGGCGTCGTTTGCCATGGCCAGGAACAGCGAAGGGAAATTGGCGAACGAACGCACTTCGGCGCGGAAGAATTCAATCTGTCCTTTGAACCAGTGCAGGGCGTTGCGCGTGATCCGGATCGCCTCTGGAATCTCGCCAAGAATCTGGTCGCGCTGTTCGGCCAGGAACGGATGGCTGACGCCGCCGGGCACGATCCAGCCGGGATGAACCCGCTTTCCGCCCAGCGTTTCCAGCACCCTCTGGCCAAACTGCCGCAGTTTGATGCCGTCGCGCGCCATTTGCGGATACTTGCGCACCACGCCCATGATGTTGCGTTCTTCCGGATCGGCATCCATGCCGAGCAGAAAGTCCGGCGAGGAAAGATAGAAGAAGCTGAGAGCGTGGGATTGAATGATCTGCGCCAGGTTCATGATGCGGCGCAGTTTCTCCGCCGTCTCCGGGATGCGCACCGCCATGATGTCATCGCAGGCCTTGCTGGAAGCCAGCAAGTGGCTGGTCGGGCAGATGCCGCAGATGCGCGCCATCAGCGCCGGCATTTCGGTGAACGGGCGGCCCTGGCAAAGTTTTTCAAAGCCGCGCACCTGGGTCACGTGGAAGCGTGCGTCCTGCACTTCTCCCTGCTCGTCCAGTTGCACGGTGATCCTGGCATGGCCCTCAATGCGGGTTACGGGATCGATCGTGATCGTAGGCATATGTTTCCTATGCTCCAAAGCGCATGGTCGTACTCAAATCCGGCATGCGCCCTTCCAGCAGTTCGCTGATTGCGAAGAAAATGTCTTGCGCCGAAGGCGGGCAGCCCGGAAGGTAGAGGTCCACGTTTACCACTTCGTGCAGTGGCATCACGCGCTCCAGCAGCTTCGGAACTATCTTCGTTGGCACCTGTTTGTTAATCGTTGTGTTTTCCTCGTAGACGCGTTCCAGCACCTTCGCCAGCGGAAACACGGTACGCATCGAGGGAATGTTGCCGGTCACCGAGCAGTCGCCCAGCGCGATCAGCACCTTGGAGTTGGCGCGAATCAGCCGGATCTTGTGCAGGTCGTCCTCGCTGCTGACCGAGCCCTCCACCAGCGCCACATCCACGTTCTCCGGAAACTGCTTGGCGTCCACCAGCGGGCTGTAAACCAGTTCGATTTTTTCCTCCAGCAGGATCAAGCGCTCGTCCATGTCCAGCAGGGACATGTGGCAGCCCGAGCATCCATCCAGCCAGACCGTTGCCACTCGTGCCTTTGCCACGTTTGCGTTTGTCATCTCGCCACCTCCCGCATCATGCTCAAATAGGGCAGGAAGGCGCGGCGCTTATGCATTTCTCCCGCAGCCTGTCCCTTTTCACTCAGCGCCCCGGTCGGGCATACCTGCACGCACTTGCCACAGCCGGTGCAGCTTTCGCTTGCGCCCCAGGGCGAACACAGGTCGGTGATGACGAGCGCCTTGGTGCCGCGGCCCATGATGTCCCAGGTGTGCGCGCCTTCCACCTCGATGCAGACGCGTACGCAGCGCGTGCACAGGATGCATCGGTTATGGTCGGCAATAAACCGCGGGTGGGACGCATCCACCGGCATGAGCGGGTGAATGTACGGCATGGTGATGTGGTTGACGCCCAGTTTCTGCGCCAGCGACTGCAGGTCGCAATGGCCGTTGGTCACGCAAACCGAACAGATGTGGTTGCGCTCGCTGAACAGCATCTCCAGGGTAAGCTTGCGGTACTCGGCCAGCCGCTCGGAGTTCACCGTGACTTCCATGCCCTCCTGCACCTTGGTGACGCAGGCGGGCAACAGCTTGTTGCTTCCCTTCACCTCTACCAGGCACATGCGGCAGGCGCCGATGTTGCTCAGGCCTGGCAGCCGGCAGAGGGTTGGAATGAAGATGCCGTTTTCCTCGGCCACTTCGAGAATCGTCTGGTCGGCGCGGGCGCCGCACTCGTGATTCTCGATCATCAAAGTGTGAATATCAACTCCGGTTGTGCTCATGCGCTCACCTCCGCTTCGACCTTGGCCGGATGACAGATCCCAGCCGGGCAACGCCCTTCTTCAATGTGCGCGCGATACTCGTCCATGAAATAGCGCAAAGTGGTCAGCGTGGGGTTGGGCGCGGTCTGCCCCAGTCCGCAGAGGCTGGCGGCCTTGACCATGCCGGTCAACCGTTTGAGTAACTCCAGATCCTGCGGTCCCGACTTGCCTTGCGTGATGCGCTCCAGAATGTTGTGCATCTGGGTGGTGCCCACGCGGCAGGGAACGCACTTTCCGCACGACTCCGACATGCAAAAATCCATGAAGAACCTGGCAACATCGACCATGCAGGAGGTTTCATCCATCACGATCATGCCGCCCGAACCCATGATGGAGCCGACCGCGGCCAGCGAGTCGTAGTCCACCGGGATATCCAGGTATTGTTCGGGAACGCAGCCGCCCGAGGGACCGCCCGACTGCACCGCCTTGAAGCGCCGGCCTTCCGGAATGCCGCCGCCGAGCCTGAAAATGATGTCGCGCAGCGTCATGCCCATGGGAACTTCGATGAGGCCGGTGTTGTTGACGCGCCCGGCCAGGGCGAAGACCTTGGTTCCCTTGCTCTTTTCCGTGCCAATGGAGGCGTACCACTCGCCGCCCTGCCGGATGATGGGTGCAATGTTGGCGAAGGTCTCCACGTTATTGATCAGCGTGGGTGCGTGCCACAGGCCTTCCATCGCCGGGAACGGCGGCCGCGGACGCGGCGTGCCACGCCCACCCTCGACGGAGCCAATCAGCGCTGTCTCCTCGCCGCAGACAAAGGCGCCGGCGCCGAGCCGTACCTCAACCTTGAAGTCGAAGTGGGTGTCGCCGATGTTCATGCCGAGCAGGCCGTTGTTTTCCGCCTGGCGAATGGCAATCCGCAACCGCTTCACCGCCAGCGGATACTCGGCGCGGCAGTAGATGAAGCCCTTGTTGGCGCCAACCGCATAGGCGGCAATTGCCATGCCCTCCAACACGCGGTGAGGGTCGCTTTCCAGCACGGCGCGGTCCATGAACGCGCCAGGATCCCCCTCGTCGGCGTTGCAGATCACGAACTTGCGCGGGCTGCTGGCCTTGTAAACCGTGGTCCACTTCAGCCCGGTCGGGAATCCCGCGCCGCCCCGTCCGCGCAGCCCGCTCTTGGTGATCTGCTCGATCACTTCCAGCGGCTTCATCTTGGTGATGGCGCGGAACAGACCTTCGTAGCCTTCGCAGGCGATGTAGTCTTCGATGCGTTCAGGATCGATTTCGCCGCAGTTCTCCAGGACAATCTTCTTCTGTCCGGTGAAGAAGTCCAGCTTGTTGTCGAGCACGATGGCCTCGGAGACGGGCTTGTTCTCCATCACGTTGTCGATGATGGACCCCGCGTCGGCGGGCGTCACGGCCTGGAACATCTTTTCGTTGGCGTCGGCCGAGACCAGGGGACCGGCGGCGCACAGACCCATGCAGCCCACTCCCTTGATCTTGCAGCAGGTTTCCAGTCCGCGATGCTTGACCTCGCCTTCCAGTTGCGTCTTCACCTGCTCTGCATTGGCGGAAAGACAGCCGGCAGCAACGCAAACCTTCACAACGTGTTCGAACCCCTTCTCGCTGGTTTTGGTTTGAGCCGAAATGTTTGCTAAATCATCCTGGTTCATTGCTGTGCCTCCACCGCCAAAGTTTCAGGTGCGCTTACCAGGTGGGCAAGAATGCGCTGCTTGATTTTTTCCGAGGTGATCTTGCCGGCCACTTGACCGTCAAAGACCACCGCCGGAGCCAGCCCGCAGGAACCCAGGCAGCGCGCCGTCAGCAAGGAGAGCTGGCCGTCGCTGGTGGTTTCGCCCGGCTTGATTCCGGCAACTTCCTCAACCGCGTTCACCAGTACCGGCGCGCCCTTGATGTAGCAAGCGGTGCCGGTGCAGATCACGCAGGTATGCTGTCCTGGCGGCTTCATGGTGAAAAAATGATAGAAGGTGGCAACGCCGTACACTTTGCTGAAGGGCACGCGCAGCGAGAGCGCCACGTATTTCATGGCGTCGTCGGTGAGAAACCCAAAAGTTTCCTGAACCGTGTGCAGCACCTCGATCAGAGCATAGGGTTCGTACCCATGACGCCGCATCATGCCGTCAACGATCTTCCAGCGTTTATCGTCGGAAGGCGGCGAAAATGTTTTTGGTGTAAGTAACATTACGGGCTCCTCAATCCTTCGTTTTTATCCACGCAATTGCCCCTCCGCCGGTGAGGCGGCCTGAATCATTCAAGATGAAAGTGGAAACAATCGGCGGGTTAATCGAAAAACAGCAGCCACGGCGAGAACAAGGACTACTTACGCAGCCGGAATCTGCCAGTGTGAAGTTCATGTTCTTCTTTGGCGCGGAATCAGTTTCTCTCGCGCGTCGTTACGGGGTGTTCTCCCATTACGCAAGAAAGTTTATGCGTCGAGCATGAGATGCGATGTGATTTTGCTCACTCCCGAGTGTGTCAAGGTTCCGCAGATGCACGTTGGAACGCGCCTCATTCCATGTCCCGCTGCAGGGGCATGCGAGCCGGCAGAGCACCCGCGAGGAATGTGACGCCCGGCCCAGGCCAGGCAGCGCAGGAAACCGCCCGGCTCTCGGGAGAATCGCACAGCCTCCAGATGCAGCAAACCGCCTAGCAGATGCGCGGCAATTGCTCGCCGCTCAACATGTCGATGATGCGCGTGGTGCCGATGCGGCTTTTCATCTTCACCAGGCCGCCGCGTTCTTGGCTGACCCAGCCGATCTCCACCGCGCCCGCCGTATGCGGGTTGGTGCGCAACAACTCCAGCGCCCGCGCCGCTTCGCTCTGCGGCACAAAGACAATCATGCGGCCCTCGTTTGCCAGGTAAAGCGGATCAAAGCCCAGAACCTCGCAGGCGCCGCTCACATCCTCGCGCACCGGGATCTTCATTTCGTCGATGGTGATCTCGAGCCCGGTGGCTTCGGCAATCTCGACCAGGGTGGTGCCCAGCCCGCCGCGGGTCAGGTCACGCAGGCAGTGGAGGGTGACCCCGCCGGTGATTAGCTTCTGCACCGCGCCGTTCAGGGGAGCGCAGTCGCTTTCAATCTGCGACTCGAACTCCAGCCCCTGGCGCATGGCCATAATGGCGATGCCGTGACGGCCAAGATCGCCGCTGAGCAGCACCGCGTCGCCCGCCCGCACGCTGGCGGGCGCGATCGTTAGCCCATGTTCCACAATGCCGATGCCCGCCGTGTTGATGAACACGCCGTCGCCCTTGCCGCGATCCACCACCTTGGTATCGCCGGTCACCAGTTGCACTCCCGCGGCCTCGGCCGACCGCTTCAGGCTCTGCACCACCGCCCACAGAGTTTCCATCGCCAGCCCTTCTTCCAGAATCAAGCCGCAGCTCAAGTAAACCGGGCGCGCGCCGCACATGGACAGATCGTTCACCGTGCCATTGATCGCCAGGGAGCCGATGTCGCCGCCAGGAAAAAACAGTGGATGTACCACGTAGGAGTCGGTTGTAAATGCCAGCCGCGCGCCGCCCAGCTCAAAGACCGCGCCGTCGTGCCGCGTTTCCAGCAGCGGGCTGTTAAAGGCCGGCAGAATCATCTTCTCGATCAACTGGTGCATCAGCTTGCCGCCGCCGCCGTGGGCCAGCGTCACCGTGGGATAGTCGCTGACCGGCAGCGGACAGGTCAAAGTAAAATCCTTGATGGTGCTCATCGTTGTGATGCCTTTCCTGTGGCCGCCAACTCGGCCCGCCGGTAGCGGTAATATGCGGCGCACGCGCCTTCGTTCGAGACCATGGGCGCGCCCAGCGGCTTCTCCGGCGTACACTGCTTGCCGAATGCAGCGCATTCATGCGGCTTTTTCTGTCCCTGCATGATCAGTCCGCTGATGCACAGCGGGCTCTCTTCCGCCGTGTAGTCGCCCACGTCGAAGCGCAGCTCGGCATCGAACCCGGCAAACTCCGGACGCAGGCTCAACCCGCTGGCTCCAATCTCTCCAATGCCGCGCCATTTGCGATTCACCACCTGAAACACTTCCTTGATGAAGTGTTGCGCCGCGCGATTGCCGCCCTCGGGAACCGCCCGCGTGTACTGATTCTCCACCTCGTGCCGGCCCTGCTCCAGTTGCGCCACGCACATGGCAATGCCCTGCAGAATGTCGAGCGGTTCAAACCCCGTCACCACGATGGGAATTTTGTACTTGGCCGCGATCGGGATGTACTCCTCGTATCCCATGATGGCGCACACGTGCCCCGCCGCCAGAAATCCCTGCACCCGGTTGGTCTCCGAACCCAGGATGGCCTCCATCGCCGGTGGCACCAGCACGTGCGACACCAACACCGAGAAGTTCTGGATCCCCTGCTGCTTCGCCTGGTACACGGCCATGGCGTGCGCCGGCGCCGTGGTCTCAAATCCCACGGCAAAAAATACGATCTCCTTGGCCGGATTTTCCTTCGCGATCTTCAGCGCATCCAGCGGCGAATAGAGAATCCGCACGTCGCCTCCGCGCGCCTTGATGCCGAACAGATCGAACTCGCTGCCGGGTACGCGCAGCATATCGCCGAAGGAGCAGAAGATCACCTCCGGCCGCTGCGCAATCTGCACTGCCTTGTCGATCAACTCCAGCGGCGTCACGCAGACCGGGCAGCCCGGTCCATGCACCAGTTCCAGCTCTTTCGGCAGCAACTCATCCAGCCCGAATTTCACGATGGCGTGGGTCTGTCCGCCGCAGATTTCCATGATCGTCCAGGGCCGCGTGGTGATTCTGCGAATCTCGTGCGCATAGCCCTGGGCCGCGCCCGCGTCGCGATACTCGGATGAAAACTTCACCGCTTCACTCCCGGATCCGGCGTCAGCTCCGCCAACTCGCCCAGCTCACCCATCTCCCGCAGGTAGCCGAAAACCTTGGCCGCTTCCTCCTCGTCTACAACGCTGATGGCGAAGCCCACGTGCACCAGCACGTACTGCCCAATCTCCGCCTCCGGAACGTAGGCCAGGTTTACCTCCTTCAGCACTCCGCCAAAATCCACCCGCGCCTGCCGCGCCAAATCCTCGCCGTCAATGCTAATGATCTTTCCCGGCACTGCTAAACACATCGCTGCTCCCTCGCATCTTCTTCCAGCACTGCGGCCGGAGGGCCGTTCCGTTGGCCCGTACCCGCCGTCGCACCTTTAAATCTCCATCGCTTCGAGTCTCAATTGCCGCGCCGCTGCCACCACCTGCCCCAGCGCAATGCCCCCGTCGTTCGGAGGAACCCTCTGGTGCCAATAGACCTTGATCCCCGCGCCTTGCAGCCGCGCCACCGTCAGCTCGGTCAGCAGGCGGTTCTGGAAGCATCCGCCGCTCAGCGCCACCGGCACTCCCGCATAGGTGCCAGCCACCCGTGCAATCATCTCTACCAGTGTATTGTGGAACCGTCGCGCCATCGTTTCCGGCTTCGTCCCGCGCCGAACTCCGGCCACAATTGCCTGCACCATGGCAGCCCAGTCCAACTCTGCCGGCCCCGCATCCGTGGCAGCCGCAGTGATTGCAAACTCGTATATGCCTGGGTCATCGCTTTCGCCAGCCAGCCACTCCAGCTCCATCGCCGCCTGCCCCTCGTAGCGCGCCATTTGCCGCACCCCAATCAGCGCCGCCACCCCGTCGAACAGCCGTCCCACGCTCGAAGTCCACGGACTGTTCAATCCCTGCCGCAACATGGCCGCAACAATTTTCCGCTCGGCCGCCGGGAACGCCTGCACGGGATTCAGTTCCTCGCGCTCGAAAACCTCTTCGCCCAGCGTCTCGTACAGCAGGCTCAATCCGCAGCGCCGTGGCTGGCGCACCGCGCGTTCGCTGCCCGCCAGGCGGAAAGGACGCAGGCGAGCCACGCGAGTATATCCATATTCGTCAATCTTTAAGAACTCGCCGCCCCACACCGTTCCATCCGGACCCCAGCCGCTGCCGTCCCAGGCTACGCCCAGCGCCGGAGCCTTCACTTCATTCTCCGCCATCGCGGCCAGCACGTGGGCGTAATGATGCTGCACCCGCGTCGGCCGCTCGCAAACCCGGTCCGCGTACTTGGTGGAGATGTAGTTCGGGTGCAGGTCGCAGGCCACCGTCTCCGGCTGCACGTCGTAGAGCGCTTCCAGGCTTTCCACCACGTGCTCAAAGGCCATGCTTGCCTGCGCGGTTTCCAGGTCGCCAATGTGCTGGCTTAAGAATACCTGCCGCCCCACGGAGAGCGCGACCGTGTTCTTCTGGTGCGCGCCCACGCCCAGCAGCACCGGAATTTCTTCGGCAAGCTGTACCGGCAGTGGCGCAAATCCTCTGGCCCGGCGCATCACCATCTCGCGCCCGGCCATCATGCGCACAATCGAGTCGTCCACGTGACGCAAAATGGGACGGTCGTGTACCAGCAGCAGGTCCGCGATCTTGTGCAGCCGTTCCAGGGCGTCGTGCTCATCGGTGCAGATGGGCTCATCGCTCAAATTGCCGCTGGTGGCAACGACGGCAAACCCCAGCGCCCGCATCAGCAGATGGTGCAGCGGCGTGTAGGGAAGCATCGCGCCCAGCATCGGATTGCCGGGCGCAATCGAGCGCGCCAGGGCCGAGTCCACCGGCTGCCGCCGCCGCACCAGCACAATCGGAGACTCCGGCGAGTGCAGGAGGCGCAATTCCAGCGGCGTCAGCGTGCACTCCCGCCCCAGCTCTTCCGCCGACGGAAACATCAACGCGAACGGCTTCTCCTCGCGATGCTTGCGTTCGCGCAACCGGCCAACCGCGTCTTCATTGCGCGCGTCGGCCATCAGGTGGAAGCCGCCCAATCCCTTCACGCCCACAATCCTGCCTTCGCGGATCGCCTCGGCGGCCTCCGCCAGCGCCGCTGCCTGCCGCGCCAGCACCTCGCCCGCCATGCTCCATAGTTCCAGCTGCGGACCGCACTCCGGGCAGGCGTTGGGCTGGGCGTGAAACCTGCGATTGGCCGGGTCGCCGTACTCGCGCGCGCACTCGGCGCACATGGTGAACTTGCGCATCGTCGTGCGTGGCCGGTCGTAGGGCAACGACTCGATGATGCTATAGCGCGGCCCGCAGTTGGTGCAGTTGGTAAATGGATAGCCGAAGCGCCGGTTCCGCGGATCGAAGACTTCGCCGAGGCACTCCGGGCAGGTTGCAATGTCAGGCATGACCAGCGCGGTCTTCTCTCCGCCCTCGCTCTTGCGAATTTCAAAACCCGCATAGCCAACCGGATCGGCGAAGCTGCTCTCCAGGCTCTGGATGAAAGAAATTGCGGGTTTTTCACGCTCCACCCGCAGCAAAAACTGGTCCAGCTCCGGGCGTGCGCCTTCCACTTCCACAAAAACGCCACGCGCGGTGTTGTTGACCCAGCCGTCCAGTCCCAACTCCGCCGCCAGCCGGTAGACGAACGGCCGGAAACCCACGCCCTGCACCGCGCCGCGAATCGTCAGCTTCAGCCGCGCCCGCGAGCCTTCATCCCGCGCCGCGCCCACCACCCTCTGATCTGCAGTCGCCAAGCTGCCTCTTTTCGCTCCGGGTGCCAGAAAATCGGCGGACCACCCCATCCGCCAGCCTAGAATTTTTCACGCACTTCCGCAGAGAGCATAGATCACAACCACATGTGATTCCACTCACAAACGGGATCGCCACACCCCGCCGCCGGGCCGATGTTAGAATCGCCTCAGTCCCCGGCTCGGCCGGAGTGGAAACTTGGTCATGACAACTTTATCCGCCGCCGCATCCACGCCGGTTCCCATGCTCGACCTCAAGCGCCAGTATGCCACCATTCGCCAACTGGTGCGCGAGGCCATCGATCAGGTCTGCGAGTCGCAATTGCTGGTGCTGGGCGAGGAGGTGGCTGCCCTGGAGCGGGAAATTTCCGCATACCTGGGAGTTGCCTCCACCGTTGGCTGCTCGTCGGGTACGGACGCGTTGTGGCTCGCGCTCGCTGCCGCCGGAGTCAGCGCCGGCGACAGTTTCATCACCACGCCCTTTACGTTTTTTGCCTCGGCCAGCGCCATCACCCGCTGCGGCGCCAGTCCTGTCTTTGCGGATATCGACCCGGCCACCTTCAACCTCTCGCCTCAGGCGGTCGAGCAGGCCATCGCCAGGCAGCGCCCGGCGGGTCTCAAGGGCATCCTGCCAGTGCATCTGTACGGGCAATGTGTGGACGCCGGCGCCTTCGATGCGCTGGCCGCCTCCTACCGGCTGGTGATTGTGGAAGATGCCGCCCAGGCCTTTGGCGCCACCTGGAACGGGCGTCACGCCGGAGCCCTGGGCCGTACCGCGGCCTTCAGCTTTTATCCCACCAAGAACCTCAGCGCGTTTGGCGACGCCGGGGCGGCAACCACCACCGACCCGGAGGCCGGCGAGCACATGAAGCGCCTGCGCAATCATGGTGCGGCCCGCCGTTACTATCACGATGAGATCGGCTGGAATGCCCGCATGGACGCCATCCAGGGAGCGGTGCTGCGCATCAAGTTGCGCCACCTCGAACAGTGGAACCAGGGCCGCCGCCAGATCGCCGCAAACTACGATTCTCTCCTGCAACAAACCGGTCTGGCGCGCCCGCGCGGAACATCGACACATGTCGATGCATCCGAGCCGCTGGCTCTGCCTGCAACCGCGCCCCAGGCAAAACACATCTTCCACCAGTATGTGGTCCGCGCCCATCGCCGCGACCAGCTGCGCGAGTTCCTCGAGTCACGCCGGATCGGCTGCCAGATCTACTATCCCGTTCCGCTCCATCTTCAGCCCTGCTTCGCCTATCTCGGCTATAAGCCTGGGGATTTCCCGGAGGCCGAGCGCGCTTGTCGCGAAGTGCTGGCCCTGCCCATCTTTCCCGAACTCACCGCCCCCGAGCAGCAACAGGTCGTCACGGCAATCGCGGAGTTCTATTCGAAGTAATGGGTTTGCCCCCGCCACGCGGGCACGGAATCCGTTCGGCCCAGCGGCGTCCGGAAGCTCACCTTTTTTTCTTGCGCGGGGCCGCGCCTTTTCCGTGCGCGGATTTCCTCGCCGCGTTCTTCGCAGCCAAGGAATTCTTCTTCGGCGCGTCGGGCGGGCGTGCCGCCTGCTGCGGCGCTTCGCCGGGCGCGAGCACCTGGCGCACCACATTGCCAATCACGCGGTACTTGCGCTCGCTGATCGAGCCATCCTCGTTCTGTTTGCGGATGGAGAAGACCGGCATCCAGCCTTCTTTGCCAAAGTCCTGGACGGAGACCGTGGCCGGAAAATATCCAACGATGGGGTGTTCGCGATACCCGGTCTCGTAGCGATGTCTCTTCAGGTTCCAAGTGAAGACGCGAACCTGGTTGAAATCATAGGGGATGCCGTCGCGGTTTTCATTCAGCAGCACCAGGTACTGGGCGGTCGCGCCCTTCACTTCGTCCTGCACCGTGTTGAGCACAAACGCCGCCTGAATGCGCTGACCCTCGGCGTACTGCACCACGTCGAGAGGGATATCGAGATCGACCATGCGCGCCAGCACCCAACCGGCGCGTCCCTGTTGATCCCGCACCAGCCACCAATCGTCCATCGCTTTCGGCTTGGGCTCGTCGGGCGGGGTCGCAGGAGAAGCCGCGGACGGGGATTCGGATAAAGTAGCGCCCTGGCTTCCGCCCCGGTTTGCGTTCTGGTTTGCATTCTTCGCTGCATTCCTGGTTGCGTTCTGCGCTGCCTTGGGAGCCGCTTCCGGCGCCGGTGCGGGCGCGGCTTTCGGTGCCGTGGCCGGATGCTTCTTGGGAGCCGATTTGGTTTGCTCGCCGGCAACCTTGGCGACTTCAGCCGCCTTGACTGCGGCGATTTCCTCGGGAGTGGCGCGCTGGGTGGTGGCGCGCTTGAGCAACTCCACCTTGGAACTTTCGGCGAGGAGGTACAGCGTGTCGGTTTCACGTCCGGGGCTGACGTGCATGTTCAACTCGACGCGGGTGACGCCGTGTCCCTCTACGGGAGTGGCGCGATTGTCGCTGCTCAACCGCTGAAACTGATCGAAGGTTTCGCGGGGCACCAGCGCGCGTAACTCGATCCAGCCTTCCAGGCTCTGCCCGGTGCGCACCCGGACAAAGTGCTTCTGGCGCTCCAGAACCACGACGCGATCTCCGTTTTTTACTGAACCCACGCGGTTGTAAACCGTGGAGACGTGATCGCGGAGATTGGCCTGGGGAGCGGAGACATACATGACCTCGCCGCTGCCGGGAAGCTCCGTGTGCGTGCAGGAGGCGCAGCAAAGCAGCACGAACAGTAGCGCGCATTGCGGGAACCGGCGGAGCAAGCGAGGACGGAGACAGGAGTTCGAAGAATACAATGGCTCTTCTTCCGGGTAAAGCTTCACTATAACCCAGGCGCCGGGGCGGAGAAACGATTAACCATCTAGTGCATGGTTTGGACAGGGCAATATTGCAAAGGGGTAAATGGTTCCGC
>CAZQDD010000017.1:0-86457 GCA_964591805.1 uncultured Acidobacteriaceae bacterium | reverse complement strand
CTTGTAAGGCAGGCGCTCTAACCAACTGAGCTAACCGCCCTTACGGTGCTCCCATCGCCGGATGTCAGACGGCTAAGGGTGCGGCCTCTTGTGGTACCGTCTCCAAAATTGAGTATATGGAAAGACTTGGGGCGAGGTCAAACCGGATTGTGGAAATCAGCATGGAGAATCCGGGCGCAAAGACCAAAAAGGCTAGAATGATACCGTGGCATGTGGGAGCCGACGGCGGCGGCGCCGATGGCTCTCTCCGCGCCAGGTGAGAGATGAAAGCAATCCTGTTTGTAGACGATAACAAGGTGCTGGCGCGTATGAGTTGCGAGATTTTGCGGAGGCACGGCTATCACGCGGAATGCGTTTACAACGGAGGTGAAGCACTGGCGAGGTTTGAGGGCGAGACCTTTGACCTGCTGGTTACCGACTATCGCATGGAGGATATGAACGGGTTGGAACTGGCCGGGCTGATCCGGCAGAAAGTGCCGGGCATTCCCATCATCGTCGTGAGCGGATACGCTCCGGAAAGAAATTCGGACGCAGTCGACGAGTGGCTGGACAAGCCGGTAATCTTTCCGGCACTTCTGGAGAAAATCGACCTGCTGCTGAAGCGCGACGATGCCGTGGAAGGCGGATGACAAACAGTTAAGTTTTGCGCCAGCCCCGGCCACCGGCGTGTCAGCCTCGCAGAGGACGCCGTGGTTCTCGCGCCTGCTACACTTTCCGAATGAAGCAGTTGATCGTAAACGCCGATGACTTTGGGCTGACGGCTGGGGTAAACCGCGCCATTGCAGCCTGTCACGAGCGCGGCATCGTCTCTTCGACAACCCTGATGGCAACCGGCGCCTGCTTCGATGACGCCGTGGCCTTGGCGGCTGGGATGCCGCGGCTGCGGATCGGTTGCCACATCGTGCTGGTGGACGGGGCGCCGCTGCTGCCGCCCGGCGAAGTGCGGTCGCTGCTGGCGCCGGGAACCGATCGCTTCCACCACTCGATTGGCGAGGTTCTGCAGGCGGTGGCGCGGGGACGCTTCCGCGAGGCTGAGATAGAAGCTGAGGCCGAGGCGCAATTGACGCGGCTGCAACGCGCCCATGTTGCGATTTCGCACTTTGACACGCACAAGCATACGCACATGTTTCCATCCATCCTGCGGCCTCTGCTGCGCGCGGCCCGGGCCCATGGCGTGGGCGCGTTGCGCAATCCGTTTGAGGCTCCGGGAGCG
Source organism: uncultured Acidobacteriaceae bacterium (assembly GCA_964591805.1). GTDB lineage: Bacteria > Acidobacteriota > Terriglobia > Terriglobales > Acidobacteriaceae > TOLSYN. Next base: position 85,244 of record CAZQDD010000017.1, on the reverse strand, counting down.
GTCCGCTGGAGTGAGGCGTGGCGCGACCGGATGCTTTTGATCCGCAAGGTTGAAACCACGCTGCTGCGCGCAGGGTTGTACCAGGGCTGGTGCAGGGCTGTCGACGATTCAGGTTTTGCGACCACTGGCGGCAGTTTGGGCGTGGTTTCCACCGGCTCGCTGGATGAGACCGCCCTGCGCGCCATGCTCGGGCAGATGCGGGAAGGCACATGGGAACTGGTCTGCCATCCGGGATACAACGATGGTGAGTTGGCCGCGGTGCGCACCCGGCTGCGCGAGTCGCGCGAGGTGGAGATGAGGGCGCTGCTGGGAATGACTCCCGGAGGGTTGCGCCAGGAGTACGGAGTGGAACTGCTGACATTCGGCGAAAGCCGGGCGCAAACGGCAGATACTGATCCATCCCATTAGCTGGGAGATGGCAGAGGTGGCGGCGAGAAGGAGAATCATGCGGATCGGAATCACCTGTTATCCCACATATGGCGGCAGCGGAGTGGTAGCCACCGAGCTTGGCATTGAGCTGGCCAACCGCGGACACGAGATCCACTTTATTTCCTACTCGCAGCCGATCCGGCTGACGGAGCCGCATCCGCACATTCACTTTCACGAGGTGGAAGTTTCGCAGTATCCGCTGTTTGAATATCCGCCCTACGATCTTGCCCTGGCGACGCGGATGGCGGAAGTGGCGGAACTCTACGGCCTGGACCTGCTGCATGTGCATTACGCGATTCCGCACTCTGTCTCCGCCATGCTGGCGCGGCAGATGCTGTGCCACGACCACGTCCGCCAGCCGCGGCGGCTGCCCTACGTGACCACGCTGCACGGAACCGACATCACGCTGGTGGGACTGGACCGCTCCTACCTGCCGATCACGCGGTTTTCAATTGAGCAGAGCGACGGCGTCACAGCGATTTCTCACGACCTGAAACGAGCCACGATCGAAAGCTTCGAAATCACCAAGCCGATCCACGTCATCCACAACTTTGTGAACTGCGATCTGTACCGGCGCGATGATCAGGCGCCGGCGCGGCGCATGGGATTCGCCGCGCCGGAGGAGCGCTTGCTGGTACACCTGTCGAACTTCAGGCCGGTGAAGCGGGTGACCGACGTGGTGGAGATCTTCGACCGGGTGCAGAAAAAGATTCCGGCGAGGCTGCTGATGATCGGCGATGGCCCGGACCGGCGCGCGGCGGAGCGGCTGGCATGTGAAAAAGGTATCCACAACAAGATTCACTTCATGGGCAAGCAGGACCGGATTCACGAAAAGCTGGCAATGGCCGACGTGATGCTGCTGCCGAGCGAGATGGAGTCGTTTGGTTTGGCGGCCCTGGAAGCGATGGCTTGTAAGGTTGTGCCCGTGGCTTCAAGGGTGGGCGGATTGCCGGAGGTGATCGAGAGCGGCGTGGACGGTTTTCTGGAGGAGGCGGGCGACCTGGAAGCCATGGCCGCGCGCGCCCTGGAAGTGCTGACGGATGACGCGTTGCTGGAATCGATGCGCAAGGCCGCGCGGGCGACGGCGCAAGCCCGGTTCTGCACGACGAAGATCATCCCGCAATACGAAGAGCTGTATCGCTGGATGTTGGAGAGGAAGTTGTAGCGGAGCGGCGGGATTCGATATGTCGTCAGAAATGGCTCCCGCCCATTGCTGAACTGCCCCAAACTGACGTGATCCGCGAAGTTGCGCGCAAGCCCAGGACATGGCCAACAAACGCTACCGTTACAAGGACCGCGTGGACGAATTGGAACGCGAGAGGACCCGAACCAAGTCGCACACTCGCTCCCGAGTCGAGCATGTGTTTACAGTGATCAAACTAAAGTTCGGCTACACAAAGGTGAGATAGCGGGGAATCAAGAAGAACGCCAATCAGAAATTCACGCTGTGTGGATTGAGCAATCTGTTTATCTTGCGCAGCAGATTGCTGGTCAGCCAAGGGGTGTAGTCTCTCTGGACACTCTCCAGAGGTGACGGCAACTCGCACGCGGTCAAGAAACACCGTTCAAACACGCTGAAATACCAGTCACGCCAACCCCGAAAACCCTGCACTGCCGCATTTCGCTGACTTGTGCAGATCTTCCCTGGAGAAATTCCCCGGGTTCAACCAGGACGAGTAGCAGAATCCACCCGCAAGGGTGGTGAAGTTGGAAAGCCGGATACGCTAATACCTGACGCCTACCACTGCGCAAAGGGACAGAAAATAGACTTCGGGTTCGTCATCTGTTGGCCAAATCGTCCCCGTGCTGAAGTGTAGCTGTTCTCCACGATGGCGTTGTTCGGATTGCCGTGACCCAAAAACTGCTGGAAGGATCGCGACCATTATCAGCCCTACGTGTTAGTTTGTTCGACCTGTTCTCGATCGCCCGAAAAATTTTTCCGGGCCGAATGAATCGCATTCACGATGAGTTCAGCGCAGGCGTCGAGACCGATCGTACTATTCAAACACAGGTGGTACAGCTGTCGATTTGTGGAGTCGCAGCCAAAATAGGCGTGGGCATAGCGAATTCTCTCCGTATCGATTTGGCGCAGTAAGCCCACCAGGTCACGTTCGTGCGGATGCCGTAGTTGCATTCGTTCCAGTTTTTCGGTCATCGGTGCATATACAAGCACATGGAACGCCTGCGCGACTTGACGCAATACACACTGCGAACTTCTGCCGACGATGACGCAGTTTCCTGCTTTGCCTGCCTCGGAGATTATTCGGGCCGTCAATTCCTGCAGGGAGTCATGGTCGATCTCGATTTCGGAGGAATCTCCCAGGTAAAGTTCCGGTCCACCGTGCCGAAAGGCTTTCAGCAGTTGTTCCCACCATGCACCCGATTTTCCGTCCATTTCCTCTACCCAGGCAAGGTCAACCTTTCCCATCGTGGCCACCCGTTCGATGAGCTGGCGGTCGAGCAGTTCCCATCCAAGCAACTTTGCCACCTTCCGCCCGATCTCCGCTCCTCCGCTGCCGTACTCTCGTGTAATTGTTATGACATTAAACATGCCTTCTCCTTTTGTTGAAGCCGCTACTGCGCCTTCCGGGCGCTCAGACGTGGCTGCCTTCGCCGCTGCCCAGCGCAACTGCGCGCGAGTCCCGACCAAATAAGGTTCAAAAGAAATTCGGATTCTTCCGCAAGGGTGACCTCGCATTGTCCGAGCATTCTGCGATGAATCGCCCCACGCGTAATGTCCACGATTACCCATGCCGCCTTTTCTGCGGACGATGGAAAAGCCGATCCTTTGCTGAACTCCTCCTGAATCGCTAAAGCCAGCCGGCGCACAGGTTCCTGCAACCAGTTACGGTATTGGCGGCCAGAAAAAGACAAGCTTGCCGATTCCGTGTCCATCAGGCTGAAGAACTCCCGGTTCGCCTCGGCATTCTCAAGACGGGTATCGATGAAGGCCCGGATCTTCTTTTTCAATCCCTCCGCTGCGTCAATCCGCCGGAGAGAATCTGATTTCAGGGCTTCCATATCGTGTTCGAGAACAGCCCGGTAAACATCATCCTTGGACTCGAAATAGAAATAGATCGTGCCCTTGGCAAGCCCAGCTTCGGTAGCGATCTGGTCCACGATTCCATTGGCAAACCCATGGCGCGCAAATACCGAGCGTGCGGCATTAATAATTTCCTGCCGGCGAAACTCAGAAACAATCTGCTGTTTGGTTTTCATTGTCTTTGAGGATGGCGTCGAATGCCCATGCACATCGTTCCGCTTGCCCCCTACCTATCTGTTGACTGTTGAGTATAGTACACTGACCCTTTGGTCGCACAAAATTATTCGCTTATTGAGGTCCGCATCCGGCTTCCGAATCACAGTTGAGATTTCATCACTTCAGGAAACAGATTTTGTTTTTCTATTACTATGTTGCTCGTGTCAGTCTGGCAGGAGATACAAGGAGTTTGGAATCAGTGTCAACGGGCAAGCTTAGAATCACCGCTGGTAATTTTCTGAATTCAGCTTCCCTGCCGTGGAGCTTCGGGCATGAACCAGAACAATCCAGGCTAACGGCGCTTTATCCACTTGAGCAAATGGGTCCAACCGTATGAGCTTTATGCCCATTGCACGCTTAATTGCTAAGGCCATCTCTGTTTTGCCGGCACCTGAGGCATACGTCGAAGTCGATGACCAGAGCGCCGTCTTACCGTCTGGGCGACGGACCGCTTCGATGGCAGCTATATTCAGGAAGTAGTCTTGACATCGAACGACATGGAGTTGCGGAAGGAGAGCTTCGATGAAGATGCATGCATCCGTTTTAGGTCTGGTTGCCGCTGCGGCGCTTGTTTTCATTTGTGCCAGTTCGGCTATGTCTTTCCCGGCGGAGGCTCCGGGCAGTACACCATCTGCGAAGGTGGTTGAACTGAACACGCAAGGTAAGGACTACCTGCAATTGCTGGGTGGTCCTCCGGAGAGCGTCACCATGCGATCGGGTCTGGTAGTACTGGCTCCTCAGCACTCGGTCGGGAAGCACAGCACCCATCAGAATGAAGAAATCCTGGTCGTGCTGGAAGGAAAAGGGGAGATGATTTTCAAGGACAATTCATCTTTGCCCGTGGAGGCCAATCATGCCGTTTACTGTCCTCCTCAGACCGAGCACGACGTCAAGAATACGGGGAATAGCGTGCTTCGTTACGTCTACGTCGTAGCCAGCGCAAGGTAATGCGCCCTGGGCTTAAGGACCAGGCGGGTGGCCGTGCCATGGTTGCACGACGAGTTCAAGGCAGACGCCGTGGTTCAGTTCGGGCGGCACGGCACTCTCAAATTCCAGCGGGACGCATTCTCCAGTCAAGTGCTCTTGCTGGATCGCGCTTGGCGGCTTGCCGCATCCTCCAACTCCGGCTGCTTATGGGACGATGACCGCGGCCCCATCCACCGAATCGTTCCGAATCGCCGCCAATGCTTCGTTGGCATGATCCAGAGTAAAGGTCGTCACCTTAGGCTTCATCTGGAGTTCTGCTGCCAGGGCAAGAAAGTCCCGCGCGTCTGCCCGAGTCATGTTGGCGACACTGCGAATCTGCCGCTCTCCCCAGAGCAGCCGGTCGTAGTCGAATTCGGGAATCCGGTCGAGATGGATGGCGTTGATCGCCACTACGCCTCCCTTGCGCAGGCAGGAGAGTGCCGCCACGACCACCGTTCCGCTCGGAGCGAACGTTACCGCGCGGTCCAGTTCCACCGGAGGCCGTTCCACCTCGGACCCAACCCATCGGGCGCCGAGCGATTCGGCCAGCTTCCGGTGCGACTCTCCCCGAGTTGAGACGTAAACCTCGCAACCCCACGCCCGCAGGACGTCGATGGCTAGGTGAGCGGATGCTCCAAAGCCGAACAGTCCAACTCGTTCCCCGCGCTCTACACCGGCTACCCGCAGGCTGCGGAAGCCGATGATGCCTGCGCACAGCAATGGCGCCGCATGCAACGCATCTAACGCCGCAGGCAGGGGGAAAACAAAATCCGTACGCGCGATAGCAAACTCCGCATACCCTCCGTTTACGCTGTAGCCGGTGAACGTCGGAGAATCGCAAAGATTTTCAAAATTGTGCCTGCAGTACCAGCACTCGCCATCCGTTCCGCCGATCCAGGAAACACCCACTCGCGCTCCCAGCGGCAACGCCGCGGTATCCCCACTGACAACTTCTCCCACAATCTGATGTCCCGGGATCAAACTCATTCGGCGCGGAGCCAGTTCTCCTTCCACAATATGGAGATCTGTCCGGCAAACTCCGCACGCCAGGACCCGAAGGAGAACCTGCCCCGCACCAGCCTCGGGTCTAGCCACTTCCTGCACTCGAAGAGGACGATCCGGAACTTTACCAGGAGAATTCAGCACGGCGGCTTTCATGCAAATCTCCTTTCATGGCACTTGCGATTCTATGCCCATGTCCGTCCCGGCCGCATCATGGGTACGACACTCTTAACTCCCGGCTCAACGGAGCGAAGCATCAACAAAGAACCTACGGAAACCTCATACCTCGATTTCTGAGACACTCTACGCTAGCCGTCATGGGTGCAGCTTTTGCAGTCCGGCTTGAGCCCGGAACGTAACCCGCAACAGGCCAGTTCGAAGAGCCGGTGGAAGAAGTTGATACCAGTAAGCGGCTGGAGTTCCGGCTCACAGAAGAGCGACTCGGATTCCTGGGAGCAGAACTTTTTCCATTCCGCGCTTTTTCCGTCATCTCCTGCCGAACTGGAAGATTACGCCGGTGCTGAGGCGGAAGTTATTCTGGTGGTCGTTGACCCGATTGGGGAGCAGGGTGAGCAGATAATCGGTTTGAAAGGCGCGCAAGGCGAAGCGCCGGTTGAGCTGGATGTCAACGCCTCCGCCTGCGGCCATGGCGAATGCCGTGGACGATCCGGCATTGATCTGCGCCGGGGCAAGCCCGCCGGAGGCGTGCGCAGCGCCAAGCAGCACCTGGCCGAATGGAGTGAAGCGCCCGGACTTGCGCAGCGAATAACGCGGGCCGGCGAGAAAGCTGCTCAGGGTCAGGTCGAGCCCCGTGGCATCGACATTGCCGCTGTCGACAGCGCCGGCCTCACCCACAACGCTGACCGAACGGCTCAGGCGGTAGGCCAACGAGGCGCTGCCGCCGTTCATGGAAAAGCAGCCGCAGCCGGCGGGAGGAGCGTTGGCCAACACATAGCTGTAGGCCAGCGCCAGCTCGGCAGTGGGCTGGGACTCCGGGGCGGGCACAGGCTGCGCCAGGGCCGGGACAAGGCAGATCGCAGCGATGGTCCACAACAAGGCGAAGGTGGCTCGTATCATGACTCGCATGGGATCTCCCTTTATTGAACCGTCAGCTGAACGCTGGTTGAGTGAGTATCGTTTCCGCTGGTACCGGTAATGGTGAGGGTGTAACTGGTGAACCCCTTGCCCAAAGCAAAGCCGCCACCGCAACCTAGCACCAGGGCCGTTGCCACCACCGAAGTAAGGATCGCCAGCGCCACCAGGGTCTTGCGCACAGGTTTCTTGCGCCAGCGCCTGGCCGGAAGCAGGAGCATGAGAGCGAGTGCCGGAGTGGCCAGCGTCCAGCCCAAACTGCGCGATTTGGTCACAACAGCGGCCGCCGCCGTTTGCACCTTCAGGGTAGAGGTCGCGCTGCCGTCACCGGGTGAGACCTGTGCCGGTGAGAAACTGGCCGTGGCGCCGGCTGGCAATCCGCTGGCAGTCAGCGCGACCGCTCCGCCAAAGCTGCCGTTGGTGGACCGCACCGTGACCGTGTAACTGGCCGCGCTGCCCGGCGAAACGCTTTGCGATCCGGGCGAGGCGCTGACGCTGAAGTCCGCCGCCGCCGCCGGGTTCACCGTAAAGGTGTCAGAGACCGGAGTGGCCGCCGCGTAATTCGTGTTGCCGGCCTGCGTCGCCTGAACCGTTACCGATCCCGCCCCGGTGATCGTCAGCTTGCTGCCACTCACCGTCGCCGGACCAGAGGTCACCATGTAGCTCACCGCAAGTCCCGACGTCGCGGTTGCGGTCAACGTAATCGGAGCCACGCCATACGTCTGCGTACCCGGATTCGGAAAGGTGATCGACTGTGCCGCCGGACCGCTGCTGATCCCCGTGCCGCTCAACTGAACCACGTTGGGCGTGTTTGGCGCAGTTGTAGAGAGCGTAATGGTTCCGCTACGGCTGCCCGTGGCAGTCGGCGTGAAGGTCACGTTCACGGTGCAGGTTGCGCCCGCGGCGAGGGTCGCGCTGAAGTTGCAACTTCCTCCCGAGGCAATGGCGAAGTCGCCGGTGATGATGCCCACGCCGCTGCCGAAGTTGGAGCCGGCGATGCTACGGAAACCAATGGCAACATCGCCTGGGTTGGTGAGCGTGAGGGACAACGGGTTACTGGTTGTGTGCACGTTCTGGGTGCCGAACTGCAGGATGCCCTGCGGGCCAACTCCGAGCAACTGCTTGCCCGTGGGAATCAGCAGGGTTCCGTTACGGTCGACCCGCGCCAGGTAGGCGCCCGCGAGATTGGCTGCGCCAGCCGGGCCGCCGGCGGCGCCGCTCCCGCCGCCGGCAAAGTTGGAGATGTTGCCGCTCCCATCCACCTTGCGGACGCGGTGGCTGGTGTCGGTTCCGGAGATGAACAGGTCGCCGGCCAGATCGGTGCTGACGGCGGTGGCGGTGATTGCAGTGCTGGTGGCCGGCCCTCCATCGCCAGTGTCGCCCTGAGTTCCGTTGCCCGCCACCGTGGTAATGATGCCGGTCGAGGCATCGACTTTGCGCACGCGGTAGTTGCTGGTATCGGCAATGTAGATGTTGCCGGCCTGGTCGGAGGCCACGTTATTGGGGAAGTTAAGCCAGGCGTTGGTGGCGAGGATATGGTCGCCGTTGTAGCCGGATTGGCCGGGACCCGAGACGGTGACGACTCCGGCAAACAGCGACGCGTTGCCCGCCGTGTCGATCTTCACAATGATCTGCTGGTTGATGTCGGCGATGAACAGGTTGCCGGAGGGATCAAACGTAAGTCCCGCCGGTTGTATCGATATGCCGACGGCTGGACCTGCCTCGAACCAGACGTGATTGCCACCGCCGGCAAATGTCGTGATGATGCCCGAGGTGTCAACCTTGCGGATCCGCCCGTTGCCGTAGTCGGAGATGTAGACGTTGCCCAGCGCGTCGGCCACAACGTCGACGGGATTCACCAGGCTCGCTTCCGTGGCGGGCCCGCCGTCTCCCAAGGCGGTAGCTTTGGGATTCCCGGCGAAGGTCGAGATCTTGCCGGAGGTATCGATTTTGCGGACGACGTTGCCATCCTGGTCGGAGATGTAGAGATTGCCGGCGGCATCGGGCGCCACTGCTACCGCTGTGCAGAAAGTTGCTTGCGGTGCCGGCCCGCCATCGCCTTGCCCCACGCAGCCTGGAGCCGGACCGCCGGATCCGGCAACAAGCGTAAGCTGCGCGGGAGTGAACTGTAACTGCGGAGTACCTGCCTTGATGTCAAAACTGACCGACGTCGCCGTTCCGCCGCCGGGCGCGGGGTTGGCGACTGAAACTGGATCCGACCCTGCGCTGGCTACGTCTGCGGCGGAAATTGCGGCGGTGAGTTGGGTCGCACTCACAAAGGTTGTGACTTTTGCATTTCCGTTGAAGGTGACGACGGAGGCGGAATCAAATCCCGTGCCGTGGACCGTCAGGGTAAACGCCGGGGCTCCTTCGATTACATAGCTGGGATCGAGTGCGGTGATGGCCGGGGACGGATTTTTGATGGTGAATGGAACCGCATTCGAAGTGCCTCCGTCCGGTGCGGGATTTGTGACCACGACGCCGACGGTTCCCCCGGTGGCGATCTCGCTGGCGGGAATCGCCGCGGTCAACTGCGTGGCGCTGACAAACGTGGTGACTCGAGGGCTACCGTTGAAAATCACTACCGACGAGCTGAGGAAGTTTGTGCCGTTGACGGTGAGGGTGAAGGCCGCGCCAGCGGCGATGGCGGATGCCGGCTGCAATGTGGTGACGGTCGGCACTGGATTTGTTCCCGTGATTTTGAATGTAAGAGCGTTGGAAGTGCCGCCACCCGGTGCAGGATTGGTCACCGTGACATTGAAATCGCCAGCCGTATCGAGGACGTTAGGCAGGATTACGGCAATGAGAAAGTATGCATTGACGAATGATGTGTCCTGGGGATGACCGCCGAAATTCACCACCGAGCCATTGACAAATCCTGTGCCGTTCACGCTCAGAATGAGCTCGCCCGAGCCTGCTGCCACACTTGTCGGTGACATTGCGCTGATGGCCGGCAGCGGGCTAGTGACGTTGAACTTGAATGAGTTCGACGGACCGCCGCCCGGTGCGGGATTGGTGACCACGACGGCGAACGTGCCCGGTGCGGCTGCGTCCGCCGCCAGAAGCTGAATGGTGAGCTGGGTCGTGCTTACAAACGATGTTGCGCGCGGAGTTCCGCCGAGGCTCACGACCGACGAGGTTGTAAACTTTGTGCCAAGCACGGTCAAGGTCAAACCCTTGGGACCGACCATACCAACACCGACGCTGGCAGGCTGGAGTGACGTCACCACCGGAACCGGGTTTTGCCCGGTAATGCTGAAACTGATCGCGTTTGAGACTCCGCCGCCGGGCACCGGGTTGGTTACCACGACGCTGGCTATCCCCACCGTGTCAACGTCGCGATCCAGGATCGCGGCCGTAACTTTACCCGAGCTCACATAGGTTGTGGTGCGCGGCAGGCCATTGAACAGCACGGTCGCCCCGCTGACGAAGTTTGTGCCGCTCACCGTCAGGGTCAAGTTCGTGGTGCCCGCCGGCGTGCTGGACGGCTGAATCGTCGTGATGGCGGGAACAGGGTTACCGGTTTCTACGCCGCCCTGGTTTACGGTAAAGGTCTGGCATCCGATGGTGGCGGTAAGCACGCGGGCTGGGCCAGGGTTCTGCGCCACGGCGTAGGCCAGGGGCGTGTTGCCGCCGGTTCCGGAAGCCGACGGCATGAGCAGAGCATCCGGATTGTTGGATTGCGCCGTCCATTTGCAGAAGGAGTACGACTCGGTCAGGTTGAGCGTATTGCTGCCGCCTTCATTCGATATGTTCACCGAATTGGGTGACAGGCTAAAAGCGCAAACGCTGGCGGAAGCCTGGTTGACGCTGAATGTCTGGAAGGATCCTGCCTGGTTTCCAACCGTGATGGTTGCCGTTTTCCCGTCGCCGGTATTGGCCGCAACGTTGTACTTGACGGTTCCACTGCCGCTGCCGGAACCCCCAGAGGTGATGGTGGTAAAGGCCTGATCCACGCTGGCGGTCCAGGCACAGCTTGGCTGGGAGACCATGACTCCGAAGGAACCGCTCCCGCCGCTGGTGGGGAAGGTGCTGGAACTGGAAGTGAGAGTGAAATAACAGTCGCTGGCTGCTTTCTGGGTGACGGTGTAAGCCGTCCCGCCACCGCCCTGGGTGCCCACAACGATGGTTCCCGTGCGTGGTGCTCCGGGGTTGGCGCTCACCGCGTAGGTGACTGAGCCGCTTCCCGTCAGCAGAGGCTGTTTTGTGAAAGTGATCCAGCTTGGAATTGCTTGTGCGGTCCATATGCAGCTTGAGTTGGAGGGTGTGACGCCGATGGTTCCAGTCCCGGCCGCGCCTGGAAGTGTTCCTGAGTTCGCGTCCAGGGTATAGGAACAGGTGCCGCCGCCGGTCTGCTGGAAGGTCAAGGTTTGTCCCGCCTGGGTGTAGTTGCCGGAACGCGAAGCTCCAGTGTCAGGCGCAAATAGCACGCCGATACCAGCGTTTCCTGTGCTGCTCCCGCCCGCCGCCAGCGGTAGGTCGAGGATGGTGATCCAGGGAACTGCCGAGCTGGCAGTCCACGCGCAGGTTGGGGCATTGGTCTGCGTGTAGACGGTGGCAAAGCCTCCGTCATAGCCAACGCTCAGTCCCGGGAAAACCGACGCCGTGTATTGGCACGAGCTCTGAATGAAACCGGAAAACGTATCGGGATAACCCGCCCTTGTCCCGTTGGTGGCCACAATCGTCGCGTCTCCCGGGCTTGCCAGCAGCGCCGCCGGAACCACGATCTGCAGGGCGGTACAACGGAATGGGGTCGCTTCATAGCTGCAAGTCTGATTGTCGTAGAAGATACCGGGCAGGGTTGTGCCATTGAATTGAATCGTGGTTGTCGGCAGAAAGTTTCCACCGTAGACCATCAGGGTGAGGTCGGGACTGCCCGCGATGACGGCGGCGGGATCAAGATGGTCGGGAACCGGAAATGGCTCGCTGCTGCTTTCCGTGGTGCTGGCGGTATTGTTGGCAAGGTTTGGATCCGGTTCCTTGGCTGTGACGTTCACGGTATTGCTGATCGTGCCGGTGGTCTCTGTTTCCACCGGAACGGTGATGGTTGCGGTAGCGCCCGGAGCCATCGTTCCCAGATCGCAGGTCACCGCGTTCCCGCTTACGGTGCAACCTCCCATGGTTGTTGTCACCGGGGATGTGCAGGATCCCTGTCCTGAATTGACGATCACGAGGCTGGAGGGAAGTTGATCGGTCCACACCACGTTGTGGGCGATGGCGGGGCCGTTGTTGGTCACGGTGCTGCTGTAAACCTGTTCGCCGGCAGCCGGCCCCACGTAGATGCCTCCCAACGGCTGAGTCAGGCTCACACTAACATCGGCCTCGGTGGTGTCAATGGGATTACTGACCGGGGCGCTGCAACTGGCAGGCGTGGTGACCGTGGTCGAGCCCAGATAGGTCTGTCCCTGGCCGAATCCGGAGGCATCGGCAGTGGGGCTGGAGAAGAACTCAATGGTGAAGGTCGTGCCGAGCAATCCGTCGAAGGTGCCAAGCGCGTTAAAGATATTGCCGGAAACGCTGACTGTGTTGGAGAACTCCGAGGTGTTTCCGTTGGGATCGGTCGCGGTGGCACTCAGGTAGGTGGTTCCCGAACCGGCGGTCAACACGGGCGCATTCTGCAGTTTGTTGGCGCCGTTGGTGTTGGCCTGGCAGTGGCTGTTCGTGTTCTCGCCCTGGGTGTCGATGTCGATGCCCAGCGCCCCGTTGCCGTAGATCGAGTTGCGGCTGATGAGGTTGCCGGTTCCAGCGATGACGCGAACTCCGGCGCCGCCGTTCTCCTGGATGACGTTGGCCACCGTGTTGTTGCTGCTGCCGGATTCGATCAGCACCCCGTGTCCGGCGTTGTTGGAGATGACATTGCCGGCACCTTCGTCGGTGCCGCCGATGATGTTGTTTATGGCGGTCGTGGTGCCGTACGTGGCATCGGTGGCGCTCAGCAGATGGATGCCGCTGCCGCCATTGGGAATCGGATTTGCGCCCGTGGCATCGGTGCCAATCAGGTTTCCCTGGATGACATTTCCCTCCTGGGTGCCGCAACCGGAGGAGCATGGGATTCCCTCGTAGTACCAGGTAGAGCCCGCGATGGAGATGCCATCCTTGCGGTTGCCGGAGATCAGGTTTCCGGCGCCTGCCACCGCGCCGCCGATGGGGTTTTCAAAGGCCGGAAATACATTGGTGACCGGTTTGGTGGAGCCGGCCCAGGTAAAGGTTTCGTCATCGCTGAGAATTGCCTCGCCGGTGTTGGCGACCCCCAGACTGCCGCTCGCATCCACTCCGATGTAGTTGCCCTGCACCAGGTTATTCCAGGCCGTGTCAAACCAAATGCCGGGGCCCCAGTTTCCGGAGATCACGTTGCGCGCCGCCGGCGTGGTGCCGCCGACGGTCGCGTAGTTGTAGTTGTAAATGATCGTGACTCCAAAACCGCCCAGTGCTTTGGTGCCAGTGACATCCGTGCCAATGAAGTTGCCTTGGACCAGGTTGTTGTTGCCGTATCCGGAACCGTTCATGCTGACGTTGGCCGCCATGGTACTGTTGGAAATCACGTTGCCCGCTCCTGGCAGCGTTCCGCCGATGGTGGTGAACTCCGAGGCAAAGACGCCGATCTCGTTTCCCACTCCCTTGCTGCCGGTGCGATCGGTGCCAACGAAGTTTCCCTGGATCTGCGTCAGATCGACCTCGGCATAGACTTCCACGCCGATTCCATTGCCGGAGATGACGTTGCGGGCTTGTGGTGTGGTTCCACCCACCACATTGCCGGCCCCGACGGTCCATCCCAATTCCGGACCATTTCCGACGAACACGCCCACATCGTTTGCGTCGCTCGCCAAACCATTGCTCGTGTAATAGGAACCCGAGCCGCTGGCGTCGGCCTTGGTGCCGACGAAGTTGCCTTCCGCAAAGCCGCCGGCTCCCTCCATGTCGATGCCGAGGCCGCCGATGGCGCTACCTTTCATAATCAGTTTGCAGGTCGTGTCCGGATTGTTCCAGCCGGCAACGTTCAGGCCGCGAATCGTGGCGTTTCCGATAGAGAAACCCTCGCCGCCGGGTATGGTGGTCTGGCTTCCGTCGATACGGATAAGGACGACGGCATTGTCCCCGCTAGAGAGCGTATTAGGGTTGGCGCCGGGCTGGGTGTAGCCGTCGATAGTGACGGGAGCGGTCACCGCCGGCAAAGCCCAGTCGTTGCAGTTCCCGGTTCCCGAGGAAAGCACATAGAGGGTGCAGACATGGGTATTCGGATCGCAGTTCGGGTCCGTAAGGGGGATGTTGAATGAAATGGCGGCAGGTTCGCCGACGCTATTGATGTAGGTGAGGGCGTCGCGCAGCGAACCGGTGCCGGAATCGCTGGTGTTGGTCACCACCTGGGTGATCGCCGGGGTGCTTTGGGCGACGATGGGCGTTGCCTGGCCGCTGGCCAGCAGCACCAGGCTTTGCAGGGGATGTTGATTCAGCCGCATGGGCAGCACGGCGGCCGGTGAGCCGCTCACGTCGAATGAAGCCAGGCGGGTCATCGATTCCTGGGCCACGCTTTCGGAGGAGATGGCGTCGTGCGCCACGGCATCTCGCGCCACCGTATTGGCGAGCAGGTGGATCTGACTGGCGGCGCCATCCACCACCAGCAGGTCGTCGGATGGAGAGGAGGAAATGTGCGCGGCCACCAGTTGCGTAAAACCGCTCTGTGGGCTGGTTGCAATGGCCGACTGGGGCAGCGGCACGGCATCGCGCTCGGTCCACTCCGCCCCCGGCCCGGCGGCCAGGCTTGATTTCAGCGCCGCCTTGCGCTGCGCCGCTAGCTGAATCAGCGCCTGCTGCCGCGTCTGGCGGCTGCCGGTTGCCTGCACTGTGGCGGCTTTTCCCTTGCCCGCAATGCGGAGCACGGCCGGGTTGCCAGCCAGTTTGGCGAGGCGCGCCACGGCGTGAGCGTTCTCCAACAGGTGAACCGCACCGTCGTCGCCCAGCGCCGCAAGGTTTGCCAAGCCGGAGAAGCTTCCCGCGGCCAGCGCGCGCACCGAGAAGGGGAACGTCTGCTGTCCAATTTTGGCGGGAGGAACGTTGTTAAGCGCAACCTTTCCGAGCGAAAGCATGCGGTCGCGGCCATGAACGATGAACAACTGGTGGCCGGCGGCGACGGCCAGATCGGACATCGCTCCGCCATCCAGCCTGCCCAGGGCCAGCGCGGTAACCGCCGAGGGCAGGTCAATGACCTCCGGCTCGGCCCGCATGGCGCCGTTGGGAGCCTCAAATACGAGCACTTGCGAGCCGCGGCCACCGTTTATCCCCACCACGATATCCGTCAGGCCATCGGCACGGTTGATCTCGCCGGTAGTCATGGCAGTCACCACGCCGGGTAGCCCCACCGGTTGCGGCGCGCTGAATCCACCATGACCGTCGCCCAGCAGAAAGTACAGGGCACTTCCTCCGCGCGACGCCGCCACGATATCCCAATGACCATCGGCGTTGAACTCGCCCACGCCCAGGAAGTCCGGCCTCTCAGGCAGGTCGAAGGTCCGCGCATCTGGCAGGAAAGCTTCAGGAGCGCCACTGCGGACCGCGGCTCCGTATGGCCACAGCGCATTCACGTTGCCGCGATGTAGGGTGACCATTCCGCCCGGCCCGGCCGCGTATCCGCTAACCAGATCAGGCACGCCGTCTTCGTCAAAGTCGGCCGAGGCCAACGCCAGAGGTTGGCCCTCCACCTGGGTAGCCTGACGTGCCCGAAGGGCATGGCCATCGCAGAGGTTGATGTAAGGAGCGCCACGGCGCGCCGCGTGGACCAGCACCGGGCCCGCCAAATTCGCGCTTGCGCACGGAGCTTGCTGCTGACTGGCTGCCGCGTCCCGCTGGGCCGTGGCGGCATGCTGCAAAGTGCACAAACTCAAAGCAAGCATCAGGAACAGCTTTCTCCCGCGTGGTCTCATCCTGGTTCTCCTTCTCCGGCAATCTCTAAGAATGCGACGCTGGCCCGCTGACCCCGAAGCGCCGTCGTGGTTTCAATGTCCTGATCGAATTCCGCGCCCTGCTCGGAAGGCTGCTACCCGCCGAATGAATAACTTGCCTGTCTGGCGCAGTCATCGCGAATGGGAAGGCGGAGCGGCAAACACGGCCGGTTTTTTCACAACTCGCTGAACACGGCTTCTCCGTTTGAGATGGCCTGCGCCTGGCATTTCACCTAAGCCAGCGCAAGGCCGGAGAGAAATGCCTCATTTTTTTGAAGAATTGGGTTGAGACCAAAAAGGGAGTCTGGGTTGGCATGGTGGTGGTAGGATTACCAACAAACCAGCATAGAGTTTTGCGTGCGGATGGAGTCGATTGTGGAGGCTGTCCAGGGAGAGATCACTTTGCTCCTGGCAAGGTGGAAAGATGGCGAGCCGTCGGCGTTCGAGCAGCTAGTGCCGCTCGTCTATCCTCACCTGCGCGAAGTTGCTGCCGCGTACATCAAAAGAGAAAGGAACCCGGGGGAACTCCAGGCGACCGCTCTGGTTGACGAAGTCTGTATGCGGCTGATCAACCAGAAAAAAGCCGGCTGGACAGATCGCGCCCACTTTTACACCTTCGCCGCCAAAGTCATGCGCATGATTCTGACGGATCACGCGCGGAGCAACGTCGCGCAAAAGCGAGGCGGCGGCGCCCAGCATCTCCCTCTGAACGAACAGATTCCCTGGATTAAGATCGGGAGCGAATCGCTCATCGATCTCAACCGCGCCCTGGATGACCTGAGCGCGATCGATCCATATAAGGTTCAACTCGTCGAACTGCGCTACTTCCTAGGCTGCACTGCCGAAGAGACCGCTGCCCTTATGGAGTTGTCCAAGGCCACCGTCGATCGCGATTTGAAATTCGTCAGGAGCTGGTTGTACCGGCGCCTATATCCGGACCGGATCCAGGATGCCGTCGAGCCTCCCGGTAAGACTTGAGTCAATCTGGCGCCGATTCTCGCAGTCTCTTACAAGCGGGCTTCCAGCCCACCGCAAAGGCCTTCACCCCGATGAATGGTTCTTCCGAATTCTTCCGGCGTGTCGAAACCATTTTTCACGAAGCCCTGGCCACATCGGAATCGCTCCGGCCGGCAGTGCTGGAGGTAATGTGCAAAGGCGATGCCACGCTGCGGGAGGAAGTCCGGTCACTATTGAACGCCTCCGCGTTGGAAGAACTGGCGACGGCATCCTGCCAGCCGGAAGGAGACACAAGCGGGAAGGCTGCGCCGGCCACGAGACGGATCGGGCCATACGAGCTTGACCACCTGGTAGGCCGTGGCGGCATGGGCGCCGTATATCTTGCGCATCGCGCGGACGGGCAATTTGAGCAGCAAGTCGCCATCAAGCTGATTGACCTGCCCTTTGTGACCGACCTCTTCCGGGAACGATTCCGCCATGAGCGCCAGATTCTGGCCAAGCTCAGCCATCCTAATATTGCACGCATGCTGGATGGTGGCGTCAGCGCGGAAGGCGAGCTTTACCTGGTGATGGAGTACGCCAACGGCTTGCCAATTCAGCGCTACTGCGCGCAACACTCCCTCTCAATCCGCCAACGCATCGAACTGTTCAAGCCGGTTTGCGCCGCGGTTCGCTTTGCCCATCAGAACCTTGTCGTCCATCGGGACCTGAAGCCCGACAATATTATTGTCCTCGAAGACGGCACACCGAAGCTTCTCGATTTCGGCACCGCCAAACTACTTACCCATATGGAGGTCGCAGCCGAAGGCGAATTCACGCGCCTGGGCCTCTACTCTTTCACGCCGCAATACGCCAGCCCCGAGCAAGTCCTGGGACGTCCGATCTCGACCGCCTCTGACATCTACTCGCTTGGCGTGCTTCTCTTCCTTCTCGCCACCGGCGTGCCTCCCTATGAGTTGCAGGAGTTCACCACCCACGAGATGATCCGCGTGATCTGCGAAGAGCAGCCGCCGAAACCAAGCGAGAAGGCTAGTACCGGCGCGCTGGACTCCGACATTGACGCCATCGTTTTGAAGGCTCTGCGCAAGGAGCCGGAAGAACGCTACGCCAGCGTCGATCAACTCATTGCCGATCTGCAGGCATATCTCGATGGCCGTCCGGTGACCGCGCATCAGGGCAGTTTCCGTTATCATGCGGGCAAGTTTGCCCGCCGCAACAAGCTCGCGCTTGCCGGCTCGGCCCTGTTGTGCGTAACCGTGCTGGCGGGAATCGGCGGCGTGCTGTGGCAGGCCCGGATTGCAAACGCCCAGCGCAGCAAGGCGGAGGCTCGTGCGGATGACTTGCGCAGGCTCAGCAATAGTCTGCTTTCGGAAATTGACGAGGCAATCCAAAAACTTCCTGGCTCGACTCCCGCACAGAAACTGTTGGTGAGTACTGTTCTGGAGCATCTGGACCGCGCGGCTAAGGACGCCTCTGGCGATCCACAAATGGAACTGGATCTGGCGAATGCCTACATCCGATTAGCCAATGTGCAAGGCAATCCGTACGATCAGAACATCGGCGATGCGCAAGGCGGGATCAGCAGTCTGGATAAAGCGCTTTCCATCGCCACAACTCTGCTCCGGAAAAATCCGGGCAATGCGGCTGCCGAACATGCCATGGGATGGGCTCGGCAGTCGCAGGGCGAAATACTCCTGGGACTGGGAAGAACGCAGGAAGCGGTGGCAGCCATGCGGCTGGCGGTGGCCACTTTCGATGAACTGGCATCCCGGCCTGGTGCGAATGCCGATGCCATGTTCGACGCGGCGGCCGCCTACGGGAGCCTGGGCGACGAACTGGGACAAAGCGGCACGGCGAGTCTGAGTGACCCGGTGGCCGCATTGGCGGCATTTCATAAATCGTTGGAACTCGACGAACGCATCCTCCAACTCAATCCTGGTTTCTCCCGTGCCTCGCGAGGGATTGCCGTTAATCACGCGAAAATAGCCAATATCGAAGCCGAAACCGACCCGGTCGCGGCGTTGCTGGATTACGGCAAAGCAATCGAAGGCATGAACGCCCTCCCCGAGCCGGCCAGAAAAACTCTCCCCAGCCAGCGCACCCTGGCCAGCATTCTCCGGAAGAACGGAATGGCACTGAAAGAACTCGGAAGGTACAAGGAAGCACTGTCTTACGAGGAACAAGCCAAAGCCATACTGCAACCCTTCCTGGCTGCGGATCCCAATGATACCCGCGCCGAAAACGACTTGCTTGTGGTCCTGGAAAATGAGGCGGAGTGTTTTGAAGATCGAGCGGAAGGGGTTTTTGCTGAAGGCAGGGCCGATCGAACCCAGGACGCACACAATGCCCTGGAAAGTTTGTCGGCGGCGCGCTCTCTTATTGAACATCTTCTCCAGACAAAGCCGGACAATGTTAACTGGCGGTCCACGCTGGGTTTGGTCCTGGTTCGCATGAGCCTGCAACAAAGAGCGCTGCACCAAACCCGGGAAGCATTGGAGTCGGCGGCGAAAGGAGTCGCCATCCTGAAGGCCGTGGGTAAACAGCAAGACGCCCAGGGCTTCGATCTTGACGCGGTGGCGACGGGCTTGACCATTGTCTGGCCGGAACAGCTTCGCGATCCGCAGTTGGCCGTGGAATGCGCCGAGCGGATGGTGGCAATGAGCCATCATCAGAAGCCTGGATTTCTTCTCACGCTAGCACGTGCCTACCGCTCCGCCGGGCAACCCGAAAAAGCTCGCGCAGCGGCCAGGGAAGGGATTGCGCTGTTGCCCGTCGCGACCCCCGCAACCGTGCCCTCCCGCATCGGCAAACAATTGCAAGCGGAACTCGCCGGGTGATCTGAAACGGCCACCGGCTTTTCTTCTGCAACTCTCGCCGCCGATCTGAACTCCGCGGCAGTTCGCCAACAGGCTTCAAACTATTGGCGGAGCTACATCTCCGAATAGGTCCATGTGCGCGTTTCCGGTTTTGCGTTCCAGGCGCGAGCGCCGATGCTCGAACTGGAGTTTGGCCTTCCGGTACTTGCCGGCGGCAATCATTCCGGCCTGTTGCGCGCGACGTAGCTGGGCAAGCGCCTCCCGTGTAGTTGTGAGCGCCTGCTTCGTGTCGCCGGCATCATGCTCGTAATAGATGGCTAACTGCTCATAGGCCTCATATCCCTCGCGGGAGTTTCCCAGCATGCCTTGCCAGAGTTCGCAGGCGCGTTCGAGATCGCCATCGCGCTTCGCCAGTCGTGCCAGAGCCGCGCGCGCGGCACGATCTGTTTCCATGGGCAACACTGAGCCGATTGACTGCTCATACGTTCTTCGTGCCCGTTCTGCCTGTCCGCGCCGCTCGCAAATGCGAGAGAGACCGTACAGTTCGAGTCCGTCCTCGACAGTCGATTTCTCATCGCCGAGAATGGAAAGGATCCGGTTCGCCAGGCCAGCCAGTCCGCGCAGATCCATTTGGTTATGCAGGAATACAGGAACCAGCGGCTCTGCATGCCCGCTGCGTACAAAGTCGAGATACAGCCTGGGTATCTGGTCGGAGATCAGGTCGTCTCCGCGATCCCAGTCGAGTACATGACGTTCCAGAAGTGAAAGTTTTACGGATCCGAGTTTCAAACGCCAGAGGTTGCGTGCCGGATGAAGGAAGTCCAGGTGCGCGCGCAAAACCGGTGTCGAAATGGATCTGGTCATACGGAAGCGCGTTTCGAGCAGCGGCCAATCGAACGACTTGCCGTTGAATGTCACCAGTACCGGACGCTCTTCCAAACGCTCGGCCAGCGCCGATAGCAGCGAACGTTCTTCGCTGTACTCGCGCATGAACAACTGCTCGATCTTGAGTTCGGCGCCCTCCCACCATGCGATCCCCACCAGAAATGGATAGGTTCCTGTTCCTCCGCAAAGCCCCGTGGTCTCCGTGTCCAGAAAAAGCCACTGCTTAGGGTCTGCAACTTCCGGCGGAGCATTCGGCAACAACAGGTGCAGCGCGGCCGGGGCCGGAGGGCATGGCGCACACTCTCCGTGGCCGCAGTGCAGCGAGAGATGTTCGCCATACTGATTACGGCGTATGGTCGCTCCCAACAGTGTCGCGAGCCTTTGGGATCCGGTTGTTGTGAGGCCTTCGCCATCCAGCGATATTTGCGAAGCGCTGGTGGCGGAGTCGCTGCCGCTTGTCGCGTCAGGCAGAGGCGCCGGGCGTTGTAGCGCCTTCAGCCGTGAAAAGCGATCGGCTGTTATGCGACTTACACTTTCCGGATTAGAAGCCATGGTGATCACTGCCGGGTGTAACATGTGCGGAACGCAATCGCGCCAGAATCGCCAGAGCTACTTCTTTCGCTCGCTCACTCTTCTCTCCCGCGGGACCCACGCACGAGGGACATCCATTTTCGCAAGGACAAGCCTCGATCAGTTCACACGTTCTGCCGAGGAGCAGATCGTAGGTGTGGAACAGAGGCTCACTGAACCCAATTCCGCCGGGATATGCGTCGTAGAGGTATAGGTTTGGTTCGAAGAATTCTTTCTCGGCATCCGGTCGAGTCGAAAACTCTTGCCATTCGACCGCGGAACCTGCACCTGCCATCCGCTCGCCAACGGCGGTGCCAAGGTCGGCCCGGTCGCACATCAACAGCAAGGTCGCCATGGAGGCAAGCGCGTAGAGCAGGCCGAAGATTCCGCTCTGGCGATCCGAGAGCGAGTACGGCAATTCCTGTAGCAGTTCATGCCCCAGAGTCACCCAGAATGCGGTGGTGTGCATTTCATTTTCGGGCAGTTCGAGCTTTCCGGAGCCGATGTTTTCATTGCTGAAAAATTTGATTTTCTTGAAGCCGACGACCTGGGAGCGTACCAGTACGTCGCCATGAGCGCGCGCCGCCGGACCAGTTGTGGCTTCCTCTTCGGCGATTTCAAGCACGCGGACCTGGGTGTAGCGGATTGCATCGGTATAGTAGTCCACGTTGACGCGCTTGACATAGGCTTTGCGGTGATCGAACTCCAGGCGCTCCACGTGGTACTGCTGTCCCTGGTGGATGTAGATCGCCTTCGGGTGCACAGTGGTCAGGGCGGAAGTGAAATCGACTTCGCCGATAACCTCCGGCTTGCCGGCGTCTCCGCCCGTGATGTCGATGATGATGAAGTTGTCGGAGGTTACCGAGCGCAAGCTGATCGTATCGGCGGGGTAGCTCTCCTGGGCCCAGTGCCAGTTATTTCCGCTCTGGTGGAGAAAACCTGCTTCCTCAAGTCGCGCGCACAAATCCGGCAAATCCACGCCGCCAAATTTCTCATCGGGCGAGAGCGGCAGTTCGAACGCTGCGCATTTCAAGTGGTTCACCAGAATCTCAAGGTTGTCCGGATGAATGTGCCCGTGCTCTAGCGAACTGCCAAAGAAGTAGTCCGGATGCTGCACGATGAACTGGTCGAGCGGCGCGGAAGAGGCGACAAACACAGCGCAGGATGTGCCGCTCCGGCGCCCCGCTCGACCGGCGCGCTGCCAGGTCGAGGCGATCGAGCCCGCATAGCCGGCCATTACGCAGGCGTCGAGCGAGCCAATATCAATTCCTAACTCCAGCGCATTGGTTGCGACGACCCCGCGGATGCGTCCCTCCCGCAGTCCCTGTTCGATCTCACGGCGTTCGCGGGGCAGGTAGCCACCGCGATAGCCGCGAACCGGCTCCGCCTGGCCCGGCTTGGGCTGGTTCCTCTGTTGCAGATAGGTGAGGATCACCTCGGTTTGCAGACGGCTGTTCGCAAACACGATCGTTTGCAGCTTGCGCGCCAGCAGTTCGTTCGACAGGCGAGTCGTTTCCTTGATGTAGCTGCGGCGGATACCGAGATTTCGATCTATCATCGGTGGATTGTAGAAAACGAAAAGCTTCTCACCGGACGGCGCGCCGTTCTCCTCAACGACTTCGATTTCCTTCTCGATGAGCTGCGATGCCAACTCGCCGGGATTTGCGATTGTGGCCGTCGAGCAGATGAACTGGGGATCCGAGCCGTAGAAGCGTGCAATGCGTTGCAACCGCCGCAGCACGTTGGCGAGATGGCTGCCGAACACTCCGCGATAGGTGTGCAATTCATCGAGCACAATGTAGCGCAGATTCTCGAAGAGGCGCATCCACTTGGTGTGGTGGGGCAGGATTCCGGCGTGCAGCATGTCCGGATTGGTCAGAATGATGTGGCCACGTTCCCGGATTGCTCTTCGTGCATCGCTTGGCGTGTCTCCATCGTAGGTAAACACACCAAAGCAGTCATTGAGCCGGGTGGCCAGGTCATGAAGTTCCGCGAGCTGATCCTGGGCCAGCGCCTTGGTTGGAAACAGGTACAGGGCGCGCGTGTCTGGATCATCCAGCACTGCATTCAGCACCGGAAGGTTGTAGCAAAGTGTCTTGCCCGACGCCGTCGGCGTAACCACGACAACATTGTTTCCATCATGCACGAGCTCGGCCGTCGAGGCCTGATGCGAATACAGTTCCGCAATCCCCTTGGCACAATATGCCGATCGCAGCTCATCTCGCACCCAATCCGGCATCGGGCGAAACTTCGCCTCGCGGGCCGGCAACTGTCGCACGCAAGTCAACACTTCATCCGAGTGGTTGCGAGCGGCCAAAATCCCCAGAAGCTGGTGAACGGTATCGAGAGTTGAACTGGATCGTGCCGCCAGAGCTTCGTGGGAAGGGGACATGCAAGCGACTCCTGCGAATAATGTTCGCCTTTTATTCGCTTACAGGCTAGCATCTCGGCCGCAATCGGAGCAATGTCAAATGATGCACCTGGGCGCGGCGTAAGCTCAAGTGAGTGCAGCCGGGCGGGCGCGATCGCGAGCAGGGAAAAGGATGCTCCATGAACTTCTTACTGAGAACCGATAGCTATAAGTTCACGCACTGGAAGCAGTATCCTCCACGCACCACGAGAATCTATTCTTACTTTGAGTCGCGCGGCGGGATGTTTCCCAACACCGTTTTTTTCGGCCTGCAGTATTACCTGAAGGCTTACCTGCAGGGAGCACGATTTACCCTGGCCGACATCGACGAGGCCGACGAGTTTTGCCGGCAACACTTCGGTAGCCCACTGTTCAATCGCGCCGGCTGGACGAGCATGTACAACAAGTACTCCGGGCGCCTTCCGGTTCGCATCAAGGCGGTTCCCGAGGGCACGGCGGTCCAGACGCATAACGTGCTGGTAAGTATCGAGAACACCGATCCCGAGTTTCCCTGGCTGCCGAACTATCTGGAAACGCTACTGGTGAAGGTCTGGTACCCCACTACCGTGGCGACCCTATCACGCGAGATCAAGAAGATCATCAAAGGTTTTCTGGAGCGCACCGGGGACCCGTCGCTGCTGCCTTTCAAACTGCACGACTTCGGTTATCGCGGAGTCAGTTCGGAGGAAACCGCGGCAGTAGGCGGCGCGGCTCACTTGCTCAACTTCAGGGGCACTGACACGGTTGCCGGCATCGTGCTTCTGCGGGACTACTACCAGGCGCGGGGCATGGCGGGATTTTCCATCCCGGCGTCAGAGCACTCGACCATTACGGCCTGGGGCAAGGAGCATGAGGCTGACGCGTTCCGCAACATGCTCGCCGCCTTCCCCGAGGGAGTGGTCGCATGCGTTTCCGATAGCTACGACATCTACAATGCCTGCGAGAATCTTTGGGGAGAGCTGCTGAAGCCGGACGTGGCCCATCGCCATGGAACCCTGGTGATTCGTCCTGACTCCGGCGATCCCATCCAGGTGCTCACCCGGGTCTTTGAGATTCTGGGAGCAAAGTTCGGCTACCAGACCAACGCCAAGGGCTACCGCGTGTTGCCACCCTGCGTGCGCGTGATTCAAGGCGACGGCGTCAACATGTTCACCATCCAGAACATGCTTCTGCAACTTGCCAAGTTCCACGGATGGAGCGCCGACAACCTTGCCTTCGGCATGGGAGGAGCCTTGCTCCAGCAGTTGAATCGCGATACGCAGAAGTTCGCATTCAAATGCTCCGCTGCCGAGATTAACGGCATCTGGTCGCCGGTATACAAGACTCCGGTCACCGATCCTGGAAAGAACTCGAAGCACGGCCGCCTGATTCTGACCGAGTCGCAACCGGGTGAGTTCCACACGGTCGAGAACGTGCAAGGTGACAGCCGTGCCAGTGAAGATCGATTGGCGGTTGTCTTTGAAAACGGCGAGCTGACCGCAGAATACGACCTGGATTCCATACGCCAGCGTGCCGAACTCACGGATGTAGGGGAACGCCTGGCGCCTGCCGGGCGCTGACCCAGGAAGACGCTTCTCTATTTGTCGGGAGAGGCGCGCGCTGGGTCCGAAAATCGAACCTTCGGGTTCTTTCCGCCTGCTCTGCGCGCCTCTCTCGGGAGGGCTTGCGACTTACTTTGCCACTGGCTGCGCGGTCACCGAGGCGGGTGTCTGGTTCGGCTGCAACCCCGGAATCGCCGGTGTGTGTGACACCTGCCCGCTCGCCGCGTCCTCCATCGAAATTCCGTTCCGATCCAGGATGGTCGCCGTGTATTGATCCAGCGCTACCCGGGCTTTTTCGTAGGTCGAGAGCGCTGCTACATAGTTGGAAGCCGCCTGCTTCGTATTGCTCTGCTGCTGCAGCACAAGGTAGCTGGTTGAAACCTCCAGCTCGTACTTCTTCTGTTCCGCCTCCAGGCTCTGCTGGGCGTAGTCGCGGGCGGCGCGAGCCGATTCCACCCCGGCGCGCGCCTGTTCCAGGGCAAAAGCCGCGTTGCGAACCTGCAAAATGATCTGGTTCTTCTGTTGTTGCAGGAGCAACTGACTCTGCCTATATTCCAACTCCGAGCGGATCTGGTTGGCCTGTGCCGCGCGATTACGCAATGGAATCGAAAGCGAAACATAGGCGCCCTTGTCCGGGCCGGTCCGGTTTACCAGATTGCTGAAGAAATCACCGTAGTTGCCGGCCAGTCCGTCGGAGCCGTAGTAGCCAACCAGGTCCAGGGCCGGCAGCAGCGCGTTCTTCGCCGCCTTGTTATTGATTTCATTATTCTTCAGGTTGAGCTCGCTTTCCATCAGCTCGGGCCGGTTGGCCAGCGCATAACTCACCAACTCTTCCACGGGAGGCACCGGCTCATTGCTCAACGTCATGGTGTCGGTCGGAATGATCTCTGCCGCCGTCAGCGCCGGATCGCTGAAGTTTCGCGCAATCGCATTCTTGGTGATCAGTTGCTGGTACTGCAGACTGGTCTGCGACACAATCAGTTTCTGCATCGCCGTTGCCACGGCGGACTGCGCCGAAACCACTTCGATGGGAGCCAGGTTCCCCAGCTCCACCTGCTTCTTGTTGTCGGTCAGCGTAAGTTGCGCAAACTCCACGCCCGTCTGTTGGACTTTCAGGTCTTCGTAGGCGTTCACCAGATCCCAGTAAATGTTCTGGATCTGCGCCACCGTAGAGATCACCTGTGCCCGGAAGCTGGCATCGTTCACCTTGCGATTGTTGCGGGCGATGATGATCTCGCGCCGATTGTTATCCATACCCCAACCCTGCAACAGATGCTGGCGCAGTTGCGCTCTCCAGGAACCGGACAATTGAGGATTGAAAGTGCTGGCATACGGACTCGCCGCCGGAAGGTTGTTGATCAGCCGGTCGTTGCTGAAGCTCACGGTAGCCAGCGTGCCCGTAGGCCATCCCTGGGTATAGGTGAAATTGTAGTCGTTGGTGTTCTGTTGGTACGCCGAGACTCCGTAATACTGGATAGCGTAGGTGACCGGAGTCAGGACGCGCTCGGTTCCAATATACGCCGCCAGGGTCGGATCGTAGGGATCGATCGCAGCGCCCACCGAGTTCTGCGTAGACTCTACGATGCCGCCCGAGCCTGAACCAGCACCGCCCACTCCCGTCGATGTGCCGCCTGAGCCGCTGCCGGTAGCGCCAACCGTGCTGGTGCTGCTCGCATTGCCCCCCGGCGTGCCGGTCAGCAACCCGCTTGAAACGCCGCGCACCGTGCCGCCCGATTTGGCCAGCAATAGGTCGGTATCCGCAATGTCCAGATTGTAGCGCGCAATCGCAATGTCAAAATTGTTCTCCAGTGCCAGCGCTACCGCGTCGTTCAGTGACAGCATCAACTTGCCGTCCTTGATCAGGCTGTGCAGCCGGTCGCTGTTTCTCAGCACCGGTTGGGGCAACCCATGCGGCGCATAAGGCTTCCATCCGGTCAAAATCGAATTCGGCTGCGTGTACTGTTTCAGAGGGGCCGTGTACTCGGCCTCTGTTCGCGGACTATTGGGAAGGGTTGCCGCCGCCGTCTGCCCCGTCTGCGCCAGCAAACTGGAGGACAGCAAAGCAAGGATGGATACGGACGCAACCGTCCGGTGGAATCGGTGTACTGGATGCGAAACGGACATTCGCTCTTCTCCGTTATACGTTGGTGTTAATGTTTCGGGTTCAGAACCCGTTCTGCAGCCCGGCAAACCACCAGGCGCGCCTGCTGAACACAATCGCTGTCTTTAATTACGTTCCATACGCTCACTACGTTCAATAAATCTTGTACCTCTGCCGTTCGAATGCCTGGGGCCAATCACCGGCTCGATCCATTCAACAGGAATTTTGTTTTCATCTTTTGAGTCATCCGAATTGTACCGCTCAGAGCCACGCTCACCTGTTCAAAGCTGCATCTGGGGACGAACTGCCCGGCAAATCTGCGCCAGGTTCCGCCTGGGCGTGCTGTCCGGTGCGTTGCTCAGCAAGTCCCCCGGCACTTGTCCGTCAACCTCAACCATTCATGTTCCGTGCGCGGCATTGAGGCCCGCTGAGTCGCACTCCAGGCGCATTCCCACTGGGTGCAGAACAACAGAAAGCCGCGCCGTTCGAAGGCGCGGCCTGGGGTACAACTCCGAGGGAGAAAGCACGGTAACTTTTGCGGCGTGTCTCCTTGTCTTGCAACTGTTCCGCCGGAACGCAGGCGTTTCTGCATCTCCGCCGGAAGCGCTTCCGGTCCTAAACCGGGCGCCCCGGTGGCTTAGGCGCGCATTTCTCACCCGCTTTACTGCCGGGGCTCCGCTCAGGCTCCGCGCAAGTCTTCCGCTTCGCTTCGCTTGATGAACGCCTCCACCCGGCTGCGTTCCCTGAATTCAGTGACGGCAAAGCGGATGAAATCCGCAATTTTGTCCTTGAAGGTTTCACTGTCAAACTGTAGCGAGTGTTCGCGAATCGTTCGCGGGCAGAACTCATCTTCCATCGCTTCAAAATCGAGGATGGCCTTTGCCAGCCCGGATGAGGACTGTTCGGTGAAGAACAATCCGGTTGGATTTTCCATCCCGGTCTCGCCCGGGAAAATCCCTCGCACCGTCTCCAGCACGCCGCCGGAAGCATAGGCGATCACCGGCCGCCCGAAGCTCTGCGCTTCCACCGGAACGATCCCGAAATCTTCCTCGCCCGCAAACAGCACCGCCCGGCAGCCGGCCAGCATCTCGCGCAGTTCCTCGTCGCTCACCCTCCCCAGCAACTCCACCGAGGGACCGGCCATGCGCCGCAGAGCCTTGAACTGCGGACCTTCGCCGATCACTTTCAACCGCCGGCCCAGTTTCGTGCACGCGATCACCGCCAGGTCAAATCGCTTGTAGTCCACTAGCCGCCCGATCGACAGGTAGTACTCGCCGGGTTGGCCGCTAATCCGGGCCGCCGCGGCCTCCACCGGGGGATGAATCACCGTGCTCTCGCGCCCATAGTATTTCCGGATGCGCGAGGCGATAAAGCGCGAATTCGCCACAAAGTAATCGACCCGCCCAGCGCTGGCATAATCCCACAGCCGCATATAATGCGCGGCAAGGGAAAAAATCGTACCCACCAGCGGTCCCATGCCGCGCCGGTATTCGGGATACATATCCCATATATATCGCATCGGCGAATGGCAATAGCAGACGTGGCAGGTCTTGGAGGAGGTGATGACTCCCTTGGCCGGGCCCGACTCGGAACTGATCACCAGGTCGTAATCGCTGAGATCGAACTGCTCCAGCGCCAATGGCTGTAGAAAGAGAAAATAGCGGTGAAATTTCCTTGCTCCCGGAACTTGCTGCAGAAATGAAGTCTGCAACTTTCTTCCCTGCAGAATCGGCCCCAGGGTGGAGCGGTCGGCGACCAGCGAAAACAGGTCAGCTTGCGGAAACACCTCCGCCAGAGCCTCCACGACCCGCTCGCCGCCGCCGCGTCCTACAAACCAGTAGTGGACAATGGCCACGCGAAGCTCTGACAGTTGCGTATCCATTGAAACAGGATTCTGCATCAACCGGGCACTTCCTCACTGAGTCATCATAATATGCGCAAACGTAAAACATGGAAACGCCGGGAAGCCCCAATGGAACTCGGCTTCCCAAGTCGTTTTCCCCGGCCTCACCGGACACCGTGCTTGAGCTTTCTGTGCCTGCAATCCCCGCGCTCGCTGCGCGTGCCTCGCGCGTGTGATGGCTGCGGCTGCACCCGCAAGGTAAGATAGAGCGCAAGGATAGAATTCATGCAGATTCATTGGCGCTTTGCCAAGAATGCGGTCGCCAACCTGGGACGTGGCAGTGCCGCCGCCGTGGTCGCGCTGCTTCTGCCGCCGGTGCTCATCCGCCACATGACACCGGCCTCCTATGCCGTCTGGGTGCTGGTGCTGCAAACCGCCGCGTACGTCGGCTATCTGAATTTCGGTTTGCAGACCGCCATCGGACGCTACGTGGCCTATGCCAACGAGAAAAAGGACCTGGAGCAGCGCGACGCCATCTTCAGCACTGCTCTCGCCGGACTCTGCTGCGCCGCATTGTTCTCCCTGGCTTGCCTTGCGGCCGCCACCCTGGCCGCGCCGGCCATCTTCCCGAGCGTGCCGGCTCCGCTGATTCCACAGATGCGGCTGGCCCTGCTGATCGTCGGTTTCTCCATGGCGGTCGAGCTGCCGGCCTCGGCCTGTAACGGCGTCTTCATCGGAATCGAGCGCTTCGAGATTCCCGCCCTCACCGTCGGCGGCGCTCGCTTTTTCTCCGCCCTTGGAGTGATTGCCGCCGCACTGGCTGGCCGCTCGCTGGTCGTCATGGCGGCAATCATCGCCGCCGCCAACCTGCTCTCCTACCTGGCGCAGTTTCTTGCCCTCCGCCGCATCGTTCCCGATCTCCGCTTCCAGGCGGCGCTGCTGCGCCGTTCCACCGCCCGCGAACTCTATGGCTATTGCCTCGGGCTCACCGTCATGTCGTTCTCCATGCTGCTGGTCACCGGGTTGGATCTGGTACTGGTGGGCCGCTTTGACTTTGCCGTGGTCGCGCCTTATTCGGTCAGTGCCAGCATGGTCACCCTCATCTCCGGCCTGCTCTACGCCGTCATCAACGTCGTCATGCCTTACGCCGCCGCTCTGCATGCCAGGGAGAAAGCGGTCGACATTGGCAAGCTGGTCATCGCTTCCACCCGTGTCAGCGTGCTTCTGCTGGTACTGACGGGGATGCCCATGCTCATCTACGCCGGACCGATCCTTCATCTCTGGATTGGCCAGCGCTATGTCGCCAGCGGTGCGCCTCTGCTCGTCATTCTGATCATTGCCAACATCATCCGCCTCGTCGGAGCGCCTTACTCCGTCATCCTGGTCGCGGCAGGCCAGCAAAACTACATCAAAGTCAGCCCTCTTTCGGAAGGCATAAGCAACTTCATCGCCAGCCTGGTGCTTGGCTCGCTGTTCGGTGGTATCGGGGTTGCGCTCGGGACCTTGCTTGGATCGGTTGTCAGTGTCGGCTCGCACCTCTGGTACTCCATGCCGCGCACCAGGGGCGCAATCAACTTTTCCCGGCGCCAATTCCTGCTTTCTGGCGTGCTCTCTCCTCTGCTCTGGACCTTCCCGTTGCTGGCCGCCGGGGCCGCATCGTTGCGGGGCATTGTAATCCATCCGCCCGTGGGCGCATCCGCCGCCCTGCTTTCCTTCATCGGTGCAGGCCTCCTTACGCTGCGCACATGGGCGGCTCCGGAGCGTGCCTGAGTCCGGTTCATAAATGATCGAGGTGAACGGAACGATATGCAAAGCTGCGTGGTTCTTCTGAACTGGAACGGATGGAAAGACACCATCGAATGCCTGGAGTCTGTGTTCCGCCTCGGCTGCCGGGATTTTCGGGTCGTGGTTTGCGACAATACTTCCACCGATGGTTCATTCGAGAAGATCAGGCAGTGGGCGCGGGGCGAGTTGGCGGCAGGCTGTGCGAACGCGCAGTTGTCCTGGCTGACTTCGCCGCCCGTTCCCAAGCCGATCCAATGTCTTGCGATGACGCGCGCGCAAGCGGAATCGCACACTGGCGGGTGGGAAGTTCCGCTGACTCTGGTCCAGACCGGCGGGAACCTGGGCTTTGCCGCTGGAAACAACGTGGGACTGCGCCTGGCTCTCAGCGACCCGGATTGCCAATACTTCTGGCTGCTGAACAACGATACGGTTGTTGAATCCGATTCGCTTTCGGCAATGGTCCGACTGATGCAGCAACGCCCCGAAGTCGGGCTATGCGGTTCGCTGAGCCTCTCCTACTACAATCCGAAGGAAGTTCAAGCGCAAGGCGGTAAACCATATTGCCGTTGGACGGCGCGTGTACATACACCTCCCTTGCGGATGGTCGAGGAGTTGGATTTCCACCCCACTCCCACCCCGATGGATTTTGTCAATGGCGCCTCTATGCTGGCCAGTCGCGCCTTCCTGGAGAGAGTCGGGCTGATGGAAGAGTCCTATTTCCTTTACTTCGAGGAACTGGACTGGGCAATGCGCGCCAAGGGAAAGTTTCAACTCGGCTATACCCGCGAAAGTGTGATTTACCACAAGGAGGGGGCGAGCATCGGTTCCAATCCGGATCGTGGGAAGCGCAGTCTGCTCTCGGATAAGTACTACTCTCGCAACAGGGTGTTATTCACGAGACGATTCCTGCCCTGGGCACTACCGTCGGTTTTGCTTTCAGTATCCCTGGCCGCTGCATACCGCGCCTGGCGCGGAGATTTGGAACGCGCCAAGGCGATGCTTACGTTCATGCTGCAGGGCTTAAGGTTGAAGCCTTGCAAAACAAGGAACAGCTAAATATGCCTCGTTTCAGCCTTATCGTGGCCACAATCAATCGCACCAAAGAATTCTCCGTTCTGCTGCAGAGCCTTGCAGAACAAAAGATGCGCGATTTTGAACTGATTGTTGTCGATCAGAATCCAGACGACCGGCTGGCCCCTTTCTTGGAGGAATGGACTTCAAAGCTCGCTGCGCAGGGCGAATGGAGAAAGGACTCCATTCCAGTGAAGCATCTTCGCAGTAGTCCCGGCGTCTCACGTGCGAGAAACCTCGGCCTGATCCATAGCAGTGGAGATATTCTTTCCTTTCCTGACGATGATTGCTGGTATCTCCCGGACACCTTGCAAAATGTGGATGCGTGGTTTGGGCAACACCCAGGCTATGGCATTTTGAGCATTGGATCCAGAGATGAGCAGGGGCGGATCAGCGGAAACCGCTGGTCGGAAACGGAGTGCGATCTCACCAGAGTAAGCGTCTTCCGTGCGTCCGTTACCTATGGCTATTTTGTTCGACGCCCACCGGAAGAGATACCATTGCGCTTTGATGAATCCCTGGGGCCTGGAGCCGGTACGAAATTCGGCGCAGGAGAGGACACAGATTTCCTGCTGACTTTGATGAGTTATGGAATTCGTGGACGATTCTACCCAATCCTGCACGTCGGCCATCCCTTAAAAGGATACATAGACGCGCGGAGAGCGGAAGGATACGGCGGAGGCTGGGGACGCGTGCTCGCAAAGCATTCTCTTCCATTCCTCTGTTTTGGGTTGATTGCCTTCGACTTTACAAGAGCTGCTCTGCGTATGCTTCGTGGCGATCACGGCAGGGCTTCGCATCTCTGGGCACATGGTAAGGGTATGATTCGCGCGTATCTTTCCAGGTGATTGGTTTCCGCCAGAGCAAACCACTCTCTGAGGATTCGAAAAAACGGCGTGGCCCAGGCATTATGGCCATAATGCGCTCCAGATCAGAGCTTATGCGCCACTTGTCCAAAATTACGGAGCCGGCGCAATTGCCTGCTGAACAGACCTCGATCACGTCTTCAAGGTTCCTGGATCGGCTTTTCCCGCCAATACGCTTTCGTAGGCGTGTAATACCATCCCACAGAGAAGAAAAACCAAGGTCTTTGACTCAAAAACGTAGTTTGTTCCAATCCAGAAGATGACACAGAAAGCCAATAGCGGATAGACGGTTATGCCCACTGATTCGCCAGCGCGAATCTTCTTCCAAGCCCAGCCGTAGAAAAGACCAATCACAAAGACATAGATGGGGGAGGCCCAGCCAATCTCAGCGAACACATAACCGAACGCGGTGGCCCAGATCATGGAAGCGTCGAGTCCGGCTTCGCTCACGGCTCCGAATTCCGACCGCCAAACATCCTGGAACTCCGGAAATCCCAGCAGTTGCCTCTGATGAAAGATTGAGTTCAGTGTCCCGTTGAATGCAAAGAATGGATACAGATATACCCCTCGACCAGCGAACGGAAATCTCAACTGGCCATGCAAGACGGCAGAGAGACGATTGAACGAGGCCACCGAATAACCCAGAACCTGGTAGAGCATCGAATCGATTCCTGTAGCACCGCGAAGGGCGGACAGCACCAGGAAAAAAAATGTCACGAGGAGCACCAGCGCTATGGCGGACTTGACTGCCAATGCCTTGGTCACAGAGTTTGTAGCAGCTCTCCGTACCATGTAGATTGTCAGGCTCCCAATCACAATGGGGATCAAATCGGTGCGGCTAGCCTTCAAGATCGCGTTAGACACAGCAATCAAAATGGAGACTGCGACTGCGGTCGAAACCAGCCGGCGGCTCCAACGGCCCATATTGAGCTGCCCTGAGCGCCAGAACACCCACCATGCGGTTGCGGTTAACAAAGCCGGCGCAAATGCCCAGATCCCCTCGGATTCGGACTCCACTTTTGCATAGTCACCTTGCTGCGTAAGCAGGTAGTAGCTAATGTCCGGATGTTCGGTCAGCAACTTCGCTACCGATGCAAATTCAAAAACCAGACAAAGCAATAGCGGAAGGATGCAGAACAATACCGGCGGAATTTTGCTATGAAGCCTCGGCGGTTGCCAGAATCGGCCGGGAGAAACAAAATCGTAGACTCGCACTCCCGCCACGAATGCAGCCACACAGAGAAGATACAGAAGCAGCGATGGGAGATCCAAGAAAATCAGGTTCGGTTCTCCCATGATGTGTTCGTAGAGGAGCGGCGGAAAACACCACGCGATGAAAAACATGCACAGACCTGCGGCAGCCAGCATATAGGGAGACGCAAGATTCCTCCCCATGGCTCGCGAACGGTTCGAAGCGCCTTCTTCGCTTCTACGGTTCAGCACGGAAATACCTTTCGGCACGTTCGACGCCACATGCGGCCATCAATTTATCACCGGAACAGTTTTCTCAACTCGTCAAGACGCTGGCGGGCAGCCGGGTCTTGCTCCATGCGCTCGATCCGTTCCAGGAAGACGCACCATCCACAGGCCGCCATAAAACCAAGCACCAAGGCCAGGATGGACAGGATGAGGCGAGGTGGCCAGGACTTCTTATCCGGAGGCACCGCCACGTCAGCAACCTGTATCACCGCGCCCTGGCGCGCCTCGTCCAGTTTGGCCATTTCAAACTGCTTGGCGATCAGTTCGTAAATTGTCTCGTAATATTTCACGTCGCGCAGCTTGCGCAGGTACTCCATCCCCGCCTCGGGAATTCTGCCCTTGGGTACGATGAAGTCCGAGCCCGATTCCTGCCCGGCGCCGGCAATTTTCCCCAGTTGAGCCTGCAGCGCGGCGAGCTGTTGCTTCGCCATGACCAGTTCCGGATTGTCCTCGGTCGCGAAGGAGCGCATCGACTGGATTTGAACTTCCTTTGCCACGACCTGCCCGCGCAGGATCGCAGCCGTCTCGATCAGCGATTTTGCCTGGCTGTCAATCTGCAGAACTCCCGTGGAGCGTTGCGTGCTCTTCATCGCCTCTTCGGCAGCCGTCAGCTTTTCTCTCGCCTCCAGCAATTGCTGCTGGAAGAACAAGCGGCGTTGCGAAGCCTCCGTGATGGCCAGGTTGGCGGAAAGCTTGCGGAACTCTTCCACGTAGCCGTTGGCAATCGCGGCGGCCAGCTTCGGATCGCGATCCTCCACGGTGACGCGAATCAGTCCGTCCTTGACTCCAAGCACCACCGTCGAACGTCTCTCAAAGGAACGGCGGGTGTCCCACATCGTCTTCTTGCGGTACCGCGCCATGAGCCCGAAGCGCTCAATCACCGCGTCCTCTACCGTCCGGCTATGAAAAAGCGCGGCGTACATATCCGCGGAATTCTTCATGCCAAGACTCCCGCCTGCAAGGTAGGCCAACGCTCCTCCCGCCCCGCCAAGCTGGTTCAGCAGGTTGGAACTCATGGAGGACTGCGCCGGCGGCAGAACCGTCGTCTTCGCCGTGTACTTGTTCGGTATCAGCCAGCTGATGATCGCCACCAGCACCGCCGCGCCCAGGGTGAAACACAGGATGAATCGCTTGTGGCGGCCCACCAGAATCAGGAAGTCGAGAGTCGCAAACTCCCGGGGAGATGCCGGTAATGAGGAGTCCTCCGCCTGCGCGATGGTTTCCGTGTCGATCATTTCCGCTCCTACTGAATCACAGCCAACGCCGCGCCGGTAATCGCCAACTGCGAGGAAATCTGGGTCCAGTCACGCAGACCGCGGACAAAGTTTCCGGTTGGAATCCGGGTCGGCACCACGATCTGGTCTCCAGGATACAGGCGCAGTGACGAAAATCTGTCGCCCTCAAACAGGCCGTTGACCGACTTGCTGGGAACCACCGTTCCGTCGGCGCGAAGCACGAAGGCGTGGCGCATGTCAGCATGGGGCCTGCCTCTGCCCGCCATCCTCAAATAGTCGCCCACCTTGCGCCGCGAGTCGTAGACAAACGAACCGGAATTGTAGACCATGCCCACCACCGACACCGTCGAAGGAAGATGCGGGATCACGATGCGGTCGTTGTCCTCCACGGCAATCTTCGGATAGGCGTCAATCGAGTTGGCCGTCGGCTTCAGGTTCAGCACCACGCGGCCGGTCGCCTTGAGATTCTTCAGGCGTTCAACCAGCGCCTGCTGCGACTTCTGCTGCGCCGCAACCATCGGCGCGTCTACGGCAGAACTGCCGATGGCGGCCGAAGCCGACGCCTGGTGTACTTCCACTTCCAGTGAGTTCGCCAACTCGTCGATGCTCTTCTGCTGCTCCAGCCGGGCCGATTCGCGCGTCAACTCGGTGCCGTAAATGTAGGCCTCCGTGGTCACGCCTCCGGCGCGTCTGATCACGTCGCGAAGCAATTCACCCTCTTCCGCCTTGTAAATTCCGGCCCGCACCACTTCGCCCTCCAGACGTACGTAGCGCGCCCGCTGGCTCTGCGGAACCGCAACGTCGGCTTGCGAAAAGATGGTGATGATGTCGTCGGACTCAAGCGCAAGATTGTTGGCCTCATCGCCTTCCAGCACCGCCTTGCCCAGATCAAACGACAGCAACTTGGTGGAAAGGTCTACGGGATTCACCCGCTGGATGACCGCGTAGCTCCAGTTAATCTCTGGAGACGCCAGGTGCAAATCGCCGGTCAGGGTTTCGCTGTTCGGATTCTTACGCGCCAACTGAGAGGGAACATCGTTGCCTTGCGACTGATCGCCAACCCTGGATTGCCCGCGATCGTCGGAGGCGGCATTGGCAGACGGTGGAGACGTCAATGCAGCTTTGTCGCCTTCGGGCTCGGGGCGGATGGGATATTCCGTGCTGCGCCCGTCGGTCATCCCGGCGCGGCCCATCCAGTAGGGACGCGTCAGCAACGCCTGCGCGTTCGGAATCAGATCGCGCACCCTCATCCCAGGTTTCCAAGGGTAGCGTCCGGGGTCCACAACGTTTCCGCGCAAAGTAACCGCGTTATGGAAGCGGGGAACAAGGGACAACACGCGCACGATATCGCCATCGTTGAGCGGCAGCGCCCGCGATTGCGCGTCTAGCGGAAACTCCATGACCGAGTGCGCCTGATGATCGCCCATGCGTTCCACCGTCACCTTATTCGCGTCAGCCGCGGTGCTCAGCCCGCCCGCAATTTCGATCAAATCTCCCAGCGCCGAGCCGTCCTTCACCTCGTAGATGCCCGGCGTATTCACCGAGCCGGCCATGGCAACCAGCGGCCCCACCGGGGGAAAATACAACACATCGCCCGATTGCAGGCGGATATCCTTCGACTTGTCGCCCTTCACCAGCAGCTCATAAAAATCCAGGTGCGCAATCGTCTTACCCTCGCGCTGTACCTGTACGTCGCGCAATGAACCCTGCGGCGAAGGACCACCGGAAGCAAACACTGCGTTCACCAGCGTGCTCAGCGAGCCGATCGTGTAGCTGCCCGGATCGCGCGCCTGGCCCACCACGTAAACCTGGATTGAGCGCGTACGCCCAATGTTCGCGGTGAGGCTGAAATTCCGGTAATACTTGAGAACCTCGTTCTTCAAGTGCTCTTCGAGATCCCTGTAGCGAATCCCAGCCACCGAAATCTCGCCAACCTTGGGGATAAAAATCTGCCCGGAGCGATCCACAACCACATGCAGGCTGGCGTTGATCTGCCCCCAGATGCGGATCTGCAACTCGTCATCGGGGCCCAGGACGTAATCGCCCGGAACCTGGGCGCGGTCGGTGGGAGCAAATGTGCTGGGAGGCTGGGCAAACAGCGACTGGCCAAAAAGTGGCAGGGCGCGCCCAACCGTGTCCGCCACAATCTGCTCGAATTCGGTTTGCGGCCAAACTGGCAATTCGATCTTGGGGCGCTGCGACGGATTCACCGGCGCCCACATCTTCCGTTCCGGAGTCTCCGGACGCTCGCCCGTCAACTGCGGCAATTGAACCCGCGCCGGCGTTGTGTCCTGTTGCTGGCGCATCGACCCGCCACCACTGCTGTCCTGGAAGCACCCCGTGGGCACCGAACCACCGCTGGTAACGGCCGCCAGGCAGTCAGCCGCCGAAGGCCTCGTCCCGGAAGTCGAGTCCTGCTGCGCACCTGAGTCCTGCTGCCCGCTCGCATCCTGCTGCGCCAATGAATATCCTGCCAGGGCGATGACAATCCCCAGCGAAAGACAAAACTGTCTCATGAATTTGCGCACGTAAATGGCCATCCGTTCGAGATCGAATTCATTATGAGGTCCCATCATTCTCTCACCAAAGATGGTTGTTCGCCTTCTGCCCCATGCGCCCGCTCTGCGATTCGATCCAGCGCAGGCGGGCAGCAGCTAGCCCTGCCTTCAAAAACCCCGGCTCTGGTAGCGATAAACCCAGGTGTATCAGCCTCTCAGGCCGGTCTGTCCCCAACCGCCATGGCACGTCTATCACCAGAATTTCCGCCACGAGTGTCCTAATCGAATACCTCGGCCTGGCTGAGCAAGAGCCCGTACCGATCCTTCGGCGAAAGCAGCGGCTCATCGCTCAGCGGCCAGCGGATCGCCAGTTGAGGATCGTTCCACAACAGGCGCCGCTCAGCGGCTGGCGCTTGGAAATCCGTGACCTTGTACAGCACGTCCGCGCGCGCGCTGCACACCAGGAAGCCATGCGCAAAACCCTCCGGAATCCAGAGCATGCGCTTGTTTTCCTCTGAAAGCTCTTCGCCGACCCACTCTCCAAAGGTGGGTGAGCTGCGCCGGATATCCACCGCCACGTCCCAGATCGATCCGGAGACCACGCGAACCAGTTTGGCCTGCGGCCGTTGCAGTTGGTAGTGCAAGCCCCGAAGCACATTCCGCGCCGAGCGCGAGTGGTTGTCCTGGACGAAAATCCGCCCCAGTCCAATCTCTTCAAAACTCTTCTGGTTGTAACTCTCCAGGAAGAATCCGCGATCGTCGCCAAACACCTCCGGCTCCAGCACCACGACTTCTGGAATCTTTGTTCTTCTCAGCTTCATTTCGTCCCGCCAATCATCGCTATTTGCGCGCCGCCCCCGCCCCGGATTCCCTGCCCTGATCCTCGGAACCGAGTCGGGTCTTCGGAAATAGCCGAATCCCAAACGATGTAGCCACGTCAGTTCGCGCCGTTGCCGCCAGCAGTGGGAAATTCCAGCGCTCGTACTGGCTCGTCGCCGAGAACTCGATCCCCGGCCGCAGCATCCATGTAATACTGCCGGAGAAATCCTCCAGATCCCCGCCTTCGAGAAATGATTTGTCCGCCACCGTCTTGCGATAGCTCGCCGAGGCCTTGTTGCGCGCCGAAAACCAGTATGTACCCGTCGCCGCGACGCCGCTACCCTGCCGCCCAATCCAACTGCCGAGGATCTGCCCATAGTTCGTATACCCTTGCGGGTAGTGCTGGTTCGCATAAAAGTAGGCTGGAAACTCCAGTCCAGGAAGATTTGTGGTGAATCCCTCCACCCGGAAATCCATCCCCCGCAATCCCGGAAACTGCGGCAGATAGATGCCAGGATCCATCGCAAAACGTTGCCCAAATTTTCCCGGATTCGGCGCGTCGTAGGCAAATCCCTCGCTGTAGAGAACCAGCCATTTTCTAATTCCCGGAACATGGCAGGAGAAGTTGAACTCCGTCGTTCTCTTTCCGGGATCCACCGCCTGGGCGTTGCCTTCCAGCGAAAAAGTGTGCAGGAATGTTTTGAGATTCAGCGGGCGGCCATAGCCGGCGAAGATCGTGGTATGAGCAAATCCAAACTCGAAGCTCTCCGAGTGTTTGATGGCAATGCTCACGCCCCACATGTACGGCGGCGGATCCAGCGGCTGACTGGCGCTGCCATTGAGAACAAAGTCCGGACCGAGGCGCACAAAGTGAACCCCGCCTTCGCGAGCCAGGAAGAAGTCCGTGCGCACCGCCCCCAGTCCCTGCAGAAAGCCCGGCAGCGCCAGCGGACTCACCCTCTCGAGGCGCAACATCGGCATGGCTTCGGCGTTGTTGGAGAGAATCATCGAGGTGCTCTTGTCCGGCCCCAACCATAGGCTCTGTTGCCCGAAGCTGAGCTGCCAGTTCGAGCTGTTCACTGCCGCGTAGGCCTCCACCGGGCGCGCCCGGCTGGTTGTGCCCAACCGCAGGTTCCAACCGTACGGCAACCCGTCGGACGCGGCGATCGCCTGCTGTGCGGTTGCGCTGTAGGACGGCAGCGCGGACGCATACTGGTACTCGCCGCGCAGATAGAAGGCCAGCGGTCCCGCCTCGGCGCGGGCGGAAATTCCCCCGATCCCGTTGGCTCCCTGTCCATAAGGACGGCCGCCATCATCCACCAGCGTCTGCGCAAAGTGGAAAGAATCGCGCAGCGGCGTGCCGGCAATTCCCGTGAAGCGCGCGTACAGGCTTTCCACCTGCATGCCTGTGTTTCTTCCACCATCCCTCAGGTCGTTCTCGTGCGAAAGTTCCTCGTCCAGCGCATCCAGCAGCGGTGCGGCGATGCTGTCGCTCTCCACCAGGTTGCCCGCGTCCATCTTTTCGTGTGCCTCCGCCAGCAAACGCGCGCACTCCAACCGCGTCCACGGACGCACCATGGCGCTGCCCGTGGTGATGTATCCCATTGCCTCCAGGCGCTCGATGACCGCGTACATCCAACTATCCAGCGGAACATAACTGGAGCCCATCTGGCTGGTCACCTGCTCTTGCTCGCTGTTTTCGTCCCGCTCGAACTTGCCCCACTTACGGACATCGATATCCGCGTCGCTGGAGCGCGCCCGGTACACCTGCCGCCCAATGTACCAGCCCAGTGCGCCGCCAATCACCGTGTCGCTCATGAAATGGTCGTGAGCCTCCACTCGCGCCACGCTCACGGCTCCCGCAAGTCCGTAGCTTAAGAGCTTTGTCAGCGGTCCCGGGTACTCATGGGCAATCACGCTGGCAACCGCCCAACTGATCGCCGAGTGCTGCGAAGGAAACGAACCGGCCCCGCCGCTGCTGAAAAAATTTCCTCGCCCGTTCCCCGTAAAGGGACGGTTGCGGCCGGCTGCGTACTGGATCAGGGACGTATCGAGATAGGCGTCGATGGCGGCTTCCCCACTCAGGAAGCCGGCCTCTCGCGCGTGTTCGTTCTTGGCGAAGCTGCCCCACAGGTACATGCCGCCGCCCACCGCAACCAGGGCACCCATCCCCGCGTTGGAGAACGTCGAGGCGTGCGACACCGTCGCAGGGGTCCGCGTAACGTGCCCCTCAACCGCCGTGTCGGAGGCAATCAGTCCCGCCGCCACGGCGCTGAACGGCACCCCCAGTTTCCACTGCCGCTGGCCCATGCGCAAAGGCATGGTGAACAGCGCTCCCTGGTCCTCGAAGATGTCGCGTGGAAGTGACTTGAGTCCTACGCCGCGGTCGTCATCCTGGCGCTTGTCCGCCGCCGGCATCGCCACCGCCTCTGGCGGCGGGACCGTCTGTGCCTGCGCCAACCAGGTGATTCCGGCGAGCAGCAAGACCGACGCCCAGTTCCGCACTCTGACTCCCCCTGATACAAAATTAGGCCCAGAAGCCAATGCCCGCTGAGCCCTCGCCAACCGCAATTGAAACACCGCCTCCGCCGCGCCCAACCCACCTCCCGCGCTTCGCAATGGCGCCGCGTTCCTCCCCGGGGCAAGCCGCTGAAGTCACCTCCAGGCAGGCTGCCACCACGCCTGGTCAATAGGCATTCTGGGCAAAGAGTCCGGAAAATACGGTCATCAGAATAATCTGGAGGTCGAAGGTGAAGCTCCAGTTCTGGATGTAATACAGATCCAGTTCCACCCGCTTGGCAATGTCGGTATCGCCGCGCAATCCGTTCACTTGCGCCCAACCCGTAATCCCGGACTTCAGGTGATGCCGGGTGTTGTAAGCATCGATCTCATCGTTGAATCTTTCCACGAAATACGGCCGCTCCGGACGCGGTCCCACCACGCTCATGTCGCCCCGCAGCACGTTGAAAAACTGGGGCAGCTCGTCCAGGCTGCTCTTGCGCAGAAATACTCCGACCGCGGTGCGCCGCGAATCGCACGCCGTGGTCCAGCGCGTATCGCTTTCTTCCAGCGGCGCCACTCGCATGGTGCGAAACTTCAGCATCCGGAAGCCCTGTCCATTGATGCCCACGCGCTCCTGCGCGAAGAAAACCGGACCGGGCGAGGACAACCTCACCGCAAGTGCGATCAAAAGCATGGGAAGGGCCGCAACCGTCAGCGCGATCACCGAGAACACAATGTCAAAACAGCGCTTCAGAATCACGTAGCTGATCGTCTCCGAAGGAGCAATCTGCACGTCGAGTATATGCGTGCCCCCGATCCGGAAAAAGCGCTCGCGCACCCTCACGCCGGCGCCAAAATCCAGGCAAAAACGAATTGGAATTGCAAGGTCCTTCAACTGCCCGATCAGGCTGGAAAGTATCGGCAGAACCTCGGGTGACGCAGCGATTACCATGTCGTCGGCAAGGTGCTTGATATGGTGGCGCATCAGTTCTGCCAGTTCAAAGACCGGGACTCCCGGTTCCACACCCAGGAGTTGTCCCGGAATGCGCACAAACGCCACCGTCTCGCACGGTGTTACCACGCTGTTTCTCAGTCTTTCAGAGGTCTGTTGCGCAAATGCATCTGCGCCAATGATGATGATCCGGAGCCGTTCCACCTGCTTGCTGGAGCGCTTCACCATGTGCCGGAAACCCAACCGCAGCAGCAGAATCCCAGCCAGCAGAATCAGCGCGCTGGCGCTCAGCATCAGCCGCGAAAAGGAAGCCTGCCGGTAGAAAAACAGCGCGCTGAAGCCGGACATGTACGTCCAGGCCATCGCCTTCAGACAGTTTCGCAGTCCGTTGGAGTCAAGAAACAGCGCTTCCACGTTGGTAACTTCAAAATGCACCGAGCACAGAATCCAAACCAGCGTGAGGGTGACGCACAGGTACAGGTAGTCATGGGTCGGGCGATTGATCAGTCCAAGGCGGCTCAACCCGATTCCGGAGATCAGGAAGGCAACCACAGGCAACAGGAAACATAAGACCCGAAAAAAGAATTCGTACAAGCTGAGCCGCCGAATCATTTTCCCCTCACCTTGGAGTGCAGGACCGAACCCAACCGTTCGGTCCGAATAATCATACCCGGTCGCCGCCACCACCGCCTGGGACTACACAGTCTCCGTTTGCAGTTGTATTCAACCCCGCTTCAAGCCCCATCGCTTCTTGGATTTCATCCGTCCACCGGTCTCAACAAAGGCGAAAATTTCCCAATCCTGAATATGGAATCTGCAGCACCCAGGAGGCGCGTTTTGGGCTCGCTTCCGAACCACTTTCCTACCGGTATTCCTATTGCCGAGACGGACCATTCATTGCAACGGGTACACCAATTTGACTACTTCGTTTTTCTGACGGCAGTGTAGCATAACGGGTCTGAAAAGAACGCCACGGCCACCCCGTAAACCACCTGCCGCATTGATCCATCCGCCCGTGTTGACCAGATCCAGCCAGCCGTCATTAGGCCGCCCCCGGCGGTCGCGCATCGTTCTCCTCTGCCGCCTTTTCTGCGTCATGGCAGTTGCAGCGGGCCCGCCACCTGCAGCGTTTTTCCTGCTCCAGTTCCGGTGACCGTCCAGCCGAGTACCGTCGCCGGATCGATCGCCACCAATGGCCATCCGGTCTCCGTCGCCGTCCCCGTCTGGTAGCACCAGGACACGCCATCCGCGAACGTGTAATCCGGTGAAGGGTATCCGGCGATCTCTTCGCTGGCCAAGGTATAGTTTCCCGAGGTGGCCGTCACCTGGCCTGCCGTGACAACCGGCAGCATGAGCTGATTCGCCGACGCGGAATAAATTACGTCCTTCGCATACATCGTGGGGAAATTGACAGTAGCAAGTCCCTGGGCGTCCAGGTAAGCAGTTCCGTTACAAGTCGTACCGCTCCAGAATATGTCTGAATACCCCGGAGAGACCGTGTTGAGACTGATCAGGAATGGTGCCGTTGCCACCGGGAATTCTCCCGAAATGCCCACGGTGACAAAGTATCCCGAGGTATAGATCGTCACGTCGGTTCCGGCCATCGCGATCATCGCCCCGAGCACGTTTCCCTTGGCGTCTTTGACAATCAGACCTCCGGTACCCGAGCCGCCGCCCGTAGTGGCACAGGTGACCGTACCAGAGGCACTCACTGCCGTCACTGCCGAGCCTGCCTCGCAGCTGCCGGTGACGCGCTTCTGCACCACCGCGGTGTTCGCCTCCACCGTCAGCGCCGGCGATGTGCCGCCCACCGTGATCGAGCCATTCGGCGAAGTCAGCGTCACGCCCGCGCCACCTCCCGTCGCGGCCGTCGTCT
Organism: uncultured Acidobacteriaceae bacterium; assembly: GCA_964591805.1. Taxonomy (GTDB): domain Bacteria; phylum Acidobacteriota; class Terriglobia; order Terriglobales; family Acidobacteriaceae; genus TOLSYN. The sequence continues at coordinate 41,354 of CAZQDD010000017.1, read as the reverse complement.
GGGTAGAGCCATCAGGAAATTTGAAGCCGCCCGTCATGCTCTGCACCACGCCGTTGACCGACAGCGGATAGGCCGGTGTGGTGGTGCCGATGCCGACGTTGCCGGTATTGTCGATGCGCATCCGCTCGGCACGCGAGGTAGTGCCGTTTTTCGTGGTCGCAAAGGTCATCGCCGTGCCATTGGCGGTTGTGGTCCAGTCCTGGGTGGCGAGGAAGCTGACCTTGACCTTGCTTCCGGGAAATGCCGCGCCGTTGTATCCGGCGGAAGCGAACTGGCCCAGGTTGTCGCCGCTCTGGGTGGCCAGCGGAACACTCGACGTACCGCGTCCAGAGATGAAGTTGAAGTTCGGCGAGTCGCCTGCGGTATTGGAATAGTTGTCGATGCGCAGGGTGGGGTTGGTGCCGGAGAGGTCCAACATGGCCGCCGGAGCCGCCGTACCGATGCCAACAAAGGCGCCCGATTGCGCGATCAGCGAATTGCCCAGGTCGCCGGTGCTGTCGGTGAAGACCGGCAGGTATCCAGCGGTTGCGCCCGAAGCAGCGATGGCGGCGGCAACGGCCCGGTTGGCCGCCGAATTTATGGCGGCCGTGTTGATATAGGCGCTCGTCGGCGCCGCGCCACCAGCCGCGGCCGAGGCGTTCGTCAATTCATCGCGGGTCACGTAGGCCGAAGGCGGCAGACCACCCAGGGTCTCCGCGTCGGCGGCCTTCAGGGCATAGGGCACGCTCACCATCAAGGTTCGCGGCGCCACCTCGCCACCGTCCACGCTCACTCCGATCCAGCGCGCCACGCCATCTGCAAATAACCGCGCCGGCACACCGTTCTCCGTGGCCGTGCCGAGCAGGACGTTGAAGCTCCCATTGCTGTTGACCCAGACAACCTGCTCCTCACTCCACATCGGGCTGCTGCTCGCCTGCTGAGCATAAATCGAAAAGCGTAGCAATTTCTGAGTCCGCATGCCGTCGGTGTTGGGAAGTTGACCGCCATATCGCAGCACCTCTGGAACCACCGTTGGTGCCTGCGCCTGGTTCGTCTGGGCAACCGCCAACCCCACCATTATTGTCAGGAACATCACTTTAAGCACTCGCATTTCTCTCCTCCAAAGATCGTTCAGCGGGTTTATTGCAGAAAAGTGGCTTCGGCATGAAGTGGCTAAGTGTATCACCGGAAAACTCTGCGCAAAAACGGCCCAAGTGAAACTCCATTCACAAATTGAGCCGCATCTCCGGCCTTGTTCTGGGCCTCAATGCCGGTTGCTCCAGATGAAACCAGTCGGGCTTTTCCGGCAATCCCTTGCTGCGTTGGCAGCCCGGGCATGCCACCGCTCTGCCAGCAGCCCCCCTCGAGGAACACCTGCCTTGGTAGGGTAATATGAAACCAACCGGCCCCAGCAACCGAACGTTGCAAACTGTGCCGGGCTTTCAGTAATAGGACTGGCACGGTCAATCACCCATGGAGTCCATCACCCAGCCCTCGTGCATGGCCGTTAACGCGCCGGAAGATCGCCGCCTTCGCCCGGGCCTCGCACCGCGCACGGTTCCGCCCATTCGGCGCAACTTCTCCTGGCTGCTGATGGGCAACGGGGCCTTCTCGCTGGCGCAGTGGGCGCGGGTTGCGGTGCTGGCCAAACTGGCCAGCCCGGCGCTGGTCGGCCAATATGCTCTGGCCCTGGCGCTGGTCAGCCCCGTATTCATGCTCACCAATCTGCAATTGAGCGCCGTGGAAGCCACCGACGCGCGCAACCGCTATGGCTTCGCGGACTTCGCCACCCTGCGCCTGCTCTGTTCCGGTCTGGCGCTGCTGCTCATCGCCGCGCTCGCCTTCTTCCTGCACTGGAATCCTTCCCTCCGCCTGCTTGTCCTCGTGCTCGCGCTGAGCCTGGCCGTCGATTCCCTCTGCGATATCTGCGGCGGGCTGCAACAGAAGCAGGAACGGATGGACCGGCTCGGAATCAGCCTCCTGTTGCGGGCTCTGTTCTCGCTCGCGTTCTTCGCCGTGCTCTTCCGCCAGACTCATTCCATCATCGTCGCCGTCGCCACCCTGCCGGCGGTCTCAGCCGTGGTGCTGCTCACCTGGGACCTGGCAATGGCGAGGCGGGTGCTGCAGAACGCCCCTCTGCTGGCGTGGCAGGGCCGCCGCCTTGGCCGCCTGGCGCTCTTCAGTTTTCCCCTCGGGCTCATCATGATGCTGATCTCGCTGAACGTCAGCATTCCGCGCTACGCCCTGATGCGAAACTCCGGCAGCGCCGAGCTGGGCATCTTCGCCTCTCTCAGCTATGTGGTCATGGCGCTTTCCCTGGTTGTCAACGGACTCGGACAGTCGGTCTCGCCCCGCCTCTCGCGCTTCTATGCGCAAGGCGAGGTGGGGCGATTCCGCCAATTGATGCTGCGCCTGTGCGCCATCGGAGCCTTGCTCGGTCTCGGCAGCCTCGCGGTCGCCGCCCTCTTTGGCCGTCCCCTGCTGGCCCTCATCTACCGCCCGGAGTATGCCGCGCACGTCAACGTCTTCCTGGTTCTTTCCGCAACCTCGGGCGTCGCCGCGGTTGCCTCGTTCCTCGGATTCGGCATCACCGCGGCGCATGTCTTCCGCTACCAGGTTTGGACCATGTTGGCCGCGGTCGCCACAACTGCCCTTGCCTCGCTCCTCCTCGTGCCTCGCTGGAACGCCATGGGTGCGGCGATTTCCCTGCTCGTTTCTGCCTTGGTGCAGACCTCGATCGCCGCGGCTATTTTGCGCCGCGCGTTGCGCACCTGCCAGCCGGCGGCCGCATCGTAAAGCCACGCCGCCTGGTTGCGGTCTCAGCGACTCAATTGGTAGAGGAAGTAGCTGGGGTTTTCATGCACAAGCCGTCCCGCCAGATCCAGGCGCCGGCGGGTGGTGAGGTAGTAGTCCGCACCGTACCTCTTGCCCAGAGCTGCAACGGTGGCCGCGTCCAGTTCCGGGTAATTTCGCTGCAACTCGTCCAGCACCCCGTCGCTGCACTCATGAAAGGGACCGCCATTCAGCGCCATCATGCGCCGGTTCCACTCCAGGATTGCCCGGCTGTGCGGAGCTCTCTTGAAGTTCACCACTTCGGCGCGTTCCGCATCGATCCAGAACGTTCCCTCCCACGGCGGCGCTATAATGACCGCCGACGCCGGCGTATGCCACCGGATCCAATCGGTTGCCTCCACCCAGCCAGACTCGTCATGCCGGATGTATCTCGACCAGGATTCGGCAAATATCCCAAGATGACGTTTCATCACCGGGGCCGACTTCACTACCACCACAAGGGTGAACGCCAGCAGAACCAGGCACCATCCCAGGGAGCGGAATTTCGCCGGAAATCTGCTCAGAACTCCGCCCCGCGAAAGCCAAACCAGCAACATCGGCAGGGTGAGCCAGAAGAAAAGACCCACCAGCACGTCAGCAACGCGGAAAGGATAGTACTTCAGGAACCAGAACGCTCCCAGTCTCCGGGCAACCAGTCCCGCGCCAAATTGCAGTAACAGGATCACCAGGAACCAACGGATCAGCGCGGCCTTCGGGCCCGCAATCAGCCGGCACAGGCCAAAGGCGGTGACGCCAGCCAGGAGGCACAGGATCACAAACTCAGCCTTGCCGTGAAAAAACCATGGGTCCAGATGATGCGGATTGCGGAACAGCACAATCAGGCGATTCGCCTCATCCGCACTTCCACGGCCTTCCGCGAGGCTGGTACTGTGCAGAAAAACCCACGCCAGCGGCAGCAGAAAAGCCCCGGTGATGGCGCCGAACTGCAGTGCCCGCCGCCATCCGTAGCTGCGCCCGCAAATCAGCACCGCCCCGCCCAGCGCCATCGCGCCCCAGCCTCCCACCAGCACATGCAACCAGATGGCGAAGCCGCAGTACACGGCTGCCGCGACGACCCTCTTGCGCAATGCGCTTTCCAACCCCAGGAACAGCAGCGCGTAGGCCACGCACTTACTCTCGATGCCGCCAAAGATCCATTCGTTGGCGCCCATGGTCTGGGAGCAAAAAAGCCACGTCGCCAGGCCCACCGCCAGCGCATAGCCTTCCACCTCCATGGCGCGGGCCAGCCTCAGCAAGGCGTAGAGTAGCAACGCCCAGATCAGCAACCGCCCAACCAGCGCAACCAGGATCGCGTTTTTCAACAGCACCCAGAACGGCGCGACTAGCGCTGAAAACACCCCGTACAGAACGTCTTCGCGCGAAGCCATCTGCAGCCAATCGTTGCCGAGGAACGCCGGCTCAATCATCCTGCGCGCCTCAATCAGTTTTCCGGCTTCGTTATCGAGCAGGGCAGGATAGTAAAAGCGGGTCAGCAGAATCGGCAGGGCGGGAAGCAGCGCCAGCCAATACTGTTTCCTGCACCATCCCAGAAAGCTTTTCAGGACATGGCTGTCTTCGCTGCACCGGACCGCTTCTGTCTGCATTCGTCTCTTCCGGGATGCCGGCCCTCGACCGGCCAATCCCATGCAGATTCTATCGCAAGCCGGCCGTCTTACCGGCCTGCGTGTGATCCGTCGTGAACCAGGGAGGGCGCCACACTGAAATAAAGCTCGGCGTGCCGTTCGGCAATCTTGTCGAGTGAATATCTCGTAACCGCCTCCCGCCGCCCATTCGCTCCCAAGGCGTGCGCCAGTTCCGGCGAATCCAGCACCCGCAGAATGTCGGGCGCCATTCGCTCCGGCCGCCCCGGACTCGACAGCAAGCCGCATCCGGCCTCCTGCACCATCTCGCGCAGTGCCGGAATGTCGGTGGCCACCACCGGCCGCTCCATCGCCATCGCCTCGATAATTGCCAAAGGCGATCCCTCCCACAGCGAATTCAGAACAAACACGTCCATCATGGCGACGCACTGGGTCAAGTAGTCCGCATCGTCGGTCCACGGCTCCAGGATCACCCTCTCCGTCAGTCCCTTGCGGCGCAGATATTGTTGGAATTCCGTGCGCAGCGGACCATCGTCGCCGATAAACAGAAAGCTTACGTCCGCACGCTCGCGCAGGATGAGCTCAGCCGTCCGCGCAAAATCCAGCGGAGCCTTTTGCGGATGAAAGCGGCTGACCGTTCCCACCACCATATGGTTCATCGGAATGCCCAGTTTCGCCTTCAGGCTTTCCGGATATCCGCGCAGCGTCCAGCGGCTGAGGTCCACAAAGCAGGGGATCATCACGATGCGGTCCGCCGGAACGATGCCGTAGCGCAGCGCCAGCTCCCGTTCGTAGGAGGAAACGCACACCAGCACGTCGGTCCATTTTCCCAGCTTCCTCTCGGCCATCAGGTAGCTGCGAAATTTCGTATTGATGTCGTGTACGCTCTCAAAGGAAAAACAATGCGGAGTAAAAACCGTGGGCACCTTGCGCAACGCGGTGATCGCCCGCCCCAGCAATCCCGCCTTGGAACTGTGCAGGTGAAGCACGTCAAAATTCTTCGCGCTGATAATCTTCCAAAGTTGCAGCAGCGCCCTGGATTCCGTGAACGGATTCAGGCCGCGATGCATATCGGCTTCCGCGAAGGTGACTCCCGATCCCGCCAGCCGTTGCCGCAGGATGCTTTTCGCCGGGCAGGCCACGGTGAAGTGAATCCGCGCTCCCTCCAGTTTGCGCACCAATTGCTCCACGTACACAGGCACTCCGGCCGCCAATGGCTCGCAAACGCAAAGCACTTGCAGAGGCTCTCTGCCTGCGCGCCCGGCGCTCTCCTCAGCTGGCGCCGCTGCTTGCCCCCTGGCTTCGTCCCTGGGCCGCGCAATCGGCAATTCATCCTCCCGGGCCTCGGCCACGCGTTTCTCGTGCAGTTCGGAGTAAATCCTCTGCAACTGCTCTACCGATCTCCGGACGTCGAACCGTTCCTGCGCGCGTGCCTGCCCGGCGCGGCCCATCCTGGCGGCCAGTTCCCGGTCAGCCAGCAGCGTTTCCATGGCCTCGGCCAGCGCCGGGCAATCTCCCGCCGCCACCAGTATGCCCGTCTGTCCGTCCACAATCACTTCCGGAATGCCGTCCACCGCCGTTCCAATCACCGGCTTTGCCGAGGCCATGGCCTCCACCAGCACCTTGCCGAAAGTTTCCCCATCCGAGCACAGCACGGCCACATCGCTGGCCGCCATGATCGCGGCAATGTCCGTGCGCGCTCCGGCAAACTTCACGATTCCGGGAGCCATCGTTTCCGCCTGTGCCCGCAGCGCGCCCTCCAGCGGCCCGCTGCCCACAATCAGCAGCCTCGCCTCCGCCCGCCGCCCGTGCAGACGCCGGAAAGCCTCCAACAGCAGCGCGTGATTCTTGCTCGCAGCCAGGCGGGCCACAATCGTCACCACCGCCGCACCTTCCAGTCCAAACTCGCTGCGAATCGCTTCCCCGCCCGCCGCCATCGCAAACGCCCGCGTGTCGATGGAGTTCAGAACCACCTCAACCTTTTCTTCGGGGATGGAATTCGCCACCAGGCATTGCTTCGTTGCCGCCGAGACGGCGATGATCTTGTCGCAGCAGCGCGCTGTGCCCGCATCGATGGCCGACAGCAACCATGTCCGCCGGTGGCCCTCAATCTCGCCGCGCGTCATGCTGTGCTCGTGGGAGATGATCACCGGTACCCGCAGGGCGCGGCCCAGCAATCTTCCCCACAGGTTCGCCCGGAACAGATGCGTGTGCAGAATGTCAGGCCGTTCGGCTTTCAGAAATCGCCACAGGCGCAGCAGCCCTGCCGGATCGCCAAACGATCGCATCCGCATATCGTGGACGCGAATGCCAAGCTCCTCGATCTGCCGTCCCACGCTTCCGTTGTTGTAAAGGCACGCCACCACAAACTGGAAGCGCTTGCGGTCAAAGTGGCGCAGACTCTCCAGCAATCCCAGCTCCGCCCCGCCAATCTCCAGCCCGGTAATCAGGCGAACCACCTTGATCGGTAGCCGCGTGGTCCCGCAGGCTGGTTCGGCATCCATCGCAATGGAAGAGCTAACGGCCACGGCCAATTACCTCGAACGGCGCCCGGATGACGGCCAACGATTCTCCCAGCCCGCAAGCTGGCGTCCGCCGCGCAGGCTTGGCCGGGAATCTGCCCCGTAGTGTATACCGAACGGTTTCAGCCCGGCAGGTCTCCCGCCCAGTCTGAAGCCCGCGCCCGCTCATTGCAGCACAAAGCTAGCCGAGGTGCCGGACGGATTCACCACCTTCGCCGTCCCTGGCAGCGCGGCAGCCTGCGACGCCGTCAGCGCCGCCAAGACCTGCCACGGGCTCACGTAATGGGTCGTCACGCTAGTGCCGTTCCAGTCGGCCACCGAGCCGGTAACAAAGCCGCTGCCCGTCAAGGTCAGGGTGTAATCTCCGCTGCCGCCAGCGGCCACCGAGATCGAACCGCCGGAGATGGTCGCCACCGGTGCGCTCGATTTGACCACGAACGGTAGTGCGGACGATGTCCCGGCACTGGGTGCGGCGTTGGCAACCGTAACCAGGTTCGTTGCTGCCTCGGCAATATCTGCCGTCTTGATGGATGCGGTCAACTGCGTGCTGCTGACATAGGTGGTCGCCCGCACCGCGCCGTTCCACAGCACCTGCGAAGCCGACGTGAAGTTCGCCCCCGTCACCGTCAGCGTAAAGCCCGCCCCACCAGCCGTCGCGCCGTTCGACGAGAGCAGCAACGCCATCGGCAGCTGCGTCGAAGCGCTGTACACCGCCAGGGTTCCGCTCACGTAGCTGAAGCTATAGTTGGTCGCCGTCAAACCCTCGGTTGAGAACGTGATCGGATAATCTCCCACCGGAGAGCTTGCCACCGCCGTCGTCGCCAGTAACGCCGAACCTGAGACCACTGCGCTGGTGTCGCCATCCACAAAACCGGTGATCGTGTAGGTGAACGCCGGGTTCGCTGCTCCATGCAGGCGCGCCGCGTTATTGGCCGTCACCGTCAGCACGGGCTTGTCCACATCCAGCACCGTTGATCCGGCCGATGCCGCAAACAGTGTGCTGCCGCCGTAATCCGCGCTGATCGTATTCGACCCGACGACGAATCCCTTGGCCACACTGTCAACAACATTGCTCAGCTTCGCCTCGCCGTCCGTTACTGTCGCCGTACCCAGGCTCGTGCTGCCCACCTTGAAGGTCACGGTTCCGGCGATCACCCCGCTGCTGCTCGACTTTACCGTCGCGGTCAGCGTGATCGTCCTGCCGAGCGTCACCGGACTCGGCGTTACCTCCACGGTCGTGGTCGTCGTTCCCGCGCCGCCCGAAGCAGCCAGCGCCGTGTACAGCGCGCCACCATTAATGGAGCCCAGCCCCGTGACCATGTCGTAGCCGGTCGTGGCCGTATAGCCAAATTCACCGCTGGACGGGCAGCCCACGTCCGAGGGGAGCCCGTCCGCCGGATCGCAGGGCACAACGTTGTTTCCGCTCGTGATGTCGTGGAAAACCGCCGTGTAGGTCGTGGCATTGGCCGCCAGCTCGTAAAGCTTCGGGTTGATGTTGCCGAGTTTTCCGTACTTCTGCACCAGCAGCGTCAGCATTCCCGCAAACGAAGGCGTAGAGGCCGATGTGCCCCCGATCACGTCGTCCCAATAACCCAGGCTGCTCAAGAATCCAGTCGTGCAATCGATGCCATATTCGGTCGAGTCGTTGGCCTGCGAGCAGGTCAGGTAGCCATCGTGGTTCGGCGATGCCGCAAACGCCACGTCCGGCACAAAGCGCCCGCTCGCCCCGCTGTAATTGCTCGGCGTCGGCTGCGCCCAGCCAATGTTGGAAACTGTTGGCTGCGGGTAGTACAAACTCACCCCACTACCAGTCGCCGAAAGCCCGTATCCCAGGTCCGTATCGCTCCACACGGTCTCGGGAATGTACCTCAGCGCGGAGTCCACAAGGATGCCTGTGCTGCTGTTTACCGTGTCGTTCCAGTACGTGGTCGGATCGCTCTCATCGCCGCTCAGCGTCGTGCCGCCCACGCCCGTGTAGTTGGGAGAATCCACCGGCACGCTGACGTAAACTCCCTCGGTTGCCGTAGTCTCGCCGTTGTTCGGGTCGCATCCAAACGCGCCCGTGTCGCCGGAGGAAACCACAATCGTCTGCCCCTGCGAGCTCGCCTGCTGCCCGATACTCGTGATCAGGGCCTGGTAAGCCGAATTCGCTCCCCCAAAGCTCTCCTCGCAATCGCTATAGCTCATGCTGATCACCGGCAGCACCTGGCCATTGAAGGGCGTGTCCTGGTAATCCTGCACCGCGCGCTGCAAGGCGTCGAAGACGTCATAGTACTGCTCCGTGACGGGATCCACATCGCCCGTCACGTCCGACCACGGCGCATACACAAACACCACGGTTGCATTCTTGGCGATGCCGCCCGACCACTCAATGTCCAGGTCCGCTTCGTCCAGGTTGCCGTCGGTCAAATCCGTTGCCGCCGCGTCCGTGCAGTTGCCCGCATCCGGATCGATGCAATAATAGGTAACTTTCGGCGCCGTCATTCCGGCCGCGCTGCGGAAGTTGGTAATGTCGGAGAGCGGCGCGTAGGTCTGTCCCACCACGCCCACGTACGCACCCGTGCCCGTGTATCCGGCGTTGTAAATCGGATTCACGTTGTAAATCGTCGCCCAGTCGGCCGGCACCAGAAAATTCACAAAAGAGGTCGGGCCGGTTTGCCCCGTGTAGGCTGGCACGGCCCGCTTGCGCAGCTTCGGCTTCAGCCGGAAATCATTCAGCCCACGCACGTTCAGCAGTACGCTGGCAATGCCCGCCGGAACCCGCAAGCCGGTCGCGTTAGCAAAATGCATCTCGCCGTTCAGCTTGTAACGGTGCAACTGGGTGTGGAAGGCCGCCTCCACCTGTCCCGCCGTGCCCCCAAAGTAGATCGCATTGCGCGACCGCGACACGCCTTTCACCGTGAATCCCTGCTGCCTCAGCCACCCGGTCACCGCGTTCAGATCCGCGTCCGTCAAGCCAAAGCGCGCCCCGTATTCCTCCTGCGTCAGCCACTGGTGGTACTGCGGCGACTTCGCATCCTGCTGTGCCTCCAGCAGCGCATTCAGTTCCGTCTGCTCCGCCGCGCCGAGGCTCGCGTTCAAGGTCAGCGATTCCATCCGCATCGCGGCATTCACCGCGCCCAGGTCGGAGGCCCGCCGCGTCAGCGGATGCACGGTTCCGGCCACGGTAACCGTCTCCGCTGAATTCAGACCCTGCGATATCCGGTTTGACCGTTCCGAACCCTGTGCCGCCAGCAACGACGCACCCAGCAGCACCATGGCAGGCACGCCGAGCCACCTCTTCCAACTCCAATTTCCGCCATGCGAGGGAGCCACGCACCACGCGTTGTCTGTGCTCATCGCTCAATCCTTTAGGGAGATTTTTGCAAGCGGAACCGTGCGCAAACCATGCGGTAGTTTGTGCTGAAAACTCCGGTGTGCGAGGTTCATACCAGACACTCTGAACGGATTTATTTGGAAATGCAAGATGACGGGAGATGCGGGGATGGCGGCTTGCTTCGGGCCCCGGAACGGCCGGCGAGCCCAGGCCGGAGAGGTCATCGCCGTTCCTGGCGCTTCCATTCCGGCCCCTGGATACACTTCTGCCGGGGAAGCAACCGGAGACGCCTGCGCGCGTTGCGCCACCCCCTGGTTCCTGCCGGATTCGCACAGCGTCCGCCCGGGGCGCAATTTCCGCTCTGCTTACCTCCAGTCGGGATCGGGCGGAACTTCGCTTTCGTGCCTGGGACGGGGATCTTCGTGGCTGCGAACGGGACGCCCCGGATGATCGCCCGCCTCTTCCACGCCCTCCACAACCCCGGCTTCGAATGCCTGGTCTTCCTCGGCAAGTTCCTCCACGCTCTCGGGCGCGGCTTCGCTTGCCTCAGGCAACCCCTGGGTGTCGCCGGATTGTCCTGCGCCTTCCGAAGGAGACTGCACGGGATCGGGTTCAAGCTCGGACAGCTCTGCCTTGCGGTCTCGACGTTCATTCGATTTTCGGCTCATGGCGTACCTTCCTATCGGGATTGTAAGCCTTCGGCCAGATGCGCAACCCGGTATCATTCCGGGACCTCACCCCAGGTGCCCGCCCGCAGGGTCGCATTTCGCGGGATTCCGGGAACATTTCCGCCCCCGGCGGGGTCTATTCAAACCAAGGGCAAGAGTGGTGGCGATCGCCTTGGTATTGGCCGCCAAGCCGGAATGCGGCACGCTTCCGCCCGCGCCAGGATTTCGCAATTCGCAAGCTTGACCTCGCTGCAGGTTGTTGGCAGGGAGCCGACAGGATTACCATGGAGGGTGTACGGTGAGCGCCGTAGGAGTTGCAACCATGGGCGAGTTGGCCGGCACTTGGGACATGTGTCCTGAAGAAGCTTCGATCGTCGCCGATCTCAAGGCGGGGAACGAAGATGCCTACGCGCGTCTCGTCGCACAGTATCATCAGGGCATTTTCAGCCTGGTCTACCGAATCCTCGACGATCCCACCGATGCCCCCGATACCACCCAGGAAGTCTTCATCAAGGTGTTTCGCGGAATGTCTAAGTTCAACGGCGAAAGCAGCCTGAAGACCTGGATGTACCGCATTGCCATTCATGAGGCCAGCAACCGCCGCCGCTGGTTCTTCCGCCACAAGGTGCAGGAGCTTTCTCTTGAGCCTGTTTCCGATGAGCGCCAGGGCCGCGCCGCAAATCTGCTCGACAGCCTGATGGATGGCGGCGAGTCGCCTTTTGAAACCGTCGCCCGCGGCCAGTTTCAGGCGCGCGTCGAGAAGGTTCTGCAGGAGTTGCCGGAGCATTACCGCACCGCGGTTGTTCTGCGCGACATCGAGGATTTCTCCTACGAAGAGATTGCGGAGATGACCGAGACAACCATGGGCACCGTCAAATCCAGGCTGGTGCGCGGACGCGAAGCCCTGCGAAAACAGCTGGAACAACATGCCCGCGAGCTGGGCCCGGAAGTGGAGACTGCCGCGCGTAACGGCAGCAAAGGCCGCGCCAGCAAGCTCGCGCCGGGGAATCGGGAGATTGAGGTCACACTATGAAGTGTACCGAAGCAAAGCGCCTGTTCTCTCCAATGCTGGACTCGATGCTGGATGTCGCCTTGCTGCGCCCGCTCCAGGATCATCTCGCGGAGTGCGACCGTTGCTCCGCCCAGTTTGCCGCGCTGCGCCGGACCAAGTGGCTGATGGCTACCATGGCGCCCCACCCCGCCCCGCCCGAGATGGCTCTCCAGATCAAGGTCGCGCTTTCGCAGCAGTTGGCCACCCGTCGCCACAATCGCTGGGAGAGCCGGCTGGTGCGCTGGGAGAATGCTCTCAACGCCTTCATGTTCCCCGCCACCGCCGGAATGCTCTCGGCGATCCTCATCTTTGGCTTGCTGATCGGAGTCCTGGTTCCAGCCCATCTGACCGGCGTCAACGACGTCCCAACCATGCTCTACACCCCGCCTGAGATGACCTCGGCGCCCTTCGGCCTGGGCAGCGGCGCCATCAATGGCGATGCCATCCTCGTCGAGGCCGCCATCGATGCTCACGGCCGGGTGCAGGATTACCGCGTGTTGAACTCACCCGGCGACACCGGGTTGACCCCCGAAATGAAAAACGCCCTGATCTTCACCCAGTTCCGTCCCGCAACCAGCTTCGGTCTTCCGACCAGCGGGCGGGTCGTAATCTCGTTCTCCAATATCAACGTGGGCGGCTGAACCTCGCCCTGGGAGAACGCTGTTGGATCTTCCGTTGCCGTATACGCAAACCAGGCCGCGGCCCCGCGCCGGCATCGCGTCACCCAGGACTGAAGAATTCCCATCCGCCTTCCGGGCAAGGCCCGCGCGGTATTTGCTTCCCCGGCCTGCAGCTCTTACACTGGCTCCACAGAACACCCGATTTCCGGATTCAATCCAGGAGGCTTCCCTGAACATCCGCCTTACGATTGTGCTTGCGCTTTCCGCTCTGCTGGCGCTGCCGGCCCTGGCCCAGCAACCGCCCCGCATGAGCGTTGAGAGCAGCCAGGCGCTGTTTTCAGTCATGGCCTCCATTAATGTCTGCGGCTATGATGCCGACCTGTCGCAGTCGAATCCCCTGCGCTCCCAGATTCGCGCCGAAGTTCTCCAGGCCGCCCAATCCCAGCAGGCCCAGTCGGCGTTGCGCAACATGTGCGCTTTCTATGAGGATCACCAGCAGGAAAACGCCTCGCGCACCCTCTCCAACTATGTTTCGCTCGGCCTCAACATGGCGGACAGCCCCAGGCTGGAGCTGCGCACCAAGGAAAGTGATCTGCCTCCCGACGCCATTTTCGTGCTTGGATTTCTGCCCCTGTTGCAGCACTTCAGCGAGGCTGCCAATCTGGATGCCATCTGGCAGCGTCATCGTTCCGGCTACGCCCAGCTCCTCCAGAGTCTGCGCCAGCCCATCAGTGAAACCCTGGTTTCAACCGATCTCTACCTCCGGCGCAATCTCAGCGGCTACATCCGCCATGATTTTGTCGTCTACGTCGAACCGCTGGCTGCCCCCAGCGAGGTGAATTCCCGCAACTACGCCGAGGATTACTACACGGTGATCTCGCCCACTGCCGCCGGCGCCATTCGCCTCGACCAGCTTCGCCACACCTATCTGCATTACATTCTCGACGCCAAGGTGCTCTCCAGGGGAACCACCCTGGAGCGGCTCGCCCCGCTGCTGGAGTCGGTACGCAGCGCTCCTCTGGAAGACAGCTACCGCTTTGACATAGGACTGCTGCTCACCGAGTCGCTCATCCGGGCCATCGAAGCGCGCCTGCTCGGCGGCCGCAAAGGTCCGGACCAGCCCAAGGAACAGCTTGCCTGGGACTCCACCCGCCAGGGTTTCATCCTCACCCGCTATTTCTATGACAAGCTGGTGGTGTTTGAAGGCGACGAAGTCGGCTTCGACCAGTCCTACGCCGACTGGCTGCACGACATCGACGTTGCCCAACAGAAGAAGATCGCCGCCTCCGTTCCCTTCCTCGCCAGCGGCACGCCGGAGTTGGTCCACAAGACCCAGCACAGGGAAATGCTCGTCGATCTGGCCGAGCGCGCCTTCGCCAGCGGAAACTTCGACGGCGCGCGCAACTACGCTCAGCAGGCAATCCAGAATCAGGAAGATCAGGGCCGGGCGCTCTTCGTGCTCGCCCGCGTCGCCGTCGCCGGCGGCAAGTTGACCGAGGCGCAGGGCTTCTTCGAGCGCGCCGCCGCGGCTTCCAGCGACGCCCGGATCCGCGGCTGGTCCCACCTCTACCTCGGACGTATCCTTGATATGCAGGAGCATCGCCAGGAAGCGGTCGGACACTATCGCGCCGCCTTGAACGAAGCTGGATCGCCCGAGTTGAAGGCAGCGGCCGAAAAAGGTTTGCAACAGGCTTACCAGCCGCCTGCCAGGCATTCCACCAATTAAAATTGGAGAACCACTTTGAAAATAGCGATGACATTCACCACGGCTGCAATCCTGCTCTCCGCCACCATGGCTCTGGCGCTACCTCAAGCTGCCGCCCAGCCCGCCGCCCAGAACCCATCCGCAGCGGCGGCGCAGGCCGCCCCCGCTGCGGCCAAAAAAATTCCGCAGGCAAAGTCAAAGGCCGAATTCGAAGCCTACCAGGCCGCCATGAAAGAAACTGACCCCGCCAAGGCGGAAGCGCAGGCAACCGAATTCGTCCAGAAATTTCCCGATAGCGAGCTGCGCCAGTTCCTCTTCCAGCAGGCCATGGGTCTCTATCAGCAGAACGGCAATTCCGGCAAAACTCTGGAGATGGCCCGCGCCGCCCTCAAGTACGATCCCACCAACTCCGTAGCTCTGCTCACCGCCGCCCAGATCCTCGCCGAACACACTCATAACGAGGACCTGGACCGCGACGACCGGCTCGCCGAAGCCGTTACCGACGCGGAGACCGCTCTGCGTCACACCGGCGATATCGCGCCGCCGCCCCACTTCACGCCCGGGCAGTTTGCTTCCGCCCTGGCGCAGCTTCGCGGAACCGCCCACGAGGTCTTTGCCACCGTGGCTTTCAAAAAGCTCGATTACCCCACCGCCATTAAGGAATACAACGCCGCCATCGCCGAAGAGAAGCAAAACGCCGACCCCGTCGTCTGGCTGCGTCTCGCCGTCGCCTACGACAAGAACAGCGACTATCTCTCCGGCCTCGATGCCGTCCAGAAGGCCATCGCCGCCTCCGAGCCCGGCAGCCAGATCCGCACCGTCGCCGAGCAGGAAAAGTCGCGTCTGGACGCGCTCACGCCGATCAAGCCTGCCAGCAAGTAACCCGGAGATCCCGCGCTCTGGTCTCGAACCTGGGATCTCCATCGTTTCATCGGCTTTCCTTATGAACCATCTTCCGCTGGACACTCTCGAAGCAGCCGTGGGCCACCAGTTCGCTAATCGCGCATTGCTGGAGCAGGCGCTCACCCATACTTCCTTCGCACGCGAGAGCATCGAGCCCGCCCCTGACAACGAGCAACTCGAGTTTCTCGGCGATGCCGTTTTGCAACTGGTCGCCAGCCAGGAGCTGTTCCAACGCTTCCCTTCCTATCAGGAGGGCGAGCTTTCCAAACTGCGCGCCCACCTCGTCAATGCCAATCATCTCCGGCAGTGCGCCCACCTGTTGCAATTGGGCAGCTACCTCCGCCTCGGCCGCGGCGAGGAGAAAACCGGAGGACGCCGTAAAACCGCTCTGCTGGCCGATGCCGTCGAGGCCATCCTCGCCGCCCTCTACCTGGATGGCGGCCTCTTTGTGGCCCGTTCCTTCGTCCTCTCGCACATTCTGGAACCCGAGCTCAAACGTCTTTCCACCGCCCAGGGCGAAGTCCTGGTCGCCGACCACAAATCCCGCCTGCAGGAGTTGCTTCGCGCCAGCGGCCGTCCCGAGCCGCGTTATGAGTTGGTTACCGAAGACGGCCCCGCGCATCGCAAAAATTTCACCATGCAGGTCGTTGTTCTCGATCCCGGCAACCAGGCCGAATTCTCCACCGCCGGCAGCGGCAACACCAAGAAAGCTGCCAGCCAGTCGGCGGCAAAAAAGGCGCTCGAACGTCTGCAGGGTACCAGCCATGGATGAGCCCTGTTCCAGCCCCTTGCAGCCGGATCAGGCCGGCGCCGGCCCATCGCCTTGCGATCCATGTACGCCGGTCGCGCCCGGCAATCCTCCGGGTGTTCCCACCGGCTCTGGCAGCGGTCTCGACACGGCTGCGCCGCCCAGTGCAACCGGTGCCGCCGCCAAACTCAGGGCTGGCCCACGCAACCTGCTCGCATACCTGCAATTTTTCCTGCTCGCCCTCACCATCGCGCTTTTCATCATCACGTTCGTCGTGCAGGCATTCCGCATTCCCTCCGGCTCCATGGAAAATACCCTGCTGGTGGGCGACTACCTGCTGGTCGATAAAACCCGCTTCGGCCCCGCCGGAATCTGGCAGTCCATGCTTCCCTACCGCGCCATTCGCCGCGGCGACATCATCGTCTTCCGTTATCCCGCCGATCCCCGGCAGCACTTCGTCAAGCGCGTCATCGGACTTCCCGGCGACCGCCTGCGTTTGTGGCACAGCCGCGTTTTCATCAATGGCCACTCCATCCCGGAGCCTTACATCGTTTTCAAGGAGCATTCTCCCGATGAATTTCGCGATAATTTCCCGCGCGGCGATTGGTTCAACGAAAATGTCAGCGTCGCCTGGGCCACGCAAATGCGCACCTTCGTCCGGGACGGCGAACTCATCATCCCGCGCGGCCAGTATTTCGTCCTCGGCGACAATCGCGACCAAAGCCTGGACAGCCGTTACTGGGGTTTTGTGCCCCGTGAAAACATCATTGGACGCCCCTTGCTGATCTACTTCAGCATTGTCGAAGCCGACGAGGACGATGACCCCGTGGCAAGCGGCCCGCCGGATGATAAACTTCTTACTCTACGGGCCCGTATCTCCCATGTGCTCGGCGATCTGCGCTGGCGGCGAATTCTCCGCCTGGCGCCTTGACCCCGGACCGGATCAGGACTGAACTAAGTTGGCGAAAGAAATATTGGCGAAAGCAACCGAAGTCAAGCAGCAACCGGAAAAAACAAAGGAAACGATGCCGGAGTTCTTCGCCTCCATCGCATCCGTCCTCGTCATCGGCCTTTTCATCATTACGTTTTGCATGCAGGCCTTTGAAATTCCAACTTCATCCATGGTCGGCACTCTTCTCATCGGCGATCACGTATTCGTCGATCGCGTGCGCCTGGCTCCCAAGTCCAGCTTCGTCGATAAAATCACTCCCTACCGTGATCCCAGGCGCGGCGACGTCGTCGTTTTCATCTCGCCCGCTGAGCCCGGCCTCTTTGTCGTCAAGCGCGTCATCGGCGTTCCCGGCGATCGCATTCATCTCCGGGGCGGCAGGGTCTTTCTCAACGGACAGTTGCAGGATGAGCCCTACGCCATCCATTCCCTGGGCGACTATCGCCCCTACCGCGATGAATTTCCGTCCGTGCCGCCAACCAGCGAAGACCAGCTCTACCCCAATTGGCAGATCGCCGAGCAGGATCACATCCATGGCGACGATATCGTCGTGCCTCCCAACTCTTACTTCGGCATGGGAGACAACCGCGACGTCAGTTATGACAGCCGTTACTGGGGCTTCATTCCCCGCGAAAATGTCGTCGGACGCCCCATGTTCATCTACTGGTCTTTCCAGACGCCCGAAGACCAGTACACCAAGACCGGCCTCGGCAGCCGCGCCGAATTCTTCTTCCACATCCTCACCCACTTTTTCAATGACACCCGCTGGTCAAGAATGTTCCAAATGGTGCGCTAGTGGAAAGCAAAACCATCCGCCGTGGCCTTCTCATCGCAGCCGCCCTCGCCGTGGCCGCCCTCGTCTTGCCGCCATTCATCAATGTGAGCCGCTACAAGGGCCGCGTCATCCAATCCATCAACAGCGCCCTCGACCGCCCCGTCACCTGCGAGTCGATTGAGCTGCACCTGCTCCCGCAGCCCGGCTTCTATCTCGAAGACCTTGCCGTCGGCGACGATCCCGCCTACAGCGCCGAGCCCATCCTCCACGCCGAAGAAGTCAATGCGTACCTCAGCCTTAGCTCCCTCTGGCGTGGCCACATGGAGATCGCGCGCCTCAATCTCAAGTATCCCAGCCTTAACCTGGTCGAGCGCGAGGACGGAAGCTGGAACCTCGAATCGTTCCTCTGGAAGGCATCCCGCATCGAAGCCGCACCCACTTCCGCACCGCTCTCCAGTTCGCGTACCCGGTTCCCCTACATCCAGGCCTCCAATGGCCGGATCAACTTCAAGTACGGTTTGGAAAAGAGCGTCTTCTCCTTCACCGAAGCCGACTTCACTCTCTGGAGCCCGGCGGAGAACCAGTGGCGCATGCGTCTGGAAGCCCGGCCGGTGCGGACCGACATGCCCGTCACTGACACCGGGACCGTCAAGGCCGAAGCCACCATGCAACGCGCCGCCCTGTTGCGCGACGCCCCCATGAAGGCCACCGTCACCTGGGAGCGCCTCCAACTCGGCAATCTCAGCCGCCTCGCCTACGGCGAGGATGGGGGCTGGCGCGGCGCCCTGGAGACAAGCGCGCAGTTCAGCGGCACTCCCGCCTCGCTCCATTTCACCACGGCGTCAAAACTGCGCGACCTCCGCCGTTTTGACATTTCCAGCGGCGATGCCTCCGTCCTCTACGCCACTTGTCAGGGCGAGGTGAACATCAGCGCCAGCCAGCTCCAGAACACAGAGTGCCATCTGCCCCTCGGGGGTGGACTGCTCTCGGTGCAGGGAAACTTGCGCGGTCTTCATTCCCCCCGCTACGACCTCACGATTTCCGCCGAAAACCTCGGTGCCGGCGCTCTGCTTAACCTGGCCCGCCGCGCCAAGCACAACCTGCCGGATGACCTCACCGCCGCCGGCACCCTCTCGGCATCGTTCCGCGCCACCCGCCTCACCGACGCACCCCCCACCTGGATCGGCAACCTCGTGCTCGACTCTCTTGTCGTCCATTCCGCTGTCCTCGGAAAAGACCTGGCAGTCAGCAGGATGGTGGCCGTGGCCAACACCACCGAGCCTGCCGCCATCACCCGTCGCGGCCGTCCTGCCCATGACCCTCCGCGCCTCCGCGCCCTGGTGGTCCAAAGCTTCGACCTGCCGCTCGGCGCCAGCACTCCAGCCATGGTCCAGGGAACCATCGACGACCAGCGCTTCGCTCTGCACCTTGACGGCGATGCTACTCTCGAGCGACTCCAGCAATTCGCCCGCGCCGTTGGCGTCGGCGCGCCCAAAATCGCTCTCGCCGGTCCGGCTACCCTCGACCTGGTCATCAGCGGCGACTGGCGGGCCTTCTCTTCGCCCCAGGTCAGCGGTTTCGCACAGCTCAAAAACTCTCATGCCAAGGTGCCGGGACTTGCCCTGCCGCTGGAGATTTCCAGCGCCCGAGTCGAGTTCGACCAGGATCGTTTTGCCCTGCGCAATGCCTCCGCAACCATCGGCAAGGTCGCCCTGGCCGGCAGCGCCAGCTTCCCGCGCTTCTGCGATGGCGAATCGCCCTGCGAATCCACCTTTGATCTCACTACCGACGAACTCAATCCGGAGCGCTGGAACGAGGTGCTCAATCCCCATCTGACGAAAAAGCCCTGGTACCAACTCTTCGGCTCGTCGGCCGAGCCTAACGTGATGGCCAATCTTCACGCCAGCGGACACATCGCCGCACGCCGCCTCACCCTGGGAACCGTCACCGGTTCCTCGTTTGCGGCCGCTTTTTCCATGGCCGATGGAGTTCTGGAGTTGAAGGACGCGCGCGCCGAGCTGTTCGGTGGCGCCACCTCCAGCGATTGGCGGATCGACTTTAGCGGCAGTGAGCCGGAATATGAGAGCACCGGAGCCGCTACGCAGATCCAGGCCGAGCGGCTCGCAACCCTGCTCAAGACCTCGATCGGCAGCGGCGTCCTGCAACTCCACTACAAGTTGAAGATGGCCGGCTGGGACTCCATCGCGCTGGCGGCCTCGGCGGCGGCGGAAACCGGATTCACCTGGCGCGGCGGTGCCTTGCGCGTCACTCCCGATGGCAAATCCTCCTGGCGCGTGCTCAGCGGAGAAGGTAATGCCGCACTCGGTAAGGATGGCTGGAGCATCCCGGACAGCAAGTGGCAGACTCCCACCGGCATCTATCAGTTGAGCGGCACGGTTTCGCGCGATTCGGCCATAGCCTTGGAATTCACTCAAAAAACCGGCGCTCTCTGGAGGGTTGCGGGATCGCTTGCCAAGCCGCAACCGGCCGTCCCTGCCGCCAAATCGGTCCAGGCCCGGCGGCGATGAAACCACCACCCAGGTTTGCTCCATCGCCACTACTTCTCCTGGCGCTCATGGGAACCCTGCTGCTGGCAGTCTCCCATGCCCAGCAAACCCATTCCGCCGCCTATGCCAGCGCCGCCCGCCAGATCGCCTGGCTCACCGAAAACTCTCATAGCGCCAATCCCTCCACCCGTCCCACCGTACTCACCGCCAGCGAATGGAACGCCTACCTCAACGAAGGCGGCATCAAGTTGCCTGCGGGCCTCTGCAATATCCACATTTCCAGCCAGCCGGCCGTTGTCCACGGCGAGGCCGATGTTGATTTCGACCGGCTCACCGCCAACCGCACCCGCGGCAATCCGTTGCTCGCCTTGTTCACCGGCAAACACCACGTCACGGTCACTGCCCGGGCTGCCGCCATCAACGCGGTCGCCACCGTGCATGTTGACTCCGTCTTCTTCGATGGCGTCGAAGTTCCGCGCCTCGCCCTGGAGTATTTCGCCAACCGCTATCTGCGGCCCAAGTACGGCAACACCGTCGGCATGGACTCGACCATTCCTTTGCGCGCTCATATTGCCACCGCCATCGTCGGCACCGGCAAAGTGACCATCACCCAGCGCTGAGCTGCTCCGCCCCGCCAGACCCCAGTCCCTGCTCCGCGAACTCCTGCCCCGGCATGTTAGTATCAAGGTTTCGGGCACGTGGTGAAGCTTCTCCGGCGCGTCGCCGGATTTTGCCTGCCGCCCGCAGGCCCGGCCTTGCAGGCCGCCCACTTTTCCGAAGGATACCCCGAGAGAGAAACGGATGCCCTCAGAAGCAAAACAAGCTGTAAATCGCCGCGTACTCAGCGGCATGAGACCAACGGGAAAGCTCCACATCGGCCACTACGTCGGCGCCCTGCAGAACTGGACCCGCCTCCAGAATGACTACGACTGTTTCTTCTTCGTCGCCGACTGGCACGCCCTCACCACGGATTACGCAGACACCTCGCGCGTCAAGGAAAACATCCTCGAGATGGCCTTCGACTGGCTCGCCGCCGGGCTCGATCCCGAGAAGGCCACCATCTTCATCCAGTCGCACGTCCCCCAGCACGCCGAGCTTCACCTCCTGCTCTCCATGATGACCCCGCTGGGCTGGCTGGAGCGCGTGCCAACCTACAAGGAGCAGAAGGACAATCTCAAGGAAAAGGATCTCAACACCTACGGATTCCTCGGCTATCCCGTCCTCATGACCTCCGACATTCTCATGTACCAGGCATCCTACGTCCCCGTCGGCGAAGATCAGGTCGCGCACGTCGAGATCACCCGCGAAATCGCGCGCAGGTTCAATCTGTTCTACCAACTTCCGAAATCACGAAAATGGACACTGATACATTCGGCAAGTACCGAGGCAAATCCGTACTTCGCGCAAACGAACAACGTCTTCCCCGAGCCGCAGCCACTGCTCACGCCTGCCCCGAAGCTTCCCGGCACCGATGGCCGCAAGATGTCCAAGTCCTACGGCAACTCCATCTTGCTCAGCGACCCCGAGGCCGAGGTCCGCAAGAAGCTCAAGACCATGGTGACCGATCCGGCCCGCATCCGCCGCACCGATCCCGGCAATCCCGATCTCTGTCCCGTCGGCGATCTGCACAAAATCTTCAGCACTCCGGAAATTAATGCCGAAGTTCGCCAGGGCTGCACCACCGCCGGCATCGGATGCATTCAGTGCAAAAACTGGGTGGCCGATAACATCGTCACCATACTCAATCCCATTCAGGAGCGCCGCCGCAAGTACGAGGACAATCCCCGCCTCGCCTGGGACATTCTGGAAGCTGGCTCCGTCCACGCCCGCGCCGCCGCCGACGCAACCTTGGCCGAGGTGCGCGAGTCCATGGGCATGTCGCTGGACTTCCAGCCGCCAGCGAAATCCGGGGAGTAGCCCATGAGCGAACCCTCCGCCACACCGCCCATTCCGGCCTCTGCCAGCAAACCGGAGCCTGCCGGCAACTCCCGGCAGGACGCCCGCACCGCCGCGTCCAGCCTCGCCGAAGCGTTCCCGGTTTCGGTCAGTGTTGGCAGCGTCTATGACGGGCCGCTCGACCTCCTGCTGGACCTGATCCGCAAGCAGGATATCGACATCTATGACATTCCCATTGCGCAGATCACCGCGCAGTACCTCGCCTACGTCGAGCACATCCGCAACTTCGACATCGATCTGGCCGCCGAGTTCATCTACACCGCCTCACTGCTCATCCAGATCAAGTCCCGGATGCTGTTGCCCAAGGATCCCAACGCTCCGCTCGACGAGCAGGACCCGCGCCTTGAGCTGGTTCATCGTCTGCTCGAGCACGAGCGTTACAAGCAGGCCGCGCAGATGCTCCTGCAAAGGCAGCAGCTTGAAGAAGCCGTGCTCTCCAACCCTGCGCTCAAGGAATTCCGCAACGCCGAGGGCACCGAACCGGAGATGGCCGCCGGCGTCATCGACCTGGTACGAACCTTCCAGAAGATTCTGGAGCGCGCCAAGAACCGCCCCGTCCTGCAGTTTGACGACGATGCCGTCACCGTCGCGCAGATGATCGATTACCTGCGCCGCCGCCTCGCCCTCGAAGACCGCCCCATCCGTCTCAAGCGGCTGCTGCGTCATCTGCGCTCGCGTTCCGCGCTCATCTGTGCGTTCCTGGCAACTCTTGAGATGATTCGCTTGCAGGCCGTGGTCTGCCGGCAGGATGATGTCTTCGGCGAGGTTGTGTTGAAAAAATCCTCCGGCTTTGACCGCCTGGTGGATCAAGGCAGCGCCGCCGTACGCGACGACTGGCAATAGGGTAGGTTTCTTGTCAACAAGCGAGTCACAATGAGTTTGAAAGCAAAAGTCGAGGCCATCATTTACGCGGCCGAAGAACCGGTCACCCTGGAGCAGATTGCGCTCCTGCTCAACGACGTTGTGCTGGCCGACCTGTCCGCCGCCCGCCAGAACGCCGCCATGGCGCAGGCCGACTCCGAGGCAGAAGCCGACGCGTCCGGACAACGCAACTTCCTGCCCGTGCTCGTCTCATCGTCTCCCGATCCGCTCACGCCTGAACCCGGCCCCCTGATGCCGCCCGAAGACTACCCCGGCGCCGAACCCTCGGAGAGTGCGCCAGAAAACCCGGCAGACGCCGAGGCGATCGAAACCATCAGCCCGCCCAGCGAAGCTCTTGCCGAACCCTCCGGACGCCCTGAAGAAGCTGATGCAACCGCGCCCGAAGAACCCAGCTCCGAACCCTCCGGCTCGGCCAGCCTCAACCCGCCCGACGCCACCGCGCGCAAGCGCCAGCCCAGAAAGTCCGAGGAGGAGATTGCCCAGGACAAAGCTGTCCGCGCGCGCCTCCGCCAGGTCCTCGCCGAGCTCGTCACCGACTATGCCAGCCAGGATCGCGGCATGGAGATCCGCCAGGTCGCCGGCGGCTTCCGCATGGCAACCAAGCCCGAGCATCATGATGTGGTCCGCGCCTTCGCCAAAAGTCTCAAGCCGCCCATTCGACTCTCCCTCGCCGCCCTTGAAACCCTTGCCGTCATCGCCTACAAACAACCTGTCACTGCTCCGGAAATCTCCGACATTCGCGGCGTCGAGTCGGCCAGTGTGCTGGGAACCCTGCTCGATCGCAAGCTCATCATCACCGCCGGACGAAAGCAGGTCATCGGCCGTCCCATCCAGTACAAAACCAGCAAGGATTTTCTCCTCCGTTTCGGGCTGAACGATGTCAACGAGCTGCCCAGCATGGAGGAATTCTCGCAACTCGCCTCCGACGGCTCGATTGAGATCGCGCCCCTTCAATCCGAGGAGAGTCTTTCGCTGTTCGAGACCGCGCCCCAATCCCCGCTGCCAGCGCAGCCGTCCACCGCAACCGAATCGGAAGACGCCCCGGCAATCGCGCCTGCGGAGCACGCAACCGAATCGCCAGACACCCAGCCGCAGTCAGAAGCTGAGGCTATCCTTTCACCCGAAACCGGCAACCCCATCGGTCATTAGAGGACCCCTGCGGGAGCCATCCTGGGGCGAACTCTGTCCCTGGCATTCCTTATGTGATACTTTTCTCGATCGCCTGACGGCGAGCGGATGTAGCGAAAGGCTGTTCTTACCATGGAAACAAAACCTGAAAGATTGCAAAAGATTCTCGCCGCCGCCGGCTTGGCTTCCCGGCGCAAGGCTGAGCAGTTGATCGCTGCCGGCGTCGTCTCGGTCAACGGGCAGGTCATCACCGAACCCGGCACCAAGGCCGATCCCCGCATCGATGAAATTCGCGTCGACGGCAAATTGCTGCGCGGCCCCGAGCGCCACGTCTATCTCGCCATCTACAAACCCAAGGGACATATGACCACGGTCAGCGATCCCGAGGGCCGTCCCACCGTCATGGACCTGCTCAAGGGCGTCGAAGAGCGTGTCTTTCCCGTGGGCCGTCTCGATTACATGAGCGAAGGCCTGCTGCTGCTCACCAACGACGGCGATCTCATGGCCCAGTTGACCAAAGCCGGCTCGCACGTCGCCAAGACCTACATGGTCAAAGTCAGCGGCAAGCCCACCGACGAGGCCCTCGACAAACTGCGCAACGGAATCATGCTGCCGCCCGAGCCTGGCCTCACCGGCGTGCGCGGCAAAAAGCAGCCCGGCGTCGAGCGCCGTTCCTTCGCCGTGCTCACCCAGCCCGCCACCATCCAACTGGCCGTCGATCAGGAAAATCCCTGGTTCGAGGTCACCCTCACTGAGGGCCGCAATCGCCAGCTCCGCCGCATGTTCGAGCAGGTCGGCCACCACATCGAAAAGATCAAGCGCGTCCGTTACGCCTCGCTCACCTTGGACCTCGAACCCGGCGAATTCCGCCACCTCACACCCAAGGAGGTGAACCAGCTTCGTAAATCGCTGGACACTCCCTTCAAACCCAAGCCCATCAAGGTCAAGCGCCGCGATGACCGTCCCGAGCGCGCCCCGCGGGTCGATACCGCCCGTTTCGTCAAGGGCCGTCGCGGCAAGCCCAGCGCGGATGCACCCGTGGCCGCACCCATCGCCGTCCGCGCCGGCGCCGCTCCCGGCGGCAGCACAACTGCACCGCGCCGTCCGTTCACTCCCCGTGAGGATCGCGGCGGGCGCAGTCCTCGTGGCCCGGAATTCGCTGTCGGCGCGCGTCGCGAAGAGGGATTCGTCCCAGCTCGCCGCGACGCTGGCATGGCCGCCAAGCGCCCGTACACCCGCAAGCCTGCCGCAAGCTCCGGCCGCAAGCCTGGCAGCTTTGACCGTAAGCCAACAAGCTTTGCCCGCAAGCCCGCGGGTGAGCTCCCCAGGCGCGATGGCGGGTACGCCAAGCGCGCCCCTGCCCGGCGCGAGCCTGGCTTTGCCGATGACGCCGTAAAACCGCCCGCCGCAGTGTCCGCAGGCGGCTTCGGCTTCAGCAAGTTCAGCAAGCCTAAGTTCGTAAAGCCCAGCAAGCATCGCGACCTCGGCAGTGACAAAACCGCCCCTGTCGGCGAGCGCGGGCCTTTCGGCGCGCCCCGGCCTTCTTCCGCCGGCCGTCCGTACTCCAAAGAACGCGGTCCCGCCACGGATCGAGGATTCGCCAGAAAGCCCGGCTCATTCAGCGGCAGCCGCCCGTACTCAAAGGGCCCCGGCAAACCGGCAAGCTCGGCTCCACGCACCGGCGGAGACTTCAAACCGCGCCCGTCCGGAGACTTCAAACCGCGTTCTGGCGGTAGCGATTTCAAGCGCGGCGGCCAAGCCCGTCCAGGCGGACGCACGGGGGGATTCGGCAAGAGCTTCGGCCCGGATCGTCCACGCACCTCTCCCGGCGGCGGGCGAGGCAAACCGTCAGCAGGCAAAGGATTCGGCGCAAAACGGCCCGGCTTTGCTCCGCCGCGCGGCTCCAGCGGTGGGGCTCGGCGGCCATCGGGTCCGGCGCGCGCAGGACGCCCTTCCGCTCCTCCACGCCGTCCCCACGAAGAGTAGAATTAAGAGTTAGCTAAAGAGGTAATCATGGGTAAGTTTGCGGAAATGGTTCCAGAGCGCGTGCGCGCTCTGGCTTCCTATATTCCCGGCAAGCCGATTCACCAGGCAGAAGCTGAATCGGGCGTAAAGATGATCAAGTTAGGCTCCAACGAAAATCCATTGGGTCCTTCCCCACTCGCAATCCGGGCCATGGATGCCGCCCTCAAGTCCGTCCATCTCTATCCGGACAATGACATGGCCGCTCTGCGCGAGCGCCTCGCCGTGCATCACGGCATCGCGCCCAACCAGCTCATCGTTACC
Source organism: uncultured Acidobacteriaceae bacterium (assembly GCA_964591805.1). Classification (GTDB taxonomy): domain Bacteria; phylum Acidobacteriota; class Terriglobia; order Terriglobales; family Acidobacteriaceae; genus TOLSYN. The sequence continues at coordinate 14,926 of CAZQDD010000017.1, read as the reverse complement.
GCCGGTTCCACCAACCTGTTGGACATTGTTGCGCGCACCCTGCTGGCCCCCGGACTCAACGCCGTCACCAGCGAGCGCTCCTTCATCGTCTATCCCATCGTCACCCGCTCGGTCGGCGCCGAGTTGCGCCAGGTTCCTTGCCGTAATGACGCTTTCGATCTCGATGCCATCTCCGACGCCATTGACTCGGATACCCGCCTCGTCTTCATCGCCAATCCCAACAACCCCACCGGAACCATGATCCCCGCCCGCGAGATGGATCGCTTCCTCGATCGTCTCCCGGAAAGCGTCGTAGTCGCCCTCGACGAGGCCTACTTTGACTACGCCGACTGGCTCGCCCGCGAACGCGGCATCGACTACACCCACTCGCTCGACTATGTTCGCCAGGAGCGCAGCGTCCTTGTCCTGCGCACTTTTTCCAAGGCCTACGGACTGGCCGCCGCCCGCGTCGGCTATGGCATGGCGCCCTCCGAGCTCATCAACTATCTCACCCGCCTCAAAACCGCCTTCATCGTCAACGGCATTGGCGAGGCCGGGGCACTGGCTGCGCTCGATGACCGCGAGCACTACGAGCGCACCATGCGCAATAACTCCACCCAGCTCGCCCTGCTCACCCGCCAACTCCGCGAGATGGGCTACGCGCCCGTCGAAAGCTGGGCTAACTTCCTCTACATCGAGACCGGCGAGGACGCATCCACCCTGGGCCGCCGCCTGCAGATGAGCGGCGTTATCGTCCGTCCCCTCACCGGCAGTTGGGGCGCCCGCACCGCCATCCGCGTCACCATCGGCTCGCCTGAGGAGAACCGCAAGTTCGTCGAAGCTCTCAGGCTCGTAACCAAGGGAGCCCACGCCGGCTGACACGCAAGCGTTCAAATGGAAATGGCCACCCGCTGGGGGTGGCCATTTCCATTCCTCACTCGCCATCAGCGCTGGCACTGCGGACAATAATGGCTGCTCCGTCCTGCCACAACCACGCGCCGGATCGGAGCGCCGCACTCCAGGCACGCCTCGCCCGTCCTCTGGTACACACGGTGTTGGAGCTGGAAGAATCCGCTGTCGCCGCTCGAATCCACATAATCGGAGACCGACGATCCTCCCGCCGCAATCGCCTCGGCCAGCACCTCCTGAATCGCGTCATAGAGCCGCATCAGCTCCCCCCGAGTCATCCGCCACACCCGCCGCCGCGGCCGCACTCCCGCCCGAAACAGGCTCTCGTCCGCATAGATGTTGCCAATGCCGGAGAGCAGCTTCTGGTTCAGCAGCGCGCTCTTGATCGGCGTCTTGCGCCCCTTGAACAGTTCCACAAACTTCTCGCGCCCGGCAGCCATGGGCTCGGCTCCCGCTGCCGCAAACCTCCTGCCCACCAGCACCTCCAGCTTGCCAAATCTCCGCGGGTCCACAAAACGCAGCTCGCGTCCAGACCCCAGCGCCGCAATCAGATGAGTATGTTTTGCCTGCTCCACTCCCGGCTCGCACACCAGGCAGCGCCCGGTCATCCCCAGGTGTATGATCCATTGCGCCGGACCCTGCTTCGATTCAAGGTCGCCGACCAGATGCTTGCCCACCCGCCGGAATCCTTCGATCCGCGCGCCTTTCAGCACCCGCGCAATCTCCGCCGCTGGCGACTTCAGCAAGTTCGTCTTATCGCCAATCCAGACCTCGTCGATGCGGTCTCCCGCCAGGCGCTTGTCCAACCCGCGCGCAATCGTCTCCACTTCCGGCAGTTCAGGCATGGGCCCAGTGTAACCCACGGTCGCCCCTGCCCGCGGGTGAGTTCGACATAGACTCTCGTGATAGATTTTCGAAGGAAGTCTTGGAGACCGTGACCGTTTCATCAGGCCACGCCTGGAAAGTGAACCGGCATCATGCAAGAGTTGAAAAGGGACATTCTGCAGTGCATCGGCAACACCTCATTACTAGCCCTGCGCCACATCGTACCCGCTAACGGCGCTCGAATCCTGCTGAAGCTGGAAAGTGAAAATCCCACCGGCAGCATGAAGGACCGGATGGCGCTTGCCATGATCGAAGCGCCCGAGGCGGACGGCCGTCTCCAGCAAGGTGGTTCCGTCGTCGAATATACCGGCGGTAGCACTGGCGTCTCTCTTTCTCTAATCTGCGCTGTGAAGGGATACCCGCTGTACATCGTGACTTCCGATGCCTTCGCGCGTGAAAAACTCGATCATATGAAGATCCTGGGTGCCAAGCTTCAAATCATTCACAGCGAGGGTGGCGGCATGACCGAGAAACTCACGCGCGACATGATTGAAGCCGCCCGCGTCATCGCCGAAGAAACCGGCAGCTACTGGACCGACCAGATGAACAACAGGGACCAGTTTGCGGCGTATCACAAATTGGCGGAGGAAATCTGGCTCCAGACCGACGGACAGGTGGATGGCTTCGTCCAGAGCGTGGGGACTGCAGCTTCTCTCAGGGGGACCGCCGAAGCTCTGCGCCGTTATAACCAGCAGATCAGCATCGTTGCCGTGGAGCCTGCTGAATCCGCGGTTCTGTCTGGCGGCCAACCGGGCGCTCATAAAATTGATGGGATCGGCGCGGGTTTTGTCGTGCCGCTCTGGCAGCATGGCATCGCCAATCAGATTGAGCAGGTTTCCACCGAAGAAGCCACGGCCATGGCCATGCGGCTGGCCCGCGAGGAAGGCGTTTTTGCCGGGACTTCCACTGGCGCCAACGTCATCGCCGCCTTGCGATTAGCCAAACGACTGGGAGCTGATGCAACCGTTGTCACGATCATGTGCGACACCGGGATGAAATATCTCAGCAAGAAATAGGAATCGCACCGCGGCTTTGCTCTGCGCCCCGATAACGGTTAAAATCTCTTGTACACAGCCTGATCAGGAATTCCTTCCGTTTCTCCGCTTGGGACTCACATTACCTGCGCCTGTGTGCAACTTTCTGCGCAGCCTGTCTGCGTCCGTGTTGGGAGACAAGAGTGAGCAAAGCAAAGACCGCGGTGGTTCTCGGCGCCCAGTGGGGCGATGAGGGCAAGGGCAAAATCGTCGATGTGCTCTCCGATCACTTCGAAGTTGTCGCGCGCTATGCCGGCGGACACAACGCCGGACATACTGTAACCATCTCCGGCAAGAAATTCGTTCTGCAGCTCGTTCCGTGCGGCATTCTCCGTCAGGAGTCGCAGGCCGTCATCGGCAACGGCGTCGTCCTCGATCCCTTCGCTCTCATGAAGGAGGTCAACAGCCTGCGCGCTGCCGGACTCCAGGTGGCAGGCCCCGCGGACCGTGGTTCGGCGGCCAATCTTTTCATCAGCAATCGCGCCCATGTCATCCTGCCCTACCACCGCATGATCGAGCTCGGCGCCGAGAATGCTCCCGGACGGGTCAAGATCGGAACCACCTCGCGCGGCATCGGCCCCACTTATGAGGACAAAATGGCGCGCCGCGGCCTCCGCGTGGCCGACCTTCTCGATAAGCAGCTCCTCAAGAAGCACATCCACAACGCCTGCCAGGAAAAAAACACCATCGCCCACGCCCTGTTCAACGGCGAAGCCATCGATCCCGGCCAGATGTACGAGCAATATGCCGCCGTCGCCGACCAGATTGCGCCCTTCGTGGCCGACACCGCCCTGTTCCTCAACCGCGCCATCCGTAACGGCAGGAGCGTCATGTTTGAAGGGGCGCAGGGGACCATGCTCGACATCGATCACGGCACCTATCCCTTTGTCACCTCCTCCAGTTCGACTTCCGGCGGAGCATCCATCGGAACCGGCGTTCCGCCCACTTCCATCTCCACCGTCATCGGCGTCACCAAGGCCTACTGCACCCGCGTCGGAGAAGGCCCATTCCCCTCGGAAATTCACAGCGAGCTCGGCGAGTCCGTCCGCAAAAAGGGCAACGAGTACGGCGCCGTCACCGGAAGGCCGCGCCGCTGCGGCTGGATCGATCTGCCCCTGCTGCGCTACTCCAACATGATCAACGGCACCGCCTGGCTGGTCGTCACCAAGCTCGATGTCCTCGACGAACTCGCTGAAATCCCCGTCGTCGTCGGCTACAAAATCGACGGCAAGCCGGTCGAGGAGATTCCCGCGCAGGATTCGGGCTACCGCAAAATCGAGCCCATCCTCGAGTCGTTTCCCGGCTGGCAGCAGAGCACCTTCGGCATCACCGAGCACGATAAGCTTCCAGCGAAAGCCCAGACCTACCTGCGCTTCCTCCAGCAGGAGTCCGGCGCCACCATCGGCATGGTATCCACCGGCCCCGACCGCCACCACACCATCTTCGTTGATGAATTCTCCGCCTTCCTCACCAGCAAGTAGTCCGCTGGCTGGTCTGGTGGCCCACATCCGCTTTGGTGGCCCACATCCGCCATCCTTTGCGGCGAATGTGGGAGGAAGGGCATGAAGTGTTGCTGCAAGCCTTCCGCGTGCGCTCTGAGGCCGCCGCGCGCCAAAATCCCTCAACCGGTGAGACAATATTCCCTGTTGTCTCAGGAGGCCGTCAAAGTGATCGTTCTCATCGTGCATGCAACCATGAAGCCGGGCACCGAAGAAGAAGCTAAACGCATTTATCGTGAAGTCACGGAGTCAACCCGCAAGGAACCCGGCTGCTTGCAATACGTCATCCATCAATCCACGGAGAATCCGCTGAACTTCGCGTTCTACGAGAGTTACACGGATCAGGCAGCCGTCGATGCGCACCGCGCCACACCGCATTTCGCCCGCTACAAAACCGCCATCGCTCCCCTGGAAGCCGCGCACACGCGCGAGTTCTTCGTCCCCGTCAGCTAGTCTTCTGTTTCACGCTCGTGAAAAACCCGGCTCCGGCCGGGTTTTTCCTTGCCCTCCGTGCTAGACTTTTGCTCCGGAATAGGGGGTTCCAGGATGGAGAACTCGAAACGCCAGACCATTACGCCGTCGCTCACGGTCAGCAATGCCGATGCGGCGATCACCTTCTATGAAAAAGTTTTCGGCGCCACGGTGGATGGCCCCGTGATGCGCGGCCCCGACGGAAAAGCTATCGTGCATGCCGAGCTGCTCTTCGGCGACACGAAAATTTTCCTCAGCGATGAATTTCCCGCCATGGGAGCCTGCTCGCCCGCTCACTACGGTGGAACTTCCGTCAACCTGCATCTCCAGGTGCCCGACGTGGACAAAACCTACGCCGATGCCGTCGCCGCCGGAGCCACCGGAAAGATGCCGCCCAACGATGCCTTCTGGGGCGAGCGCTACGCTCACATCTTCGACCCGTTCGGTCACGGCTGGGGCCTGGCTACGCCCAAAGAACAGCTCACCCACGAGCAACTCCAGGAACGCTCCGCCCAGTTCTGGAAGCGAATCGCCAACCAATAGCGAAGCCGCAAAGAAAAAGGTGCAGGGATTTCCCCCGCACCTTTCCTGCCTCTCACCGCGAAAAGCTACTTCGCCAGCTCGTACCCCGCGAAGAAAAAGCTCAGCTCGAAGCGCGCCGTGTCTTCCGCGTCCGAGCCGTGCACCGCATTGCGCTCAATGCTCTCGGCATGTTTCTTCCGGATCGTTCCCTCGGCGGCGTTCGCCGGGTTGGTCGCGCCCATCAGTTTGCGCCAGTCGGCAATCGCGCCCGCCTTTTCCAGCGCCAGCACCACCACCGGCCCGGAGGTCATGAACGCCGCCAGCGAATCAAAAAACGGCTTGCCCACGTGAACCGCGTAGAACGCGGCCGCCTGGGCTTTTTTCAGGTGAAGCATCTTCAGTCCAATAATGCGGAATCCATTGCTCTCAATCATGGCGATAATTTCGCCTGCTGCGCCCTTGGCTACCGCGTCGGGCTTCACAATGGCAAGTGTGCGTTGCAAGGTTTCCATGTCAGTTCCTGACTTGTAGGATGGCTGTGCGCGCGGCTTCCTTACGGGCCAGCCGCGCGGCCTTTACTAGCTTAACAGCTTCGCTTTCGTTCCCAGCGCTTCCACCAGGGTTTCGCCCATCAGCGCGGGAGACTTCACAATGTGCACGCCCGCCGCTTTTAGCGCCTTGAACTTCTCCGCCGCCGTTCCCTTGCCGCCGCTGATGATCGCTCCCGCGTGTCCCATGCGCCGTCCCGGAGGAGCCGTCTGCCCGGCAATAAAGCTCACTACCGGCTTTTTCACGTGGGCCTTGATGTAGTCCGCCGCCGTTTCCTCGGCGTTGCCGCCGATCTCGCCGATCATGATGATCGCCTCGGTCTCCGGATCGGCATTGAACAACGCCAGCGCGTCCACAAAATTCGTGCCGATGATCGGATCGCCGCCGATTCCGAGCGCCGTCGATTGTCCCATCCCAAGCTGCGAAACCTGGTGTACCGCCTCATACGTCAGCGTTCCGGAGCGCGACACAATGCCAATGCTTCCCGGCCGGTGAATGTTCCCCGGCATGATCCCGACCTTGCACTTGCCCGGCGAAATGATCCCCGGACAGTTTGGCCCGATCAGGCGTGATTTGCCGCCTGCCATGTAGCGCCATACGTTCACCATGTCGCGCGTCGGAATTCCCTCCGTAATGCACACAATCAGTGCCACCTCGGCATCGACGGCTTCCAGGATCGCATCCGCCGCAAATGGCGGAGGCACAAAGATCACCGTCGCCGTCGCGCCCGTCGCGCCCACCGCATCCGCTACCGTGTTGAACACCGGCCAGCCCTCGTGCTTCGTTCCGCCCTTGCCCGGAGTCACTCCGCCCACAACCTGCGTGCCATAGGCGGCGCAAGCCTTGGCGTGGAACGTTCCTTCGCGGCCGGTGAGGCCCTGCACGATCAATCGTGTGTTCTGATCTACAAGTATGCTCATCGCTTATCTCCCCGCCGCCGCGGCAACCACTTGTTCCGCCGCGTCTTTCATGGTTTGCGCCACAATAAAGTTCAGCCCGCTGGCCTTCAGAATCTTGCGTCCCTCTTCCACGTTCGTCCCTTCCAGACGCAGCACAATCGGCAACTGGATGTTCGTCTTCCGCGCCGCTTCCACCACTCCGGTAGCCAGCGTGTCCACCCGCAAAATGCCGCCGAATATGTTGATCAGCACCGCCTTCACGTTCTTGTCGGCCAGCAGAATCTCAAACGCGTGCGTCACCTGGTCAACGCTTGCGCCGCCGCCCACGTCCAGGAAGTTCGCCGGCTCCCCGCCCGCAAACTTGATGATGTCCATCGTCGCCATCGCCAGTCCCGCGCCGTTCACCATGCAGCCAACCGTGCCGTCCAGCTTGATGTAGTTCAGGTTGTACTTGCTGGCTTCCACTTCCAGCGGGTCTTCCTCGGTGATGTCGCGCAGTTCCTTCTCCTCCGCATGGCGGTACAGAGCGTTGTCGTCGAAGTTCACCTTGGCGTCCAGCGCAAACACTCGCCCATCCGTCGTGGTGATGAACGGATTGATCTCGAACAGCGAGGCGTCGGTTTCCTCGTACGCCTTGTACAGCGCCATCATGAACTTCACCGCCGGCGCAATGAACTCCGGCTTCAGTTCCAGGGCGAAGGCGATCTTGCGCGCCTGGAAGGCCTGGAACCCGATCGCCGGATCGATATACTCCTTGATGATTGCCGTCGGGTCATTGGCCGCAACTACTTCGATCTCCATCCCGCCCGCCTTGGACGCCATGAACACCGGTCGCGCCACCGCCCGGTCCAGCACGATCCCCAGGTACAGTTCGCTGGCAATCGGCAGCGTCTCTTCAATCAGCAACCGCCGGACCTTCTTGCCCTCCGGCCCGGTCTGGTGCGTCACCAGTTGCATCCCCAGCATCTGCTCGGCGATCACGCCGGCTTCCCAGTACTTCTTGGCGAGCTTCACGCCTCCGCCCTTGCCGCGCCCGCCGGCATGGATCTGCGCCTTCACTACAACTCCCGTGGCGCCCGCTCCCATCAGGTCTTTGGCGGCGCGCTCGGCTGCCTCACGCGACTCCACCATCGTGCCGCGCGGCACTGCCACTCCATACTTTGAAAGAATGGCCTTCGCTTGGTACTCGTGAATTTTCATAGGTAAGTTTTCATTGGAAGCTGCAAGCCTGCGCCTGCAGTTGCCGACGGACGCATTGGCTCCCGCGCCCCTCGAGCTCAGCCCTCTGCCTTTCCAGAAGATGCGGCCCGCGTTTCCGCCCGCCGTCGTCTAATGCAAAATTATATTAGCCGCCACTCATTCCACAAAGAGGATTCGTCGCCGGCCGGCGCACCCGCTGCCCCGTGGTCCGTCATCGGGAGCCACTCTGAATTTTCTGCCGCCGTGAACGCGGCCGGCATCATGAACCGCAATGGCGGGATGGACAACTTTCCATTCCGCCATTGCCCAGCAACTCAGAACCACCAGAAGTACTGGTAGATGTCGTCCGGTAAATCGGACGGAATATCCGCGGCAGCCGGCACCGTGGATTGGCGCGCTTCCTGGATGATCTTCAGTCCGTCTTCGGGCGTAATGTAGCGCTGCTCGACCAGTTGCGCCGTATCCGCAAGGACGAGCTTGAAGTAAGCTTCCTTGTTGGGATACAGGGTCTCTAATTGCGTCTCGGCGAATGGCTGGTCATACCCGATCAGATAGCAGAGGCCAGGCCCTGTGCTGGCGGAGAACCATTGCGCCGTCGGAACATCCACGTACGGTGTGCGCACTCCCCCGGTAGGATTTCCGTATGTATCCAGAACCTGGGTACCATCGCTCAGGAAATTCAACAGCAGGCCCGGAGGCGGCTCGACACCCCGCCTTACCCAAAGATCGAGATTCGCAAAGGCGGCGTTCTGCAGGGCTTTTGTCGGGTAAGGACTGCGTGGACCAAAACCGCAGCTCTGCGCCGGCATGGGTGCTCCGGCAGCCAGAATGTCCGCAAAGGCAGGCCCGAAATCAAGTTCATTCGGCGAGGCATGCGCCGCCGCCGCCAACTCATACTCGCGGAATTGATCCGGGTATGTGTTGTTGTCCGCGCGCCGTCCCGACTGCACCAGGGCGAGCAGTTCCTCGCTGTCGGTTGCCATTCGGATCACCGGCACGCCGGCGTCGCTGATCTGCCAAGGCCCTGGCCCGAAGAAGAATCCCTCCCCATAGAGTCCCGGCTGGCACTGGTTGATGGTTGCCGCGGCATTGAAACCGGCAACATCCAGAAACCCATCAAACATGTACTTGCCGTTGGCCTGCTTGGCCAGCGGATGCACCGCGTCGATGTAAGTCTGCAGATCGAATCCCGATTGCGAGTAGCCGTAGCCATACACGCGCTCGACCCGGAACCTGCGCAGAGGATTGTCAGACGCGTCGCTTCTCACCAATGCCGCGATCTGGCTGAAGATATCCCACAGCAGGCCGTTCTCGGTGGTGCGTGAACTATCGCCGCCAATGATGGTGTACAGCGTCGTGCAATTATCCGGGTCCGTCAGCGGCAGCGGATTGGCCCAGCTCAGCGGCGCGTAGCGCGTCGGATTAAATGTTTTCAGCGCGGCCACCGTCACCGGCTTGCTGGTAAAACCAATCCAGACGTCGCCGTGGTGTACGATCTGCTCCTTGGAAATAGCCCAGCCAATTTCGAAATCCACATAGTTGGTGGCGTTCATGATTTCGACAATCACATTGCCGCTGAACTGCCTGCTGTTGATGGGTCTTCGAACCAGCATGCGCGTGGTGTACGGCGCATTGGCCGTGCGCACCGTAGCGGTACCGGGCGGCGTCCAGTTGTAAACGTTGGCGGTTCCACTCACAAAATATTCTTCCTCAACATAGCCAACCCGGGCGAGGTCTTCGGGAACGTTGAGATGATTGGCGGCGCCAAAAGGATAGGAGTCATGGGTCACTGGAACGTAAGTAGCGCTGGGGACCGGAACGGCCTGGCCCGCAGCCGGGGTAACCGCAACCACGGCGAACACGGCAAAGCAGACCACGCAACCCAACGCTGTGCAGAGACGATGGTTCATCGATTCACCTCCTGGGAAGCGCTGCAGAATGAATCGCGGGCCGCAATCTGGCAACGCTCGCGTGGAAACGCAAAATGGCTCTCATCTGCCGTGTGCGGACCCCGCCGAATACACCTGACATTGCTTCCGCGAAACATAATCCTCCACCGGCAGGAAGTGCACAAGCTCTCGTTTGGGAAATTCTCCTGGGTAACTGGCCCCCACGTAACGATTGAACCGTCACTAGGATGAGGTTGTACTGAACCACTGCTGTCCCAACTTCACCCGCAGCTTGTCCTCTTGGCGATCTGCTCAGGCTGAATGTCACGATTTTCGCGGGCGTTGAATTCTGAAGCACGCGATGGGCCGGCTCACTCAAACCTCTTCTGCTTCTGTCGCCAGGGTGAAATTGTCAAGCCTGCTGCCAGCCTTGCCGTTCCTCCGTCGTCGGGTTTTGCCAATAGTTACTATATGGATATCATCGAGAGCCGATTATGCTGACTATCTGGGTAATCGTTCGTCACCTTCCGCAACGATTGGCAGATCGATAAATTACGGCTCTCAAACGATTACCTGTTAAGTCAATCCATCCGCACCAAAACCAGTCCAAACGCAACAAAACCCGCCGGCTAAGACGGGTTTTGCTATGAACGAACCGAATGAAAAAATGAATTCCACCCAGCTAAAATTTTCGCAGCGCTTACAGATTTTCGGCTTTCTTCAGTGCCTCGACCAGCATGGCCAGAACTTCCTTGCAATTGACGCCTTCGTTCAGCGCCTTCTCCGCTGGTCCAAAAATGCGATCGACTTCGGGACGCATGGCTTCGCGAATCTTCTCGCACTCCTGCTCCCAGGGTTTGTTATGGAGCACGCGCAGAAACGTATGCGCTGCGCGGGAGTTGAGGTGTTGCTCCTTGCAGAACTTCACGAACTCAACACAAGCTCCTCTTTGCGGCTCAATGACGGGAAAATCCTGCCCATCAAGAACCGCCGCCGTCGTTTCCAGAGTCTTGGTCGTCATAGTAACTCCAAATAACGCCTCCAACATAACCATCTTTCGGCCATACCGATGTGATGAACCTCACGATCACTGGTGATCACAACACGTGCACATGCCGCGAAGAGGTTTCCAGTTCGGTCCACGGGCTGCTATCCTTTGAGTACGGATTCAATCTCAAGTTCATTGCTGGGGAGCACAAACATAGATGGCAAATAGCCTCGAAGGGCGCGTGGCCGTTATTTTTGGCTTGGCCAACAAGCGCAGCATCGCCTGGGCCATCGCCCAAAAGCTGCACGCTGAAGGCGCACAGATCGCAATCACCTATCAGAACGAACGCCTGCGCCTGGAAGCCGAAGAGATTATCGGCAGCCTGCCCGGAGCGCAGGGATTCCAGTGTGACGTCACCAAGGACGAGGAGATCACCCAGGTCTTCCAGCAGATCGGCGAGAAGTATGACGGCAAGATCCACATCCTGGTGCACTCCGTCGCCTTCGCTCCGGCCGATGATTTGAAGAATGACTTCCTGCTCACCAGCCGCGAAGGCTTCCGCATCGCCCATGACATCAGCGTCTATTCGTTGATCGCCTTGGCTCGCGGCGCCGAGCCGCTGATGACCGACGGCGGCAGCATCATCACCTTGACGTATCTCGGTGCCGAGAAGGTGATGCAGGGTTACAACGTGATGGGCGTGGCCAAAGCCGCACTGGAAGCCACCGTGCGCTACCTGTCGGCATCGCTCGGACCCAAAGCCATCCGCGTCAACGCCATTTCCGCCGGACCCATCCGAACCCTTGCCGCGCGCGGCATTGGCACCTTGGGGGACTTCCTAAAACTCGTCTCCGAGCGGGCACCCCTCAAACGCAACGTCGATCCCCTCGAGGTCGGCGCTACCGCTGCCTTCCTCGCCGGTGACGGCGCCTCTGCGATCACCGGTGAGGTGATCCATGTCGATTGCGGTTACAACGTGATGGGATATTAGGAAACGCAGATCACGATAAGCGCCGCGCCCGTCACAGCACAGGAATGCTGCACGGCGCGGCGATGTTGTTGCGAACCTCGGCCGCGGAACTCATACCCCGATCGTCAGCCGCACTTTGCGCTCGTCGTGGCCCACGCGCAAAATGACGATCTCGGCGTCCTTCTGTTGCAGGATGCGGGGAAACTTCTCGCCCCACTCGATCAGCAACACGTTGCGCTCTTCCAGCATCAGGTCTTCCAGGCCAAGTGAGTCCATCTCGCCCGGCTTCTCCAGCCGGTACAGATCGATGTGAAAGACGTCTTTGTCCGGGCCGTGGTATTCGTGGATCAGCGTAAAAGTTGGGCTGGTGACATCGTCGGCCTCGGCGGCTCCGAAGCCCTCGGCAATGCCCTTCACCAGTGTCGTCTTCCCCGCACCCAGATCCCCTCGCAGCAGCACCACGTGGGCGTTCCGCAGTTGCGACGCCAGTTGGCGTCCCAACTCAACCGTGTCCTCAGCGGAGTGCGAAGTAAAATCGCGTGTCATTGCCCGAATCATAGCATCGGAGGCCATGAGTCGAGCCCAAAATTACGTTAGCGAAGGCGAATGTTTCTTGCCTGGGCACGCTGCCGCATTTTGCGGAACGCTGCCGGCAGACAACGGAGCAGGTCAGTTGCCACCAGCGCCTCCTCGCCCATGCGCTCGGCGGCCGCATCCCCGGCCAGCCCATGCAGAAACACCGCAGCTCGTACGGCTTCCTCCAGGTAGCCAGGAAACTGGGCCAGCGCGCCCGCAATCATACCTGTAAGAATGTCTCCGGTTCCACCGGTCGCCATCCCTGGATTTCCCGTGGCTACCACCCAGACCTCGCCATTCGCATAGCCAATTACCGTCCGGAATCCCTTCAGCACCAGCACGCAGCGATGCTGCCGCGCAAACTCCCGCGCAGTGCCAACCCGGTTCGCTTGGATCTCTGCTACGCTGCGCCCGGTCAACCGCGCCATTTCCCCTGGATGCGGTGTGAGGATCAGCGGGCGCGGACCGCCCTGCAGAGTCTCCGGCGAACCGGCAAATGCGTTCAATCCATCCGCATCCAGCACCACCGGGCAGCGTGATCCTTTCACCACACGGTGCACAAACTCCGCCACCCCGGGTCGCTGCGATAAACCCGGCCCAATGGCCAGCACGTCCCGGGATTTCGCCAGTTCCAGCAGGCGAGCAGCATCGGTTGCGGCCACGCCGTGCGAGTTCGCATCGCCCAGCGGCTCGGTCATCAACTCCGGCGCGAAACCCGCCAGGGTCGGCAGCACGGACGATGGGCCTGCCACCGTTACCAGCCCGGCTCCAATGCGCAAGGCACCCGTGCCGCACATGGCGGCAGCTCCAGCCTTCCCCAGCGATCCTCCCGCCACCAGCACATGTCCAAAGGTTCCCTTGTTGCTATCCAGCGCCCGGGGAACGAAGAGTGCGGAAACCTCTTGCGGGGTCACCGCATGGAGATTCTGCGCGGACACGATCGCAACCTCCGGGGTGCCGATCGGTGCGACTTCGATGGTTCCCCGCGTCAATTTAGCGAACATGTGAGCGGGTTTGGGCGCCGTAAAAGTAATCACCGCGCTGGAGCGGCACACCACGGTGCGAACATCCGCGCCACCGGAGATGACATCGGCATCCGAGCCCGAAGGCAGGTCAACCGAGAGCACCGGCGCCGATGCCGCATTGATCGCCTCAATGGCGGCTTCGGCTAACTCCTGAGAGTGGGACGCATCTTCACGCGGCCTGTATCCGGTTCCGAAAATCGCATCGATGATAAGATCCGCGCCGGCCAGGCTGCGCGCGTATTCCCGCCCAACTTCCTCTGTAGTACACGCCACGATTGGCCGCAAAGGAAGCCGCGCCAACATGCTGGCTGCGTCCGCTTTCAGTCCCTCGGCGGCGCCAAGCAACAGAACTTCCACCACCTTGCCGGCACCATGCAAGCGACGGGCGGCAACCAGCCCGTCGCCGCCGTTGTTGCCTCTGCCACAGACCACGGTGAATCGGTTCGCAGCCGGCCAGTGCGCGCGCGCGAAGTCAGCCACCGCGCTGCCGGCGTTCTCCATCAGCGTCAGGGAAGGCACGCCATGGCGCTCCGTGGTGGCACGGTCGATTGCAGACATTTCGGCAGCGGTCGTGATTTTCACCGTTTCGCTCCAGCCAGCAATTCCAGCTCTCGCAACTTCGCAGGCTCCCCCATTATGATAAGGTGATCCCCCGCGCAAAGAACAGCGTCAGGCGCCGGGCTATACTTCATCTCCTCGCCCTCCCGTTTGATTGCCAGAACCGTGATCCCGAGGTCATGACGAATTCCGGAGGAGCGCAATCCCTGGCCCACATAGACCGAGGAAGGACTGATTGTCAGCTCCTCCAGTTCCAATCCAAGCTCGGAGCTACGCAGCAGAGCCACCTCAAGAAAGTTGATGATGTGAGGACGAAGAAAAGCCTGCGCGATGCGAAACCCCGCAAAACTGTAAGGCGAAACCACCTGGTCCGCTCCTGCGGTCCGCAAGTGCTTCTCCGCGTCCTCTTCGCTGGCACGCGCAATGATCTTCAGGCCCGGATTCAGACTGCGCGCCGTCAGCACGATGTATGTGTTGGTTGCGTCGGTGGTGGTTGCGGCCACCAACCCGGCGGCTTCGCCAATACGCGCGGCCAGGAGTTGCGCCTCCAGGGTTGCGTCGGCGTGGACGATCAACCAGTTTGTTTCCGCCCGGACTCGCTCGGCCTTGACCTCGTTGCTTTCCAGGATGACGAACGGCGCGGGCTCGCTTTCCAGTTGGCGAGCCACGGCGCGGCCCACGCGGCCCGCGCCGCAAATGATGTAATGTCCTTTCAACCGCCCGATCTCCCGTTGCATTCTTCGCCTGCCAATCAGATTGTTGAATTCAAATTCCAGCAGTGCCTGTCCGAACGCCCCCAGGAGCAGGAACACCAATCCGACACCGGTAAGGATGATACCAACATTGAAGTACCGTCCAGCCTGCGACAACGGGTGCACTTCCTGGTAGCCAATGGTGGTCAGTGTTGTGAGCACCATATAGAAGCCGTCAAACCAGCTCCAGTGCTCTATGAAGTGGAAGCCGGCCGTGCCGA
>CAZQDD010000016.1:0-89499 GCA_964591805.1 uncultured Acidobacteriaceae bacterium | reverse complement strand
AGGAAGGCTCCCACCGTGCTCGAAGTGTCAAAGCGCTTTTTGGAGTCGGTGGACGATTCCCGGCTGGTGGAGAATTCCAAACTGTATTACCACCGTGGATGGCGTCTTCTGTCAAAAACGCCCGTCATTGGACTGCGCCTGGATTTGGTGACGAACGAGGTTGCCGGGACTCTCCGGTTTGGGGGAGCGCCGGCCAACACCAACTGCGCGTTGCGGACTCTGCGAAGACTCCTGCACAAAGCCGAGGATTGGAAGCTGATTCGGAGAGCACCGAAGATCAAGTTGGTCAACGAGCAGGCGCGCAGCTTGCGTTTGGACGAAACGGCCGAGCGCAAACTTTTGGAAGCTGCTGCTCTTTGCAAGTGGAGGAGCAAGAGAACCCTGGAGCGGTTTACCCAAGTCTTGATCTTGGCCCGGGATACCGGAATGCGCAATGAGAAGGAGCTCTATCGGATGCGCATTGAGGATCTTTACTGGGACCAGCGGCTCATCCATGTGGTGGACAGCAAGACCGAGAACGGCATCAGGTACGTACCGATGAGCGACCGGGTTTTTACAGTGTTGAAGACGCTTTGCGGGACCAGGAAAAAGGGCTGGGTGTTCGCGTCCAAGCGATCTGAATCCGGACATCTGACCACGATGGCCGCGAAGTTTCGCCAAGCACGCGAGAAGGCCGGACTGCCCAAGAAATTGGTATTGTATTGTGGCCGGCATGACTTCGGAACACGAGTTCTGAAGAATACCGGGAATCTGAAGCTGGTCATGAGTGCGATGGGGCACGTGGACGTCAAGACCGCGATGAAGTATCAGCATCCCGAACTTGGCATTGTGCGCTCGGCGCTCAACGACAGTAATCATGCGGTGTTGCCGCCAAGTGCGTAGCCAAAATCGGCTACGTCATACTTTACGTCATACCGTTAAATCTCAATTTTGTAAGTTATTGAAAAGATGGTGGGCCTGGTAGGATTCGAACCTACAACCAAAGGATTATGAGTCCTCTGCTCTGACCGTTGAGCTACAGGCCCTTCTGCCGTGTCCTAGATCATCTCAGCCGCGTGGGCGGAACAAGCAGTCGACTTCAACATGGGACACGCTGTCTTTAGAATGATAATTGACTGGGTGGATTTGCGCGGGAACAAAACCGGCCGCAGCCATGAATTCCAATGCCTCATGGCATTGCCATGTGTCTTCGTAGAGATGAATGACCGGCAGTTCCATGAGAATACCTTTCAAACGGGGCATCCGATATCTCTGCACCGTTCGCCCTGGAATGGCGCTACCCTGCAGTGACCACCAGCGCCTTGCATGCGCCCGCCTCGTTCCTGCGCAGATAGTAATGGGGCATGGAGCTATCAAAGTAGATGGCATCGCCTGTGGCAAGTTCGTAATCGTCTCCGCCGATTTTCACGTTGAGCGCACCCTCAATAACGAACAGCATTTCGATCCCGGTGTGCTGGTGCGGCTTCAACTGGTCGGATGGCATCAGCATGAACTCGGCATAGAACGAGTTGAGTTTGCGCTCACTGGCTTTGAAGTCGAGACTTTCAAACCAGTAGGAACTGGCGTCGGAGCCGGGCCGCTCGGGGAAGCGCGTGCGCTCGCCTTTGCGAATTACCTCGACCAGGTGGCGATTGCGGTTGTTGTCGAAGAAAAATTCCAGTCCTACGCTGAAGACCATGGCGATGCGCAATAACGTGGGAAGCGTCGGAATCAGCTTGCCGCGCTCGATCTTTGAAAGCAATGCAGCAGAAAGGCCAGTGTGGTTGCCAAGCTCGACCAGTCCCATGCTCTTCTTGAGCCTCAAGGCACGGATTTTCTCCCCGATCAAGTACGGTCTGAGTCCTTGCGTGATCGTCTCGTTTACCATTTGGTCCCTCCTTCTTAGAGTTCGACGGCGATGGCCCACAGAAATGTAGCGATAGTAAAACATCTTTGCTCTATTTTAAAAAGTATAAAACTCAATCCAGCTTTAGACGGCAAAAAGGACGAATGAATTGTCTTTGGAGCAGATGAACCGCGGCGAAGTTGTCTGGCGTGCAGCGGTTCGGTGGTGGCCCTGGGTGCGTTCGGAGGCCGCCTGGCGGCATCCGGGAGGGAAGCTAGCGTCAGGAACCGGCGAAAGCCAGCGCAAGCAGCGCGCGCTGTTCCAACTGGTGAGCCTTGGCCGAGCCGGTAGCGGGGCTTGCTGCGGCTTGGCGTTTTATGGAGCGCACGGCCAGCCGCTCGCCAACCAGGCGGCGCAGGCGGGGCCTCACAAAGCTGTGCGCGCCCATGTTGGCAGGCTCTTCCTGCACCCACACCAGTTCGTGCGCATTCTCGTACGGGGCGAGGGCGTCCAGGAGGTCGCGCTCCGGAAAGGGATAGAGCTGATCCAGGAGAACAATGGCGGTGTCGGTATGGTTCAATCGTTTACGTTCAGCCTGGAGATCGTGACCGATTTTTCCCGAACAGAGCAGGATGTGCCTGACCTCGGCGGGATCGGCACCATGATCTGCAACCACGGGTTTGAAACGTGGCGCGCTGAGCGCAGCCAGTTCGCTTGCGGCATCGGGATGGCGCAACATGCTCTTGGGAGTGAAGCAAATGAGCGGCTTGCGCCATTTGCGCAGAGCCTGGCGGCGCAACAGATGGAAGAACTGCGCGGCCGAGGATGGCTGGCAAACCTGCATATTGTCACGGGCGCACAGTTGCAGGTAGCGCTCCATCCGGGCACTGGAATGCTCCGGGCCCTGGCCTTCGTAGCCGTGCGGCAGGAGCAGGACCAGCCCTGAAAGCAAACCCCACTTTTCTTCGCCAGCGCTGATGAACTGATCGATGACGATCTGGGCGCTGTTCGCGAAGTCGCCGAACTGTGCCTCCCACAGGGTGAGCGCCTCGGGATAATCGCGGCTATATCCGTACTCGAAACCAAGGACGGCGGCTTCGGAAAGCTCCGAGTTATGAATCTCGATGAGGGCCTGGCCGGGCGAGACATGCTGCAGCGGCATGTATTCGCTCTCGTCCTCAACATCGATCAGACACGAGTGGCGATGACTGAAAGTGCCGCGGCGCGAATCCTGCCCGCTCATCCGAACCGGAATCCCGCTGCTTACCAGGCTGGCGAAGGCCAGGGCCTCGGCCATGCCGTAGTCGATGAGACGCTTCCCCAGCGCCATCTCCTGGCGTTGTTTGAGCAGAGCGGCGACCTTGGGATGGATGTGAAAACCAGCCGGGTATTCGCCAAGTTTCAGGCCCAGACGCGTGAGTTCCTCGGGCGCGACTCCGGTGTCAATTTCGTGGGCTGGTAACCATTTGCGTCCGAAGAATCCGTTCCAGTAATCGGGCAATTCATAGAGCAGAGGCGTTTTGCTCATGGCTTTGGCATCTGCCTTGGCCTGCTGGTAGCGCGCCCGGGATTCGGCAACCTGAGCGGTGACGTCGATGCCCAGCCGCTTGGCATAGATTTCGTAAAGCGGCGGGTGGACCTTGATTTTGGCGTAGACGATGGGCTGGGTGATGGTGGGGTCGTCGATTTCCGAGTGGCCGTGGCGGCGGTAGCCGATGAGGTCGATGAGTACGTCCGAGGCGAACTGGTATCGATATTCAAGCGCAAGCCGCCCGATACGGACGACTGCTTCGGGGTCTTCTGCATTCACATGGAAAATTGGGATAGGCAGGCGCTTGGCGAGATCGCTGGCGAAGCGTCCACTGGCGTATTCGTTTGGGTTGGTGGTGAAGCCGAGCAGGTTGTTGACGATGATGTTGATGGTGCCGCCGACTGTGTAGCCTGGCAGATCGCTCATGTTGAGCGTCTCGGCCCAGATACCCTGACCGGCAAAAGCGGAATCGCCATGCACGAGGATGGGTAGGACCTGGAGTTTGCCCTCGGCACCGCGCCGGGTTTGCTTGGCGCGAACGCGTCCCAGCGCTACGGGATCGACTGCCTCCAGGTGGCTGGGATTGCTGACCAGGTGAATCCGCATGCGCTGGCCGTTGAAGTCGCGATCGCCGGTGGCGCCAAGGTGATATTTCACGTCGCCGCCGCCAAGGATGGAGCGCGGATCAACATCTTCAAAGCCCGCGTAGATGTCGGTTGCGGAACGGCCCACGGTGTTGTAAATGGCGGTGAGGCGTCCGCGATGGCTCATGGCCATGACGCATTCCTCGGCGCCGTGCGCTGCGGCGCTGGCGAGAATCTCCTCCATCATGGGAATCAGGGCGGTGTTGCCTTCGAGCGAAAAGCGCTTGGTGCCAATGTAGAGCGTCTGCAACATCTGCTCGAAGATGTCGGCCTCGAGCAGTTGCTTGAGAATCGTTTCGCGATTGACCTCGGACTGCGGGCCTTCCAGCCGGTCGATAATCCACTGACGGCGTTCGGGACAGGGAATGCGCATGAACTCGGCACCGATGCTGCCACAGTAGATTTCGCGGGCGCGCTCGGCGTCCGGGCCGCCGATTCTCAGCTCGGAGTAATCGAGACGGGGAAAGTGGCCGAGTGGATCGAGGTCCGCTTCGAGATATCCCCAGCGCCGGAAAACATTGAAGATGTGCTCCCGCGATGGATCTCCACCGCTGCCTTCCACCGATGAAACGACTTGTGCCTGTGACACTTTTCTCCTGGCCCGGCGCCGGGTTCCGGGACTTGCTTGACGTATTTTCCCCACTGCAAAGGTTATCAAAAGCAGGAGAAGGCCGCCATGGAGCCTGGCCGCGCTAAGCCTCGAGAGCGCCGGTGTAAACGGCCATGCCCACGACGGAGTCTACGCCCTCGGCGTGGAGCCGGTTTACTTCCTCCATGGACTTGATGCCACCGGCCACGATGAGCTTGCGGGAGGTTGCTTCCTTCAGTTTTGCAATCACTTCGAAGGGAAAGCCGCGCATGGTTCCTTCCGTGTCGATGTGGGTGTAGAGGTAGCCGGAGCAGTATTCACCGGTCTGCCGCATCATGTCCGTGGGCGTCAGCGTGGTGCCTTCCCGCCACCCTTTCACCGAGACTTTACCGCCCCGGGAATCGACCGCAAAGAGCAGGCGCGCCGGTGCGGCGTAGTGCGACAGGGCCTGCGCCATCGCCACATCCACCGCGCCGTTCTTCAACAGCGCCGAGCCGATGATGACCTTCTTGGCTCCGGCTTCGAACATCTTCGATGCGGCTTCGACGGAGCGAATTCCGCCGCCAACCTGCACCGGAAGGTGCTGGCAGATGCGATGAATGATCGAGGTGTTCTCACCCGTCCCCATGGCCGCATCCAGATCGATGAGTTGCACCATCGGATAGGGAAGAAAGCGGTCGATCCAGTACTCGATGTCGTCGAATTCGAGCGCCTTGTCCTTGCCCTGTACCAACTGGACAACCTTGCCACCCATGAGATCAATTGAGGGAATAAGCATTTTTCCTGGCTCCTGCTCCTAGGTTTGCCGAGCGCGGCGAGCGCTGCGGGATAAGTCAGGCGATCTGCGTCTGCCGTGCATTCCATGCCGCACAGTCCATGCTCAGCAAGGGAGCCTCACCGGGATGCCTTCCCGCTGCAACTGGGCCTTGAGCTCGCGCAGATCGTGAATGCCAAAGTGGAAGATGGAAGCGGCGAGCGCGGCATCGGCGCATCCGGCTTTGAACACCTCCACGAAGTGATCGCCCGAGCCAGCGCCGCCACTGGCAATCACAGGGATGTTCACAGCGTTGGCAACGGCCGCGGTGAGCGGACAATCGAAGCCGGTGCGGGTTCCATCGCAGTCCATCGAGGTGAGCAGAATCTCTCCGGCGCCGCGGGACTCAGCCTCGCGCGCCCACTCGACGGCGTCGTGGCCGGTCGCGATGCGGCCCCCGGCAAGATAAACCTCGGCGGGCACGTTACTGGAGACGGCGGCGTCCTCGGTGGTGACCTCCGCCGCGAGCTTGCGTTTGGCGTCAATGGCGACAATGACGGCCTGGGAGCCGAAGCGTTCGGCAATCTCCGTGATGATCGCGGGAGTCTTGATGGCTGCGGAGTTGATGCTGATCTTGTCGGCCCCGGCATCAAAGAGCGCGCTGGCATCGTCGAGCGAGCGCACGCCGCCTCCCACGGTAAAAGGCACAAAGAGCTGGAGTGCGGTGCGCCGGACCACGTCGATGAGGATGGGACGCGCGTCGCTGGTGGCGGTGATGTCAAGCAGCACGATTTCATCAGCGCCGCTGGCGGCGTGGAGATGCGCGAGTTCGGCCGGGTCACCGGCGTCGACCAGGTCCACGAACTGCACTCCCTTGACCACGCGGCCCTTGGTCACGTCGAGACAGGCAATGATGCGCTTGGTGATTCCCGTGCTCATCGTGCGCTCCTTTCCGCCGCATAATCGCAGAAATTCTTGAGAATCCGCAAACCGGTGTCGCCGGATTTTTCCGGATGGAATTGTGTGCCGAAGACGTTTTGGCGCTCGACCGATGCGGCGAACGTTTCACCGTAGGTGGTGACGGCCGAGACGCCGGCGACGACTGGCGCGCGATAGGAATGGGTGAAGTAAACAAAGCTGTCGTCGGGTACTCCGCCGAGCAGACGCGACGGCTCGGCCGCCGGGGTGCGGCGAATCTGGTTCCATCCCACGTGCGGCACCTTGAGGCTGGTGCGGAAGCGCTCGCACGTACCCTCGAAAAGCGCGAGACCCTGTGTTTCCGGAGCTTCGGTCGAGCCCGCGAACTGCCATTGCATGCCGACGCAGATACCCAGAAAGGGAACGCCGCGCGCGATCGCCTCAAGGACGGCGGCGCGCACGCCGCTGCTGGCCAGCCGCTCGGTGGTGCAGAAGTGGCCCACGCCCGGAAGCACGAGCGCCTCAGCGTCGCGCACGAGCGCGGGATCACCGGTGACCACGGACTGCTGCCCAAGATAGTTGAAAGCCTTGCGCACGCTGGTCAGATTGCCGGCCTTGTAATCGATGAGCGTAATCATCTACAGCAACCCCTTGGTGGACGGCAACATCTCGGCCAGTCTTTGATCCTTGCTGCAGGCAGCGCGGAGAGCGCGGGCAAATGCCTTGAAGAGCGCTTCGATCTTGTGATGGTTGGAACGGCCGTACATGGTTTTCAGATGCACGTTGGCCCGTGCTCCGCGCGCGAAGCCCTCGAAAAAATCGAAAACCAACTCGCTCTGCAGATCGCCCACCAGACGCGCCCGCACCTTGGTATCGACCACGCAAGCGGCGCGGCCGCTCAGGTCCACGGCAGCGATGCCGAGGGTTTCATCCATCGCCATCAGAAAATATCCGGCGCGCAGGATTCCTTTTTTGTCGCCAAGGGCGCGATCAAACGCTTCACCAAGAGCAATGCCAACGTCTTCCACGGTGTGATGCTGATCGACATCAAGGTCGCCGCAGCAGGCCAGCGCCAGGTCGAATCCTCCGTGGCGGGTAAACAACTCGAGCATATGGTCGAGGAAGCGGATGCCGGTCTCCACCTTGTAGATTCCGGTGCCGTCGATGTTAAGCGCGAGTGCGATCCGGGTTTCGGTGGTGTTGCGTTCGAGTTCGGTGCCTCGGGACAGAGTCTTGGCTGGCTTGGTCATTGTGCCTCCTTGGCGGCGAGGGTGGGATGCGGTTGCGGCGTAAAGGCGATGCTCCGAAGCGCCGCGGGAAGTTCGCGCAGCAAACGCGCGGTCTGCAGACGATTGCCGAGAGTGATACGCACGCAGCCCTGGCATCCGGGATCGCTGTTGCGGTCGCGAACGAGAATGCCGCGCCGGCGCATCTCCTCCACCAAGGCCTGACGATAGCTGCCGAAGTAGGCGAGCACGAAGTTGGCCTGTGAGGGCCAGAAAGGAATGTCATGGGTGCGGTAGAAGTCTTCCAACTGGCTCCGTCCCTCGAGCACCTGCGCCACATAGCGGACGATGTAATTGCGATCGTCGAGCGCGGCGCCGAGGCAGGCGAGGGCGATGCCGTTTACGTTGTAGGGCGAGGCAACGCGGCGCAGCAACTTCAGTTGGCCGAGGGAGCCGAGAAGTGCGCCGAGACGGAAACCCGCCAGTCCGTACGCTTTTGAAAAAGTCCGGCTGACAAAGAGATTGTCGAGAATGCCGACCTGATCGAGCAGGCTCTCGCCGCCGAAATGAATGTACGCCTCGTCGATGAGCACGGCGGCCTGTGGCGCGGCCCGCACGATGGCGAGCAGTTGTGCACGAGTAGCAATGGCTCCCGTGGGATTGTTGGGACTGGCGATGCAGATGAGGCGCGTCTCCGGCGTAATGGCAGCCAACAAGGCATCGGCGGGAAACTCGAAGGCCGCGCCCGATGGCACCGTTCGAACCACCGCGCCGGTTGCCAGCGCGTAGATCTCGTACATGCTGAAGGTAGGCACGGCGATCAGCGTCTCATCCCCTGGCTCAAGGTAGGATTCCGCAAGCAGGTGAATTGCCTCATCCACGCCATTGCTCAGCAATACCTGCCCGGAGGAGATTCCAAGATGTTTGGCGACGGCGCGCTCGCCGGGCTCCCGCTCAGGATATTTGTTCAACGTCTCGGCGGTGATGGAGTGCAGGGTCTGGAGAACGAGCGGCGAACAGCCATCCACGTTCTCGTTGAAGTCGAGGCGCAGTCCATCGCGGCCTCCGAGTGGCGGGTGATACTCCTTGAGGGTTTCGACGGCGCGGCGGGCGCGCAGTTTAGTGCTCATTTGCGGCCCTCATTTCTTCAGCCTTACGCGCACGCTGGCGGCGTGGCCCTGCAAACCCTCTGCTTCGGCCAGCAGCAGAACTGTTGGCGCAATCTTTTCCAGGCCTTTGCGGCTGGCTTCCTGAACGGTAATAATGCGAACGAAATCAATCACGTTGAGCCCGCCGCGATAACGCGCTACATTGCCCGTGGGCAAGGTATGGTTGGGGCCGCTGGCGTAGTCTCCCAGCGACTGCGCCGTGTAGTCGCCAAGGAAGATGGAGCCGGCGCACTTGACGTTGTACACGTCTTCCGGGGGCACGCTTACATGCTCTCCGCCAAGTTCATTGGTCCACTCGAGGGCCTGTTTGCGGCTCT
Source organism: uncultured Acidobacteriaceae bacterium (assembly GCA_964591805.1). Lineage (GTDB taxonomy): Bacteria > Acidobacteriota > Terriglobia > Terriglobales > Acidobacteriaceae > TOLSYN. The sequence continues at coordinate 80,526 of CAZQDD010000016.1, read as the reverse complement.
TGGCGACCAGAGCCACTCCGCGCGCGGCCAGTGACCGGCTTGCAACCGGATTATCCTGGGCCATGGCGGTGGCGTACTTGACCACCAACTTTGCCAGACGGGTGCTGGCGGTTACGAAAATGGCAAGCGTTTCCGGGTCGTGCTCGGCCTGCGCTACCAGGTCGCTGGCGATGAACTCGGCGTTGCCCTCGGTTGCGCAATAGACAATCTCGGTTGGCCCGGCAAGGAAGTCAATGCCGCAATCAAAGGCGACCAGCTTTTTCGCCAGGGTGACGTAGGTGTTCCCGGGACCAACGATCTTGTCCACCTTTGGAATACTCTTCGTGCCGTAAGCAAATGCTGCAATCGCCTGGGCGCCGCCGATGCGGTAAAACTCGGTGACGCCGATGATGGCGGCGGCCGCCAATGTTTCCGGCGCCGGGCGCGGCGAGGCGACGGCGATGCGCTGCACACCGGCCACCTGTGCGGGGATTACGGTCATCAGCACAGTGGAGGGCAGGGGATGGCGGCCGCCGGGGGCGTAACAGGCCACGGACTCCAGCGGGCGAATGGCCTGGCCCACGCGCAGCCCTGGATGAATGGTGCGCAGCCATGGGCGCGGCATCTGCCACTCGGCAAAGTTGCGGATGTTTCTGGCCGCGGTCTCGATGGCGTGAATGAACTCAGCGCTCACCATGGCGAGCGCGGCCTGCAACTGTTCGGCCGGGACCCGGATGGGCGCACCCGCCACGAGCCCGTCCAGGTCGTGGGCGTACTCCAGCAGCGCGGCATCGCCTTCCGTGCGTACCCGGTTAACGATCCCGGCGACGGTCTTCTCCACCCCAGGATCGAATGAAGCGTAGCGATGAGCGAGCGAGACGACGGCTTGCGCGGCCTCCTCGCCACTGAGCAGTTTCATCACATCACCACCTTATTCAGCGGATACTCGACGATTCCAGTGCCGCCCGCAGCCTTCAGGCGTGGAATCACATCACGCACGACGGTTTCCTCGAGGATGGTGTTGACGGCGACCCAGTTGGAGTTGCTGAGTGCGGAAATCGTGGGAGAGTTGAGCGCGGGCAACACGGCAAGCACTCCCGGCAAGTCCTTCTGCTGCACGTTCAGCATCAGTCCCACGCGTCCCTGGGCGGCGATGGCGCCCTGCAGCATCAGGGCAATGTTGTCGATCTTGCGGTGCTTCCATTCGTCGGCGTAGGCCTTCTTGTTGGCGATCACCTGGGTGTTGGATTCCAGCACGGTCTCCACGATGCGGAGTCGATTGGCGCGCAGCGAACTGCCAGTCTCGGTGACCTCGACGATGGCGTCGGCCAGCATCGGCGGCTTCACCTCGGTGGCGCCCCAGCTGAAGTCCACCTGTACTGGGATATTCCTTGCGCCAAAGTAACTCTTGGTTACTTCCACCAGTTCGGTTGCAATGATTTTTCCGGCGAGATCCTCGGCGCGCTGCACGGTCGATTCTTCCGGCACGGCGAGAACCCAGCGCACGCCTCCCCGGCTTTGCTTGGAGTAGATGAGGTCGCAGACGGCATCGACCTGGCGTCCGCTTTCGATCACCCAGTCAAGCCCGGTGAGTCCGGCGTCGAGCACGCCCTGCTCCACATAACGCGCCATCTCCTGGGCACGGATCAACATGCATTCCAGCTCGGGATCGTCGGTGGAGGGAAAATAGGAGCGGCCGTTGGCGTAGATCTTGAATCCGGCGGCGGCAAACAATGCGAGGGTCGCGTCCTGCAGCGAGCCTTTTGGGATGCCAAGTCGAATCTTAGGCATTGGAGACCTCCGAATGGGAAATGGGGATGGGCTTGGTGAAACAGGAGCGCGTGCCTTCATGGCACACCAGGCCGTCACCCTCGACCTGCACCTTGAAGAGAAGGGTATCGTTGTCGCAATCGGTTGCTGCATAGGCGAGGCGCAGGCGATTGCCGCTGGTCTCGCCCTTGGTCCACAGCTTGTTACGGGTGCGGCTATAGAAGGTCACGTAGCCGGTCTGAAGCGTCTTGTCAAACGCTTCCTGGTTCATGAAGCCCACCATGAGGACCTCGCCGTTATCGGCATCCTGCACGATGGCCGGGGCGAGTCCCCCCATTTTTTCAAAATCGATCTGCATTGTCCTAGTCCTCTTTGGACTGGCATTACCGGGGCCTTCACCCGCAGCGGCAAAAAGAAAAACCCGCTGGGTTTGGTTGCACCAGCGGGCCAGAGCTTGGATGATTGCCTTTTACAGGGTTCCGCTCGCCTCCGCCGACACAATCGCCGTGTGGTGATGATGGTGATGGCGGTGATGGAGCGGAGAACTCATCTGTAATGATCCTAAACAGAGATTGGGGCCGAGGTCAACGGCAAAAAGCGGCTATCCGCGGCGCTTTGGCCAGAAATCGCGGAATAGCAGGGATGGTTGCCAGGTATCCGCCTGGCATCGGGTCGAATACACTAAAGCGTAGCAGCGGAGAGAATGGCGGAAGAATGAACGCAGAAAAGGATGAGCCAGCCATGGAGGCGCGTGGCGCCAGCCGGTATTACAAGATGGGCGAGAGCGTCGTGCGCGCGGTCGAGGACGTGAGCTTTACGATCGCGGGCGGAGAATTTGCCGCCTTGCTGGGACCATCGGGTTCAGGCAAGTCCACCCTGCTGAATCTTCTGGCCGGGTTGGACCGGCTCAGCGCGGGCAGCATCGTGGTAGCAGGGAGGGACCTGAGCACGATGGACTCCGAGGCGCTGGCGCGCTACCGCCGGCTGACCGTTGGCATGATCTTTCAATCCTTCAACCTTGTGCCTACCATGACCTTGGCCGACAACGTCGAACTGCCGCTGCGGTTGGCGGAGTCGCCGCGCAGTGAACGGCGAGGCCGCGTGCTGGAGTTGCTTACCAACGTTGGATTGGCTCATCGCGCCAACCACAGGCCGGCGGAACTGAGCGGAGGCGAGCAGCAGCGGGGAGCGATCGCGCGTGCCCTGGCCAATCGTCCCTCGGTGTTGCTGGCCGACGAGCCAACTGGAAATCTGGACAGCCGCAATGGCCACGAGGTGATGGCCCTGCTGCGCGAGTTGAACGAAAAAATGGGCGTAACCGTATTGATGGTGACGCACGACCCGGCACTGGCCGCGCAGTACGCCCGCAAGTCGTTGCACATGGCGGATGGAAGATTGGTGCCGGGCGTGGAGGCGCAACGATGATTCGCCAGGACCTGATTGAACTCGCGGCTCGCAACATGCGCAACGCCCGGCTGCGCAACGCGCTTACCACGATGGGAATCGCCGTCGGTGTGGCATCGATGGTTGCCATGCTTTCACTCGGCATCGGGTTGCAGGGATTTGCCAACCACCAGCTCATGAAGTCCGGGATGTTCCAGACCGTTTTTGTTACCAGCAGGCAGGACATACGGAACATGGAGGAGAACGCCGACGCCAAACCCGGGGAGTCTCCGGTGCTCAATGACGATGCGCGCGCAAGGATTGCGGCGCTGCCCGGTGTGGAGGAAGTCGCTCCCGAGATTCGGGCAATGGCCGACGTGGAGTATGGCGACAAGACCAACCTCACCCTGGTGGCTGGACTTCCATGGTCAACACGCGATGAAGACGCGGTGGAAAAAGTGAAGGGCAGGTTTTTTAGTTCCGCCAACGCCGATGAAGTTTTGCTGCAGCGCGACTTTGCCAAGAAGCTGGAGAAGGATCCGGATTGGGTGCTGGGCAAAATTCTCACCCTGCGTTATGCCGAACGCCAGAGCAGCGAGAGCGACGCGAACCTCAGCATCGAACGCACAGACAAGCAGTTCCGCATCGTCGGGATCCTGGACGAGGAGCCATTCGGCGGCATGCGCATGGTCAGCCGGGCGCGCGTCTTCCTGCCCACTGGAACGGCCGAGGCCATGCGGATGATGCAGCCTGCCGATACCCAGCAACTGGTTCGCTCCACGCCGGGCGAGCGCACTTATACGATGCTTACAGTGCGCATGCAATCGGCGGCCTACGCGGAGAAGGTGGAAGAGTCGGTGAAGACGATGAACTTTTCGGCGTATTCCTATCTGGATGCGACCCGAAGCATGCGGCGCTTCTTTGCCGTGCTGGATATGTTCCTGGGAATCTTCGGGTCGCTGGCGCTGGCCGTTGCTTCCCTGGCGATTGTGAATACGCTGGTGATGGCGGTGCTGGAGCGGCGCCGCGAGATCGGAATCATGAAGGCCCTGGGCGCCAGCGATGCCGACGTGAAGAAACTTTTCTTTGCCGAAGCCGCCACCATGGGCTTAGCCGGCGGCGCGCTGGGCGTGGCGCTGGGATGGGTCATCGGGCGCGCCATTAATCTGGGCACCAATGTCTACCTGCAAAGGATGAAGATGTCGGCGGAAAATCTCTGGACGGTTCCGCTGTGGCTGGTCGCCGGAGCCATCAGCTTCAGTGTGCTGGTCAGCGTGCTGGCCGGTATCTATCCGGCGGTGCGCGCCGCCAGGCTCGACCCGGTGCAGGCGCTGCGTTACGAATGATCTTGCATCGACATATGCAAATGTATTACTGCGGGGTGAAATGAAAGCTGCAAGACGCGGCATGGCTCTGCTCGGGTGCGTGTTCAGTCTGCTGGCGCTCTGCGTTGCCCAGTCCCCCATCGCTCATTCAAAGGTGGAGTGTTCTACGCTGGAGAGCAGGATTCTGGCTCGCCCGGTGCCCTACTGCGTGATGCTTCCGCCCAGCTATGCGCAGGACAAAGTGCGGCGCTATTCGGTGGCCTACTATCTGCATGGGTTGGGAGACAATGAGCAGTCGCTGGTGAATATGGGCGGGTGGTCGATTTATGACCGCCTCATGCGCCAGAAACAGATTGGCGAGTTCGCCGTGGTGGCGCCGGCGGGGTTTGCATCGTTCTACATCAATTCAAGGGACGGCAAGTTCCGCTATGAAGATTTCTTTCTGGCAGAGTTTCTGCCCGCGATGGAGAAAAAGTACCGCATCGGCACAACCCGCACCCAGCGTGGAATCATGGGAATCTCCATGGGTGGATTCGGCGCGCTGCACTATGCCTTCAAGTATCCGGAGAAGTTTGCCGTCGTCAGCGCGAACATGCCCGCCCTGATCGAGCATTTGCCCTCTGAGCTTTCCCAGGAGTGGCAGCAAACACTGATGGGCACGATCTTCGGCAATCCGCCCGACATGGCGTTCTACGAAAAGAACTCCGCGTTCCACCTGGCGGGCGTGGCCCCGGTGGCGGCGCTGAAGCGAATGACGATCTATTTCGACTGCGGTGCACAGGACCGCTATGGCTTCAATGCCGGAACGGTGGCCATGGACAAACTGCTCACGCAACGCGGCATCCCCCACGAAGCACACCTTTACCCTGGAGGTCACGATTGGGGTTTCGTGCTGGAGCATTTTGCGCGGTCGCTGGAAGTGCAGTCGAAGGGCATGGGGGCAAGATAGGATGGCGAAGTCCAAGCGGATTGCGATCGGCGGCAAGGATCAAGTCTTTGTTCTGACCGGCGCGGGAATCAGCGCCGAGAGCGGGTTGGCCACGTTTCGTGGTTCCGATGGACTATGGGAAGGCGAGCGGGTGGAAGACGTGGCGTCACCCGGTGGGTGGAAGCGCGATCCGGAGCGTGTTTGGCGCTTTTACTCCGAGCGCCGGAAGGCTACCTCGCGGGCCCAGCCGAATGCTGCGCATCTGGCGTTGGCGGAGTTGGAGCGCAAGCTGGGAGAGCGCTATTTCCTATGCACCCAAAACGTGGACGACCTGCATGAACGCGCCGGTTCTCACAACCTGGTGCACATGCACGGAGAGCTATTCCAGTCCCGCTGCGATCGCTGCGTGCGCGCCCCGTTCCCGGACGCGCGCCTTTATGAGAGCGAAGCAGAGCACCGCCGTTGTGAGTGCGGCGGTCGCATCCGGCCGGACATTGTCTGGTTCGGTGAGGTTCCATTCCACCTGGAACGAATCATCGAGGAATTGCAACGCTGTACCGTGATGCTGGTCATTGGAACTTCAGGCGTGGTGCAACCGGCGGCAAGTTTTGTGCGCTGGGCGAGTGAGCGCTATGGCGGCGGCGCTCCCGCGCGCACCTATTACGTGGGGCCGGAACACCCAGCCAACGCCGCGGCATTCACCCAGGTCTTTGAAAGCAGGGCCGGGGTGCTGCTGCCTGAACTCTTCCGTGTGCGCTAACCCCCGACCGCCGCGCCGCATTTCCCTCTGGATTTAGATGCGGGGGAACCGCCGATTGAGTCGAGGGGGTGGTGGCTTGCCGCCCTCCCTGTTCCGTTTTTCGCCTGCTGGGCAGCAGATTCTGGTTGACCTTGGGATGCATGGAGAACGACAATCAATTTTCCCGCGAGGATTAGCGGGTTCCCTCAAATGCTGATTTATCTTTGTGGCGCCATCGAAAATTCTCCCGACCGTGGCAACTCATGGCGGGCCGAGGTCACGCGTCTCCTGCACGAGTTTGGGCATGATGTTTATGATCCCGCGGGTGACGAGAAAAAAGACCTGACCGACGAGGAAGCCCGCGAATATCGCGGCTGGAAGCAAACCGACCTTCCCCGCTTTCAACAGACCATTCGCAAGGTCATCCAGTACGATTTGGACTGGGTCGAAGAGCGTTGCGATGCAATGGTGGCCTACTGGGACGAGCCCGCGCACAAAGACGCTGGCACCCAGGGCGAACTCACCGTGGCCTACCGTCGCGGCGTGCCTGTTTACCTGGTGACCAGGGCGCCGATTGAAGAACTCAGCGGCTGGCTTCTGGGATGTGCCTCGCAGGTCTTTCCTGGCTTTGAGGAGCTGCGGGAATACCTTGCCAGGAAGCATTCCCGCACGCTGGCATACGCTTGAACCCGTGAGAAGATGACCTCGTGGCATTGCTTGCGCGGTTTGCGGCCGGCCGTGCCGCGCACGGAAAATCACACCAGGGATCAATCATGATGGAGGCGGGGAAGAGCCCGGAGCCACAGAATATTGCGGGGGTGCGCCGTCGCCTGGGATTTGTGGCGCTGCTGTGGTGGATTGCCGCGGTGGCCGGAACCATCGGCCTGGTGCAAGGATTGCCGGCAGGATGGGTGCGGGTGCTATTTGTCGGAATCTCCTGGGTGCTTGCGCTTTTTTTCAGTTATGCCTGGCACCAGGTTCGCAAAGGGCAGCTGCCGGAATGAATGACACGGAGGGAAATCGCGGCGGGATGGAAGCGCTCCGCAGTCCCTGGTCCAGTGCATGTCCGAAGGCCGGACGGCGCCTGGCGCGAAGGTCTTCCTTCTGCTTGCTAATCATTCTGGCGGCGGTTTTGTTGCCGACACCGGCCCCAGGCTGGGGCGATGTTGGACACACCACCATCAACCGCACGGCCGCCGAAAGAATTCCGCCAGCCATGCCACAATTTCTTCGGGCGGCCTCGAAGCGCATTGGATGGTTGGGACCGGAGCCGGATCGCTGGCGTTCCAATTTGGAACAGCCTCTGAATGACGCGCAAGCCCCGGATCATTTCATCGATCTTGAGTGGGTGGACTGGCTCAAGCCGCTTCCACCGGACCGCTATGCATTTATTCGGGCTGTCTACCAGTATCGCGCGCAACATCCCCACGCGGATGTACCGCCGCCGGAGAAAATCGGTTTTCAACCCTATATCTCCATTGAAATCTTCGACCGCTTGAAGGTCGCCTTCCGCGAGTTTCGTCACGCCCGGGCCGAAGGGCGCTCAACGGCCAATGCCGAAGCCAACGCCATTTTCTACGCAGGCTGGCTCGGCCACTATGTTGGTGACGGTTCGAACCCGATGCACACCTCGATCCAGTACAACGGCTGGGTGGGGCCGAATCCCAAGGGCTATTCCACTTCGCATGACGTTCACTCGAAGATGGAGACGGCGTTTGTGAACGCCAATCCGGAGGTCACCTACATCGCGGATCTGGTCGGTGCGCCAAGACATCTCGATCGCCCATTCGAGGACTATGTTGCCTACTTGCGCGAGTCGCAGTCCAGGATTGAGCGGGCATACCAGTTGGAGAGGGATCGCGGCTTTGACGGAAAGGGAACTCCGGAATCGCGCGAGTTCATCCGTCAGCAGCTTGGCCGCGGCGCCCAGATGCTTCTGAACATGTGGTACACGGCGTGGGTGGATTCAGCCGTCGATCCTGTGGCCATCCATGGCGATCCCCGCGAAGTCTGGCATCGGCAACCCGCACGATGAAAGCAAGGGGCCTGCGCGCGGGCTAGAACGTGCCTTCAAAGTCGGCGAAACGACGTTCCAGACGCCACTGTTCGCGCGCCTTTTCGCTGCCGTTCAGCAATCGCATACAGGCGGGACTGGGCACCGTTGTGGGCCGGTCGCCGGCACATTCATGCACCGGAGTAAATTTGCGGGCATCGCCCCAGAGGCTGGCGCCCGGCAGAAAAGCATGCTCCAGGCTGGTGCGCGCCATCTTCTTCAACGTAACGTAATCAAGTCCCTGGTCCAACACGGCATGCTCATACTCGAGGGTCATCTCGGAGCGGGAAACGCCTTCGTCGTCGGTCGCCAGCGCTACGGGGACCCCTGCCTTCAGGTACATCGCCAGCGGATGCTGCCGTCCCCGGACGCCGAGAATTCCCTCGTTGGAGGTGAGGCAGATCTCCACCATGACGTTATGGCGGGCCATCATGGCCAAGAGTTCGTGAGGATTGTCTTCGTACATCACATCCACGCCGTGGCCAATTCGCTCGGCTTTACCCAACTCGATCGACTCACGGATGTGGAAGCGCAGCCCATCGGGCGGAACGATGCCGGGCGCCAGTTCTCCGGCGTGCAGGGTGACGGGAACGTTTGGATACACGCTCTTGAGGTAATTCAACATCTGCATATGGAGATGGAAGTCGTGCATGGGCACATACCAATCCTCGGGCTGCACCAGGTTGAGGGAGACCACGCGCGGATCGCGGCTGGCCAACTCAAAGCCCATCAGAATCTGCGCGAACACCTGCGCCGGTTGCTGGGCGCGATACACGGTGTAGATGTAGCGGACGTGCACCGAGCACGCCCCGGAGGGAGACTCGGGCTCGCTGGCGCAGCGAAGTTGCTCGTTTTTTTCCTGTTCCATGGCATCCAGGTTCTTGCCGGCTTCGGCAACGATACCGGCAAAGTCCGCGTCTAGAAGCTTGTGGCGCATGGCGGCAAAATCGGGCGTGTAGCCAACCTCGGCGCCCAGTGCCGCGGCGCGTCCGCGATCTGGAGAGACCATCAGTTCCATATACTGCACGTTTCCGCTGGCGGCGCGCTGGGTCACCTCGGCGAGAATTTGCGCAAGGTGGGATTCGGTTGCGGGACCAAACTTGGAGAAGCTGTCAAAGAAATGATCATGCCCGTTGGTCCCGGGCTCAAGGTCGCGCATCGACCAGGCGTCGATTGCGTCCCGATACAACTGCGGATCGCTCCATGCCTGACGCGCTTCAACCTGGTTGGACTGGCAGGGCGCCGGCGCCAGAGCCAGCGTCTGACGATCCACGCATAGTCCGGAATCAGCCGCAAACCGGATCAGGCTCTCCGCGTAGACCGCGCCGGTCAGATGATTGTGGAGGTCGCCGCCCTTCGGCATTTCTTTCAGCAGGGCGTACAGCGCCCCAAGGTTGCCGCGGGCCTCGGCCAGAGCTTTCTCCGTGCGCCCCTCCGGGGTGCCGGCTGCGGCTGCCGCGGGCCGAACTTCCGCCTGTCGCTCCCTGGCGGACTGCTGTGCAGCCGTGGCAGGCCGCGCTGGAGAGTTTTTGAACGCCCGAATCTGCGCTCCGTAGGCGCCGGTGATGAGAACTGCGACAAGGAAAATGGCTAGTCTTCCCGCGCTACGCTGGCGCATGAATTCCTCCAAAGGCTGTTTGACTCGATGTTTGCGGATCGTTCCGATCATATCGCAAAATGCTGCCTCAGGCGCTGGGCCGGGCCAAAGTCGGTGACATCCCAGGTTGTTTCCCGGCTTGCAACTTTTGCCGGTACCTTCTACTATCCCATTTCCCCTTTTTCCGTTTTGCGCGTACTGCCGTTCGTGGAGCGTTGCATGGTGCCGGAGTTGAAAATACTTTTCTCGCGTGAACAGATTGCTGCCCGTGTCGCCGAGATGGGCGAGCAGATTACCAGGGATTTTGCCGGAGAGCCAGTGGTTCTGGTGGGTGTGCTCAAGGGCGCGACAATATTTCTGAGCGACCTCTCGCGCCAGATCGCGTTGGATTCCACCTTTGACTTCATCTCCGTTTCCAGCTACGGCAGCCAGAAGCAAAACAGCGGTGAAGTCAAATTGCTGAAGGACGTCGATCAGTCCATGGAGGACAAGAACGTCATCCTGATCGAGGATATTCTGGACACCGGATTGACCATGGCCTACCTGAAAGAAATGATTCTGGCGCACCACCCCCGGACGTTCAGAATCGCAACCCTTCTCGACAAGAAGTGCCGCCGCCGGCGGCCCATCCAGGCGGACTACGTGGGATTTGAAATTCCCGATGAGTTTGTTGTGGGATACGGAATGGATTATGCCGAACGCTACCGGAATCTCCCGGATATATGTGTGGTTGGATAGCGGTGGTGCGCCCGGTTAGTCGTACACTAGGCGGAGGCATACTATAGGACCGATGGCCGCGGCGCGGCCAAAGCAGGTATTTGGATGTCGCACACGATCAGTTTGCATCCCTCCGCGGAAGCCATTCGCAAGGATTGGCACTTGGCGGCGAAGCTCCTTGACCATACCCTTCTAAAACCGGAAGGCACTCGCGAACAAGTGGCGAAGCTCTGCCATGAAGCCGCGGAGTATGGTTTCTACGCGGTGATGGTGAACCCCTCAAACATTGCACAGTGCAAAGCTGAACTGCGAGGCGCAGACGTCGTGGTCGGCACCGTGATCGGGTTTCCGCTGGGCGCCACCACCTCCACTTCCAAACTGGCCGAAGCCAGTGACTCGCTGCGCCTGGGAGCCACCGAACTCGACATGGTGATCAATGTTGGAGCCCTCAAGAGCGGTGATCGCGACCTGGTGCGAATGGAAATGCAGTCGCTTGCACATCTCTGTCATCGCTCCGGCGCGCGGCTCAAGGTCATCATTGAAACCGCCCTTTTGACTACGGAAGAAAAAATTCTGGTCTGCCAGTTGGCGGCCGCCGCGGAAGTGGACTTTGTGAAAACCTCCACCGGTTTTTCCAGCGCCGGGGCGACCGCTGCCGACGTATCGCTGATGCGCGGCGTTGTTGGCAACAGGATTGGAGTGAAGGCGGCAGGTGGAATCCGCACCGCCTCCGACCTGCTCCTCATGGTCGATGCCGGAGCCAGCCGCGTGGGCGCCAGTGCCAGTGTGGCCATTGTCAAGGAGCTTGGCGCAAAGTGATGTGAGCGGGGTTGCCGCACCCGGCGCATCGCGAAGACTTGCAGGCATTCGCAGACGGTTTTGTCCCGGCCATCGAGTGCGCGCCGGCGGGCTTGGCCGGACTTGTCCTGGGCGGCTGGCTTCTCTGCACCGCTGGCTCCAACTTAGTCGAGCGTTTGGCCGGGGCAAGGCTGGTTCTTTGCGTCCCGTACTCCATCGGCGTGCCGGATCCGCAGTTGCGCAGGTTAATCTTAGAGATGACGCAGGGCAAGTCTGCTCGGTTCGATTCGATCTGAGAGGGAAGCGATGGGACGATTCACTGGAGTATTCGGACTGCTCTTGTTGCTCGCAGTTGCCTGGCTGGGTTCGACCGATCGCAAGGCGATTCGCTGGCGGGTGGTAGCCATCGGTATCGCCCTGCAGGTGCTGTTTGCTGTCTTCGTTACCAAGGTGTGGTGGGGACAACTGGCGATCGCAAAGGCTGGAGAAGGCGCCAAGCGGTTGCTCGCCTGCTCCTTTGCGGGCTCCCGCTTTGTCTTCGGAGAGGCCGGCGCGCAGAACTCCAATCTCGGCTTCATCTTCGCGTTCCAGGTGTTGCCCGCCATTATTTTTATCGCGGCATTTTTTTCCATTCTGTACTATTTCGGCATCATGCAGTTTCTGATTCGCATGATCGCCGTGGTCATGGAAAAGATCATGGGAGCCAGCGGTGCGGAGTCGCTCAACGTCGCCGCCTCCATTGTCATGGGCCAGACCGAGGCTCCACTCACGATTCGCCCCTATCTTCCGCGCCTCACCCAGTCCGAGCTGATGGTAGTGATGACGGCGGGCATGGCGCACGTTTCCGGCGCCATCATGGCTGCCTACATTGCCACCGGCGTCGCTCCGGAGCACCTTCTGGCCGCCGTCATCATGACCGCTCCAGGAACCCTGACGGTGGCCAAAATGCTGGTGCCGGAGACGGAAGTGCCAGAGACCGCCAGGGGAGCCAAATTGCCTGCTGAGGAGCGCGCCAGCAACGTCCTGGAAGCGGCTGCCAAGGGCACCAGCGACGGGTTACACCTGGCGCTGAATGTAGCCGCCATGCTGATCTCGTTCCTGGCCATTATCTTTCTCATCAACTCCCTGCTGGGCGGTGCGCACAACGTATTCGCGGCGCGCGGCTTCCCCTGGTTTCCGGCGAGCCTGGAGAGGATTTTCGGCGTTCTCTTTGCTCCCATTGCCTTTATCATCGGAGTGCCCTGGCATGATTGCGCCGCCATCGGCAACCTTCTGGGCACACGCATGGTATTGAATGAGCTGGTTGCCTTTACCATGCTTGGCGGGCAGAAGGCGATGCTGGAGCCGCGCTCGTTCACGATCGCCACATTTGCGCTTTGCGGCTTTGCCAATTTCAGTTCCATCGGCATCCAGATTGGCGGTCTCGGCGCCCTGGCACCTTCGCGTCGGAGCGACCTCGCCCGGCTTGGTTTCAAGGCCATGATCGCCGGAACCATGGCGAACCTTATGTCGGCTTGCATTGTGGGAGTGTTGTTATGAGTTCGCACGCAGATGTTAAGCACCTGGCAATGGATGAATTTACCCGCGCCGAATCCGCTGCAATCGTGATTCGCATGCAGCTTTCGCAGAAGTCCCACCTGGGAGTACCGGAAATCGCGATCGTGCTAGGTACCGGTCTGGGTGCTTTCGCGGAGGAACTGGAAGATCCAGTGGTGATTGCCTACGGCGACATCCCGAACTTTCCGCGCCCTACGGCCGTGGGCCATGCCGGGCGCCTGGTGATTGGAAGGATCGGAGGTTTGACGGTTGCAGCCATGCAGGGACGGGCCCATCAGTACGAGGGATACAGCAGCCGCGAAGCCGCGTTTCCGGTACGTGTCCTGGGCCGGCTTGGCGTGAAGAGCCTGGTGCTCACCAACGCTGCCGGAGGCATCAACTCCGCCTACCAGCAAGGCGCCCTGGTGGTGCTCAGCGATCATATCAATCTGCAGGGCGCCAACCCGCTCAACGGACCCAACGACGATCGCTTCGGGCCGCGGTTTCCGGGCATGAGTGAGGTCTACTGCCGCAGCTATCGCCGCCTGGCGCAGGAGGCGGCAGGCGAACTCGGCATCGATTTGCAGGAGGGCGTGTACGCCGCGCTGGCTGGCCCGAGCTTTGAAACTCCGGCCGAGATCCGATACCTGCGCACGATTGGGGCCGATCTGGTCGGCATGTCCACGGTGCCGGAAGCGATCGTGGCGCGGCACATGGGTATCGGTGTTCTTGCCATCTCATGCGTCACCAATATGGCCGCAGGATTGTCCGCGGGCGAGATCAGTCACGAGGAAGTGCTGGAAACGGGGCAGCGCGTACGCGAAACATTCCGCGCCCTCCTTACCGCAATTCTTCCCAAGGTTGCAGCCGCAGGAAAGTAATGGGACGGCCCCCTGGCAGCCGCGTATTTCCTTGTAGAATTGCGAAATCATGAAACCATATCTGATCGGCGTTGCTGGGCCCTCCTGCGCCGGCAAGAGCTATCTCGCCGAGCGCGTTGCAGGGAAGCTCGACGCGGCATTGCTGAACCTGGACTCCTACTATCGCGAACTGGACCATCTGAGCCAGGTAGAGCGCACGCACTATAATTTTGACGTGCCTGAGGCGCTGGACTCGGAACTGCTCCTGCGCCAGGCGCGTCAACTGCACGGCGGCGAACCCATCGCGCGCCCGGTTTACGACTTCACCACGCACAGGCGCACGCGTGAAACTCTTGCGGTTCCGCCAAAGTCCTTTGTGGTTGTCGAGGGACTGTTTGCGCTCTATTGGGAGGGTTTGCGTGCGCTGCTGGGGACCAAAGTCTATGTTGATCTTGGCGAGGAGATTTGCCTGGAGAGACGCATCGAGCGCGACATGCGCGAACGGGGACGAAGCCGCGAAAGCGTGCTGGAACAGTACCGGAACACGGTTGTTCCGATGGCGCGTCAGCACGTTTACCCGTCGCGAGAGCACGCCGACATAGTCGTTACCGGCGATGGCGATATCTGGCGCGAGGTGGACGCCGTGCTGCGCCATGTGGAGCGCCATGCCGGGGTGAGCGCTGAGGATTGATCCGCGGCCTTCCCCAGATGGTGATTACCGCCCCTGAATCTCCCGGCCAAAACAAAACAAGCCTTACAACCAGAGCCCCGCTATTTTGGGTGGCCGACGGGTACAAGGTAGATGGGAGTGATGGCAGCGGGAAGAGATGCGGCCCGCGCGGTCTGTTTGGCGTCGATGCCGCCGACGGGAACGGCTCCAAGATTGAGGGCGGTGGCCTCAAGCAGCAGATTCTGAGCGGTGTGCCCGGCTTCGAGATTGACAAGGCGAAGGGCGGTTTCGCGGTCGGCTAATTTGGCGGCTCGGTCGTACTCGCCGGCAATGAGAAAGACGGCTGGGGCGGCCTGCACGGTTGGCTGCGAGGAAAGTGCGGCGCGTAGATCCTTGTCTGAGAGCTTTTGCAGAGCGTGGCCGGCGGGCATGTATTCGAAGAAGCCTTCGGGCTGTGCCAGGTAGAGATGGAGAAAGTACTGAGCATGAGCCGATGGCGCGGTGCGATGGCCCTTGTCATCGGTAACGCCCTGCGCCGCCCACAAGAGCTGCGAAACCTCCTGCAGCGTGAGCCTGACCGGCTGGAAGGACCGGACGGAGCGGCGGTGTGCCAGTGCGTCGTTAAGCGCCATGCCGCCGTTGTGCGCCGGAGCGGGAAGCGCGACCGGAGGCGCCGCCGCTGGAGCGGTTGACGGCGCAGGCTGCGCGACGACGAGCGGTCCGGAAAGAACAAACGGAAGAGTGTAGAGGAATAGGTTGCGCATTTTTTCTCCTTGCGCTGCATTGGAACACAAACAGCGCGGAGGAATGAAGTTTATTGTTAGCGGCGACAAGATGAAATCACCCATGCAGGAAACTCCGCACGGCAGGCGAGTGCAGCGTGTGGAAGCCGGCGGGGAAAATGACCGGCGCGGCCCCGCTTCGGTTCTCTGATGGCTTCGAATTGCTTGCTATGCTGGGTTTTTGCCCGGCATGGGAACGTCCACGCAGATCTATTGAGCGACCCAGGTGGGTGCGCGTGGGTGACAGAGCCTGCAATTGTTGAGCGGGAAGGCAACCTTCCCATGGCAGGCGCCGCAGTAACGGCCTTCGATGTTGGCAAACATCGAGTAGCGCCCGGTGCCTCGCTTGGCAGTTGGGAAAATCTCAGGATGGCAGAGTTCACAGCCGTTCCAGATGGAATGTTTCTCGTGCGAGAAAACAATCGGATTGACCCAGGAGTAGCCTGCCTTGATGGAAAAATCTTCCCTGCTCTGCATCGCCTGCCGCTGCACGGAAACGCCTTCCAGAAAATCAACGGGTTTGATAAGTCCGCTTTTTTCCGCCGCCTCCCAATCCACGCCGTAGAATGCCTTGGGAAGTTTCGCGGTAAAGGTCCGGTACTCTTCTTGCCTTGCGTTCGGAACTCCCACGGAATGGCAGCGGGCGCAGCGTTGGTCATGTCTGTCATCCGAGCAGGCGGCGAAGATGGTCTTGCCTGCGAACGTCCGTTTGCCATCGTGGCAGGCGCCGCAATGGAAGCCCTGGCGAATGGTGGCAGACTGGATTCCGGTGGCCTTGGCCTCCATGGCAAAGCCGATATCGACATGACAGAGGCGGCAGGTGAAGCGGGCGCGATGCTGCCAATGGTCGAACTCGACAGCATGCATCCCGGCAGCAGGCGAGTAGCTGTCGAGGATCACCTTGCCGTAGTCGGAGGGTTGTTCCGGTGGGGGGCCTGGTAAATAGATTTGCGCCCACGCGTTGTTCGCCAGGAACAAGACTCCGAAAATAAGCGCGAGCAGGGAAGGCCCGCGCCTATTTTTTTTCGTTTCTTTTCGATTCGAGCACATAGGCATAAAGCCCTCGGCACATTCGTAGTCGTCCCATGTAGACCTTTTTCTGCGTGTCGTCGAGCTTGTCAATCCGCCCTTGCAGAGCGTCACAGCGTTGGATCAGAGCGGTGAGTTCCTGCTGCGAGAATGTCATTGCGTCCTGGGTCCTGGAGCAGACGTCTTCGAACTCCCTCTGCCAGGACTGCTGCGCCGGGGCTGTCTGCGGAGCCGCCCCGACGGGCTTGCCGCTGGCACACACGCCGAACTGGGCGATGAGCCCAATGAAGAGCAGGATCGCGATAAACCTGGTCTTGGACATAGACGCCTCTGCTCAGGGTTGTACCGGTTTGGAATGGCAGCGTTGGCAGTCCGTGATAGGAAACGCGACCGTGGTATGGCAGGCGCCGCAGGACCTTCCCTCGGAGATGTCCAACATGGTGTACTTTGTGGCGCCCTTTTTCACGCCCATGAAGATATCGGGATGGCAGAGCTCGCAACCGTTCCAGACGGTGTGTTTCTTGTGGGAGAAGATGATTTCAGGCATCCCTTCAACCTTGGGGTTGAGGGCGAAATCTTTCTGCAAGGCAAGGTTCTTGTTCATTGTGGAGCCAACGTCCAGGTACTTGGAAGGAGTGATGAATCCCAATACCTCGGATTTCTCCCAATCGATGCCATTGCCAAAGCGTTCCTTCGGAAGCGGCGCGCTGAAGCGGAAGAAGTCGAAATCACTGGCGACATTTTTCTTGTTCAGGGAGTGGCAGCGGTCGCATCGCTTCTGATCTTCGACCGTTGCATTTGTCGAGCAGGCTTGGAAGACGGTTTTCCCATCGACGACCTTCTTGCCGTTATGGCAAGCGCCGCAATAGTAGCCGCGTTCGTTGTCGATGGCCTTGATGCCGGTAGCTCCGGCCTTCATGCCGAAACCGACATCGACGTGGCAGACCCGGCAAGTGAACATGGAGCGGTGAATCCAATGCTGGAAGACGACGGGATCCATGCCTGCTCGATCGGAAAAGTTATTGATGACGACCTGGCCGTACTCGTAGGGAAGCGGTCGTTTCTTCTTGGAACCAGTTTGAGAGAGGGTTGGAAGGCAGAAAATCAGAATCAGAGACACCAAGAAAAACATTTTCCTGTTCATCGAGAACCTCCTTCCCGATTGAACGCCACTTACAGTTCATGCAGTCCGGCCGCCTCGACACACTCCTCTAGCTCATTCCGAGTTCGCCGCTGCCAGCGGTGACCCTTGGCTACGCGCCAGACGATTTCAACTAAGCATTACCTGCGCGTCCCGTCCTTTGTGCAGTGACCCGAGTCACGGTTTACCGTGACCTTTTGCCAGAGTTGAGCGTTCTTTACTCATAGCTGTGCAGCAAGATGTGGGCAGTGCAGATGGCGCTGCCCGCCCCGGTTGGCCTGAGGGTTAAAAAAAGAAGCGCGTGCCCAATTGAATTTCGCGCTGACTGTAGATGGTGTTGGAGGCAGCGGTCGGCGTGCTGAAATCGGAATCGTATTCGAGAGTGGAATTGTAGACGCGATAGTAAGTGTCCGTGCGATTGGTGATGATCTGGTGATTGAAAAGATTGAACGCCTCGGCCAGAAACTCCAGGCGTTTGCTTTCGCCGAAGGAGACGCGGCGAGCCAGGCGCAGATCGACGTTGTACAGGTTGTTGTAGCGGAAGCTGTTGCGTCCAAGGAATGGCAGCCGATACTCTCCGCCGGTACCCATGAATCCATCGCATCCGGCGCAGGTGTAGAGGGTTTGGGGATGTCCTCCGATGACAGCCGTCGCATTGCCACTGGCATTGCCGCTGACGTGATCGCTATAGGGCTTGCCGGTCGAGGCCTGCACGATGGGTGCGATGGTCCAATGGTCGAGCGCGGCGTGCAGAATGCCGCGTGATTGCTTAAACGGGCGCGGGGACCAGTGCAGGCTGGCAGCGAGGCGCTGACGGACGTCGTAGTTGGAAGTGCCGTAATCGGGATGGGCCACGGTGTGGCTGACGCCATCGAGCAGGTAGGTGAAGGGAACGGGACTGAGAGTGTTGTTGTAGGTGGTAAAGGTGGTTGAATTCTGGCCGCTGTCCAAGGCGTGGGACCAGGTGTAGTTGATGTGGCAGCCGAGCCCCTCGCTGGCACGGCGGTTGAATTGCAAGACCATTGCGTTGTAAGAGGAATTCACGTTGGAGCGAATCTCGGTGATCGTTTCGAAGTTGGGGTTGAGCCGCGCGGTGTAGACCGGGACGGTTAATGTATGCCCGAGGTATGGTCCGGGCGCGCCGTTGTTGTAGTAGTCGGAAGCAAATGTGTAGGTGACGTTGACCCGGCTGTTGGGATCGAGGTTGATGTCGATGAAGTTTGGCAGTTCGCGACCCAGTCCAAGCAGGTAGGATGCCGAGATGACGGTATTGCGGGCGACCTGGTGCTCGAGGATGAGGTCGGCCTGGTGAATCTGTGGCACCTGCATGTGTTGCGCAAAGACGGCAACGTTTCCGCCTGCGGTCGCGCTGTAGGGATCGGCGGCGGCCAAGACCGGGAAGATCGGACCCTCCAGGCAATTGGTGGCGTAAAGGTAGCAGGCTTGAAAACCGTAGCTGCGCTGGGCAGCCTGGGTGCCAGTGTTGTTAAGGGCGGAGGAGATGGTGGAGTTACTGATGCGCCCGTAGTAGATGCCGTAACCTCCGCGCAATGCGGTCTTGCCGTCCCCGGTGACATCCCAGGCGAAGCCCATGCGCGGGCCGACGTTATTCATATCGTTGTGAAACGACCCGGTTGACGCCAGCAACGGGTTGGGCATCTGGGGATGGGGCATCAGTTCGAATTCATAGCGAATTCCAAAGTTCAGCGTAAGCCGCGAAAGGATGCGCCAATCGTCCTGCGCGAAGAAAGCTCCGTCAAAGGTATGGAAGGCCAGGGCTGGATTGCCAAAGCCCTGGGTGTAGCTGTCATAGCCGCGGTACTCGGTGCCATAGATGCCATCCAGCAATGGGCAGTTGGCGGCAATGGTGCTCCCTTGCCACTGGCAGAGGTCGGCAATGAAGTTGTCGCGACGGTTGTATTTGTAACTGCCGGCGGCGGCGTAGAGGTTGTTCATCTCGTCGCGAACGAAGTTGGCGTCAAAGCCGAACTTGAACATGTGGCGTCGCTGCGTCCAGTTCAGGGTATCGGCGAACTGGTTGCGATATTCGTCGGGCAGGGCGCGTCGCGGCAAGGTGGTGGGCGTGCCAAAGAGGAAGCCGCTGGAATCGTCAAGCAGCGAGATTGCGGGAGACAGACCGCCGGGGCCGGATGGTTCGCCATTGGCGGCTGGGTGCGGAATCTGGTACTGGAAGTCGCGGCTCCATGAGTAGCGCAACTCGTTGATGGCATGGTTGCCGAGCAGGGAGACGAGGCGGGTGGTCAGCGTATCCACCTTGACGCCGTCGAACCCGAAGCTGTCAAGGCCATACTCGGCCACGGCGTCGGTCTGCGCGCCGCCGGGCGAACTCCAACGCATGCGGTTATAGCTGAGGGCGAACGAATTGTGCGGGTTGAGGAGGTAGTCGATCTTGGAAAAGAGAATCTGATGATCGACGCTGCGGGGAACGGGCCCAAGCAAGCTTGCAATATAGCCGAGACCGGCCTGGAAGGTTGCGATGGCAGCGGCGTCCGTACTGTAGAGTGGCATCACGTTGCGCGTAAGAGTGTAGAGTTCGTCGTAGGACACGCAGGACTGCACCTGGGCCTGATTGCTTGCGCTCATGGTGGCGTAGTGCGCCGCACTGACGCAGGGCGGGGCAAACAGGCTGTCCGGTTCGGCAGCGGCGGCCACGGCCGGGTCGTTGCGGCGCTGCGCATCGACCGTAAAGAAGTAGAAGAGCTTGTTTTTGACGATGGGGCCGCCGATGGCTGCGCCGAATTGTTGACGGCGATCGGCAGGTTTTATGTGGACGCTGGTCCATTCGCTTGGGTTCTGCGGGTCCGGCTGCACGGGAGTCACGGTGAAGGGGTTGTCCGCTCCGAGCGCGTTGTCACGCAGAAGGTAGAAGACTTGGCCGTGCACGTGGTTTCCGCCGCTTCGGGTGACGGCGTTGACGACCGCTCCGGCCGAGCGGCCGTATTCGGCGGAAAAATTGGCAGTATTGACCTGAAACTCCTGCACGGATGCCTGGCTGATGACATAGCTGATGCGGGTGCGGCCGCGCTCTTCGCTGAAGAAAGCCTGGTTGTTGTCGACGCCATCGACGGTGCTGTTGTTCAACAGCCCGCTGATGCCGCGAAAGCTGATGAGGCCGTAGTTTCCATCGAGATTGGCGCCGGGAGTGAGCAGGGCGAAGTTGGACCAGCGGCGGGTGTTGATGGGGAGGTTCGTGATGGCGGTCTCGTTGATGTTGGTGGCGAAGTCCGGCCGCGTGGTATTGGCCGCCGGAGCTTCGTCGCGAACCTCGACGACCTCGCGGCCACCGGCCACGGCGAATACGATCTCGAGTTCGGTGGTGCGTCCAACCTCCACGGTGACGCGAAACATCTGGAAATCGGCGAAGCCGCTGCTGGAAGCTTTCAGCGAGTAGTCGCCGGGGTCGAGTTCGACAATTCGGAAAGCGCCATTGGGGCCAGTCAGGGTTTCAAAGTGCTGGCCCGTTGCGGCATTCAGCAGGATGACTTGCGCACCGGCGAGGGCGGCATGATGCGCATCCTTTGCCGAGCCTCCAATGGCGCCAGTGAGCGAACTTTGTGCGATTGCGAAGGATGAAAGAAAGAGAACGAAGAGTGCAATGTGCAGGCCAGGCTGATTGTTGAGCATGATTACCGGTCCAATGAGGGAATCGCGCAGGTATCAGAATGCAATCCGCGCAATAGGTACAACAGAATTTTGCGCCAAGAGGACGGGCTGATTACAACACCGTTTGGCACACGTGTCATTACGAAAAACGTCGCCGGAAGATGTCCCGGCGGGGCCGGCGGCGGAATACTGCGCTGTTACCCGGATGACCTCGTGCGCACTGCGCCGCTAAATCCGCCGCTGCGGCTCGTGATAGCCTTACTTAGGCGCCTGCTTTTGGAGTACGGTTACTTCGGTACTGCCGCGAGCCTGGGCGGAGCTTTCTCATGGGCCGCATTCACGTTCTTTCCGAAACTGTCGCGAATAAAATCGCCGCTGGCGAAGTGGTCGAACGTCCGGCATCGGTGGTCAAGGAACTGATCGAAAACTCTCTGGACGCCGGGGCGACGCGTGTCCAGGTTGATGTTGAGGCCGGGGGCCGCAAGCTGATCCAGGTGACCGACAACGGTAGCGGCATGGTGCGCGACGATGCATTGCTGGCTTTCGAGCGCCACGCCACCAGCAAGTTGAAGAACGACGAAGACTTGCTCTCGATTGCAACCCTGGGCTTCCGGGGTGAGGCTCTGCCCTCGATTGCCTCGGTGAGCCGGTTACGGCTGGAGACGCGCGAAGCCAGCGAAGGCGGCGGCACCGTGATTGAAATCGCAGGCGGCCGCATCCTGAGCGTCGAGGAAGCAGGATTGCCGGCGGGAACTTCGATCCAGGTTCGCGACTTGTTCTTCAATATGCCGGCCCGCAAAAAATTTCTAAAGGCGGAATCCACCGAACTGTCGCACGTTGCCTCGCTGGTAACCCATTACGCGCTTGCCCATCCGGAGATGCACTGGGAGTTGCACTCCAGCAGCAACGCAATTCTGGTCGCTCCGCCGGTTGCCAGCCACTCCGAACGCATCTACCAGGTGTTCGGTAAAGAAACGCTCGACGAGTTGATTCCGCTGGCAGCGCAAATGGCGCTGGAGCGGGCCGGGTTGCCAGAGCCGCCGCCCTGGCGCCGCGCGGCGGAATACGAGTCGCCCACCCCGGGCGAACTCCGGATTCACGGTTTTACCAGCAAGCCGGAAATACAGAAGCTGAATCGCAACTCGATTTTCATCTTCGTAAACGGACGGCTAATTCGCGACAAGGTTGTGATGCACGCCATCCTGGAGGGATACC
Organism: uncultured Acidobacteriaceae bacterium; assembly: GCA_964591805.1. Classification (GTDB taxonomy): domain Bacteria; phylum Acidobacteriota; class Terriglobia; order Terriglobales; family Acidobacteriaceae; genus TOLSYN. Next base: position 58,380 of record CAZQDD010000016.1, on the reverse strand, counting down.
GCAACATTCTTCCGCCGACGGTGTATCCGGTGGTGCTGCTGTTTCTGGAAATGCCCTGCGCGGAGGTCGATGTCAACGTGCATCCCTCGAAAACCGAGGTGCGCTTCCGTCAGCAAAGCTTTGTGCATGACTTTGTTCGCGAAGCGGTGCGGTCGGCGCTGATGGCGGCGCGCCCTGCCCCAGCCTTTGCCGACGAGATCCATAGTGCGCCCTCGGCCCGGGTTGCGCTGACGCCGCCGCTGTCCGGCAGTGCGGCCGATACCTCCCGGGCAGTGGCTCGAAGGCCGGAGGAACGCGCTACGGAAGCAGGCGAGTCCGGGGTCTTCGCGCTGATTGACCGGCCGCTTGTGCCGCGCAATGAGGCGCTGCCGTTTGATGGCTCCATGAGCGTGGAGGGCAATGCCGCCGCCAGCGCCGTGCGCATTGCGCCGCAGGGCTTTGGGGGTGAGACCAAGAGTGAACTCGCGGCTCCGGGCGGAGTGGGATGCGAAGCGCCATACGAAGGCCAGGAAGCCGTACCGGAAACCAGGTCGCGGTGCGCTCTGCCCCTGGATGGCATCGACGACGCCATGGACTTGCGAATGCTGGAAACGTTGCAAACAGTGGGACAGATTCGCGACTCGTTCATTGTTGCCATCAATCCGCAGGGTCTCTGGATCATCGACCAGCATGTGGCGCACGAGCGGGTTCTGTTTGAGAAAATTCTGGAAGAGCGCGGCCGCCTGCAGGTGGAGACGCAGCGCCTGCTGATGCCGATTATCGTGGAGCTCAGGCCGGCTCAGCAGGCAATCTTTACCGAGATCGCCGGGGAGCTCGAACGCAACGGCTTTGAGGCGGAGCCATTTGGCATCCGTACGATTGCCATTCAAAGTGCTCCCGCGGGAGTGACCAGCGACGAGGTGGCGGGGTTGTTGCAGGAGTTGCTGGAACAATTTGAGCATGAGGAGCAGGCGCTGAATCTGGAAAAGATTCGTCGCCGCATCGCCGCCTCCATTGCCTGCCATGCGGCAATCAAGGTCAATATGCCGCTGGAGAGGGCGAAAATGGAGTGGTTGCTGGCGGAACTGGCGAAAACGAAGTATCCCATGAGCTGCCCCCATGGCAGACCGGTGGTGCTGCGGTATTCTGTAAAGGACATTCAGAAGGCTTTTAAGCGAGTTTGAGCGACTCGCGCGTCCCGGCTGCCGGGTGTGCGCGGTTGCAGTTCATCGGCAGGGAGCAATGACAGAACAGGAATTGCAGGAGCTACGCGACGCGAAATGGCGCACCAACGGCCGGCCGATCCGCACCCAGGACGATGCGCGCGAATTTATCGAGAGCGTGGGTTTTTGCCTGATGTACCCGCTGCGTCCGGCGGTGCTTGTGCCGACCTTCATCGGAGCTTGGACGGGCTCCCATGACAACCTCCCGACATGGCAGCACGCCTTTGCCGATCCCCGCGCCAAGGACGCCACCGAAGTGATGGTGCGTACCCTGCGGCAGAAGTTTGCCTTCGAGGCGCCGCTGTTCGGAGACACGGATTTCCTGGTCTCCGCCTCGGTGTTCCCCTACTTCTACGGGCTGGTGGGCGACCGCAATCCGCGGGCGGCAATCAAGACCGGCAACCGCTCGGAGTACTCGCCGCTGGCGGCACACGTGTTTCAGGTCATCCAGAGAGACGGCCCCATTACCAAGAACCGGATGCGCGAACTACTGGGCGGGGAGCCGTCAGAGTCCGCGATTGATCGCGCCCTGGCGGAACTTTCGCTGAAGTTGCGCATCACCCGGGTGGATTATCGTGCCGAACAGGGCGCTTATTGGGACGTGCTGCTGCGCTGGTGCGCGGACGAAGTGCGCGAAGGCATGAATATGTCGATCGCCGAGGCCTTGACCGCACTGGTCTCCAAGTACATGGAGTGCGTAGTTGCGGCCGAGCAGTTGGAGGTGGAGGAGTTCTTCAGCACTTTCATCGGACGTGGCCGCGTGCGGGAGGCCATCAATGCGCTGCTGGCGGCGCGTGAGTTCCAGTTTACCCACGTTGGCACGCGCTCGATGCTGCACATTCCACCGCCTAAACCCACCATGGCCAGTCCGCGGAAACTGGTTCGTCCGGGCCAGCCGATTGCCCGGCGGCCACGGCGTGTGAATCCACCGCAGCCGGCGCCGGCCACAGGCAAACCGGCGGAAACTTCCGTGCCCGACCCGGCCAGTATAGCGACTCCACCGGATCCTGGGAAACAATGAGCGAAGCCACCAGGAAGCTTGTGATTGCGATTGACGGACCGGCTGGAGCCGGGAAGAGCACGATCGCCTCCCGGTTGGCCAGGACACTGGGCTACATCAACTTGGAATCCGGCGCAATGTACCGGGCTCTCGGGTTGAAGTCCATTGAAGCTGGAGTTGAGGTGGGTGACGCTGCGGCGCTGGTCGCCCTGGCCCAGCAGTCCACCATCGAGTTGCAGCCCACGCCAGAGGGCAACCGCGTCCTGCTGGATGGGCGCGACGTCTCTGCCAGAATCCGCGAGCGCGATGTGACCGAAGCCGCCTCCCGCGTCTCCATCCACCCGGAGGTTCGTGAATGGATGGTCCGGCGGCAGCGCGAATTTGGAAGCGGCGGCGGAGTCATCATGGAAGGCCGGGATATCGGCACGGTGGTCTTCCCGCAGGCCGAGGTCAAGATCTTCCTTGACGCTGATCCGGAAGTTCGTGAAGGCCGCAGGGTCGCGCAGTCCAATGCCGAGGACGACCCGGCGTGGGCCGAGCGGCTGAAACAGGAGTTGCGCGAACGGGATCGTCGGGACACGACCCGTGCCATCGCCCCGCTGAAGGCCGCCGCCGACGCGGTCCATATCGACTCCAGCGCACTGACCATAGAAGAGGTGATCGCGCGGGCGGAAGAGATTGTGGCGGAAAAACTCAAACAGCACGGGCTGTGATCAGAGGCGGAGAAACGGCATTCCAGCCGCTATGGTCCGCAAACCCAGCGGAATGCTGCCACGGCGCTTCCGCCTCAGGGTTGTCGGAGGAAGCGTTTCTTCATGGGGCCACGATGGTTGCCGATAACGGCTTCTGTTTACGTTACTTCTTGTGGTTGGTTACGGGCTGCGGTTCGAGCTTGCGGGCGACCGAGTCCAGAACACCGTTGATGAACTGGACGGATTCGGGGGTGGAGAATCGGCGAGCGATCTCGAGTGCCTCGTTGATGATGACCGGACGCGGGGTTTTGGGGAAGCCGAGGAATTCGGCGACTCCGGCGCGCAGGATATTGCGATCGACGGCGGCCATGCGTTCCAGGCGCCAGTGCTCGGTGTGGCCCTCGAGGAGCTGGCCGATCTCGTCGTAGCGTTCCATGGCGACGCGGAAGATGTCATCGGCGAAGTTTCGGACGCTGTCCTCCAGGTCGCGGCGCTCTGCCCAGAAGGTTTTCTCGACGTGCTCAACCGACTGCTTTCCCATGTCGGCCTGGAACAACATCTGCAACGCCAGCTCACGTGATTTGCGTCGTGTACCCATGATCCCTTCTGATCGCTATTGCTGTTGGAGCGTGCGTTTGAGTACGGCGAGTTCCAATGCGGCGAGAGCTGCTTCAAACCCCTTGTTGCCCATCTTCAAACCGGCGCGATCGATGGCCTGTTCCAAGGTTTCGCAGGTCAGCACGCCGAAACCGATGGGAACGCCGGTCGACAGCGTCAGCTCTCCGATGCCGCGGGTGACTTCATTGACCAGGACGTCATAGTGAGCGGTTTCACCACGCAGCAGGCAGCCGATGGCGACCAGCGCATTATAGTTGCCGGTTTCGGCGAGCATTTTGGCGGCGGCGGGTATCTCAAACGCGCCAGCGACGCGGACGATCTCAATGTCTGAAGCGAGTGCCCCGGTCCGGCGCAGGGCGTCGGTGGCTCCGGTGAGAAGACGTTCGGTGATGAATGCGTTAAAGCGCGATACAATGACCGCGAACTTCATCCCGGTCGAATCCAGTTGCGATTCCCTGGTGGGCTGGCGCCAGTTGGTGTTGTAGCTGAAGACGGCGAGATTGCCGAATCCGGCAGGAATCTGGAGGACGAACAGCCGCGCTCCCCAGTCACAATCGGCGATCTCGGTGGTGAAGGTGAAACCCTTGGCGCGGGCTGTCTCGGCGACAATGTCGGCGTTATCGACCTCGACGACCAGGTCGGCGGCGGGCATATCCTGGCCCGTGGCGAGTTCGACGCCGGACTCGAAAGCTTCAAACTTGCGGCCCTTGGAACGGCGTCCACTCCATTGTTCACCGGGGGCAAAGCCGAGTGCGGAGAAAAAATCATCGAGCGAACGAAAATCTTCGTCCGAGGCAGGGAGCATGAGGCGATGGAATGAGCGGATCACATCCTCTTTTGTACCACAGCTGCGGGGCAGCGTGGCGACGAAGTCACACGAACCGTGAAGCGGCCAGGAATCTGACCCCGGCGGAATGGGCCCTGGCGGGGCGGCGGGACCGGGAAAGAACAGCGATGCGGAACCGTCTGGCCGGAGTTCCACGGGGGTAAACGCGGCCCCGATCTATCAGACGCCCTTGAACTTCGGAGCGCGCTTCTCGAGGAAGGCGCTGGTACCCTCGTTCTTGTCGGTTGTGGAGAAGCACAGGCCAAAGAGTGCGGCTTCATGGGCGAGTCCCTCGGCCAGCGTCATGTCAAACCCCTTGTTGACGGCGTTGAGACAATAGCGGGTGGAAAGCGGCCCGTTGGCGACGATCTTGCGGGCGAGGGCTTCGGCACGGGGGAGCAACTCGGCGAAGGCCACCACCTCATTGACCAAGCCGATGCGGAGGGCTTCATCGGCTTTGATCATGTCGCCGGTGAGGATGATTTGCAGGGCGCGGCCTTTGCCAATCAGGCGCGGTAGACGCTGCGATCCACCATAACCGGGGATGATTCCGAGCTTGGTTTCAGGCTGGCCAAAGCGGGCGTTCTCCGAGGCGATGCGGAATGTGCAAGCAAGGGCTAGTTCGCAACCGCCGCCGAGAGCGAAGCCGTTGACGGCGGCGATGACCGGCTTGCCGCAGTTTTCGGCGAGCGAGAAGACGGCTTGGCCGCGCAACGAAAGGGCTTCGGCCGCGCCTGCACCAAGGGATGTGAACTCGTTGATATCCGCGCCGGCGACAAAGGCTTTCTCCCCTTCCCCGGTGAGGATGGCGACTCGTACGTCATCGTCATCGCGCACGGTTTGCAAGGCCCGGTTCAGTTCCTGCATGGTGGGGGCGTTAAGTGCGTTCAGCACTTTGGGACGGGAGATGGTGATGCATGCGACCTGGTCTTTCTTTTCGTACCGGAGATTTTCAAAAGTGGCTAAGGACATGGAAGAGTCTCCTGCAACGCGCTCCCGAGTTTACCTCCAGAGAATGGCGGAAGCAATTTCGCGGGCCTGCCGGACGATTGCGCCGAGGGCGGTCCTGCAACCGGGCGAAGGAAACGCTGCTTAGAGGTCCGGGCTGTGCGCGCGCAGTACTTCGCGGAGTCGGCGATTGATGTTCGCCGCATCGCGAGTGGCGTTATCGATGAGTTTGAGCCACTTTTTGTTGGCATCGTCGAAATCGGCCTGGTTGAGCAGATAGGCAGCCTGCATGATGGTTTCAATAGAATTGCTCAGGTCGTGTGCAAGAGTCCGTAGTTCCTTGCTGACGGCCAGGGGTATTTTGGGCGTGGCGTCGAAATTAGGTTCAGACATTCAGGTTCCCCGGCATTTTTTCGAACGCGATCATCGTGCGCGGCAGCGAAGACCTCGGCAGACCCACTTGCGCTCTTGTTCTCCCCTTGGACCCTCAGCGCGGTGGGGAAAAAGAATCGCACCGCCAGCAACCGATTAGCAAGACTATAGTCCGGCGCTCGATGCTTTCGCAAAAGTCCGGAAGGAAAAATTTGCCTGAGCAATCCCGCTCGTCCCAGCAGTAACCTTGGACGGGCACATGGCGGATCAACACACTTGAACCCCATGGGCTTCCCACCCGGGGTGGGAAGGGGCGCACCGCTCGACCTCGAAAAGGCGCCTGGCTCACCACGCAGACCATACCGCAGGATGGAATCTCCTGAGAAGCCGCAAAGCTGTTGATTCGACAACCCGGACCGGTGTGTTACAATCCATTTGCAAGCCAAGTGGAAAGGTAAGACCCCAGCGGTCAACGTGGCGTTTAGCGCCCGCCTTTCACCGTGCCGAAGTGGCGGAATTGGCAGACGCGCATGGTTCAGGTCCATGTACTCGCAAGGGTGTGGGGGTTCGAGTCCCTTCTTCGGCACCAAATCAACCAAGAGAGTCAATAAATACCAAGAAAAATAAGCCCCGCAACAAGATGCGGGGCTTTTCTATTTCTTGAATTGTCTCGATTGTCTCAAAGAGTGCATTCTATGGACATCTTCCATAGCCAATCCATAGCTAGGCACTTAGAAGATTCTTCCACAAAAATGCGGGAATCTCCCGGGGATTCCCGCATGGCTAAAGCAAAGCACAGCTAAGAACTTCCCCATTGATTACGAATCCCCGGTACTTTCTGGCACACAAACTCGTGCATACGGATGAATAAAGGAAACCGGATGATTAACCTCACTCGGATTCCGAGCCAGTGCTCTCCGGCTGAATTTTCGAGACGATTTCCCGATCTTATTTTCAATCATTGCGAGCTTGGGACCAACGTGCCAGAATTAAACTCTGGAGAAAACGCAACTATGTTCACCGCCCGTCTGGAATACAACGGACAATCCTGGGAGCTGCCGGTCGTCGAAGGAACGGAAAAGGAACTCGGCATCGACATTTCCGATCTGCGCTCCAAGACCGGAATGATCACCCTCGACGAGGGCTACGCGAACACAGGCTCCTGCCAGTCGGCCATCACGTACATCGATGGCGACAAAGGCATTCTGCGTTACCGCGGCTACCCCATCGAACAGCTCGCGGAACAATCGACCTTCGTGGAAACCGCCTGGCTCGTGATCGGAGGAAGGCTCCCGAACGAACAAGAGCGTGCGCGTTTCTCGGCGCTTTTGACCAAGCACGAGATGATCGACGAGAGCATGCGCAACCATTTCCAGGGTTTTCCCAACAACGCGCCTCCGATGGCCATCTTGTCGGCGATGATCAACGCGATCGGTTGCTTCTCACCCGAAGTGCTGGGATACGAAGACGAATACAACTTCGAAGAGAGCGCCGCGCGCCTGATTTCGCAAGTGCGGTCCATCGCCGCCGCGACCTACAAGATGAGCATCGGGCAGCCCATGATTTACCCGCGGCCCGACTTCCAGTACGTCGAAAACTTCATGCATATGATGTTCTCAGTGCCCTATGCACACATCACGCCCGACCCCGACGTGGCCCGCGCTCTGAACCAGTTTTTGATCCTTCACACCGACCACGAGCAGAACTGCGGCACGTCAACGGTGCGCATGGTGGCAAGTTCTGGCGCGAACATGTTCGCGTCCTGCGCCGCGGGCGTGAGCGCACTCTGGGGAAAATTGCACGGTGGTGCGAACATGGCCGTGATCCAGATGCTCGAGGAGATCCGCAGGTCCGGAATCTCCCCGGGGGACTACATGGAGAAGATCAAGGATAAGAACTCCAAACTCCGGCTCATGGGCTTCGGGCACCGGGTCTATCGCAATTTCGATCCCCGTTCGCGCATCCTGCAGAAGACTGCCGGCGTGATCCTGGCGAAGCTCCACATCGACGACCCGCTCCTGGACATCGCGCGGCACCTCGAGGAAACGGCGCTCAAGGACAGTTTCTTCATCGAGCGGAAACTGTATCCCAACGTGGACTTCTATTCGGGCATCATCCTGCGGGCGATCGGCATCCCGGTGAACATGTTCACCGTCATGTTCGCCATCGGGCGCTTGCCTGGCTGGATCGCCCATTACAAGGAGATCCACGACGCGTCGCGGCTGAAGATCTACCGCCCGCGCCAGATCTACACCGGCGAACTCAAGCGTGACTACGTGCCCTGCAAAGAGCGCGACTGAGGGACGGCTTCCCGGGGTCATCGCTGGATTTGACGGTAAGATGGACCTGTCGGCTGGGCATTCTCAGGAGAATGCACGGGATTTCCCGGCAGGAGGCGTGAATCGCCGCAGCCGCAACCGCACGTCTGAAAGCGCTAGTCGATAGGCCCAGTACTCTCTGATCGCGGCTTTCCTGATGCCGGTTTTGGGAGGACCTGGCGCTAGCGGTCACGAGTCGGCTCGGGTCCTAAACCCGCGAACCTTTAAGAAGATACACGAAGAAGCTGGATTCCATGTGATCCGTATTGACCATCCGTGATCACAGTGGAGCGTTTATTGTCTAACCAGCACGGCTTTCAGGATGTGCCAATCCGTGCGGAAGGTTTCCATGGACGGCAGCCACTGCGCCGCGCCGGCGTTAGTGAAGGCGCGAGATACTAAATGCGGCATTTTGACGGTCACTGCTAGCGAAGAGGAGAAGTCTCCAGCGAAACCACTCGTACGCGGTCCCAGCCAATGGCTCACCAAGCTCACGGCGGGGATAAACCGGCACGAATATCTGGCCGATGAACCAGTCTTCTCGCAGGGAGACCCGGCGCACGCGGTGTTCTACATCCAGAGTGGCAAGGTGCGGCTCACCGTTCAATCGGTAGATGGCGAGCATGCAGTCGTCTCGATACTTTCTGCAGGCAGCTTTCTTGGCGAATGCTGTCTGGCCGGCCAGACAGTCCGCAGCGCCACGGCGAGCGCGCTCGAGCGCAGCATCATCGTGCGAATGGAGAAGCCGGCCACGATGGACCTGCTCCGCAGCGATCCGGAGTTCGCCGGCCGATTTCTCGCTCACATGCTCTCCCGCAGCATCTGCGTTGAAGCGGACCTGGTCTCTCATCTATTCGACTCCAGCGAAAAACGCCATCCTCTGACGCTGGGGACAGAGGCCAAGTTTGGCACCGGATGGAAGCCCATCCCAGTCACTGCAAAGATCAGCCCAGAGTTTTTGGCCGGGATAATCGGCACAACCAATTCCAACGTCAGCGTCCTCCTCGACGGTTTCCGCGAACTCGGCTTCATCAATTCCAGCGGCGACGAGATGCTTGTGCATAGCTCATTGATGAGCATTGTGCCGCATGACGATGGCATACGCTGAAGATGTATTCACTGGAATGCAGATTCCTCGCCGCTAGAGCCACCAGTGAGGGCCCTGTGCCTCACAACAAACGGTTGATCGGAGAGTCAAAGCTTCGCAAGTCCGAGGAGTGATCGGTCACGATGGAATACTCGAAGTTCAAATCGTTGCTCCGCCGAGTGATTGTGATCCCAATGGTGGTCACGGCGGTTCTTGCGGCACTGCTCCTGTGGGAGTCCTTCGACTTGAACAGATCCTTGCAATGGGTTGACCACAGCGATCAGGTTCTAGATCAGTCCGCGCGTCTGCTCAAGTTGCTGGTAGATGTAGAGACCGGCATGCGCGGATATCTGGCAACCGGCGACGAGACACTCCTTCAGCCCTATCTGGAGGGTACGAAAAGATTCGATTCCGAATACCGGGCCTTGTATAAGTTGGTGGATGATAGTTCTCCGCAGAGGCAGCGGCTGGAGGACGTCCGTGCCGGCTATGTGAGGTGGGTGGAGTACACCGACAAAGTTTTAGCCCTTCGCCGAACTGGAAAGGCTGACGGTGCTTTCTACGAGAGCCTGCAAGGGAAACGCGGAATGGACGCCATCCGGGAACAAATCTCGGAGTTTGAAGGTGTGGAAGCAGGACTGCGTGCCCAGCGCCTCCGAACCGCACACCAGCGCTGGACCCTGATGGCCACAAGTTGCATTGGCCTTGGCTTGGGATTCGCGGTCTTCCTCACCCTGTTCACTCGATACCACATTGAACGGTTGGGCACCAAGCTGTTGCAGAGCGAAGAGCGGTGGACTGCTACTCTGGGCAGCATTGGCGACGCGGTGATAGCAACTGACAGCGAAGCTCGAGTCACATTCCTCAACTCGGTCGCCGCCACTCTGACCGGGTGGCGACTGGAGGAGGCACAAAATCAGCCACTCCAGGATGTGTTCAAGATTATCAACGAGCAGACCGGACTGGGCGCCGACGATGAAGTGCTTCGGGTGCTCGAAGAGAGACAGATTCTAACAGTGACCAATAATGTGGCGCTGATTGCACGAGATGGCCGTGAAATTCCGGTCGAGCACAGTGCGGCGCCAATCCTCGCCGGCGGAGGAAAAGTCATCGGCGTAGTGCTGGTTTTCCGCGACGTTGCGGAGAGGCGGGAGGAGCAGGAAGCGACTGCGGAACAGGCTGCCCTACTGGAACTCACGCAGGACTCCGTCTTCGTGATCGACATGGATGGGACCATCCTTTTTTGGAGCCGCGGGGCGGAGGCGATGTTGGGATACTCCAAGAGCCAGGCCGCCGGTAAAATCTCGCACGGCCTGCTCCGTACCGAGTTTCCGCAACCGCTGGATGAGATCAAGGCGGAACTCATGCGCATGGGACACTGGGAGGGAGACCTCATCCAGACGGCTCAGAACGGCAGGCGTTGTGTGGTGGCCAGTCGCTGGGCATTGCAGTGGGGCAAGCGCGACCAACTACCCCGAGTGTTGGTGATCAATAGCGACATCACGGAACGTAAGCGGGGAGAAGAGTCGCTCGTCCTGCAAAAGGAACAACTGCGGGCGTTGGCTGAGCGGCTGCAGTGGGTGCGCGAAGAGGACCGCAAGAGAGTCGCCCGTGACCTGCACGATCAGATCGGGCAGATTCTGACTGCGATCAAAATGGATATGACGTGGATGACTCGTCATCTGCCAGAGTCGGAAGGCGAGGTGCTCGCTCGCCTTACGGAGTCGATTCAGCTGATCAATGATGGCGTCAAATCGGTACGCACGATTTGCAGCGGGTTGCGTCCGGGAGTATTGGATGACCTTGGCCTGGCGGCAGCCATTGAATGGCAGGCTAGCGAATTTGCTGCTCGCAATGGTGTTCGCTGCGAGGTGTCTGTTCCACCGGTTGATTTGCACTTGGATGGTGACCGGGCAACCGCGGCTTTCCGGATTTTCCAGGAGTGTCTGACCAACGTGATCCGGCATGCGCAAGCGAAGTCGGTGCGCGTTTCATTGTGCCAGGAAGAAGAGAACATCCTCCTTGTTGTCGAGGACGACGGAATAGGCTTCTGTGAATCCGACCTGTCAAACTCGCTTGGATCCTTGGGACTTTTAGGCATGAAAGAAAGAGCGCAGTTTTGCGGCGGCGACGTACAAATCTCCAGTTCGCCGGGCAATGGCACAACGGTAGCTGTTCGCGTTCCTGTGGATACTCCGCGCGCCGAAAGGGAGCAAATATGCATGTCCTGATAGCCGATGACCATGCCGTCGTACGCCGTGGCCTGAGAGAGATACTGGCCGATGCTCTTCCTGGCACGGACTTTTTCGAAGTGGGAAACGGCGATGATGTGCTGAGCCATCTGGGCAAATCCCAAATTGCCATGCTGGTACTGGATATCAACATGCCTGGACGTAGCGGGATGGACGTACTGCGGGATGTAAAGCACGCGTACCCACGGTTGCCGGTGATCATCCTGAGTTGCCAGCCGGAGGACCAGTATGCGGTACGCTGTTTGCGGGCTGGCGCAGCCGCCTATATCAACAAAGAGAGCGCTTCAGAAGAACTCGCGCTGGCGGCGAAGAAGATTCTGGGCGGCGGCCGTTACATCACTGCAAGCCTGGCAGAGAAACTGGTCGCCAACTTGAATGAGTCCGTCGACAAGCCCTTGCACGAACTGCTTTCGGACCGGGAACACGAAGTCATGAGAATGATCGCCTCCGGCATCCCACTAACGGAAATCGGCGAGCGGCTGCATGTCAGCGTAAAAACAATCAGCAGCTATCGAGCTCGCATCATGGAAAAGATGCAGATGAAAAGCAACGCCGAACTTACCCGCTACGCTATGACGCAAAAACTGATCGATTAGGTCGTCCGTGGGTGTAGGAATAACCCTACAAAAATACTTCCAAAAACCTCACATGAATCACGGTTTTCGCTGGTTTCTATTCCTTCGTCCCTTCGGTAACGTGGATTCAGACCGAATGTGCGGCCCAGGAAGCGGAAACAACGATGTATATCCTGATAGCAGATGATCACGCGAACGTGCGCCGTGGCCTGAGAGAGATTGTGGCTGATGCTTTTTCAGGTGCACAGTTTTCAGAAGCCGCCAACGGGGATGAGGTGCTGACCCAACTCGCCAAATCTCAATATGGCGTCCTCCTGCTTGACATCAACATGCCTGGACGCAGCGGGCTGGACGTACTGCAGGATGTAAAGCACCTGTACCCGCAACTTCCTGTGATCATGGTGAGTGTCCAGCCTGAAAATCAGTATGCGTCACGCTGTCTGCGGGCCGGAGCGGACGCCTATGTCAACAAGAACAGCGCTCCCGAAGAACTGGTGCCGGCAATCAGGAAAATAATGGGCGGCGCAATGCCCGCACGAGACCAGAATAGAAACTGATCACAGACCTTCGACGAATTCTTTGACGAGGTCATGCAAGAGTTGCTCTCAAAGCTGGGAGAGCACGGGTTCCTGTCTTCGGCATCCCCCCGGCGAAAGCACTGTAAACGGCTATCGAACGCGCGTCACGAATCCATGCGGTAAAGAGCAGTGTCGCACTTCCACCCTCGTGCCATAACGCACATTTGTTTCGATCAATGTTCAAGCGTAAGAAAAGCCCTACAAAGTTCACGTGAGAATGCCTACAGCAATACCAGTGTTCGCTGATTCCGTCTTCTTTCTGATCTTGTATCTTGGTTTTAGAGACATCGTAACGATTGACGCATACGCACACTCTGCAGAATTGAAAGGTATCGAAGATGGCGACTAATTGCGGCACGATCACGAGTACGCTATCCAGGTTTCCGGATGGCCTAACCTTTCCATTGCCTTCGGCCGCGAATCGTAAGTTAAAGATCGCTTCGGAGAAGACTGACGCATTGCCGGACCAGGGGCCTGCATTCGATCTTCAGATTCTGCTAACCAAGATTTTGGCGGGGAAATCGGCACGCGAATGCCTGACCGAGGACTCCATTTTTTCGCAAGGCGATCTGGCCGATGCAGTCTTCTACATCCAGAGCGGCAAGGTGAAACTCACCGTTGTCTCGACGAGCGGCAAGGAAGCTGTCATTGCATGCCTTCCGGAGAAAAGCTTTTTCGGCGAAGGTGCCCTGGCGGGCCAGCCACTTCGCATTTGCACGGCGAGCGCGCTTCAATCCAGCACCATCGTTCGGATCGAAAAGACGGTCATGCTCGGCCTGCTCCAAAGTGAATCTGGGTTCTCCGACCAATTTCTCGCGCATTTGCTCTCCCGCAACATCCGTATGGAAGCCGATCTGGTCGATCATTTATTTAATTCCAGCGAAAAGCGCCTCGCACGGCTGCTACTGCTGATGGCCAACTTTGGTCAGGATTCCAAGCCTGTACCGATTATTGCGAAGATGAGCCAGGAGACACTCGCCGAGATGATCGGCACCACCCGCTCGAGGGTAAGCTTCTTTCTGAACCGCTTCCGGGAGTTGGGTTTCATCAACTACAACGGCAGCGGAATGCATGTTCATAGTTCACTGGTCAGCGTTGTGTTACACGACTAATCAAACGGCCCAAGTGAATCCTACGTCCGTAGCAACACAACCGCTGTCTGCAACGTCCATTGCGCCAGCGGCTTCGTTCAGGCAGGCAATCCGAAAACTGACCCACTGGCATGAAACGAGCCATCTTCACACTGAAGCTGGAACGGCGGTCGGGAGAGTCCCACCCGGGAATGGTGCGCTGCTGAGTGAAACTAGGGTAGTCACGGCTGGATGGGACGATGATCTCGATAGAGGGCCCAGCACCGCCTGACGAGCAGCAACCTATGGGCTTCCCGAATCCAGGGCCGGGGAGAAACGAGACTGGAAATACTCAAGGAAATGTTGGCGGAAGCACAGCCGCGGGCAGGTCGCCGGATTGTCGTCCTACTGTCTCCGGCTTATTTGCTCCGCTCATGCTTGTATGGTCCCGAAGCCTTCGTGCAACACCCGTACAACAATACGGGTTCCTTGTCGCTCCTGGGCAGTTCTGAGCTGCAACCATGCTCTGCAAGTTGCAGATATTACACGTATAGCTGGTCTTTCACGGCGATAATCACCACCGGCCTCATGACAGGTCGTGGAGCGCATCTTTCTTACTGAAAGAGAGTGGCCGCCTAACCGGTCGTTCATTCGAATTGTCCTGCCTCAGCGTCGTCTTCGCACAGCGTATTCCGCCGGCTTGCCGTACACTATTTTGATGGAACAGTTCAGCAGAATCCAGCGCCTGCCCCCCTATGTCTTCAACATCACCGGTGAGATGAAGATGGCCGCCCGTCACCGTGGCGAGGACATCATCGACTTTGGCATGGGCAACCCCGACGGGGCCACCCCAAAACACATCGTGGACAAGCTCATCGAGGCGGTGCTCAAGCCCGTCACCCATCGCTACTCGGTTTCCCGAGGCCTGCCGCGCCTGCGCAAGGCCATCTGCAACTGGTACAAGAACCGTTACGACGTCGATCTTGACGCCAACACCGAGGCCATCGTCACCATCGGCTCGAAAGAGGGCATTGCCCACCTCTGCCTGGCCATTCTGGACTCGCGTGACACGGTGCTGGTGCCTAATCCCAGCTACCCCATCCATATTTATGGCCCAGTGATCGCCGGAGCGCACGTGGTCAGTGTGCCCATCCACGACCACGAGGAGTTCCTGGCGCAACTCGAGGACCTGATCCCACGCATGACGCCGCGGCCCAAGGCGCTGATCGTCAATTTCCCCTCGAATCCGACGACCGAATGTGTGGACCTGCCGTTTCTCGCGCGCCTCGTCGAGCTGTCCAGGGAATACGGCTTCCACATAATCCACGACCTGGCTTACGCTGACCTCGCCTTCGACGGCTACAAGCCGCCTAGTATCCTCCAGGTTCCCGGCGCCAAGGACGTGGCCGTGGAGTTCTTTACCCTGTCCAAGAGCTACAATATGCCCGGCTGGCGGGTCGGATTCATGGTCGGCAACCCGGAGCTGGTCAATGCCCTGGCGCGATTGAAGAGTTATTTCGACTACGGCACCTTCACTCCCATCCAAGTTGCGGCCATCCATGCCCTTGAAGGCCCTCAAGACTGCGTCCAACAGATATGCGAGACCTACCGCAAGCGCCGCGACGTGCTCGTAGACGGGCTTACCAAACTAGGCTGGCCGGTTGCTTTGCCCAAGGCGACGATGTTTGTCTGGGCGCGGATTCCGGAGAAATACCGGAAGCTTGGATCGCTGGAGTTTTCTAAGGCTCTCTTGAATGAAGCCAAGGTAGCCGTCTCCCCAGGCATCGGCTTCGGGGACCACGGCGACGGCCACGTCCGCTTCTCCCTGATCGAGAACGAAGAACGCACCCGCCAAGCCCTTCGCGGGATCAAGCAGATGTTTGCAAAAGGGTAGGTTCGTGTTTTCCCAGGCCTCAAGAACCGGGGCCTGGGCCTCCGGTCAGGGTTTCAGCTAAGAAGTTGTAGAAGACACATCCATCGGCTCCCCATGTGCTTCTGGTTGCCGTGCACGGAATTTCGCCAGCGGAATGCGGCATTGCCGTCGTCAAGGGCAGCGAGCCGGTGGTTAAAAATGGCGACGCGGTGCATGTAATTACCGCGATAGCACAACCCGTGTTCCGGTCTACCGGAGAGCGGTTTTGAATAAATACCCGCTCTCGAAGCAGTTCGCGGTGGCCTCACTTAAGAAATTGATCGTACACGCTCAGTACCCGATCGAGCTGGGCGATGCTTTCATGCAGGAGGCAGAGAGCAGTACCGCTGCTCCAGTGACAATCCGGGGCACCGGACTTTCAACTTTGAAAGATTGATGTCAAGATGGACTTCTGTAAGGGTGAAAGTCAGGCACGACCCAACAGCTGAGATCGAACTTCCGAAATTGGTGCCTTTCAATTTCAAGAGGGAGCGCTCCCGTGCCCAAGCTGTCTTCTACGCTGCTCGTGATCCTCAGCGCTGTCCTACCCTTCACGCTCCATTCCTGGGCGCAGGAAATGCCGGACGCGCAGCCCGGGCCGGTCATGCTGGCGCAGGCGCCCGCTCACAACCGCGTATCCGCCGCACCCTATCCGCGGCAGAGGGATGGACAGCCCGAGCGAAGAGCGGAGCCTGCGGCAGCACAGGCCGTGGCGCAGAATCCTGCCACATCGGTGGACGTGGACGCCAGCAGCAACCGTCATCCGATCAGCCCCAACATCTACGGCATTGCCTATGGCAACGAACAGGACATTGCTGCCCTGAACGCGCCGCTCAACCGCTGGGGAGGAGACGCCACCTCACGCTATAACTGGCAAATCGACGGCCACTCGGCGGGCGCCGACTGGTACTTCGAGACCTACTCAGACGGCAGCGGCACCCCGGGCGGCTCGGCCGATGCCTATGTATCCACCACGCGCTCGGCTGGCAACGGAGCCGAGCCGATGTTCACCATCCCGATGATCGACTACCTGGCCAACCTTGGCCCGGATCGAAGCACCCTCGAGGGCTTCTCGGTGAAAAAGTACGGGGCACAGCAGTCCACCGATCCCTGGAATCCCGACGCCGGCAACGGTGTCAGCGCCTCCACCGGCAACGACATCACGGGCAATGATCCGCACGATACAGGCGTAGGCAACAGCGCGGCTATTCAGCAGGCATGGGTCGAACATTTCGTAAAGGAACTCGGTTCTGCCACCGGCGCCACCGGCATCAAGTACTACATCCTTGATAACGAACCGTCGCTGTGGTATTCCACCCATCGCGACGTGCACCCCGGCCCAGCCACCTACGACGAGCTCTTCGCCAAGATCGTCACCTATGCCAAGGCGATTCGCGCCGCCGATCCCACTGCCAAAATCGCCGCCTTCGAGGAGTGGAGTTGGTGGGCGATGTATTACAGTGGCTTCGATCAGGCCAACGGACTCGGCCCAGCGAACTCGGATTACAACACCCACGATCACACCTATTACTACCCGTGGCTGCTGCAGAAGCTCTATGCCTACCAGCAGCATACCGGGACCAAGCTCATCGACATCCTGACCGCTCACTTCTACAATGCCATCCCGGACGATGGCGACGATTCTCTCAGCGGGCAGCTCATCCGCAATCAGGAGACGCGGATCCTCTGGGATCCGACCTTCCAGGATCCCTCCTGGTATGGCGACATCGGCATCAACGGCCGGGTGCTCGACTGGATCCCCACGGTGAAGGCTATGGTGGACCAGTACTATCCCGGTCTCGAGATCGGCTGCACCGAGTACAACTGGGGCGACGAACCAAATCTAAACGGCGCCACCACCCAGGCCGATGTTCTTGGTATCTACGGCCGTGAGGGGCTTGACCTGGCGACCCGCTGGACCGTCGCCAAGAACTCGAATACGGGAAGCTATTACGTCACCTCGCTCGCCAGCCAGATCTATCGCAACTACGACGGCAACCGCTCCACCTTCGGCGACCTCAGCGTGGCGGCCACCGTGCCCAATCCCGACAACCTTTCGGCCTTTGCCGCCGTGCGCCAGTCCGATGGCGCGCTGACCGTCATGGTCATCAACAAGCAGCAGGGAAGCACCCCGGTCACCGTCAGCCTCGCCAACTTTGCCACCGCGGGCCAGGCGGAAGCATGGCAGATCAACTCCGCCTCGCAGACCTCCATTACTCATCTGGCCAACCTGCCGGTCGCCGCCAACACTATCGCCACCACCGTTCCCTCGCAGAGCATCACCCTATTTGTGGTTCCGGCGGGATCTACGCTCTCCAAGCCCCCGGCGCCCACCGGACTCGCGGCCACCGTAGGCAGCGGGACGGTCACGCTCACCTGGAATGCGGGCGGCGGCGCCACCGTCTACACGGTCAAGCGTGCCCGGACCAGCGTTGGGCCTTACACCACCCTGGGCAAGGTCGAGGTTCCGTCCCCCACCACTTACACGAACCGCAGACTGACCAACGGGACTACCTTCTACTACGTGGTCTCGGCCGCAAACCAGGCGGGTACCAGTCCCAACTCGGCCCCGCTCGCCGCCACGCCCATCCTCCCGCCCACCTTCACCACGACGGCCAAGGCTACCCCCAATCCAGACACGCAAGGGGTCGCCACTACGGCCACCGCAACGGTCGAGTGCAAGGCCAATACGCTGACTAACGGAAGCGTGCAGCTTCTGGCCCTCGATCCGGGAGGAAACACGGTCGCTTCGCGCAGCTTCACCGGCCAGAGCTTTACCGCTGGACAGTCCCGCCAATACGCCCTGTCATTCACTCCAGCTACCTCCGGAACCTTTTCCATCGCCGTAGGTGTCTCGAGCGCCACTGGGCAAACGTGGAGTTGGAACAGCTCGGCCGCGAGCATCGTCGTCAATTCGTCGCTTGTCTTCACCGCGTCGGCCACGGCTACTCCATCCGACCCGGCGCAGGGTTCATCCACGAACATTGCGTTCACGGTGAAGGAGACTGGGACATCGAGCCTCACCAACGGCAACGTCGAACTACAGGTATTCGACAGCGGAGGCAACGCTGTGGTCACCAACGTCTGGAGCGGGCAGAACTTCAGCGCCGGCCAGTCCCGCTCGTACGCCTACAGGTGGAGCGTGCCCAGTTCGCAGGCCGCCGAAACTTATACGGCCATGATCGGCGTCTTTGACGGCGGCTGGGACACCGATTACTACTGGAACGGTGACGCCGCGACCATCACGGTGAAATCGGCGGAGTCCCTCCCGTCAGGGTCATCGGACTCATCCCCACCCCGGTGAACACCCAGTTGACGGTCGATTTGTCCGCCGGCCCGCGGGATTGCCTCCTATAAGGTCTTTCGCGGGGCGGCCTTGGGCGGCAAGCGCTCAACCCCGTTCGTCGTTTGCAAGACCAGGACTCCTGCAAAAACACCAATCTCACCCATGGTGCCGAGTGTTGCTACAGGCTCGACGGGGTACAACAACCATGATTCCCGCCCTCGCGTCTTCGGTTGCGCCTTGGCAGCCACGGGAAGCCCTGAGTTCGCCGCGCTCTTGGGGCTGGCGCCATTCTTCCCGCAAAGAAACGAGCCCGCCCGCATAACGGGTAGGCTCGCAGCAGTTTCCTGAACAGGCCGGCGAAGATCCGGCCTGCTCAACCGGGAAGCTGTTTTTTCTTCCGGAAATCTATCCACTTGCCATCGCGATCCGTTGCGTTGGCAATTTTCGCTTAGGTTACTTCTTCGCCGAGTCCAGCTTGGTAGCGCACTTCTTTCTCGCCGGACGTTTTGCGGAGAGACTCTTGTCCGCGACGGCTTTCACCGCGGCAATGGACTCTCTGACATGCTGCACCACGTTCTCCACAGTGAAGTGGAAATGCTCGAACACTGTCTTTGCGGGTCCCGAGGCGCCGAAGGTTTTCTGGCCAACGATGCGGCCTTCCAGCCCAACGTAGCGCTCCCAGCCTATCGGGATTCCCGCCTCGACGGCGACCCGCGCTCGAACCGATGAAGGCAACACGCTTTGCTTGTACTCGGCGCTCTGCTCCTCGAAGATTTCCTGGCATGGCATGCTGACAACTCGCGCCTGGATGCCCTCGGCCGCGAGCTGTACCTGCGCATCGACCGCCAGCGACAACTCACTGCCGGTGCCGATCAGGATTACATCCGGCGCGCCCTTCGTGTCGCTGAGGACATAGGCTCCCCGGCGAACGCCCTCAGCGCTGGCAACCTTGGTGCGGTCAAAGGTTGGCACCGCCTGCCGGGTCAGCGCGAGCACCGTGGGATGTTTCGTGCCCTCGATAGCCAACTTCCAGGCCACTGCGGTTTCGTTGGCGTCCGCCGGACGGATCACGCGCAGGCCTGGAATCAGGCGGAGCGAGGCGATCTGTTCCACCGGTTCATGAGTCGGGCCGTCCTCGCCCACCGCGATTGAGTCGTGAGTAAAGACGTAGCTGACCGGCAGTTCCATCAGCGCAGCCAGACGGATTGCCCCGCGCATATAGTCGCTGAAGACCATGAATGTCCCGCCGAAGACGCGCAACCCGCTGGCGGCCATGCCGTTGAGGATGCCACCCATGCCCATCTCCCGCACGCCAAAATTCATTACCCGGCCTGCGTAATCCGAGTTGCTGAAGTTAGTCGAGCCCGTAATCTTGGTCTTGTTCGAACTAGCCAAGTCGGCCGAACCGCCTACCAGCCAGGGAAGGTTCCCAGCGATTGCGTTCATCACCTTGTGGCCAGCTTCGCGGGTGGCAAGGCCCTTGGCGTCCGCCGGAAAGACCGGCACATCCTTATCCCAGCCTTCGGGCAGTGCGCCGGAAACAATCGCCTCCCACTGCTTGGCCAGCGCTGGATTCTTCTTCGCCCAGACATCGTACCTTGCCTGCCACGCAGCTTCCTGCTGCTTGCCACGCTCGACGGCCTGTCGCAGATGCTTGCTCGCTTCTTCGGGAACAAGGAATTGCGCCTCCTCCGGCCAGCCGTAGAAACGCTTGGCGGCTTTCACCTCTTCCGCACCGAGGGGTTCACCATGCGCAGCGCTCTTGTCCTGCTTGTTGGGCGAGCCGTACCCGATGTGGCTGTGCACGATGATCAGCGTGGGCTGCCCGGGTTCCTTTTGTGCACCGCGGATTGCCGCATCCAGCGCCCCAAGGTCGTTGGCGTCCGCCACCGTCAGCACATTCCAGTGGTAGCCCCGGAAGCGAGCCTCCACATCGTCGCTGTATGAGAGCGAGGTGGGACCGTCCAAGCTGATGTGGTTTGAATCATAAAGCCAGATCAGGTTGGAGAGTTTCAGATGTCCAGCTAGCGCCGCTGCCTCGTGCGAGATTCCCTCCATCAGGTCGCCATCGGAGCAGATGGAATACACGCGGTAATCGACGATCTGGTCTTCGCCCTGGTTGAAATGGGCCGCCAGCCAGCGCTCGGAAATCGCCATGCCCACCGAGTTTGCCACGCCTTGGCCAAGCGGCCCAGTCGTGGTCTCAACGCCGGGCGCGACGCCGTATTCGGGATGCCCTGGACACCGGGAGCCGAGTTGGCGAAAGCGTTCGATCTCGGAAAGCGGAAGGTCATAGCCGGTTAAGTACAGCATGGAGTAAAGCAGCATCGAGGCGTGTCCGGCGGAGAGCACAAAGCGGTCGCGATTGGGCCACCGCGGATTTGTCGGACTATGCCGCAGAAAACGGTCCCACAACACATAAGCCACCGGCGCCAGCCCCATCGGCGCTCCCGGATGCCCACTGTTCGCCTTTTGAATCGCATCGATGGAAAGCGTCCGGATCGTGTCGACGCAAAGCTGGTCGATCGCAACTGCCTGGCTTGTCTGTTCTTCAAGAATATTGGCTGCCATGCAAGAGACTGCCTTTCTGCCTTTCTTCCAAAGGCGAAAAGAAAAGAACGGTATAAACACTAACGCCGGAACACAACCCGTCTTTGGTTCCGCGCAATACGTGGCGCCGCCATCCATCTCAAGCGCGCTGTTCCAGGAACATGCGCATTTGCGACCCAGCCTCCGCCAGCACGCTTTGCCTTGCGCACGAGCATGGCAAAGCGTGCAAACTAACCTGCGGCGGAGCCAGAGCAGGCGCACACGATGTGGCCCGCTTCGTTACGGACGCGTTCCTATGCCTGCCCTTTCGCAGCATTGAGAAAGCGTCTCTGGTAAGAGATCACCTGGTTGCAGGTTGTGAACTGCGCCAGGTAATTTGGTTCGGCGGTTACTACAACCCGATCCATCACGTCCTCGTATTCCCTGTCGGCCAACAATTCATCGATGTCCGGGAAATTGCTCTCACCTTCCATGCTGCAGATGATCAGGCGAGTATCCGGCAGGTTGACGTTCCGCAGCAGGCGGAGATTGTGGCGCACTGAATCCAATCCATCCGATCCTTCCGGCGACCGGAATTTGCGGTAACGCAAAATGTGCTCAGCGATGCGTTTGACTTCCAGCAAGTCGAGAGTGCTTCCCTCGGGAGGCAGGTAATCCTTCTCCACAAGCACAGTGCGGATTTCTTCGAGAAACTTTGGTTCTCCACTGACGGCATACAGGTCCAGCCCACGCTGCATGAGCTTGGATTGCATGGCGCGATGGCGGACGAAGCTATTGATGAAATACGGCTTGGCTTGTAGTGCAAGCATAGTCTGGTAAGGCTCGAACATCAGCGTGAAGTTTACGCGAAAGCCATGCTCGCGGAGCAGCAGAGCCAGGTTGTGCCCACGGAAGGCATCCGCGGTCTCCACCTGGTCATAACGCTTGCTGAACTTCTTGTTGCCGGTGAGGAGTTGCCCCATGTTCTCCGCGTTGACTGGCCCCGTGTGCGGAACCTTGATCACGACCCTGTACTCGGAAAGCAATTCCTGGAAGTGATACGCCTCGTCGAGTAGTTCCTGCTCAGACTTTGCGAAGGGATTATTCAACTCCACGCTAATATCGCAACCCGGTCCCAGGATGGTGCCCAACTCCTTCATCACCTCATCGCGAGTGTTGAAACGATGTCCGAGATTAGCCTTCGGATTGTTGATGAACAGATCGTAGATGATACCGGGATTGCAGGTTAAATTGGCGATCATCGCCTTGATCGGTTCCACCTCGTAGGGGTTCGCCGAATCAGCGGAGAACAGCACATGGGTGGGACGCTTGACGCCATTGCCGCCGTAGGAAATGTCGCGAACCAGGTCCAACCGGAGCGCGCCCTCGCTCTCCATTCGAAGTTCTACACGAAAGCCAGCGGGAATCTCGTCCTTGCCGGCATGGAAGCAATCAATCACCTTGCGGAATTCGGGGGTAACCCCGACATGGCGCGTTTGCTGGAGCAGCAACTGCAGGGTATCGAATGAGATCGGGAAATGTTCAGCCCGGTGGAAGTACTCTTCGTCACCCTGAATCACATTGATTCGTCCGTTGGCGGCGACTGCCCCCACGAGGCTGGAAAGAGTGCAGTGGATGGCGCGTTGGGTCCCCGCTCGCCGGGCGTTTCCTCCCGGCTCGTCGATTGCTACGCTACTTCCAAGGTCAAATCGTGCGCATTCTTTACTTGGGCCAATGCTGGGCACACTGCTGGAAGACGCGACTTCAGGTGCGACTATCGAAGGATCAGGCATGGTTAAAACTCCTTTATCGTTAAGTGTCGTATGGCCCGCTTACCGTAAAGACTCAAGTCTTACGCGCACAAAAAACCGCCCCCTCATTCGCAGTGAGGCAAATGAGGGGGCGGTTCTGTATGAGGGCTCTACCGCTGCAACGAAAGTACCCTGTATGTGGCCTTATGTCAAGCACAGAAGGTACCTATCGCGGTAGTTCAACGCGGCGCTCTAGAACCAGGGGAACTCATGGGATCATCACCGTCACCGTGCGCCTCCGTCCTAAAAACTGACGCCTCATTTGAGACTCAGTTCGAATGTAATGCCTTCCTTCGCTTCCCCAGCGAATCGGCGGCAATCATTGCATCAAAAACACTATCCGCCGTTACCTTGAAATTGTGGTTATGGATGAACGAACCTTCGGCTGCGGCAATCTTCGCGAAGTCCATAATCCTTTCTCTGCTGACATCCTGCATCTTTAGATCTTCAAACGTTACGGGTAATCCCACCTGAATCATGAAATCCACAATTTTGTACATCTCATCCGAGGACAAATCTTCTTCCAGACAAATCTGGCTGATCAACCCGAATGCCACCTTCTCACCGTGCATGAACCCATGCGTCTCATGGAACACCGGCAGGAAATTGGCGATCGCATGCGCACAGGCAAGTCCTCCGCTCTCCCAGCCCACTCCGGACAGCAGAGTAGTTGCTTCGATCACTTTTTCCAGAGCAGGGGTAACCACATGGTTCTCGACATCGCTCTTTGCTTCTAATCCAAATTCCATGATCATATCGAAGCAGAGCTTTGCCATATTCAGGGCAGTCATGGTCTGAACTCCTCCGGCGCAAGAAACCGCGTGGGACTTAGACGCGGCGTTTGCTTCCGGCCACGTAGCCAGAGCATCACCAATTCCTGCAATTAGGTAACGTACGGGAGCATCAGCAATAATGCCTGTGTCAACCAGAACTATGTTTGGATTGTAATTCCAGAAATCAAAACCAGTACACTCCCCTTCGTTGTTATACCAAACCGTACATGCGCTGGTCGGGGCGTCGTTGGATGCAATTGTCGGGACGATAATCATCGGCAGGTTTCCCGTTGCGGCGGCTGCCTTTGCGGTGTCGATAAGCTTTCCTCCGCCTA
The DNA here is from genome assembly GCA_964591805.1 of uncultured Acidobacteriaceae bacterium. Classification (GTDB taxonomy): domain Bacteria; phylum Acidobacteriota; class Terriglobia; order Terriglobales; family Acidobacteriaceae; genus TOLSYN. Next base: position 34,196 of record CAZQDD010000016.1, on the reverse strand, counting down.
CTCCGACAATGGCGTCACAGCCAGCTTCTTTTGCGACCGCCAGTACCCTGTGAGCCTCTTCTTTTGTGCACTCACCGTTAAAAAGTACTTCAAACAAATCAAGCTGCGCCTCTTTGAGGGACGCAGCCAATGCGTCATGAACCGCCTGTCTCGTACGCTTGCCCCAGACAACGGCAGGTTTCTTTCCTAGCATCTTCACATAACTGCCTAGTTCGGAGATCACACCCTTCCCTTGGATGTACTTTCCCGGCAAAACAATGGATTTTTTCATATAAGTTTCCTCTCCGTCTTATCTCAAAACATATATGCTCGCAATTTGTACAGACCTTCCCGAATCTCAAATCCCCTGCATCCCTTGAACTACCAGCTTCGAGTCAAATCCCATTTATGTAAGGTCACGATTTGGACTCATACAACATCCAGCCGGACCCCCGAGCGATTGACCTGTCGCACAAACACAACGCCCCAGATTTACAAACCCTGGACAGATTGCAAACCAGCCGGCGGAACGCCTGCGTAAACCAGTGGAAAGACAGCACAACCCGCATGGCGGTCAACAGATTTCCGTCACGCTGTTCGACAAAATGTTTCGGATCGCAGAAACGTTGGCAAGAATGCCAACTCTTACTCCCAGGGCAGGTGTTTCAGCCCAATGCGGCAGATGGACAAGCCTGCCCCGGACACCGCTGACGAGTGGGCCAGAAGCACGGCAGCCGATCCGGGAGCGTGGCTCCAGGGAGTTGCGCCCGCCGGTGGTAGGGCAAACGCCGCGGGTGTCCAGGTGGGTAAGGCCGCCAACCACGAGTCTGATGAAAACTCCGGCGGTCTCTTCGAAAACCCCATCCCCAGGCGATCACGATTCAACCGCTATTCTGCCCCTTTAACTTGTTTAAGAGAACGTTGGCAACCACGCCATCGCCGAACAGAGGAAGTTTCAACGTTCCAAAAAATTCACAAAATAACGGTCCATGGCAATTGCGTACACTTCACCTCCGGACTTTGTGAGTTAGTCCATTTCCCCTGCTCTGCGACAATTTTCATTTCCCGGCAATTGTCAATTCCAGTTTGGGTGCGCGCCCATTGTGGACGGGCACCCAAACCTCGTCATGCACTTACTTTCCTGCCGGCTCAGGAACGATGAGCCAACGCAGGTAATTCAGCCTCGTTCACGGACATGTCACTGAAATATTTTTCTATTTCGCTTATGATTTGAGGTCCTCTTCTGGTACCAAGGCGCGTAGCCCCAGCAGCGATCGCCATAATGGTCAACTGTGCTGGGTTGTAAGAGCCGTATCCTGAGAATTTCACTCCTACATTCGACGGGACTGTCTGGCGCATGATCCGTACGTGCTTGATTGCAGGATTGCCCCCGCGCCCGGTAGAGCACTTGACGAAGTCGACACCGGCCTTTACTGCACACTCACAGGCAGCCTTGACCTCGTCGTCGGTCAGAAGGGCAACCTCGAGGATGGACTTAACTTCCAGCCCAGCATCGTGCCCGACTGCAACCACCGCGGCAATATCATCGGTATAGAAGGCATAGTCCTTGCTTTTCAGTCTTCCGATGTTGGTAACTACATCGATGCACGCCGGGCGCCCTTTCAGAACCTTTACCATCTCCTTCGCCTCATGAACCTTGAACGAGGTGGGATTGGCTCCGAAGGGAAAACTAAGTACTGCGCCAGTTTCAATGCCAGTGCCTTCCAGTAAGTCGGCAACCAGGGGAACCCAGTAAGGATTGGGATGAACTCCCTTGAACTTGTACTGGATTCCTGTTTTGCAGGCCTCCCGGATGACACTCTCGGTTGTGTCAGGGTCGAGGATGGCATAATCAATCATTCCAGCCAATGTCGCCGAACTATACTCAGCGCCGTTAATAACAATCATTCTGGACCTCCCTCGACTTTAGAAAATTCCACCGTCGGTCAAAGCCGTATAGGTTTTCACGAAGCGCTCGTATCCATCGTTGTACACGTCGGCCAGCTTGGGATTCGGCGTGTATTCCTTGGTCACGTGCACCGCGATGTCAACCGCTTCCTTGTAGCTCTTGTAAACTCCCGCTCCCACGCCGGCATACAACGCTGCTCCCAGGGTACCGGTCTCAGACGTTTGCAGTACATGGATGGGCTGCTGATAGATGTCAGCTTGCATCTGCACCCAGAGGGGAGACTTGGAGCCGCCGCCGGTGAGGCGGATCGCTTTGATTTTGGTTCCTGCCTTTTTCTGGGCTTCCAGGATGTCCCGCATCTCGAAGCAGATGCCTTCCATGACGGAGCGCGCCATGTCAGCCTGGCTGGTGCCTAGATTCATGCCAACGAATACACCCTTGGCATTGTTGTTGGCCCGTGGACCCGCCGCTCCCTGCAGGTAGGAGAGGAAGGTAATACCATTGGCACCCGCCGGAGACCGCATAATCTCCTGATCGATCAGTTGGTAGGGATCCTTGCCGATCACTTTGCCGGCTGCCTTTTCCAACTCGCAGAAAGTGTCGCGATACCAACGGAAACTGCTGGCGGCGGCAATCGCGAAGCCTTCAATCGTCCAGTTCTTCGGGCCCACGTTGCCTTTTACCACTAACACCTTGTTGGGGTCGCGCAGCGGCTTGCCGGAGACCACGAAGCAGGACCCAAAGGTACCGAGCACCATGGCGCAGTCGCCGTCCTCCACCGCACCACAACCAAAGGTGGAGCAGTTCTGATCATGAGCGCCGACGCACAACAGGGTTCCCACCGGCAGGCCCGTCTTTTCGGAAACATGCTTGGGAACCTTTCCGACCGGCTGCCCGCCGTCGGCGATCTTAGGATGCTTATTCACGTCAAGGTCGAACAGATCCATGATCTTCTTGCTCCAGACGTGGTTATCGACATCCGTCAGAGAAGCGCGGCTTGAGGAAGAGAGGTCAGTCCAATACCCTTCGGCGCCAAACTCCCGCAGGAAGTAGTCCTGGTTCGTAGTTAACATTGCAGTTTTGTCCCAGATCTCGGGTTGATTTTTCCGGACCCAGAGAGTTTTGCTGAAGGAGAAGATTCCCCATGGCATGGGATCGCCGGTGATCTTGTAGAAATCCTCGCGGCTGATCTTGCTTTCTATCTCATCCTTCATTTCCGCGCCGCGGAGATCCTGCCAGCCGATGAACGACCGCAGCAACTTGCCGTTCTTGTCCACCGGCCCGGTCACGCTTCCCTGGCTGGAGAGTCCAACGGCAATAATTTCGTTAGGGTCAATTTTCGAATTGGCAATGGCGGCTTTGCAGGAGTCGAAGAGCGCGGGGGTAATGTCTTCCGCAAGTTGTTCAACCCAGGTTGCTTTGGGGTAGTAGCACGGATACTCCCGATAGTCGCTGCCAATTAAATTGCCTTCAATGTCGAAGACGCAAGTTTTGCATCCTGTTGTGCCTTCATCGATACCGACTAGATACTTACCCATATAATGCCCTCTCGTTGTCAGTTTTCGGTGCTAACGCGGTGCTTCTTACTTCGCTACAGCTTCACACGCCGGCTTACCAGCCGCCAGCTCTTCTCCCAGCATGGATAGTTCATCCACAATCCAAGGTGCGCTTCTGGTTCCGATCCTGGTTGTACCGGCCAGGAGACAGCCCAGGGCAACCATCGGGGTCCAGAAACTGCCCGTACCCGCCACCTTCAGCTTCACATGCGGAGGCGCATACTTGCGCATCAGCTTTACCTGCAATAGAGTTGGCCCCTTTTCGCGTCCTGTGGAACTTTTGACCCAATCTGCGCCGGCTTCGGAAGCCAGTTCACAGGCAATCTTGAGTTCCTCGTCTGTCAGCAGACCAACCTCAAGAATTGCCTTACATTCGGCACCACCGTCATGGGCCACCTTGGCGACTTCGGCGATGTCCGTCTTGTAGTACTTGTAGTCTTTGCTTTTGAGCTTGCCAACGCTCGTCACCATGTCGATGACCCAGGGCTTGCCATGAAGCAGTTTGGCCCCAGCCTTGGCTTCCATTACCTTCGTCTCGGTAGGATTGGTGCCGAATGGGAAGCTCACCAGGCATCCGGTCTCGATGCCGCTGCCGTCCAGTTCGTGGGCAACAAGGGGCATCCATACTGGATTCGAATGAAATCCTTTGAAGTTATAAAGGAGCGAAATCTTACAGCATTCGCGGATATCGTCCTCGCTTACCTGGGGGTTGAGCGCCGAAAAATCCATCATCTGGGCCAATGACGCCTTGCTTAGATCCACATCTCCTATTTTCATGATTCCTTCTTCCCTCCGCAGCGCTGCACGGCTCAAGCCCTGGAGCCTGTGTCGCTACGCGTGTACATGTTCCTGACGGGCAGATGCCGGCTTCAAGGCCGGTACCAGTCCAATTTCCCTCATCTGATCGAGCGCGTCGATGATGGCTGGCGCGGCGCGAGTCCCAATCAAGTCGGCACCCGCCATCAAGAAGGCGTATGCGTTCTGCGGGCGCGGGAACTTCACCCCAGCCACCTTCAGCTTCACGCCGGTCCCCTTGAGGCAATTGCGGGCCAAGAGGAACTGCTCCATCGTGGGACCTTCAAACTGTCCGGTCGAGGTCTTCATGTAGTCCATACCGGTAGCTACCAGCAAACCGCAGGCATTCTTGATGTCTTCATCGGTGAGGAAACAGGTATCCAGAATGGCCTTGGTCAGTGCCGGACCCGCAGCAGTCTTGAACTCCTTCAATTCCTGCTCGACCAACTCGAAACGCTTGTCTTTCAACGCGCCCACGTTCATGACCATGTCCACCGAGGTACAACCGGCTTTCACAGCTTGTTCGGTTTCAAACGCTTTGACAGCCGAAGGGACGACACCAAAGGCAAAACCGATCCCCGTAGCGACCAGAACGTCGGTGCCGGCAAGTTCTTCCTTGACGATTGGCGTCCATAAATAACTCGCACTGTAGAAGGCAGCGCAGTTGTACTTGACAGCCTCGCGGCAGCCCTCCCGGATATTTTTTTCCTGCGTATTTTTGGGAAGGATAGCGTAATCGAACAACTTTCCCAGAGACCACTTGTCAAATTGCGAAAGATCCACCATAAGAACTCCTTGATGCCGCGTGACGCAAGGCCACGCGGCCTCTGGCTAAGCGTGTACAGGCTCTGGCTTGGCTGGCGTTTTCAGTGCCGGTACCAGTCCAATTTCCCTCATCTGGTCGAGCGCTGCGATAATGGCCGGCGCCGCGCGGGTGCCGATCAGATCAGCGCCTGCCATCAGGAAGGCATAGGCGTTTTGCGGACGCGGGAACTTCACCCCAGCCACTTTCAGTTTCACGGGAGTTCCTTCCAGACTCTTGCGCATGAGAAGGAACTGTTCCATCGTCGGGCCTTCAAACTGTCCGCTCGAGGTCTTGGCATAACCGATCCCCGCGGCGGCAATCAATCCGCAGGCATTCTTGATGTCCTCATCGCTGAGGAAGCAGACTTCCAGAATGACCTTGGTGAGGGCGGGACCAGCAGCGGCCTTGAATTCCTTCAATTCCTGCTCGACAACCTGGAAACGCTTATCCTTCAGCGGGCCCACGTTGATCATTGAGTCCACCGCAGTGCACCCGGCTTTCACGGCGCGCTCGGTTTCAAATGCCTTGAGAATCGAAGGCGAGACGCCCCAGGGAAAGTCGATCCCGGTGCCGATCAGAATGTCGGTGCCGGCAAGTTCTTCCTTGACGATCGGCGTCCAAAAGTGACTCGCGCTATAGAAGGCAGCGCAGTTGTACTTGATCGCTTCGCGGCAGCCTTCCCGGATATCCTTCTCTTGCGTGTTCTTGGGGAGAACCGAGTGATCGAACACCTTCCCCAATGCATGCTTGTCAAACTGCGATAGATCTACCATTGCTTTCACTCCCTTCCATCCAGACATCCGTCCGAATGGCAAACTAAACGGCTACAATCTCTTTCAGTTCCAATATATTTTCGACCATGAAATCGGGCTCGCAGGGCTTCAGTTCTTCGAGCGTTCCAATCCCGTACAAGACAGCGCAGGTTGCGATGCCGGCATTCTTCCCGGTCAGGATGTCAGTCGGTGTGTCGCCGATCATGATGGCGGCATCGCGGCTGCAATCGAGAGCTTTCAGGATGTAGTTCACGCATTCCGGATCAGGCTTGGGCCGTTGCACGTCGTCGGCCGTCACGATCACGTCAAAGTAGCGGATGGCCTCGAGTTCGGTGAGTATCTGGATCGTTGCTGAACGGAGTTTAAAAGTGGCGAGTGCCAGCTTTTTCTTACCAGCGTAATACTTCAGGACGTCGAGAACTCCGGGAAACAGAACAGTGTGCTTAGTGCAATTCTCCAGGTAATAACTCTTAAAAATCTTCACCGCTGCGTCAATGCGTTCTTTCTTCTCTTCGTCGAGGCACCGTAGCAACAGGTTCCGGGCGCCTCCGCCAATACATTCACGAACAAATGCCGGGTCCCGCTCCGGGCTTCCCATCTCCCGCAGGCAATGATTTGCAGCCGCGACAATGTCTGCCACCGAGTCGATCACCACTCCATCCAGATCAAACACGATGAGGTCGTAAGTCCGGGTAGCAGTGCCACGTGAGGGTGCAACTCCAGACGCGGCTTCTGAGGTATTCAGCACCATGGATTACTCCTTCCTCTCCAAATGGCGCAAGACCCAAGCATGTCGCAAGGGCACACGGGCACAAAGAGATAAGATTCTACGCGCAAACAAAGCGCCGCCCTCCTTGGTCGAAACAAATGTGCCAAGCAGGGCGGCTTTTTATTAGGGCTCTACCGCTATTAGGGAAAGTGCCAGTTGTTCAGCGGATTGTCAAGAAAATAATGAGGCCACGGCCAATTGTCTTATTTCCGCCGATGGGGTCTGCTTCGCCTACGGAATCAGCGAGTTAGAAATGGTGCAAAGATGAATTTCATTTCCGAGAAGACAAGGTGGACGTCTCCATGCGCCGCGGAGCGGCAGCGCGCATCCGGGCAACTGTGATCACGGCAATTCTAGAGTTCCGGGCACAAATTTCGAACGCAGCGGCGTGCATCAGGGCGCGCCTGATCAGACCGCGGGACCTGATCGGAGTATGCCGTGGAGTCGGGCGGCGAACTGGAATCGATACAGTTTCTTCGCCGACACCGTCCGGACCGCGGAGCGGGAGTCGATTCAAATCGACTTTTTAGTAGTAAGAGTGCGGAGAATGAATCGTACTCCATCTCCTGCCTCGATGGAAAAGCTGTCACTTTCGCCCTCAACAACATCGATAAGCAACTCCGCATCGCTCAATAACTTTGCCTGGCTATCACCGCTATAGAACGGCACGCCCGCAACCTGTCCGAGCAATACATCGCGAGAACCAAGGCGGAAATCGTCTTGTTTTAAACAAATGGGCGCGGTCCCGTCGCAGCAACCGCACGATAGATGAAACAGCAGAGTCCCATGGCGATGTTGTAGCTGGCGAATCAAAGTTGCAGCGGCGATTGAGGCAGAAATGCTGGCTGGCAAAGCGACCCTCCTGAACCGCAGAGGCCGGTTCATTTTTCCGGTCAGAATAGCCTTGGGTTGCGTCCAATCATTTGCTTTTGAAGCTCTTGCAACATTTTGTGACCGGAGGCTGAAGCTGGCATTGCGGAACAGAAGCTGAATTCTGCCCCGCAATGCCGATGCTCTATGCGTCTAGAAAAAGCCCATAGCCTTCGGGCTGTAGCTCACCAACAGGTTCTTGGTCTGTTGATAGTGATCCAGAATCATCTTGTGTGTCTCACGACCATACCCGGATTGCTTGTAGCCGCCAAATGCAGCGCCAGCCGGATAGACATGATAGCAGTTGGTCCAAACACGTCCCGCTTGGATCTCACGTCCAACGCGATATGCGTCGGTGCCGTTCCGAGACCACACGCCTGCGCCCAGACCATAGATCGAGTCGTTGCCGATCTTAATGGCATCTTCGAGGTCTTTGAACTTTGCGACCGAGAGTACCGGCCCGAAGATCTCTTCCTGGAAGATGCGCATCTTGTTGTGTCCTGTGAAGACCGTCGGCTCAACATAGTAGCCCTGCTCAAGATCACCGCCAAGATGCGCCTGCTCGCCACCTGTCATACACTGGGCGCCTTCTTCCTTGCCGATCTTGATGTAGCCCAAAATCTTCTCCAGTTGGTCCTTCGAGGCCTGTGCACCCATCATGGTCGCAGGATCCAGCGGGTTGCCGACTTTGATCTTCGCGACTCTGGCCACTGCTTTCTCGAGGAACTTGTCGAAGATTGATTCTTGGATCAACGCGCGCGAAGGACACGTGCAAACTTCACCCTTGTTAAAGGCAAAGAGCGCGAAGCCTTCGAGTGCCTTGTCGAAGAAGTCATCCTCTTGGTCCATCACGTCGGCGAAGAAGATGTTGGGGCTCTTGCCGCCGAGTTCCAGTGTCTGAGGGATGATCGGCTCCGAGGCGTATTGCATGATCAGGCGTCCCGTCGTGGTCTCGCCGGTGAATGCGATCTTCGAGATGCGAGGATTGGCAGCCAGTGCCTTGCCAATCTCTCCTCCCGGGCCAGTAACCACGTTGATGACGCCCGGCGGAATCACATCGCGGATTAGGTCCATCAACAACAAGAGGCTGAGGGGTGTGTTGGAGGCCGGCTTCATTACCGTGCAGTTTCCCGCCCCAATGGCGGGGGCGAGCTTCCAAGCGGCCATCAGCAGCGGGAAGTTCCATGGAATGATCTGCCCGACAACGCCCAGCGGTTCCTTGAAGTGATATGCGACGGTATCATTGTCGAGTTCACCGAGTGCGCCCTCTTCGGCGCGCACACAGGCGGCAAAATAACGAAAGTGGTCAACCGATAGCGGGACATCGGCATTGCGTGTCTCCCGGATCGGTTTCCCATTGTCAATGGTCTCGGCGAGCGCGAGAATCTCAAGATTCTCCTCAATCTTGTCCGCAATCTTCAGCAGAACGGCAGCCCGTGCCGTGGGCGAAGAATGTCCCCACTCGTACTTTGTAGCATGAGCGGCATCGAGCGCTGCTTCTACATCTTCCGGAGTGGACCTTGCGATTTCAGCAATGGTCTCGCCGTTGATTGGGCTATGATCGATAAAATACTTGCCCTTCACCGGTGCTACCCACTTGCCGCCGATGAAATTGTCATACTTCGAACGAGCTCCACCCTTGCGGATGGTATCAAGGGCGTGCTGAACAGATAGTTCATTGACGTAATCCTGCACTGCCATGAGAAGTTTCTCCTTTGCTAAGGTGAATTTTCCGATCTTTTCGATCAAAGCAGCCTGAAAAGAGAGTGCGCCACTTATGCATCCAAGGCGCTCCTTTCAACAGACTATCTTGCCGCAGCGGTGCGCCTCCACACCCTCACCTGGGCACGTATTCGAAGGCTTCACGCCCCACCAACACGTGCTTCCCCTTTTTACATGCCTCTGGCCAGCGCCAAACCTTTGCCGACGTGCGAGAAAGCTCTTGAATGCACATACTCTTCGTAGCCAATCAGAGCGAAGAAGATGGCGCGGTCGTAGAAGCCGTCGAGCATCTCCAGAAATTCCAGTTCGCTGTAGAGTTCAAACGCTTTGTCGGCACCGCTCTCCTTGTAAATATATGCCCAGAGCTGCTTTTTGGACATCATCAGCGCCCAGGCCAACTGGCTGGAGGGAATGTCCTGTTTCGCCCGTCTGGCGCCCATTTCTCCGAAGATGCGTTCCAGATCACTCTCCGTTTTGGTGAGCAGCCAGGCTTCCAAGTGCGAGTAAACTGAGACGGTTGCCGCCCGAAGTTCATCCTCGGAAATCGTTCGATATCCCAGCGTACGATCTGACGTGAGCAGCTTGGTCGTGAGGCTTTCACCCAGGTCCTCGGAGTGTTTCTCGATCAGCCGTACCAACCTAAGTCCGAGCATGGTTTAACCTCGATTCTCCCTTTTTGGGACTCATTCGCGGCGATTGTACCGCTCATAGCCGGGTTCGGAAGACCAAAGTTGGGTCTGCGGTCGGAAAGCGGGGCGTTTCCGTTTCATTCTGGGATTTGGCGCGTCTTCCAAAGCATTCCGCGTCGATTTCTCCGACGCTATACGGCCGCTCAGCCCTAGGATGTACTGCACTATCATAATCCTGCCGCAAGCGTACCGTCCCCGTTGAAGGTGTGTCGGCTTTGCTCCGCTCAATCTCCAGATTGCCCGTCATTCGTCAGCGACCCGTTGAGTGCTCAAAACTGGATCAGCTAGAATGGCCCCGGCAATTCCCGAATCCGGATAGTGAGCTGAAAGGCCTGTTTGCGACAACTATTCACTGCTAAGATGCTCAACGACGGGAGTTTCCCTTTAGGGTCACTCTTACGAAAGAATGTCGAGGGATGTATGAAATGATGGCGGCCCACTGTCACGGGATCACCGAAAACGGATGGAAAACAAGCAGCCTCTAATCACACTTGTGCAGCTTTCGTCTTGCATCACTGTCCGTAAGCGGTACAAATCGAGCGACTCGGAGTTGACACAGAGCAATTCCGGCCCGAAACATTGCAGAATTGGAGAAAGCTATGAGCAACGGCAATTCTGAAACTATGCCCGCACTCTTGTTTGATCTTGATGGCACGCTGATCGATAGTGTTTACCAGCACGTGTTGGCGTGGCGGGAAGCATTGGAGCGGGCTGGCATCAAGCTCTCGGTTTGGCGCATTCACCGCCGCATCGGAATGAGCGGCGGCCTTCTCATGAACGCACTGGCGCGCGAAACCGGACGCAAGATCACCGGCGAAGACGCCGCAAACATACAGAAATGGCATTCCGAAGCTTTCGCCAAGCTGGCTCCCGAGGTTCGTCCTCTGCCTGGTGCCGTTGAGCTGCTTGCAATGCTCGCGGAAGCCAAGGTGCCGCACGCCATCGCCACCAGCGGACTCCTGCAAAGTGCCGCTCAATCGCTCGAGGCACTCCACCTGTCACCCGGAACGCCTGTTATCACGCGCGATCTGGTCCGTCATGCCAAGCCTGATCCGGATCTCTTTGTCGCTGCTGCCGAAAAGCTCGGCGTCTCGATTCACAATTCCATTGTTGTAGGCGACAGTGTCTGGGATCTTCTGGCCGCGCGCCGCGCTCAAGCCTTGGGTGTAGGCCTTGCTTCTGGCGGCTACTCTCAGGACGAACTGGAGAGAGCCGGTGCATATCGAACCTACGAAGATCCTCTCGATCTTCTCAATCACCTCGATGAGGTAGGAATCCGGCTCGACACTTCCGCACCGTAAATTTTCGGAAACCGCTACGACACAACAAAAAAGAATGCCCGCCTAACTGTCGGCCCTTTCTGCAGGACCCTGCAAGTGCCGACAGTCACGCCCGCGATGGCCCTTGAGGTGGAGTGCATATCCGTATCACAGTTACACTCAGGCCGTAACGCCAGCAAAACGGCAGGCTCAACAAAAGGTTTTGGAGATGATCCTGCCGGATGCGAAGTACACAAAAGCAGCCGCAACCGGGAGCTGATTGAAAATGGGAGATCCCCCGGCTCGGCCGGGGAGGCACTCAAGGTTTGACCGTTCCGGGAGTGCGGCATCGCATTGTGCACGCAGTTGTTCGCAGTACGCTTGATGGTTTTGAAAGCACACAGTTTTAGATGTCTGCTTGGGGCTAGTGGTTTTGACTTTGGGTCGCGATCTGGCCCCTTTGAGGGGCCCGGGACCCGTAAAGCCCCCGGCTCTCCTAAGGAACATTCTTAGGCTTACGGAACAGAATTTATAGGGACCAGGTGGAATCCGAGTTCTCTCGCTTGGGCAAAAAGCCTTGTTGATTTCTGCTGCCGACGGCGCTGCTCCTGTTGTTGGAAAATGGTGGCGTCGTACTCCTGTCGTGTTGTGACCATGTGGTAGACGATTCTGGCGAGTTTATGGGCGGTGGCGGTCATGGCTTTTGGAACACCCATTCTGGCTTTCATGCGGCGGAAGTAGTCGCCGAGAAATGTGTCGCTTCGGTGTAGTGCTTGGGTAGCCATGCGCAGGGCAAGGGCTGCGCGATTCTTTGTCGGACGCGTCCGGGAGGATAAGACTTGGCCGCCGCTGATTTTCGGGTCCGGGCATAGCCGTAGCCAGGAGCAGAAGGCGGCTGCGGTGGGAAACCGAGCCAGATTCGGGCCAATCTCGGTAAGCAGCATTTGCGCGGTTAGCGCGTTGATACCAGGCACCTCCGTCAGGTCCACGCCAAAAGCCCGATAGAGATCGTCACGCAATTGCGGCGGTTCATTCCTCCAGGGAGTCTTGCGGGGACGGGGCTTGCCACCGGTTGGCGGCTTTTTGCCATCCGCAACTTTGGATGGAAGCCGCTGCATCATCTGCTTTACCCGCAAGTCGACCTCCTGAATCAACTCCTGGTAGTACCGGTAGGCTTTCAGGGATTGGCGGAGCGTGAACAGGTGCTCCTCACGGTAGTCGCCGACCAGCGACTTCATGATGGTTTCTTCGCTGGCGCGAACGCGCGGGTGCCGTAGCTGCGCCAGTTTATATGGGTCGCGTTCGCCAGCCAGGATTGCGTCCATGATGGCCAGACCGGTCGTTCCATCCAGATCGCTGATGACATGGTGAATCTGCAAGTTCATCTGGTCCAGCGCCTTCTGCATGTGCTGGAGATGAAGGGTGGCCAACTGGATGAGATTGTCGCGATGACGCCACAACGAGCGGATGGCACAGATTTCGTCATCCGGGCGGAACGATCCGCGCAACAGCCCGACGGAATGCAGGTGCTGAATCCACTGGCAATCTGCAACATCGGTCTTCCTGCCCGGCACATGTTTGACGTGATGCGCGTTGACCAAGCCCACTTCGAAAGCGCGTTTCTCCAGGATCTGAAACAACGGAATCCAATACACACCGGTGGATTCCATCGCCACGGTTCGGATCTGGCATTGCTGAAGCCAGTCGGCCAGTCTCTCCAAATCGATGGTAAACGTTGGGAAGCACCGAACTGGCTCCGGGTCACGATCTGCGGGAACCGCCACGAATATCTGCGTTGCACCGATGTCGATCCCCGCAGCGTTGGACTCAATCACGGGCAAACTGCCAACCTTGCTTCGCTCTTTGGGCACGACTGCTCCTTGTCTGCCCCAAGCGTCGGCCCGGGCCGTGCAAAGAAAGTAGTCTCCCAAACGAGATCATCGACCGCATCATTCGAAGCGGCGACGTCATCACTGTATTGAGCACGGGGCCCGGAACCACACTGCCGGACGGGCTTGCAAAGGCACCAGTGAGCCAGCGGCCTTAACTGCCAACGCTCGGAACACGGACAGCATAAAACACCGCGCTCTCCACCTGTTCCTTGCCTTATTGTCCAGACCAACGGTCTGGTACCCCACTGCCGGAGGATACTTACTTAATTCCAGTCCGGACTTGACTGCTCCAAGCCCTTCAAGATATAAGAGGACGGCCCAAGTGAGTCTCACCGTGTGGGGTGAGTGGAAAAGTTGGATGGAGAGCTTCTGGTATTACATATGCAGAGGGCGTTACCGGTTCTGCGACGCAACCGTGCTTGAGAGTCTTCGTAAAGCGGGAGTGAAGACCGAGCTTTGTGACGCTCACGAAGTCAATACACCGGGTATCACTCTGCTCGAAGAGATCACGGATGAGGCGCATCACTTTTTGAATGAAGCCAGCGATCATGGGCGCAGACAGATACTGGCGATTGTGCCCAGGAGTTCGCTGCTGAACAGCGAAGAAGTCTGGAGCCTGCTGCAGGCCGGCGCGACCGACGTGATGGCTTGGGACGAGTTGAAGTCTCCATCGCGGGACATTGCGGATCGCCTGGAAAGGTGGCAAGTGGTTGATCAACTGCTTTCCTCGGCGGTGGTCAAGGACAATCTAGTTGGCAGCAGCCGGGCATGGATGCAGGTGGTACGTCAATGCATTGAGGTGGCAATGTTCACCGATAGCGCAGTCTTGATCACCGGTGAAAGCGGTACGGGCAAAGAGCTTCTGGCCCGGCTCATTCACACGTTGGATTGCCGCTCGGACAAGCGCGACTTGGTGGTGCTGGACTGCACGACGGTGGTTCCGGAGCTTTCTGGTAGTGAGTTCTTCGGACATGAGCGGGGTGCATTCACCGGGGCGGTCTCTGCGCGCGATGGCGCCTTTGCACTGGCAGACCGGGGCACGCTTTTTCTGGATGAACTCGGAGAATTGCCTCTTGGATTGCAGGCTCAGCTTTTGCGTGTAATCCAGGAACACCTCTACAAACGGGTCGGAGGCAATGAGTGGCTCAAGACAAACTTTCGTCTGGTCTGTGCCACGAACAGGAACTTAACCGAAGAATTAGCCTGCGGTAAGTTCCGGCCGGATCTCTTTTATCGTGTTGCAGTCTTTAACCTTCGAGCCCCGCCACTTCGGGAACGCCGAGACGATATTTTACCGCTGACCCACCACTTTCTCCGGCAGCATTCTTCTGAGATGGAAGCGCCGCAGCTAAGCGACGAAGTGCGCGATTTCCTGTGCTGGCGGGAATACCCAGGCAATGTGCGTGAGTTGAAGCAGATGGTTACACGAATTGCCTATCGTCACGTTGGCAAGGGGCCAATCACGGCGGGCGATATTCCCGAGGATGAGAGACCGAGGCTTCCTTTAAATCGGAATAGCTGGAATGACGAACACTTTGAACACTCCATCCGGAGGGCTTTGGAACTGGGCATTGGATTGAAAGCAATCGGGGCCACCGCCGAACGTATTGCGGTCAACCTTGCGGTATCGGAGGCAAATGGCAATCTGCAACGCGCAGCGCAGGTGTTGGGAGTTACGGATCGTGCATTGCAACTTCGCCGCGCCGCTAAGACACAGCAGACGGGCCACGCCGGGCCATTCGCATCCGCGCGTTATCGTCTGAAGAACAAGCCGCCCATCGCAAGCTGATTTCTGGTCAGGCCACCGGGACATTCTTATCGGACCACGGGTCCAGGAACTCTGACTGTGTCCACGCCGCCGCAACGGCCATGGTATAAGAAGCCGGTCTCGAGTGCACGCCAGCGATGAGCCTGAGGAAATTTCCACCCAGGATCAACTCTTCCTCGTAGGGAGGCAGATTCAGCACTCGAATTTTCACCAGTTCGACCGCAGGATGCAGCCACGGTCCATCGCTACCGAACAGTATCTTCTTTGCCCCGGCGCGTTGCACCGCTTCCTGCAACAGATCGAAGCGGCGAATGCCAGCTGTATCCGTGTAAATGTTCGGATGACGGACGAGATGATCGATCATGAATAGCTGGGCACGCCAGTCGTCGGCAAAGCTTCCCAGGTGAGGGATGATGAAATTAACGTCCGGGTACTCCCGGGAGAGCAGTTCAACCACCGAAACTTCACCCATTACGTCATACAGCACGGGGAGCGAGAAGGCGCGCGCAACCTCGCAGATTTCCCGTGTGATACGTCCGTCATACCGGTGTACCTTGATACCTGAAAACCGGTATCGCCGCACCGCCTCTTTTACCATTTCAAATACGCGTCCACGATCGCGCTGAGGATGCACGAAGGCGAAGCCGTAGAATCGCCCGGGACGGCTGGCCACGATGCGCGCCACAGCGCGGTTGGCAATCGAGTAGTTGGAATGAAAGGCGGAAAACAGTACCGTTCTATCGATCCCGGCCCTTGTCGCGCGTCGAAGATATTTGGACAAAGGCGCTGATGTATCCCAAGGCCCGGTGAGCCCGTCTCCCTTTCCGGCATGGCAGTGGCTGTCGATAATCACAACAGATCCATAAAGCGCAGCTCCGGTTGCTGCGCGGTTTGCAAGGTCCAGCCGCCTTCGTTGCCCCAGCCTTCCAAACGACCAAGGCGCCAGCCGCATCTTTTCGGTTCATCCCTACCCGAGGTGTGAATATTTGCGCCGCCCCAGACGCGGCGATTGTTGCACCACCCGGGAGCGAACGCCTGCCAGAACCAGGTTGCAATGCCCTGTGTCCGGCACCAGTCGAGCACGCAGCCGCTGCCATAGACGCCTACTGCGTAAGGGGTGGCCGTCCGGTTTTGCCCTTGCATGTCGAGAACGTATTGAGCGTAACCTTCCTGTATGCCCTGGAAGTAGTCGAGGATAGCTTGGCGTTGTGTGACATCGGGGTCAGTGTCCACTGCGAAGTAAATCGGCGTTCCAGAGGTCTGTCCCACTGCCTGAGCCTGGGTGAAACCAAGTCTCCCATCGCGCAGACCTTGAGCCCTGGTAAAGTAAGCCATCTTGGTTGGGTCGCCGTATTCATAACAACTCACGATTTGAAGCCCCGCATTGGACAAAGCAGTTGCTTCGGCACGGGTCAGGTTTCTCAAGTAGCGCTGGACGAAGCTGATCGCGCGCCCCTGGTCCTGCAATCCGAGGATGCATTGGAGGATGCGGGTCGTATTTTCGGCGGCCTCGACCCCTGAGGTAGTCGACGGAGCCTGTGCTGCTGCCTGGGCATTCGCGGGTGCGGCGGGAGCAACTCCGGCGGAGGATACGCGAAGTGCGGGGCGCACGATGTTGTCCCGGATGTCCAACCACTCCCGGATCAATTGTCGCTCGTTCACCTGCAAATGCTGTCCGCGGCGCTCGGGGTGGCGCGCATTAAATATTGCGTCCGTGAGCTGATTCTCGTCGCGGGTGCCGTTGGCTATAGCCTGATGGATTGCGGTACTGTCATCAGGCGCTTCTCCCAGTTCTTGTTCGCTCAACGGAAACTCGTCGAGTATCACAACGATTCGGTCGCCTTGCTGGAACCACATTCCTTGCTGACCGAAACCATTGCCTTGCCGGCCGGCTGCATTTACCTCCGGCTCCCAAACAAATTGGCTCTTCATGCTACCTCCTACTATTTCCGGGCGATTTCATTTCTCGGCTTCATGCAAGCGTGTACAGTGACTACAAAATGCAGTGGCAATCAGCGACAGCTATAAACGCTGTTTGGATCCGACATTCGAGCGGCAATCCAGTCATGCATGGCAACGTATGCCCTGGGCATGGACGAACTTCCTCCGAGCGGTACGTTTGCCCATTTATCAAGTTTGTCGATTGCCTGTATGACATCGTCATGCAACATGCGCAGATTCTCTAAAGGAAGGCTAGTCATCTCCGCGGATACCACAATGTCGGACTTCAGGTAAGTAAAGAGTCCGAGCGACTGACCGGCAGTGTCCAAGTCCGCCACAGAGCGTATGGCATTCTCAATCTTTTGCTGCTCAATGGGAAATCCCATCGAAATATCGCAGGGCCAGATGTAAAAAGGTGCAACTCCGGTTGTCGGGCAGATCCCATGCCATCGGATGACACGGTCGTCGACCCCAATGCTCTTGAGCTTCCCGATCCAGCACTGATATCGCCACTTCCGCGCGTCGTTGCTGGCGTTTACCATGGTCTCGAGTTTTGCCAGAGCGCTGGTGAAGCGCGCGGTCTCCGTTGCTGGAAGTGGAGAGCTGTACCAGACGAACGGACGACTAGGCGCAGGCGTAGGCTTGGCCACCGGAATGGCTCGTAGACGAGGCCGAACCAGGCGGTCGCGAATGTCAAGCCATTCTTTTATCAAGCTTTTCTCGCTAGGTTGCAAACGACGTCCCCGCAGCTCCGGATGGCCCATATTGAATACCTGATCCGTCAAGCGATTCTCGTCGCGCTCGCCATCGGCGATTGCCATTGCAATCGGTATTCCCCAGAGCGATTCATCCCATACGGATTGGCTTGTGGAGGGGCCTTCCCAATTGACTTCGAAGGAGTCCGGTTCAAACATATGTTGTCTCATGAATTTCTCCTGCAATGTTAGCGAGTGCTTGTGGCTTGCTGGCTTCCGCCAACTTTTCCGCCGTGTAATCAAAGTCACGCGTGGCATTCTTCGCTGTGATGAGAAGCCTGATCACACCACTCCGATTATGGGTGGAGCCGAGGACGGCGAAGATGTGTGCGCGCCGCAGTCGCTCGTAGAGCACAGCCGCAGCGCGGCCACAAGGGTACTCGAGCGTTTGCACCGGGAACAATTCACCTGAAAAATTGAATCCGGCGGCTGCCATTGACTTTCGAAAATGCTTGACCAATGCGGCGAGACGCAACCGGATGGCGTTTCCTGATCGGGAGTTCGCCTCCAATGCATGCTCGAGTGCGTGAATCGTGGCAGTGGACGGCGGACTGCAATGGACTCGCGTTTCGCTCTTTTCCTCGAAGCTCCGGACGGAGGTCTGGCTGCCTGCCAACACTGCGACCGGAACACCGAAGGCTTTCGCGAGTGAGCTGACCACCAGCACGTCAGGTCCGCCAATGTTACTCCAGGCCAGCATTCCTCCTCCTCCTGTGCCGTACGGTGCTCCGGGGCGCGGTGAACTGCCGAATATCCCGAGAGCTTGCGTATCATCAATCACGAGCCGGCCGCCGAAAGCTCGCGCATTTTCTAAATATGAGGCGAGCGGAGCCGGTTGGCCGCATCCTGGGCAGAATCCGTCGGTCACAACCACCGGACGCATGCCCTTGCGTGCGTCGCTATTCAAGAGCCATTGCAACGCATTGGCGTCGTGGTGAGGAAAATCCCGGACGGCGATTCCGTGTGCGGCCGCCCGTTCCGTTCCCCACCGCGCAATCGGGTAAGCCCCCGCATCCAGGTAAACGGCAATTCGCTGCTTAGCCAGGATTCCGAAGAGGTCCCAAAACAGGTGTAGCGTCGAAGTCCCCAGGACTCCGGCTTCACATCCCTGGAGAACGGCAATGCTTTGCGCCGCAATCCTTGCACTGGCCGGCGAATACAGAACGGCCGGGGCTCCGGTGGTGAATTCCGCCCAGGGCCGAAGCGACCAACTTGGATGCTGCATCCCCAGATACAACGACGAAGTGAAGTCGAGCATGCCATACCAATCCTTAACGGCTGAGAGTTGGGCGCTGGCTGGCCAGCCTCTTCAAAAGCAACACTGACGGCAGCGTTGAGTTCACCGGTTCCAGCGTGAGGTCAATGCCCGTCGCCGCACGATAGGCGTGCATGTACGCCTGTACCTCGGGTCGCCAATAGCGCGCCCAGTTTGCCGCCTGTGCCGGATTGTTCGTAATGCTCCAGGCCCCATAACGTATCGAAAGCATGATCTGTTCACCATAAACAGCAAGGTCGCGGAAGTAGATGACGCTGACGTCGGTCCACCCTTTCATGCTCTTAATCGTGTCCACGCGATCCATCCAACCTTCCGGATAGGGCACCATGATCTTGCCGCCGAGAAACTCCCGCATCTCGGGACGTGCCAGTAGCCACTGTTGCATCAGCATTTCCTGGCGGGCAGTCGCGGGCAGGTCGCCGAATTGATTCGAAGCTCCCGCCGCCAGAATGTAGTGGATCTCTTTCAGGGCATTCAGCACGGGGAAGCCATCCGCTATTACCGTCGTGTCGTCGTCCTCTTTGTAGAAGATCGAGCAGAGGTAGAGCAGATTGTGAAAAGCTTCAAGGAACTTGGAGCGGCTGTCGGAGGGCTTGAGCGCTCGCACTGCCTTTCCCTCAAGAGCAAGACCATACTCATGGTTATATTCGTAGGCACGCCGGACTACGCTCAGACGGTGCTGTTCGTCCTGAACATAGCCCCAAAGCAGGCTGTTTAAACTGCGCAACGGATCGAGATCAAGCCGCGTGAGAGGATCGTGTTCGCCATTTCCGCGCAGATTTTGAAAGCGGCGGCTGATGATGTTGAGCGCCTGGGCCAACATCCCTTCTTCCATCCAGTACGACCAGATCAACTCAACCAGACAAGGATTCGTAAGCTTACGTTGCAGAATGCCGTAGCATTGGAAGCCGTTGCCATAGGGTTGTAGTTGCAGTTCCGGCAATCTGGACCGGACCAGGGCGAGATAGGGAAGAATAATGTTCTTGGGGTCGTTGGTTTCCAGATACACATTCCCATCCGCCAGGTACTGGCTCCACCATTCCAGAATCTGAGTAGGGAGGTTTGTCTGACCCAAATTGAGGCGGGAGGCGTCGTCAGTTCTGTCATAACTGGACGAGGCCATGAGTGCCGCCAATTTGCCTGGATTCAGATAGACACCACAGTTCATCATCAGGAAGCACTCCGTAGCTACTTTCAGCACCCGGTAGGCGTCCATGTTGGGAAAGGGCAGAAATCGCCGCTGGCTAAGCGGAGGCAGTGCGCAGGGCCCTTTAGTCTGAGGGGAGCAGATTGCGTCGAGATTGCCCGGACAGCACATGATCGTGTCAACAAAGTTGACGTAGCTTTGAAACGACAGTGCGTTTGTGCTCTGCCGAATCACGACCCAGAGTGCCTTGTCAGAAGTTGCCTCCTCGGCGCTACGCATCAACTCGACCGGCAGCACATCGCCGCTCGATATGGGACGCAACGCTACCGTTATCGTTCCGGAGACAACCAGGGGGAACGGCGAACTAGGCTGACTTGGCGTTGGCGCAGAGATTTGCACGCTGTACGGACCGGGATCGACCGAGGTGGTGTCCCATAGGAAGTTGTTGGGATTCGAGGTGTCTTGTTGAGCCGTATAGGACTGACCGCCCGGGCCTGGCGACATCTGAATGGTGCAGACTGCCCCTGCAATGGGCGTCCAATTCAAAACACTGAACACCACTTCCTGGCCCTGGTACGGGCTCGGCGGAGTGATCGCGAGCGCAAGCGCTGTAGTGCTGGAGCCAGCGGGAC
Source organism: uncultured Acidobacteriaceae bacterium (assembly GCA_964591805.1). Lineage (GTDB taxonomy): Bacteria > Acidobacteriota > Terriglobia > Terriglobales > Acidobacteriaceae > TOLSYN. The sequence continues at coordinate 13,659 of CAZQDD010000016.1, read as the reverse complement.
CTCCACCCTGAGTGCCGGGCGCGGAGACCATCTTCGCGAGTCTGGTTGCTTCGCGGGCAACTTTCGCAGCATCCTGCACCGCCGACTCAAGGTCGCCCGCATTGAGATCGGCTTTGACATTTGCCTGGTCGGATAGAACCTTGCTGGCTAACTTCTTCTCCTTATTTGTTGCCGCCATTTCATTTCTCCTCATTGCAAAATTGCTATCGATTCACTTCCAAGCGATGACGGCTGTTCTAGCCGCACTCTAGGCTGCGTTGCACAAATTGTTGTAGTGTCGAGAGCGCTGCGCAGCGCCCAATAACTGAGCAGATCAGTCAAAAGGCGACTTTCCGCTTCCGGAGATATTTTTCCGTCTGCCTTCGCCTGACCAATTACCGCAAAAGCCAGGGACGGCGGTGTTTCCCGCATCCGCTCGGGCGATCCCTTCCACATCTGGTAGTACGCTGCCAATCGCGCTGGTTGACGCTCCGCCAGAGGCATGACTTCCTTCAGCGATTTGCCGCGCAATGCCTGAGGACGAAAGTTGATCAACAAGGCAACGAACTCCGGGAGGGTCGCCTCAAGCAACGTGAAAATCGTTCGAGCCTCCGGGCTGGCTTCCTGCAAGGGATAAAGAGACTCCCAAAGTTTGCTCAGCGCGTCCCACTGCGGATGAGGATAGAGGGCGCGCCCCATGGTGCAGCTCAGCTTGACTCGTATCCACGGCGCAGGGTGTGGGTCCTGGGTGTCAATTCTGAAAACGAATGCCCGTGGAAGACTGACTAGGCCGATCAAGCCGAGAGTGGAAGCCACTCCCACCTTCGCAACGCCCCAGAAATCGGCAGCAATTTCCGAAATCCAGCGCTCCCATAGGGTCCATGCCATTGCCGCCGCCACGTGCTCTCTTTGTTTCGCCTGGAGGGCCCACCGCAACGGATTAATAAGATCGAGCAACTGCGCCGCCTGATGACCTGTTTCATGAACCAATGAGGATGCGATTCCGGCCCCGATCAGCCGCTCATGCGGAATACGAATCACCGCAACCGGACTGGGATCGCCTCCAGGCAACCGCGTCCTGGCGCGGCGGATGGCGCCGCCATGGCCCCGGCTTACATAGCAAACCACGGGCGGTGCCTGATAGTAGCCGGGAAGCGCAACGGCATCGGCAGCGAAGTCATCGAGTCCCGCGATCCACACTCCAGTACCGTGTTCGCTGCGTTGTGTCAGAACGTCAGCGAAAATGTAGAACTGGGAAATCACGGCATTGAACCTGAGTCGCAAGAACACGATCTTCTTCTGCGCTTCGGCGAGGGTTGCATAGCGACCTGGGCCTCGCAACCACTGCAGGAAATCGCCGATCTTTCCCCGCAATTTTTGCCGTCCTTCAATCAGGTGGTTCTCGATCGCCGCTTGCGCCGCCGGTGGAAGTGTTGCCGCCGGTACCATGGGCGTGAGCAACGCGAATGGCTTCAGGCCCGACAGACGCGTCACCAAAGAACGAGCTTCCTGCTCGAAGAACCACCAGCCTAGCTCTTGGGTACTCATGAAGGTTTACACTCCGAGAAGAACGATGTGCCGTCCGCGTCGAATCCATCTGCCTTGCCGGCTGCGGTGTCCCTGCATTTGTCCCTGCGCTGAGGCGCAGCCGGGACATGAGGGCTGACCCTGGTCAAACGGCATAACGCCGCCCACGGGATGCCTTGGAAGATGGCTGGGCGCGCCGCCTGCTGCAGGAGCCAACAGCCCCGGAGCATGCCTTTTCGCGGACTCAACCACCGCCTGTTTTGCCGCCGCGGACGGATTGACGCGAGGAGGCGCGGCGGCTACTCTTCGGGCTGCATCGTGCGCAAAACGAACATATCGTTTGGCAACTTCAAAATCGCGATCTTCCGAACTGAGACCCTCTGCCTCGAGTCCAAAGGCGTCGCCAGCCATGGAGGCCAACTTGCCTCCGAGAGCGGCACCTGCGGGGCCTCCGACAAAAGTTCCGAGAGCACCGCCGGCGATGGGAAGGACTTTCTTGGCGAGTTGTTTGAGGATGCCGCCGAGCGCGTTGCCGGCTGGTGAACTTATGAACTTGCCGACCCCTTTGGCGGCCCTGCTGATCAGGCTGCCGAGGAAATGGTCCAGTTCCGCTTCATTGCTGATCTCAAGCAATTCCGAAGCCAGTTCGTCTTCCATGACTTCGCCCATGGAGGACTCTCCGTACTCATAGCCTGCGTCCCAGTTGCTTCCCTCACCTTCTCCGGTGACGGCCTCCAGAACCGTTCCGGACTCACCGAATTCCATTTGTCCGGAAGAGTATCCAGGAAACTCTCCGTATTCGGAAAGCTCCGAACCGTATTCCAACTGCGTGCGATCCACGTCGTGCATGCTTGCCTCCTTGACAGGCGGGCTCATTGTCGGCCGCCGCACCCTGCGTTATCGAAAACAATGCAAGCAGGTTGCCAACTGTAACTCGTTGTAATTCGGCGAAAAGCTCCGAAGAATACTTCGCTAGGCGTGCTGCCGGGACGAATTTCTGCGAATTGAACTTCGGCAGAGCGGGTAAGTTGGCAGCAGGAAATCTCCACTGAACTGAGTTCTGCAGATTCAAGCTCTTGCTATGGCTTAGGCGAATCAGCTGTAAATCCCGCTGCAAACCTTCTTGTGTATAGCCGGACGTCCCTGCGGCGAACGCAGTCGGCTAGAAGCCGACCCTATGGCGCGTGAAGCGGCGGGGCGGAGGCAAGAGGCGAGCTAAGCTAGCGCGGGCGGCTGGAACGCGTACCGACTCTGACTGCCCCCTTGGACTATCGCAGCCGATCTCTCCCTCCAGAGAAATTTCTTGCATCTCGCCGCTCTTTGCGCCAATCTGTATCTATGTGAGTTACAAATGAGCTTGAGCACTCGATTCACGTTGGCACTCCATATTATGACTTTGCTGGCGTCTGCTCCTGGCGAGGTGCTGGCCAGCGAGTACATCGCAGGCAGCGTCAACACCAATGCGGCCTTTGTGCGGCGGCTTATGGGCTTGCTGCGCCGCGCCGGACTAGTGCGCTCTCATCCCGGCACGGGAGGCGGATGGCAACTGGCCCAGCCCCCGGAAAAGATTACGCTTTGCCGTGTTCGCAGGGCTCTCGGCGAAGGTCCAGTTTTTGCCATGCACACGCAAACGCCCAACCCAAAGTGTCCTGTCGGCCGCCACATCCAGGGCGCGCTGGCGGGCGTCTACGCCGAGGCCGAGGAAGCTATGGAGCAGCAGCTCTCACAACATAACGTGGCCTCTCTGCTGCGCTCGGTGCAAGGGAAGCTCTGAGAGCCCCATTTTTTTTATCTATATATGTAACTTCTCTAGATACAAATCCGCGCAACCGAAATTCCAAAATGAAGGAGCAAGAAAGATGAAGATCGCCATCACCGGAGCCACCGGCCAGTTCGGCCGCCTCGTCGTCGAACAGCTCAAGACCAAGGTGCCCGCCACCGAAATTGTCGCCCTCGTCCGCACTCCTGCCAAGGCAGCCGCGCTCGGAGTGGAAGCCCGCGCCTTTGACTACAGCCAGCCCTCCACGCTGGCCGCCGCTGTGGAAGACGTCGATGCGTTGCTACTCGTCTCTTCCAACGAGCTTGGCCAGCGCGCCGCGCAGCACGCCAATGTGATTGCCGCCGCCAAGAAGGCCGGTGTCAAGTGGGCGCTCTATACGAGCCTGCTCCACGCTGACACCTCGGCCATCACCATCTTGGCTGGCGAGCACTTGCAGACCGAGCAGGACCTGAATGCCTCGGGCCTGCCCTACACCATCCTGCGAAACGGCTGGTACACGGAAAACTACACGGGCTCTATAGCGGGCGCGCTGCAGGGCGGAGCCTTCCTGGGCAGCGCGGGCGAGGGCAGAATCGCTTCTGCCCCACGGGCCGACTACGCAGCGGCAGCGGCCGCCGTGCTGGCCAGCACCGGCCACGAAGGCAAGACCTACGAACTGGCCGGTGACGTGCCCTACACGCTTACCCAATTGGCGGCCGAAATCTCCCGCCAGTCAGGCAAGAAGATTCCATACAAGAACCTGCCCGAGGCCGAGTACGCCAAGCTGCTCGAAGGCTTTGGCCTGCCCGCGCCAATGGCCGCAGCCTACGCCAACTTCGACACCGGCGCTTCACAGGGTGCTCTCTTCGACGACAGTCACCAGCTCTCGCGCCTGCTGGGCCGCCCCACCATCCCGCTCCCCGAATCCGTCGCCGCCGCGCTGAAAGCATGATGCAGCTCAGGCGCTGCCTGTGCCCCATTCAAGCCTGCTGTTAGGCTTGTGTGGGGCACGAGCTTGCACCGCGAACTTGCTGAAAACTGGCGGAACGTGCACACCCTCCCACCGTCGTCAGTAGAGACTGGTACTCCGAGTGGTACTCCGGCTTGTCAGTTGCTGAACGGGAAGGAGTGGCGGAGGGTGAGGGACAATATTCCGTTTGAGCACGCGGACTAGGTATTCCTTCACCGTGCTCTGTACGTCTATGTGAAAATCTTCCAAAACGAATTCATCATGAAGTCCGCCCTGCACAGCATATTTGGCGCGCTGCGCCCGCGTGACGCCATCCTCCTCACAGAGATCCGTGTTTTGCTCAATCCTGTCTCTCCGGGTTAATGATCGCGGTCATACCAAGGCCTGCGTGCGAGCCAAAGTCGAACATCCTTTTCGCATCCTCAAGCAGATTTTCGGATTCACCAAGGTGCGCTACCGGGGCATCTGGAAGAACCATCAGTGGCTCTGCGCAGCCTTCGCGCTGGTGAGCCTGTACCTGCAGCGCAACCGGCTGGCCCCGCTGGGGGCGTAGTGCCTCTTGCGGCCGGTAAACGGCCTCAAGAAGCCAAACAAGCAACCGGCAACCTACACTTTCTCGCAGAAAGCTGCTTCAAAGACGAGAGATCCATCTGCAACTGCGACGTCGCCGCAAAATCACGCACCTGTGCAGAGCTTCCCTCAGGAAAGAGCGCAATTTACTTGGCGAGGGTGTAAGGCGAGAGAAAGCGGAATTAGGACAGAACTTCTGGGCGCGAGGGTATTGGATCGAATTTGGGCCGGGCGAAGCGACCATCCGCGATTACATCCGGAAGCAGGAAAATCAAGAGTTAGACCAACGAAACCTGTGGCAGTGAACGGCCATCGTCAGGGTGGACGAAGCCCGACGGGGCCGCGTTAGCGATCCCGCATAGCCGCTTTGAGCGGCTCCCATAAATAAATCTCCCGTTCTCCTTCTCCGTTTGCTACTGCGCAAGCGTCCGGCTAGCGAATGTTGAGTGACTCGACCATCACGCACTTGCGACGGCGAGCGAACGATTTTGGGGAGGTAAGGCCCTCGCCGGTCGGGCCAGCGATGGTAAAGCTGGTGTAGCCTTCGCCACCCACCGCGATGCCAGCGTAGGACGGACCGTTCTTCACGAAGATCGTAGATTGGATCAGCTTGGCCATCTTCGTGAGTTTGCTGACATTGGTCGAGTGCATGATGGCCGTATGACGATTGCCGTGCTCGACTTCGACGGCCACCGAGATCGCCTCGTCCACATCGCCGACGCGCACCAGCGGCAGAATCGGCATCATCAACTCCTGCTGCACGAAAGGATGCTCCTTGGGAACTTCCATCAGAATTACCCTAGTGTCTTTGTCAGCGGCAATACCGATCTGCTGCAGCAGCCAGACTGCGCTCTTGCCCACACACAAGGTCTTGGGACCGCCCTTCTCGGTGAGCACGAAGTCAGCGAGTTTCTGAATCGTCGCCGGGTCAGTCAGCTCATATGCGCCATTCTTCTTCAGGTTGAAGATGAGGCGGTCGGCGATCTGATCAACGGCAATGATCTCTTTCTCTGCGATGCAGGGCAGATTGTTATCGAAGCTGCAGCCGTTCACAATATCGCAGGCGGCCTTCTCGATGTCCGCCGTCTCGTCGACCACAGCCGGGGGATTGCCCGCGCCAGCTCCGATGGCTTTTTTACCGGTGGACAGAACCAGCTTAACGATGGCTGGACCGCCGGTGACGACCAGCATGCGCACCTTGGGATGCGACATCATGCTATTCGTGTTCTCGATGGAGGGTTTGCTGACGGTCACAACGAGGTTCTTCGGCGCGCCCAGCGTGGCTAGCTTGCGATTAATCAGGCGCACGGTCAGCAGCGATACCTTGGTGGCGCGCGGGTGCGGGCTGAAAACCACGCTGTTGCCGGCCGCTAACATGCCGATCGAGTTGCAGATAATGGTCTCGGTTGGGTTGGTTGTGGGCGTGATCGCGCCAATGACGCCGAAAGGGGAGAGCTCGACGAGCGTCAGGCCTTTATCACCGCTGAGCGCTTCGGTGGCCAGGTCCTCGATGCCGGGGGTCTTCTCGGCAGCAAGCCGGTTCTTGATCAGCTTGTGCTCGTAGCAGCCCATATCGGTCTCCTCGACCGACATTTTGGAGATGCGCTCAAGGTTCTCCGGTTGCAGGATCACCTCGCGGATACCGTTAATGAAGCGCTCGCGGTCGGCCATCTGGCAGAACAAGTACTGGCGTTGGGCCTGGGTGGAAGCCTCGACGGCATCATCCATGCTCTCGAAGATTCCGTCGTCGCCATCCTTTGTGGCGGCCGCAGGGGCAGCGGGCGCTGGAGCTGCAACAGCCGAAGACAATTTACTGTCGGGGTACTGCTCCAATACGCGCGCTACGATCTGCGCGATCACATCGGGGTCCGATGGCAGAGAGGGCTGCGAAGCAACCGCAGCCGGTGCAGCCGCCGGCGCCTCCGCGGCGCTTCCATACGATTTCAGAACCTCTGCGACGACCACGGCGATCTGCCCATCACTCATCTCTGCAATACTCATCTCTTCCATCCTCCTGCGGGACAAAACCCTGCTCTTCTGCTGGCAACCAAGTCGCGTGTCTCAATCAGGCCCAACGCCTCTTTCACATCTCTACGCTATCTGAGATGCTCCCTCTTGGCCACTTCTTTTACCCAATCGAGCGCAGGCACACAGAGATCGCTCCCTGTTGCCTTTTCCTGAAACTTAACTCAGGTTTCACGCTCTGACTCATTGCATTTAGAGTTCCATCGCAGAACTATCCCGGCGAAATAAGGCAAGTGGCAATTAGCCAACACTTAGCTGAGGAGCGGCCATGCGGGATGTCAAGACGGGAAGGCGCCCGTGTCGAAGGACCGACACCGTTTGACAACAATTTGGAAGGCACCGGACAAACGATTCTGATTGTCGATGCCTTTGGCAGCCCTACAATCAAGCGAGATTTGGAGGTGTTTGACGCCACCTTTGGCCTTCCGGCGCCACCCTCGTTCACAATTCTGTGTCCGCAAGATGGCCATAGCAACATAAAGACCACGCTGGGAATCTACAGCCATGCTGTTGACTCCAATAAGCTGGCGGCTCAGGAACAGTTTTTGGGCAAGTTGCTACCGAACGAATCGACGCAATAGCGGAACGAAAAGCGGAATGGGGATTGATGGAAAACGGCACGCAAGGAGGCAAGAATGCTTGTAACTGTAAGAAAAGAAATGGTAGGAACGAGGAGACTCGAACTCCTGACCTCTACCGTGTCAACCGTTCGGGTACTATACTTGGAGCAACTTGTAACTACCCGCCCGAACCGCCAAGCTCTTCCAAATACGTGCAAGACGGCCCGACTACGGGCTGGAATACGGGCTGGGAATTTCCTCTAAATTCGGCGCAAATGCGCTCGGGCACACGGACCACAGTGGAGCCGTGCTGGCGGCAATCAATTCTGCCACCGAGTGCAGTGTTATGCTGCCTCGCCGTGCGAAGATATCTTACCCGCTGAGTGCGACATAGTACCGCCGCCAGCGTCATCGGGACACGGCTTCTCAGGTTGATTACCACATAGTTACTGACGGTTAAGCCCGTCATCTACCCGGGATCCGAAGTAAGCGCTATTGCAGCTTACAAGTCCTGATTGGGTTTGAATCCCTGACCTTCCTCATCCGGAGCCGGGGTTCCATTCGCCGAGCCGTGAACCGGGGAATGGCTTAATGTCAAACTCAGTGGCTTGACCTATCTCCCTGCTTGCCGGAAGTCTCCCACCAATTTTTCCACTTATCCAAGTACTTTGCCGGAGAATGGTAGAACACAATTCGGGCTGGAGCGTTATCCGGAGAGGCACCGGCCAGCCCGGCCAGAGCCATCCCAGCGTCATATTGCACGTCGCGGTCGCTGTCATTCAGCGCGCGCACCAGGAAGCGAGCGCTGGACGGATCGCCTATAGCCCGCAAGGCCCTGGCAGCGGCGCGGCGTAGATCCAGGCTCGGCGAGGCCAGCAAAGAGTTCAGCGCAGGCACTGCCGACCGATCTTCGATCTCTCCGATGGCCCTGACAACGCCGAGTTGCAGGCGCTGCAATTCCAGCCCTTGAGCAGGCACTTCCGCATAGCGGATGGCCTGGTCAAACAGCGAATAGTCTCCAAGCCTGAGCAGCGCGGCATACGCTATGCCTTGAGTATCGGGCGCGCCACCGCTCGCAATGTCTCGAATCGCCTGGGTGGATCGCACGCTTCCAAGGTTCCCCACCTGCTCCAGAGCCGTGCGTGCCACCTCGCTATCAGTATCCGACAAGGATGCCATCAACTCCGCTTCAAGCTTGCCCGGGGTGGTCTGAGCAGTCTCGGCCAAGGGCACGTTCTGGCTGGTGATCGCCATCTTGCCAACCTGAGGGTCAACGAAACTGTACTTGCCATCCTGCCCGCGATTCAGGAACAGCAGCGCGTATTCGTTCTGTTGCAGGGTGAGCGCCGGCACCGCAGGATTTTTCAGGAATTCCACAGTTATGACTTTGGCTTCCACGTTTCCTTTCAAAACGCTGTCCACCTGGAAAGACGCAGCCATCTCATGGAACGTCAATAAACCGTTTGCCGTTGGCTTTTCGATGGTGCCTGTCTCGTTCACCTCCAAAGCGCGTCCCTTCAGGATCACGCCTGACCGCTCAGCCAAGTACCGCACATTCAGCACAGGCGCGGGATAAGCGGTGCCGCCGCCTGCCGCCGATCGCGGGGTGGCAGAGTCCTGTCCCAGAGGCGGTTTGGGGACTGTGTGACTCCCGTGGTCGATGAAAAAATTGATGCTGTCGTTCTGCACCTTGCAGCCTGTATTAGGCGGAGGCGTCGCGCTGCTGCCGGCGTACCAGGTTTGGGGAATCTCCTCGACCAGTATCGTGCTCAAAGGAATTTGCGGTGGAATGGGATGAGGTTTCCCACCTCCCGTCATGCATAACTGGTCGACGAACGTGCCCCCCTGAGTATTAGCTCCCCCTGCAGTCGGTTGTGGCCAATTGTTCGGCTGGGCGGGTAGCGCCGTTCCGAGATACTCGTTGATTCCGGCCTCCGATTGGTCCGGGTTAAAGGTGTTGACGCCAAACTGGTCGTCCACCTCATAGCCGACGAGCGACAGAAAACCTTGCGTCCCCTCAACGCTGCAATCCGCACCGCGTCCGTCGTTCTTATTGAGATCCGGGAGTCCCCGCAGTTTCGACGGCGTTCTCACCGTCGCCGTACCGAAGTATTCAAGATATTCAGGGGGGCGCCGTGGGATTGGCCCAATGACCACATTCACGCTGACGTCGTCCGAGGCGGCACTCGCGGCCAAAACCCGAACTCCTGCGACAGGTGCGGTCGTTGTCGTGGTGGCCTCCCCATTTGAAAACACTAACTCCCTCGTTCCCGAGGTGATTGTCCACACATAATTCGTGGCCACCGATGGCGGAGTTACAGCAGTCTTGAGCTTCAGCGTCCCGGTGTTGGGAAGTGACCCCCCAGAAACGTCGCATGTCCACCAGACCGACTTTGCCAGTTTGACCTGCGCCATCTCAGCAGTAATGCTGGTCGTTTCCCCATTCGGTCCGCCGGCACTCCAAACAAGCGTGAAGGTATCTTCCAACACCGTCTGGTCTGGATCGGTCCAGATGTAACGCGCAAGGTTGAAAGGGAACAGCACGCCCGGGCACGCTCCGTTTTTTAACGTCATATACACGATGTCGTAGGACAACTCCCCATGCGTCGGAGGCGTCAGAACCGTGTATTCGCCCGTGCTGTTCTCCGTGCAGGGCGGGGTGGCATTTATGCTGGTCCAACCTATGACTTTCGTGTTGTGCACGGTGTCCACGGCCACTGTTTTTGAAAAAGTATCAGAAGAGGTATCCACTAACGGCGATTCGTCGGGGCCGAAGCCATATACCTTGGCCCCGCTCTGCCGCGCCTGCGCTAAGGCTGTGCCCGGAACAAGTGGCAGAAAGAGCAGCGGCAATACGAGAAGGCTAAGCGCAAAATGTGTGGATTTCAGCACGACGCACCTCCTGCCCTTGAAAGAAATCGGGGCACTGGTACAACGCGACTATAAGGAAACTGATCCTTCGCCTCAGGGGGTGTGCGTCTCAAGTGGCGGGAACTGCTCTTCGGAGAGGTGAGGCGAGCAGATTGTACTTCCGCTCTGATCGATTGCTCAGTGAGCGATGCCAATTACTCGAGGGACATCCCAAAACGGGAAGAAAGGCGCAGCGTCTATACATCCGAGAGCCCGTACAGCCATAGCACCTTGAAACGCCAACATTGACACCACGAGCACGCGAGCGCGCACCCAATCTGGTGTGGTTCAGAATATCGTCACGGCGGCTAGCACAATGGCTACTATAGCCATCCAGATCTCGGTGAACAAAATCAACTTGCGGCTATCGACGACGTCGCCGATAGCACGTGCCGGCAAAGCGAGAATGAAGAATGGCGGTGGACTCGCAGTCTGAGTGAGTGCAACGTACATAAGCCCAGCGTTCAGCGATACCATCATCCAGGCGGCGCCGCCTCCGATAAAGCACTAACCTCATTCGGGAGCAATCCGAAACGCCGTAGATCGGTCGCGTGCGGCGGTGTTTTTATGTAATGCCGGAGTAGAATACCGCGACACGCCGAGTCGCTTAAAACGCGTCAGTTCGAACTATGTGAGCTCCTTGGTAGCTCATCGAGGTGATTGAATGAACAGGCACAGTCGTTTGCGAATGTTCGTAAGCGCAGCTTTGTGCGCTGTGGCTGTTGTGTCTCCGACCACTCGATTAACTGCACAGGTTGTGTCTCTTGATCCGGCGAAGATGCCAATCATCGGCACGGTCGATGAGCATTTTCAGTCCTACAACATTGAAATGGTGGAAGTAATCGGCGGAAGATTCTGGAAGCCGTACCGCAGTCACACCACCATCGCTGACACAGGGCAGCAAAGCACGCAACCGTCAGGCTTGACTCCGGCCGGAATGGACCCGAACCTATATCAATATCGACCGCCCATAAACCTCTCGAACGCTCGTTTGCGCAAGCTGGCGGCTGCTCTCGGTCCGGCGTATGTGCGGGTTAGCGGGACGTGGGCCAATAGTATCTATTTTCAAAATTCCGATAATCCGGCACCGGCCAATCCTCCCACGGGGTTCAGTGGTGTCCTGACGCAATCGGAATGGAAGGGTGTCGTTGATTTCTCTCGTGCCGCGAATGCAGCGATAGTCACATCTTTCGCAACGAGTCTGGGGCCACGCAACGCTCAAGGCGTGTGGACGCCCAAGCAGGCGCGGCAATTGCTCGCTTACACCAAGTCTGTTGGAGGTCAAATCGCGGCCGCCGAATTCATGAACGAGCCGACATATGCAGCGATGGGCGGCGCACCCAAAGGGTATGACGCCGAAGCGTACGGTCGCGACGTCACTGTGTTTCGTCCGTTTATTCGGAAAATTGCTCCCGGCATGATCTTCCTCGGCCCCGGTTCGGTCGGAGAGGGATCACAGGCGCTGTCTATGGGCGACGGAATGCTGAAGTCCGAAGACCTGCTCAAGGCCACTGGTCCGGTTTTAGACGTGTTCTCATATCATCTCTATGCAGCGGCTTCGCAGCGCTGCGCCAGCATGGGGGTAGAATCACAAACGACAGCGGCAGCCGCGCTCTCGCAAGAATGGCTCTCTCGGCCAGAGCAGATTGGCGCATTCTACGCGGGGCTCCGGGATAGGTTTGAACCAGGAATACCACTCTGGATTACTGAAACCGCCGACGCAGCCTGCGGCGGAAACCCCTGGGCCTCAACCTTCTTGGACACCTTTCGCTACCTGATTGAACATGCAAGCCTCGCGCAGCGTGGGGTAAAGGTCATCATGCACAACACGCTTGCTTCAAGCGATTATGGCTTACTGGACGAGAATACATTCGAGCCTCGTCCAAACTACTGGGCAGCTCTGTTGTGGCGAAAACTCATGGGCACGACAGTTCTGGATCCCCATATGTCACCAACACCGAATGTCTACGTCTATGCGCACTGCCTGCGGAATCATTCGGGCGGCGTGGCGCTGTTGGTCATCAATGCGGACCAGCAGCAAGCGCGCGAAGTCGCATTGTCATCAGACATGGAGCACTACACACTGACGGCAAAGCAACTTCAGGACACCACAGTTCAGCTCAACGGGAAGTCGTTGACGCTGGATAAGAATGGCGATTTGCCAACACTCGCGGGTGAGCCAATGCGCGCAGGCGTTGTGAGTCTCGCACCAGGAAGCATTACGTTTCTGGCGGCAGCCAATGCTGGCAACAATAGTTGTCAGTAACTTATGCCAGTATAAGCAAGTAACTTGAGAGACCCAGAGAGTACAGCAAACGAGAATGTCCTCAATAAGACCAGAACAGGAGAAGAACGCATGCCTGACGAACGACTCGCGCCGCTACTCGCCAACCTCGACACCCTGCTTCCGGAGCTGGAGGCCGTCTACAAAGACATACATGCTCATCCTGAACTCTCGATGCAGGAGACGCGGACGGCTCGGATTGCCGAGACTCATCTCAAGACCATGGGGTTTGAGGTTACCGCCGGAGTCGGCAAGACCGGCGTTGTCGGTTTATTGCGTAATGGAGAGGGGCCAACCGTCATGCTGCGAGCCGATATGGATGCTTTGCCGATCGAGGAAGCGACGGGCCTTCCTTACGCCAGTACTGTCAAGGGGACTGACTCTAGCGGCAAGACGGTGCCCGTGGCCCACTCGTGCGGGCACGATATGCACGTTGCCTGCTTGCTCGGGGCTGCCAGCCTGTTTGCAAAGATCCGTGGCGACTGGAAAGGGACGCTTATGGTGGTGTTTCAGCCAGGCGAGGAGACCGCACAAGGCGCTAAGGCGATGATCGACGATGGTCTGTTCAAGCGATTCCCAAAGCCGGACGTTGTGCTTGGTCAGCACGTGATGAGCTTGCCTTCGGGTAATCTCGATTGGCGAGACGGGGTGGTGACTTCCGCCGCCGACAGTCTGCAAATTCGAATGTTTGGGCGTGGGGCGCACGGATCGATGCCTGAAGCCAGCATTGATCCTGTTGTCATGGCCGCTTCAACCGTTCTGAGGCTACAGACCATCGTGTCACGAGAGGTCGCTCCAACGGATTGCGCCGTCGTAACGGTTGGATCGCTTCAAGCTGGTACGAAGGAGAATGTGATTCCAGACGAAGCGATCATCAAATTGAACGTCCGCACATTCGATGAAAATGTCCGTAAACGTGTTCTGGCAGCAATTGAACGAATTGCGAACGCGGAAGCAGCGGCATCGGGCGCTCCCAAGCCACCTGAGATCACTCCACTGGACCGATATTCCGCTGTAACGAATGATGTTGTGGCGACGAAGAAAGTGGTTGATGCGTTTCGCCAGAACTTCCCTG
>CAZQDD010000015.1:50789-90037 GCA_964591805.1 uncultured Acidobacteriaceae bacterium | reverse complement strand
TTTCAGTCGCATTTTGCCGACGTAAAAGTGCAGAACAAGCAGCGCCTGGCGCGCATCATCCGCGACGAGACCGGGGTCAGCACCGATCCCCGTTCCCTGTTTGACGTGCAGATTAAACGCATCCACGAGTACAAGCGGCAGTTGCTGAATGTACTGCGCGTCGTCCATGACTACCTGCGCATTGTGGAGGACGGCGACGCCCCGCAGACGGCGCGTACCGTCCTGTTCGCCGGCAAGGCCGCTCCCGGATACTGGGCCGCCAAGCAGATCATCAAGCTGATCCACAACGTGGCCGCCGTGGTGAACAAGGATCCCCGGGCCAACCAGCTTCTGCGCATCGCCTTTCTGCCCGACTACCGCGTCTCGCTGGCCGAGTCGATCATTCCCGCCGCCGACCTGAGCGAGCAGATCTCCACCGCCGGCATGGAAGCCAGCGGCACCGGAAACATGAAGCTGATGATGAACGGCGCGGTGACCGTGGCAACCTGGGATGGCGCCAACATCGAAATCGCCGAAGAAGCAGGCGAGGAAAATATCTACATCTTCGGACTGCGCGCCGAACAGATCGAGCAGATGCAGCGCAACGACCTCTACCACGCCCGCGAATACTACGAGCGCGACCCGCGCATCAAGCGGGTGCTGGATTGTTTCCTCAACGACCGCTTCTCGCCCAGCGAGCCGGGACTGTTCCGCTGGATCTTTGACGAACTGATCAACCGCGGAGACCGTTTCTTCCACGTAGCCGATCTGCCGCAGTACCTCGACATCAACCAGAAGATCGACGCCGATTTCCAGGACACCGTGAAGTGGCGGCGCATGGCGATCCTGAATACGGCGCGCTCGCATAAATTTTCCAGCGACCGCACCATCGAGGAATACAGCGCCGGCATCTGGGACCTGCAACACTTCCCCGGCCGCTCGCAGGAAGTCGCGGCGCCTGACGCCGCCTCGCTCGGCCTCACGGCGGACTGACTCCAACCGGAGGCGCGAGAATGGAATCAAGTTCCCGTCTCTTTTATCTTTCGCTCCGCGTCCGCACCGGCTGTCTGGCGCGGAAGTGGCTCCAGCCGCACTCAAGCCCTCGACCGCGGCAGTAATACGGCTTGATCACAAATCTGATGTTGTCTTTCATAGACGAGGGGGAATTATGGCAAATAATAAGCCGCTAAAAGGCGTGGTAGGCATTTTGACCGGCGGTGGCGATGTTCCGGGTTTGAATCCGGCGATTCGCGCGGTGACCATTCGCGCCCTGCGCGAAGGCTACCAGGTGATCGGAATTCGCCGGGGATGGCGCGGCCTTATCGATATTGTCCGCGAGAAGGATTACGACAACACCGACAACTATTCCATTCTTAGCGAGGAGGCCGTGAATCGCGCCGGGCGCACCGGCGGTACATTTCTGCACACGTCGCGCGCGAACCCGGGAAAGGTCAAGAAGATCAACGTTCCGCTCCATCTCCAGGACAAGTACACCGGGGAGATCAACGATCTGACGCCTGAAGTGCTGACGAACCTCGACTGGCTCGGCATCGACTACATGATTCCCATCGGCGGCGATGACACGCTGAGCTACGGCGCACGCCTCTACCGGGAGGGCGTGAAGGTCATCGCGATTCCCAAAACGATGGACAATGACGTGTCCGGCACCGATTATTGCATCGGATTCAGCACCTGCATCAGCCGCACCATCCAATTGACAAACTCGCTGCGCACCTCCGCCGGATCGCACGAACGCTTTCTCGTCATGGAGGTGTTCGGACGCTACGCCGGCTACACCGCGATGCTGCCCACCATGGCTGGCGCAGCCAACCGCTGCGTCATCCCCGAACACAATTTCAGCATCGAGCAACTGACCGAGTTGCTCAGCTATGACCGCCGGAAGAATCCCAGCAAGTATTCCGTGGTGCTGGTCAGCGAAGGCGCAATGTTCGAGGGCGGCGAAATGATCTTCGAGGGAGAGACCACCGACGCCTATGGCCACAAAAAGCTGGGCGGCATCGGCGACCTGGTCTCGGAAAAACTGAAGGAACTTTCGCCCCGCTACAACGACGGAAAAACCATCGACGTCATCAACCAGAAGCTTGGCTACCTGGTGCGCGGCGGCGACCCGGACGCGATCGACTCCATTGTGCCGATGGCTTACGGCAACCTTGCCCTAGACCTGCTGCTGCGCGGAATTTATGGCAGGCTGGTGGTTTTGAAGAACGGGCGCTATGACGATATGCCGGTGGATTGCGTGACCGGCACCAAGAAACGGGTGAACGTTCACGATCATTACGACACCGAACGCCTGCGTCCGCAATACAAGAGCTTCCAGATGAAGCCGCTGTTCATAATGACGGGCGACTAGCACCGCATGTTTCCTGGCTGCTCCGCCGGTGCGCGCGGGGCAGCGCGGCTTGCAGAAGTCCACATGGGACGCCGCGCGAACAGGGTCCATCCGCATCAAGTCTTTGCGAGCCACGTTCTGCTGCCGCTATGGGTCCCGCCGCACCCGCTTGCGCACCTCGTCGAGGAGCTTGAGCATGGTCTCAATTTTGCGCTCGCCCATCGGCTTCAGCAGCCCGTCGAGTTCCCGCAGCCGCGGCTCCATCTCGTCCAGCAGCTTCAGTCCTGAGGCGGTAATGCGGGTGACCACCACGCGCCGGTCCTGGCTATCGCGCGTACGCCGGACGAGGCCGGCTTTTTCCATGCGCTCCAGCAGCCGGGTCACGTCGGGCTCGCGGGCAATCATGCGTTCGCCAATCTCGCCGCAGGTGCGGCCCGTGGGTTCAGCGCCGCGCAGAATGCGCAGCACGTTGTATTGCGTCATGGAGATGTTGAAGGGACGCAGGATCTGCCCGAAGCGCTCCTGCAAGACGTCGGTGGTGCGCAGCAGAGACACCAGCAGTTCTTCTTCGATGGCGGCGAAAGGCTTGCCCTGGTGGATCTCTTCTCCCACCGCGCTGCTGCGGTTCCTGGTCATGGTCACTCAGTTGTCTGATATCCCGGCGGCCCCGCCGGATGCAAGGAATTACGTTGCAACAAGTTTTGCCCCAGCGCCCGCGGCCGGAGCGGCGTCTCTCGCTGCTTACCCGGCCCGGCGAAACGTTGCCCAGCGCCTGCGTGGGTTGCGCGCTAGAGCCGGTTGATGAGCGACGCCACGTAGGCCGCGCCAAAGCCGTTGTCGATGTTCACCACCGAGACGTTCGATGCGCAGGAATTGACCATGCCCAGCAGCGCCGCGATTCCGCCGAAGGCCGCGCCGTAGCCCACGCTGGTTGGCACCGCAATCACCGGGACGCTCACCAGACCTCCCACCACCGAGGGCAGCGCGCCCTCCATTCCGGCGCACACCACCAGCACTCGCGCCTGGCGCAACTCGTCGCTGTGCGAGAGCAGGCGATGCAACCCGGCCACGCCCACGTCAAACAGGCGGGTGACGTCGTTGCCCATTACGTCGGCGGTCACCGCGGCCTCCTCAGCCACGGGAATATCGCTGGTTCCGGCCGAGATGATACCGATGGTTCCCTTGCCCCGCTTCTCGCGCCTCTGCCACAGCACCAGCGTCCGCGCCATTGGGTTGTGTTCCACCTGCGGAAACAGCGCCACGGTGCCCTCCACCTGCTCGGCGCTGACCCGCGTGGCCAGCACGTTGTCGCCACGCTCGGCCAGGCGGCGGAAGATTTCCACGAAATGCTCCGGAGCCTTGCCGGGACCAAAGATCACCTCGGGCACGCCCACCCGCAGCGCGCGATGATGATCGACCTTGGCAAAGCCGAGGTCTTCAAAGGGGAGAGTATTGATCTGTTCGAGTGCAGCCTCCGGAGTTACATTCCCGGTGTGCACCTGGTCTAGTAAGGCTTTCAGCCGATGTGCGTCCACGCCACTAGCCTATCACCGCGACAGCTGTTTTTGCTCGCCGCCACACTTGCCGCCGGCGCTTTTAAGCACTACGCTGGGTTGGATGCCAGACGGAAGCCCCCAGCCAAAGCGCAGCATTACCCTCGCCGTGACCGGCGCCAGCGGCTCCATGTTTGCGCGCGCCATGCTGCGCACACTGGAGGCCGACGAGCGCGTCGGCTGCGTCAACTTCATCAGCAGTGACAGCGGCCTGCGCGTCATGGCCGAAGAACTCGGCACCGGCGGGCGCAACGACCTGCTGCGGCAGTTGCTTGGCGGCGAGCCGCGCAAAACGCGGCTGCAGAATAACCAGGATATCGGCGCCAACATCGCCAGCGGCTCCTATCCCACCGACGCCATGATCGTGCTTCCCTGCTCCATGGGCACGCTGGCGAAGATCGCCCTGGGATTGGCCTCCCGGCTGATCGAGCGCGCCGCTGACGTCTGCCTGAAGGAGCGGATTCCACTGGTACTCTGCGTGCGTGAGACGCCACTGAACCGGGTCCATCTGCGCAACATGTCCCTGGCGGCCGAGGCGGGAGCAACCATCTATCCGCTAATCCCGGCGTTCTACAACCGTCCCGATTCGCTCGAAGAGATGGCGCGCCAGTTCGCCGACCGGGTGCTGAAGTACATCGGCCTGCCGCAAAAGGATGCCTACGTCTGGAAGCCGGATGATTCCGGCGATTGATGCGGACAATCCCATTTTATTTCAGTAACTTAGCCTCCAGTTTATCCTTTGCTGCGTCCTGCAACGATGGAGCCGTCCGCCGCTCTGGCCGGCGGCCATTTACTCGCAGATGGTAACCATTTGACAACCCCCTCGGCGCAGGTCTAGGATGCCATCACACTGGAGAGGAGGTGGTCCGATGGAAAAAAGTTCAGGCGACTGTAGCAGACAATTCGTGACTAGTGAGGTGGCTGAGGCTTAGGGCGGAATCGCTCTAACCACTCGCCAGACTTCCCGTATTTCCGAAGTTTGTCGCTGGGTTGCGTCTCAAGCTGCGTTTAAAACTGCGTAACACGCCGTGTTCCACGTTTTGCCCGGTCGCGTGCAGGCCGGGTGCGGCGGCAGCAGCAGCCGGAGCGAGCCCGCCTCAGGCCAATCCAAACAGCAAACCGGCGCCCCGCATGGCTACAGTGCGGGGCGTTTTCTCTTGCAGCCACCCCTTCAAGCTATTGAAACTGCAAAGTTACTATGGTCATCGCACCCGCAACCGCACTTGACAATTCTTTAAGCAATAGTAATCTTCCCTTGCGATCCTTTCGACTCAGGAAATCAGGGAGTGTTCTGCGCGGACTCCCACGGGGAGCCCGCGCGATCCTGTTTCTGGCCCTCATTGCCTCATGAAGGTGCGTGTTTCTTGAACTCAGTGAATCCATGGATGGCCCGCGGCATTTTGTTTTCCGCTGCGCTTCTTCTTGGCGCCCACATGCTGGCTGCGCAGCAGTCCGCTGCGCCGGACCAGACCGGCCAGGGCTGGTCTCAGTCTCCGGCGCCAGCGGGTCAGGTTGCCTCCCCGGCAAGCATCGCCGGGCAGCGGTTGATCCGCTTCAGCGGCCGCGCGCTGGATGCCGGCGGGCGGCCGGTGGCGGGCATAGCGGGCGTAACCTTCGCCATTTACGAGGAGCAGAACGGCGGCGCGCCGCTCTGGCAGGAAACGCAGAACCTGGTCACCGGCGCAGACGGGCACTTCAGTGCCTTGTTGGGCGCAACGAGCGCGACGGGCATACCTCCCGAGCTGTTTGCCGGTGCTGACTCGCGCTGGTTGGGGGTGCTAACCTCGGCGCCGGGTGCTTCCGAACAGCCGCGCGTCCTGCTGGTGAGCGTGCCCTATGCGCTGCGCTCGGCGGATTCCGAGATGCTGGGCGGCAAGCCCGCATCCTCCTACCTGACGGTGAATGCGCCCGACGCCACCCCGGGCGGTTGCCCGGGATCGGGCACGGCACCTGCGGCCAGTCCCGCGAATAAAGCGGCTCCGGCGCTCACGGCTTCGTCGGCAAAAGCGGGTTACCTGCCGGTCTTTACCGATGCCTCAGGCGATCTGGGCGACTCGCTGATCACTCAATCCGGCGGCTTCGTCGGCATCGGAACGGCGAAACCAGCGGCGGCGCTCGACGTGGCGGGCGCCAATCCAACCTTGCGCATTGACAACTACTCCAACAATCTGGGCGACTCGCCGAACTTCAATTTCATCAGCGCCCGCGGCACCTCCAGTGCGCCGCTGGCCACCCAGAGCGGCGACAACCTCGGCCAGTTCGCCGCCGCCGGGTACAACGGCTCAACCTTCCCTGGCAGCAAGGTCAAGGTCAGCTTCATCGCCACCCAGAAGTGGACCACGACCGCCAACGGCACCGCAATGACCTTTGCGACCACGCCCAACGGCTCCAGCGCGCGCAAAGAGCGCATGCGCATTGACAACACCGGCAACGTTGGAATTGGTACCACCACGCCCACCCACACCCTGAGTCTGGGAGGCGCCCAGGCCGCCACCGTGGGTGTGGAGGACAATCCCACGGCCGGGAGCGCGGGAAACAATCTTACGATTTCGGCTGGGGCAGCGGCCTCGGGCTCGACCAACAAGGCGGGCGGCGACCTGATACTCGCGGCCGGCAACGGCACCGGCAACGGCGCGGGCGGCAACGTACGACTCCAGGCCGCGGGCAACGGGGCCAGCGGCGACTCCCCGGGCACCGTCAGCGACCGGTTGCTGATCGCCGGCAAGCCAAAGGCAATGACCGGGCCGGTGCCCACTGCCAACCTGTTCTCGATGCACATTGCAACCGGCGAAGCGGCTGGCGGAAGGGTGAAGTTCACCATCGTCGCCAGCGACGGCAAGAACTATGCGGCGGAGACCGGAGAGCTCATCTACCTGGCAACTCCAAAGCAGATGAAATGCGAGGTGGTGCAGTCGGAGATTTCCGAAACTCCACCAACCTACACCTATACCACGTTGGGAATCCCTGGGGCCGGGCAGACTGGCTTTCTGAACGCGCAGTGTAATTACACCTGGCTCGGAAGCGATCCGGAATTTCAGATCTTCGACACCGCGCCGACGAGTTTTATCCCCACCACGCACAAGGTCTACTACACCATCGAGAACCAGTCGCAGGCGGTGATCACTTTGCAGCCGTAGGTGAGTCGCTCCCGGAGCCGAGGGCGAAGCCTTTGCGGATCACCGTGATGGTCATCTGCTTGAGGCCAAGGGCGTCCAGTTCCTCGGGCCTCGCCCAGCGAACTGCGCTGGCGTCGCTGGCGGCAGCCAGGGTTCCCGCGCGCGGGTGGCAGAGATAGTCGATGAGAACATAGTGATACTTCGCGCGGCCTTCGCAGTCGGGAAAGATCGAATCCACTACGTCGAGCAGCGGCCCAACCTCGACATCGAGCCCTGTTTCCTCCAGAACCTCGCGGGCCACGCCATCGCGCAGCTTTTCGCCCAGTTCGAGTGCGCCGCCGGGAATCGACCACTCGCCCTCCAGCGGCGGGTTGGCGCGGCGGACCAGCAGCACCGCTCCGTGATGCAGAATGACGGCGCCAACGCCAACGATGGGAAGCAAGGGATAAAGACGCGACATGGAGACATTGTAAGGCGGGCGATGTTACGGATGAACGCGGACGGGAGGAAAAAGATACGGCGGAAGTTCAGGCTCCCGCCGGTAAAGGAACATTGTGGGATGGTTCCCTGCTCCTGGTTCGAATGCGACTCCAGACGGCAACGGCAAGGCTTGTGCTTACCAGGAAGCAGGGATTTTGGAATGAGCGAGTTGACGGCAATAGAGACCGGCGGTTGCCTGCTGAAAATTAATCACCCGCAAGACACTAAGAAGTTGCTGAAACTCTTCGCTGGCCGAAATGTTCATGACTTCGACGGCGCACGGATCGTCAGGGTTGGAGATAGGAATCAGCATGCGGTATGAATGCCTCGCGCGAGAGGGGGATCTGAAATGTTCCAGCCTCGATTGAACACTTCCATTGAAGCGCATTTTGCGCGGCGCACCACTGGAAATCGCTGGCCAGCGCAACGGAGGCGTGCCAAATGTGAACGCTGCCGAATCGGGAAGCGGAGCTGCGCTTAGGAAAAAAATTCCCGCGGGCTCAAATCCACAATCTTCCAGCCCTTGGCGCCGCGCTCCAGTTCGAAGCGCAACTGACCCTCGCGCCGGGACCATCGGCCTCCGCCACGCGGCTCGTTTTCCACTTGAAACTCGGCGAGAATGGAGCCGCGCTGGTTCTCCTCCGAGATCTGCAGGATGCGGAAGGTGACGCGGAAGCCTTCATAGCGGGCGAAATAGGCGTCGATCTGATCCTCGAACGCCAGGTAGCCATCCATCTTTCCGGCGTCAAAGGCGGAGAGCAGCCGATGCTGGGAGTGACCTTCAAGGCCGTCACGCAGGGTACCGAGAACCGCGGCGGCTGCGCCCTCGTCAAACGCGGCGGCGGCTGGGGGCGCGGATTGCTGCTGAGCCGCAAGCGGCAGGATGAGAGCGAGAAGCAGGAAAGGAACGACGGCAAAAGCGCGTCTAATCACGTTGCAATCTCCTGAACAATGACTGCTCAAAGCAGCATAGAACACGGCGGGCGGATGTGAGCGGAAAGTTGGGTAGTGGGTCAGTTTCAGGATTGACCTTGATCTGGGAGGAATAGCCTGAGAACGTTCTGTCTCGCACTCCGGTGTGGCCCGTCTAGCGCACAGGAAAAGGCTATCATCCCGAGGAGGGGCTAGGAGATGATTGGCGGACCATATGTGTTGTATTCAGAGATCACTGGTATCACGCCTACAGAAGCGGATATCGCGGTGCTGCTTCAGCCTTTGGACGTGCGGAAGGTTCTCTTTCTTCTATGCCGCATGAATATGCACTTCCGTTTGGCGTCCGAATCTGAGGGGACCACTTTCGAGCGAGCGGTCGGTAAGGCTCAGGAATTCCTATTCAACAACTTCACAGATGAAGTTCTCTTTGAGCAAATCAAAAACTCTCTGAAATATACAAAGACACACGAGAGACCGCTCTTTCACCCCGTCCAACTGCTTGCAATGATGCGTTGCGCGATGAGGTACTGCCAGGGAGTTGACGACAGCGAAAATGTCACGGACGAACAAAGATACGTCGTGGGACGCTGTTGCCTCATGATGAATGACCTGCTCACCACGGAAGAGGATAATCAGAGGCTGTTCAGAGGCTCCGACAATGGCAGAAAAGCTGAACTGATGACGCAACTGTTGCCTTTGTTCGAGATACAGAATCCAGGCGACACAATGCACCTTTTGAATCGCTCGCTTGGGATGTTCAGTCTACTAACGTCAAACAACTCAACTAGGTCTGAAATTCTCAAACGCACGGGCGGCTACGATTTTCCGGAAAGATTCCACGATCTCACGGGAGTTGGGCTTGATCGGTGGATAGCAATTCTCTTTTGCTGTGTCGCTTACTACAGTCAATATGGTGGCAGTGACGGCGCGGGGCAAGAATATAAGTACTTATGGATTGATCCGAGGGCTTGGGTCGGCGCGTCCGAGATTTCCGAGAATGACTTGAGCGTGGTCCTTGGACTTATTTCAAAGAATATCGGAGAGTTAGCTTGTGCTGAAAAGCCTTGCGCGATAAAGCGGTGTGCGGACATCGCTTCATTCAAGTTTCATCCGCTTATCAAAATTGGCTTTCTGTATATTTGCAGCGACCACGGCCTACTCGTCGAGAAAATGTTTGCTGGAACATATTGGGCGATTCATGATCGCGAAGACGACAAGGGACGGAAGCGGCTTGCAAGTGCGTGGGGAATCCTATTCGAACGTTACGTCAACTGGTGGGCTCGAGATCGCAACTTTCAAAAGTCGATGACGTTTTATCCGTGCCCTGTTTGGGATCGCGGTCCTTCGAGAACGAGGAAAAAGCACAAAGGGACAGACGAAGAAGCTTTTGATGCTGCTATTTTGCAAGGAAGCCGGTTCATGGTACTGGAGTACAAGGGAGGGTTTTTGACGCTGGAGGCCAAGTACTCCACGAATATCCGTCTCCTCCTGCGGGATCTCAATAGGAAGATCGCGAAGGCTTGCCGGCAGCTCTCCCGGAGTATTAGTGAATTGTTTGGGATAGTTCTGGGGCGTAAGCTGCAAAAGATTTCCACGGCGCATGTGACCCGGGTAATTCCGGTGATCGTTGTCCAAGACCGAGCGCTTCGATCAGTGGGCGTCAATTGGTGGATCAATCGGCAATTTCAGCGGGAAATGAAAAGAGCGGTGCTGCGTCCTGAGATCACAGTTGAGCCGGTGACACTGATTCACATAGATGAATTTGAGACCATGATCGATTCTGCTGAGGGACCGGACTTTGGACTTCTTGAAACGATACAGCTTCGGAATTTTCGCGACCAAGAAGGCATGAGCGATTTGAGCGATCTCTTACTGAAAAGCAAAGGGTATGGAGCACAACACTCCACTCGGAGAAGAGAACTTGAAGCTGAGTTTAACCGTTGCGTGTTGAAATACGCCTTCCCAAGTGAATACAAGAGCTATTGATGACCATTCGAATCAGGAGTGGCTATTGGGAGCAGCCAATCTCGGACGTGAGATTGAGACTAGGCAAGAAGCCAGCGCCTACATGCAGCCCCTTAGTTGGAGCACGACTATTCCAGTGTTGTCGCTCACTCGGAAACCGACCCACTGTCGAAGATTGCGCGGCGCCCACCCCTATTGCAGCTTTTCCTCCAGTTCGGTCCAGCGGGTGAGAAGCTGGTCGAGCGCGGCGGTGGCTTGCTCCAGTTTGGATTGCGCGGCAATCAGTGCGGGAGCGTCGGTTTGGATGGCGGGATCGTGCAGCGCCGCCTGCGCGGTGGCCAGGCTGGATTCTGCTTCGGCAATCCGCTGCTCGATGGCGGCATGCTCGCGCGCTTCCTTGTAGGAGAGCTTCTTTTTCGCCTGCGCCGCGGGCGCGGTGGCGCCGGGCTTGGCTGCCGGGTCCGGGGCAGCAGACGAAGGTCCGGCGACGGGTGGGCGGCGCTGCTGCTGTTCGCGCCACTGCTCCCACTGCAGGTAATCGGCAAAGGTTGCGGCGTTGCCGTGGCCATCCAGTCCCAGGACGGTGGTAGAGATACGGTCGAGCAGATAGCGGTCGTGAGTGACCAGCACCAGCGCGCCCTGGAACTCGAGCAGGGTTTCTTCCAGGACCTCGAGGGTGGGAATGTCAAGGTCGTTGGTCGGCTCGTCGAGCAGGAGAATGTCGGCGGGCTGAAGCATCAGGCGCGCGATCAGCACGCGGGCGCGCTCGCCGCCGCTGAGACGGCTGACGGGCTGGTTCAGCTGCTCGCTGGTGAACAGAAAACGGTCTGCCCAGGCGGCTACGTGGATGACGCGGTCCTGGAAGACGACGGCGTCGGAATCCGGCGCCAGGGCGCGGCGCAAAGTGAGCGTGGGATCCAGCTCGCGCTGCTGCTCGAAGTAAACAATCTTGAGGCGGTCGGCGGTGCGAATGGTGCCCGCGTCAGGTTTGAGCTCGCCCTGCAACAGGCGCAGCAGGGTGGTTTTGCCGCTGCCATTGGGACCGACCAGGCCGACGCGCATGCCGTTGGTGATGACAAAGTTCAACCCGTCCAGCAGCGGGCGCTGGTCGCCGAAGCGATAGGCGAGGCCCTCGATCTCAACCAGGCGCTTCGCCTGGCGTCCGGTGCTGGAGAAATCCAGGTCGGTGCTGGCGGTGCGCGTGCGGGAGCGGACATCGCCCAGCTCGCCAATGAGTTCGTGGGCGCGATCGATGCGCGACTTGGACTTGCCTCGCCGGGCCCTGGGACCGCGGCGCAGCCATTCGATCTCGGTGCGGACGCGGTTTTCCAGCGCTTCCTGATGGCGTTCCTGGGCGTGCATCCACTCCTGTTTCACTTCGAGGAAGTGGGAATAGGGGCCGGCGACGCGGAAGATGCCATCGGGAAAAACGCGGGCCAACTCGGCGGTTTCGCCGGCCACGTTTTCCAGAAAATAGCGGTCGTGGGAGACAATGACGCAGGCAAAATTCGCCTGCTGCAGCAACTGTTCGAGCCACTCGATTCCATCAAGGTCGAGGTGGTTGGTGGGCTCGTCGAGGAGAAGAATTTCCGGCGCCTTGACCAAGGCTTCGGCAATGGCGAGCCGCTTGCGCCAGCCTCCGGAGAGCGCTTGCGCCTGGGCGTGGAAGTCCTCAAAGCCGGCCCGGCCAAGCGTCTCATGCAGGCGCGCGTCGCGCTCCAGGGCAGGCACCCCGGAGCCGTCCAACGCCGCCTCGATAACCTGGGTGACGCTGAGGCCCGCGGCAAAGACGGACTCCTGCGGGACGTAGGCCAGGGTGGCGCGCTTGCGCAAGGCAACCTCGCCCGCATCTGCCGGCTCCAGCCCGGCGAGAATGCGCAGCAGCGTGGTCTTGCCGGAGCCATTCGGGCCGATCAGGGCGATGCGATCGCGCTCATTGACCGTGAAGCTAACGTTGCGGAACAGCGGCTCAGCGCCGAAGGCTTTCGACAGAGATTGGGCGTTGAGAATTGGCGGCATCCCTTCGATCATACCGCGCCTGGCGTTTCCAAGCCGGGTACGCGGCTACCAACGCCGCTCCGGCCGCGGGCGCATGGGCCTTCATTTTTTTCTGCAGACCAGATCGCCTTGGCCGATGGGCACCAGCACGCTGTCCACGCGATCATCGCGCAGGGCGCGGTCGAGCATGGAACGCAATGCCGCCTCGTGGCTGATGGCGTTGTCGGCGACGAGAATGCCTCCACTGACCATGCGCGGGACGGCCAGTTCGTAGCAGGCGCCGTACACATCCTTCTCGGCGTCGAGGAAGCAGAAGCCGATATCGCCGTAGTTGGCAAGATGCTCAACGGCGTCGCCATGAACCACGTCGATCAGGTCCGCGACTGCGGCGGCGGCAAAGGTGGCGCGGGCCAACTCAACCTTGGCCGCGTCAATCTCAAAGGTAGTCACGCGGCGCCGGGTGGCGCGGGCGGCCAGCGTCAGCCACAAGGTGGAGTATCCCGCGCTGGTGCCAATTTCGATGATGCGGCCAGCGGGAGCCGAGGCAGCCAGCAGCGCGAGGAACCGGCCCACCTGGTGCGGAACCTGGCGCAGACGCTTGCCGTGCGGGGTGCCGTCCGTGCGGTCCCGCGAGTCAACGGCTTCCAACTCGCGCATACGGAAGAGCATGGCCGGAGAAATGGACTCAAACATGGGAGATGATTTTACAACATGAAAAGGCTCCGGGGAGGCTGAACCGCAGGCGCTCCACGGAGCTTTTTTATTCGCTGAATTTCCCTTACGAGCCTACTTCTTCTCCCCAGCTTGGCCGCTGATACTTGCCCGAGCCAACCTTCTTGATGCACTCTTCCAGCACATCGAGGGCGAGATCGGCCTGCTGTTTGGTGACGATCAGCGGCGGGCTCAGGCGCAGGGTGTTGGAGCCGCAGCCGAGGAAAAGCATTCCCTTTTCGAAGGCCATCTCGACCACGTGGTCGCGCTGCTCTCCGGCGGGAGCCTTGGTGTGTTTGTCGGCCACAAACTCGATGCCGATCATCAGGCCGCGTCCGCGCACGTCGCCCACCAGCGGCAGCCGCTGCGGCCAGTCGTGGATGCGGTCGAGGATGTGCTCGCCAACGTCGTGCGCGTTCCTCAGACCTTCGCGCTCGATGATGTCGATGGTGGCCAGGGCGGCGGCGATCGCCACGGGATTTCCGCCAAAGGTGGAGGCGTGCGAACCGGGAGCCCAATCCATGATTTCCGCGCGCGTGATCAGCACCGAAAGCGGCAGGCCGCTGGCGATGCCCTTGGCCACCGTGATCATGTCCGGAGCCACGCCGGAGTGTTCGATGGCCCACCACCGGCCGGTGCGTCCCATGCCCGACTGAACCTCGTCGATGATCAGCAGGATGCCGTGCTTGTCGCAGATGCGGCGCAACTCCTGCAGGAACGCGGGCGGCGCGGGCAGGTATCCGCCCTCGCCCTGGAAGGCTTCCACCACGATGGCGGCGCACTCCTCGGGCGGAACTTCGGTGCGGAAGACCCAGTCTTCGATGTAGCGCGCGGTGTCGCGGGCGTACTGCTCAGCCTCGGTGCCGGCCGGGCGGCGATAGAGGTTTGGATAAGGAACGTGCACAACTCCCGGAACCAGCGGCGCAAAGCGGCGGCGCTGCTGCGCCTTGGAGCAGGTCAGCGAGAGCGCGCCCATGGTGCGTCCGTGGAAGGCTCCGTGGAAGGCGATGATGTACTGCCGCCGGGTATGGTAGCGCGCCAGCTTGAGCGCCGCCTCGATGGCCTCGGCGCCGGAGTTGCCGTAATGCACCCGGTGCGGCCCCGGCATGGGTGCAATTTGCGACAGCCGGTCGGCAAGCTGGGTGAGCTGCGGGTAGTAGAAGTCCGTACCGGACATGTGCAACAACTCGCCCGCCTGCTTTTGCACGGCGGCGACCACTTCGGGATGGCAGTGTCCGGTGGAGGTAACGGCGATGCCAGCGGAAAAGTCGAAGAACTCGTTGCCATCCACGTCCTCAATCACAATGCCGCGTCCGCGCCTGGCAACCAGGGGGTAGGAACGGGTGTAGGAGGGCGATATAATGCGGTCGTCATCGGCGATCAGGCGCCGTGCAATGGGGCCGGGAAGTTTGGTGCGGATACAAGGACGGTCGGCGGGAGCCAGAGTCGAACTCGGTGGCGTCATGAATTCCTCCTGAAGCACAAGGCGAATGCAGCGGATGCGGATGCCTGGGCTGCCGCTTTCGGGGTCGCCGAGACAGGGTGCGCGCGGAATGCAGTCCAAGCAGGGGTGCGGATGGAGGAGGAAAACTAGTCGCCGCCGAAGAGGTTGGGGCGGGCAAGCGAAGGCGAGCCGACAAGATCGGCGCGCGCAGAGGCAAAGCGCGACCAGATGGCGCGCGCGCCAACGCCTCGCACCTGGTAAGGGTTGCGGTGGAGGCACAGACGGCGATCACGGGCCGAATCGATCATAGGCCGCTTTCCTCTCTCACCCGGTGCCTGATTATAGCCCAGTTCCGGCGGGGCAGGCGCGGGTTTCTCGGGCGGGCGCCCGGCGCCCAGGCGTGGCGGGCAGAGGTTGGGGCGCGGATACGTGTTGCGACCTGCGATGACCGCCCTTAGAATCAGGGTGCGACCTTACATCTGCACGGTTCCGAACTGATTTCCGCACGAAGGAAGACAATGGCGCTTCATCTGTTCAACTCTCTTAGCGGCAGGATTGAAGAATTTGCACCCTCGGACGGCAAGACCGTTCGCTTCTATGCTTGCGGCCCCACGGTTTACGATTACGGCCACATTGGCAATTTCCGCACCTTCATTGCGGTGGACGTGCTGCGCCGTTACCTGCGCCAGAGCGGATTCCAGCTGCTCCACGTCATGAACATCACCGACGTGGACGACAAGATCATCCGCAACGCCAACCAGCGCGGCGTACCCATCGGCGAGTACACCAGGAAGTTCGAGCAGGCGTTCCTGGAAGACATGCAGACGCTCGGAATCGAACCGCCGGAACGCATCTCGCGCGCCACCGAGCACATTGCCGAGATGGCGCATTTCATTCGCAAACTGGCCGACAAGGGAATTGCCTACCAGACCGAGGACGGCTCCTGGTACTTCCGCATTGCCAGTTTTCCCGCCTACGGCAAGCTGAGCAAGAAGGACTTTGCCGGGCTCATCGACGGCGCCGACGGACGCATGGATGCCGACGAGTACGAGAAGGACGACGCCCGCGATTTTGCCCTGTGGAAGGCTCCGAAAGAGGGCGAGGCAAGCTGGGACACCGAGATCGGGCCGGGGCGTCCGGGCTGGCACATCGAGTGCTCGACCATGTCCATGGAGTACCTGGGTGAGTCTTTCGATCTGCATGCGGGCGGCGAGGATCTGATGTTCCCGCACCACGAGAACGAAATCGCCCAGAGCGAATCGCTCACCGGAAAAACTTTTGCGCGGCACTGGATGCATGTGCGCTTTCTGCTGGTGGAAGGCCAGAAGATGTCCAAGTCGCTGGGAAATTTTTTCACCCTGCGCGACCTGGTGCTGATGGGGCACAAGCCTTCGTCGATCCGGTTGCTGCTGGCCTCGGTTCCCTACCGCAAGCAACTGAACTTTACCTTCGACGGCCTGACCCAGGCGGCGAATTCGGTGGAGCGGATTCGCAACTTCAAGCTGCGGCTGGAGACCTCGCGCTGGGAAGCAGGAGCGAATCCGGAGATTGCCGCGCTGGCCGCGAAAGCAGTCAGCGAGATGCGCGCCAGCCTGGACGACGATCTGAACACCGCCCAGGCGCTAGCGGCTATCTTCGACCTGGTGCGCGACGCCAACGCAGCCGCCGATCACGGCAAGGTGAAGCAGGACGACATCGCCGCGCTGCTCGACGCACTCCACAAGTTCGACGAGATTTTTGCCGTGCTGGTGGATTCGGACGCGGCGCACGTGAAAGCCATTGTGGATTGGGCCAGGAGCGAAGGTCTCGAAGAAAAAATCAGCCCCGAGGCAGCCGAGATGGCCAAAAGCGCCGCTCTCAGCGATGCCCAGGTGGAAGAGCTGGTGGCCAGGCATTCCGCGGCGCGCAAGGCCCGGGACTTCAAAACCAGCGACGCGCTTCGCGATCAACTGCTGGCCCAGGGCATTGTGCTGGAAAACACCAAGGACGGCGCGCGCTGGAAGCGGAAGTAAAGCGGAAGCATCAAGAATGACAAAAGCGGCCCGCGGGCCGCTTTTGTCGTGCACGAAGCGACACGAACCGGCCCAAGAGGTCAATCCTCTCGGCGTTTCCATCTGTCGAACGTCTGCCGCACTTCTTCTGCGGAGGCGAAGTCTCCGCGATCCGCTTCTGCCAACGCCTTCTTCGTCTCCTCAATCTGCCACTGGTTCAGAGCCTCGGACTCATCCATAGCACCTCCACGGACCAAGGATAATTTTCTGCTTTGCGCTTCGCTCAGCTCACGCCCGCCCCTGCATCTTGGCCCACCACCAGCGCACCCCGACAAAGAGGAACCGCCAGTCCTTGAAGAACTCCGGAGGCTTGCCCTCAAAGGCGTGGCCAATGAATTGAAGCGTCCATCCGGCTACGAACAGAACTGCCGCCGCCTGCCAGGCGCGATGGTAGAACGGCATCGCCACCAGCGTGAGCAGCGAGAGAAGAATCAGCGGAATCCCCACCGTGTGGCAGGCGCGGTTCACCCGATGTTGGTGGCTGCTGGCATATTGCGCAATCCATTGCTCGCCTGTACGGTTTCCTAGCATGGCGGAAGATTATAGCCCAAAGCGTCGCTGCCGCTCCGGCGGAGCCCGCCGCTCAGTCACCGCTGGGCTCGATCGGCTCCAGGTCGATGGCTGGTTCTTCGCTGGTCTGGCGATGGACCTTGGCTCCGATGACGAGGATCACCGAAAGGATGATGACGGCGGCGCCCGCGAGCATGTACCCATCCATCTTTTCGCCGTGCAAAAGGCAGCCCAGAATCAGGGCGATGATCGGGTTGACGTAGGCGTAGGTGGCCACCTTTGCAATCGGCACGTTCTTCAGCAGCCAAACGTAGGCGGTGTAGCCCACCAGCGAGCCGGCAAAGACCAGGTAAACAATGGCCCACAGCGAGCTTGGAGCCCAGGTGGCGCGGTGCAAATCACCAATCAGCAGCGCCAGCAGACCGTTGATCAGCCCGGCAATGAGCATCTGCCAGCCGCTGGCCGTGAATGGGTCGATGGGCATGTGCCAGCGCTTGGCCAGCATGGAGCCAGCCGCCCAGCTGACGCTGGACCCCAGGACGAGAATGGATCCGAAAAGCTGGCGCGCGCCAAACCCCGTGTGGCCGGAGATATCCGGCCACAGCAGGATGGCAACTCCGGCGGCGCCCAGCGCAATGCCCGCAATGCCGCGCCCCGTAAGACGGTCTTCGCTATGGCTCAACCGCTCCAGGACCAGAAACCAGAGGGGAGTGACGGCAATGAACAGCGCCGCCAGTCCGGTCGGAATATAGGTCTCCGCCCAACCCACCACAACGTTGGCGGTGATGAGCAGAAGGATTCCGATCACCCCCAGCCGGAGCAGATCGCGGCGTGGAACCCGGATGCGGTGTCCGCCCAGGGCGCGAAAAACCAGCATCAGCAGGCCAGCCGAGGTGAAACGGAGCGCTCCCATCAGCAGTGGAGTCAGGTGCTCAACCGAGATTTGTATCGCCAGGTACGTGGAACCCCAGAGGATGTAAACCAGGGTAAAAGCGATGACGACCTGCAGCCGTCTGGGAGAGTTCACGGGAGTCATGGGACCGGTTCAACTTTATCAGGTTCAGCGGACGGCACACTTGTAAGTCGGGCGCGCAAGCGGCAGAATCAATTCCTATGCAAGCGCGCGGGTTTGACGAAGGTTCCACGGTGCTGCTGACGCTGCACTCTCCACGGCAGAAGTTCTTCGGCGTACTGCTGCGGCTGACCCCGGCTGGAATGGAGTTGCGCTGCGTGGCCCTGGAATCGCTGGACGATCTGGCGCGCCAGCTCCGCGCCGGGGAGCGCGCCGGCCCCTCCACGTTTTTCTTTCCCATGCATCGCGTGGAGCGCATGGAATTGGATGAAGCGACCGGCGGACTGCCCTCGTTGGCTGAAAGCTTCCGGGCTAACGCGGGACTCCGGGTGGAAGACGTCTTTGGCGAAGACGGCGGCGCGGAGAGACACGATTGAAAAGCGAATTCTGGAACACTCCAAACCAGTTGACGCTGGCGCGTCTCTTCTTCGTCCCGTTCATCATCATCTGCGTGATGGAGCAGCGTTACCACGCCGCCCTGGTCCTGGTGGTGATCGCCGGGCTTAGCGACGGGCTGGATGGGCTGGCGGCGCGCCTCCTCCACCAGAAAACCAGGCTGGGCGAATACCTGGACCCGATCGCCGATAAGCTGCTGCTCAGCTCGCTGTTCCTGGTGATGTCGTTCAACCAGATGATTCCGTGGCGCTACACGGTCATGGTCTTCTCGCGCGACCTTTCCATCCTCTTGATTTCGGCCTTGCTCTACACCGCGGGCCTGCGCGATTTCCGCCCGGGAATCTTCGGCAAGATCAACACCGCCTGCCAGATCGCGGCCGTCTTTTTTGCCCTGCTGGCCAAGGTGTACATCCAGGAGTGGGTGTGGATGACGCGCCAGGTCCTGCTCTACGCAGTGTTCGCCTTCACCCTGGCTTCCGCGATCCATTACGTGTACTTGACCGGCCAGCGGCTGAAGAGTTTGCAGGCGTCCAAGTAGGCGCTCTGGCCGCGGCCGGGGTAACTCACGCAGTCCTGCTGATCATCAGCATGTCAGACAGATTCCTTCGCAACTTCCTTTATTTCATAGTTTTACATTGACTTCTGCCACGGCATGGGATATAGCCTAGTCGTTTGACTTACTTCTATGACTTTCATTTGCACAAAACGATTCTTACCGAGGGGATTCATATGGACACGAAGGACGCACAGGACGTTGGCATCGAGTTGAGTGATATAGAACGGACAGTCAAGATATGGGCGCACGAAATAATCGAGGAATTGGAGGACGGATTGGCAGCCGAAGAACATCCCCAGCATTGCATCAAGGCCGTGCCTCCCGCAAGGAAAGAGGATAAAGAGCTGGTAGTAGCGTAATCCTACGCCCGGTTGGGCTCGTCCGATCAAGCATCACGTGGTTCCTAATGCGGCCTGCTCTGGTGGAAACCGAAGCAGGCCGGATCATTTCATAGCCTGGATTGCATCCCACCCAGATTCATCCGCCCATCCCACTTCCGGAGCTGCACCGGACGCAACCAGGCTGGCCGTCACGCTGGCCCGTGCTACCAGGGCGCGGGGCCGGGAGCGTGGCTGCCGTGTCCGTCGAGGACGTGATGCTCGATTTCGCTGGCGGCGTCGATAATCCTGTAAGGCGCGGGAACCTCGAACAGTGAGGCGGGCTGGTCGCCGCGGCTGACCTTGGTCACGGTGGTGGTAAACTCGCCCGCCCAAGGGTCGCGATGCAGGCTGCGCATCACCAGTTCCAGGTCGGGAGAAAACCACTGCTCGCTGACAATGTCGATGGGGCGGTCATTGCCAATCTGTCCGGCGGGCAGGGTGGTGATGACTCGCGTGCCCAGGACGCGGAAGCCCAGGATGGTCTGCTCGCCGAGATTCTCGGTGCGGACCGGGTTGGGCGCGGCCAGAAAAGGCTGATCGATGCGCATGGTCGGTGCGCTGGCAAAGCCGGAATCCTCCGGCAGGAAGCTGGAGCCGAGCTGGTTGGCCGTGGAGCCGGAACCGGCCGCGGCGGCTGAAGCGTCCGACGGCCCGCGGTTGCGATGTGCGGAGAACACGTGCAGCCGCCAACGGGATTCACTCGGGGCCGCGCTCGCCGGGTTTGCCTCGCTTCCGCCAGCTTTCTGGGAGTCAGGCGATAGCAGCGTATTGCCGGTACCCTGGGCGTTGAGGCGCGCCACGTAGGAAGGCCCGGCGCCATTCAGCTCGTAGCGATGGGCGACCATCTCCTGCGGGTCCAGAACGTAGCTGTACCCAAGCTGGTGATCCACAATGGTGATGAACGTGGCGGCGGAAAAGCCAGCCGGTAAGCCAGGAACCGAGAGCTGGGAATCGCGCCGGATGCGGCCCTGCGCATCGCGATAAATGCTGGAATTGGTGGAGCGGGAGATGCGGTTGCCGTCGATGAAACTCTGATGATGCTCGGTGACAAAGTCCGCGCAGATTGGCTTGCCCAGGGCCGGTTGCGCACCGAGCGGTCCGGAGAGGCCGAGCATCGCCGAGGAGATGGCGATAGGCGGCGGAGCGATTTGCACGGTAATCCGCGCCGCGCTATCGGCCGCACTCGCCTCAGCCGGCTCCTGCGCCACAAGCTGAAGCGGACAGGCGAGCGCGAACCATGCCAGCGTAATTGCAGCCGCGCCGATCAAACGGAAATTCATCCTTTGCAACTCCTGACTCATTCGCAACTCGCGTTCCAATTCCGGCATCCGTTCACCGCGCCCAGCCAGGGCACTGCTTCACGGCATGGTTCACAAGGTTCATTGCAGCTCCCGCGCATCTCCTAATTGGCCACCCGGATGGCACGGGCGACACCATCGGGTCCAATCACAACTTCAGCGTTTACAAAGGCATTACCCACGGTCTGTCCGAGGTTGGGCTTCACCTGGCCCACCGGAACTTTGATGTGTACCACCTGCATCGGGCCGGAGCAGACCACAGGATCGCAGTACATCAGATTGGAATATCCCGGCCAGGTTGAGCTGGCCGACTCCGCCACGTTGCTGGCCACTCCCGTACTGGCCAACCGCAGCACCGGGGCGGCATTGGCCGACTGTGGCGTCACCGGCATGGGAGCGTAGGTCGAGACCAGGCTGTCGGCAGCAACCGCGCGAGCCGGACCAGACGCGGCCGCAGGTATGGGAGTCTCCGCGGGCGCCGGGCGCAAGGCTGCTTCGGACCCACCGGAATTCAATGACAGCGCATTGGATGACCGCGGGGCAGCCGCGGAGGCGGCTGGCGCTAGCCGCAGCGTTGCCCGCCGCCCGGCCAGGCTGGCGGTCGCAACCGGATGGCGAGCCGGAACGGCGGCGCTCTGCTGGGCGGCTGGAGCCGAGGCGGTGATGGACGTACTCACCGTGGGGCTGGGGTTCCACAGGTGCACGGCGGAGCCCAGCACGGCCAGGACGGCGGCAGCCGCAACGGCGCCGCTCCACCAGGTGCGTGAGGCCCACGCCGGAGCCAGGTTGCGGCCAGGGAACGTGAACCGGCGCGCCGTCGGCGCAACCCCGGCCAACGCCAGGTCCATTCCGCCGGCGCGGCGCTGCTGCAGCCGCCGGTATGCTTCCATGACCGCGCGATCGGTGGCGCGCGACGGCCCCGAGGCCGGCGCCGAGGCCAGTTGCCGCAATCCTCGCTGCACCGTGGCACGCGCCCGGTAGTGCGAGGTGCAGCGTTCGCACTGCCGCATGTGCTGGTTCGCGTCCGGATGAAGAATGCCGCACAGCATTTCGTCAATGTGAGCGTCAAATTCGTTACATCTCATAGCAAACATCCTTGAATGATTCCGCCCGCCTGTTTGTCCGAGGGCTGGGTACGTGTTTCAAGTTTCTTGGCCAGCAAACTGTGCGCGCGATTGAGCCGGGATCGAATGGTCCCCAGGTTGCAATCAAGTTGGGCGCTGGCCTCGGCGTATGACATTTCACACAGATCGCACAGCACAACCACTTCGCGGTAATGCGGAGGCAGGGAATGAACCGCTTCGCGAACCAGATCGACGGTTTCGCCGCGCAATACATCGGCAATCGTGTCCTGGGAACTCTCCAGCGCAAGCTCAACCTCTTCTCCCTCCTCGTTCTGGCTGACCAGCGGCGTGTTGCGGGCCTGGGAACGATAGGAGCGGCGGACAAAGTTGCGCGCGATGCCGACCAGAAACGAGAGCACTTGACCCTTGCTCTCGTCGAACTTGCCGCCCTCCTCCATCAGCGTGATGAAGGCGTCCTGGGTGATGTCGTCGGCAAGCGTAGCCGATCCGGTCATATGCAGGGCAAAGCGATGCACGCTGGACTTCAATCTCTCGTAAAGCACAGCAAAGGCTTCCTCGTCGCCGGCAACGGCTAGGCGAAGGAGCTGTGGCTCCGAAAGAGTGTCGGTCAACGGCATCGAGCTCACGGCATTGCGGACAACCTGTAGTCCTACCAGTATTACCGGAAACCACCGGGTTAGTTCCACAAAAGTGAGGAGCCGCGGAACGAAAGGCGACCGGGGAATGGCAGAGAGGCGATCAGGGAATCCCGGATACTCGCGGCGCGCCTAGCGCGGCAGGTTGTCGGTGGGATCGCCCTCTTCGGTCTCACTCGAAAAAAAGCTGGAGCATAGGCTCGAGAACAGCAGGAAGACGTTCACCAGGCTGATCACCAGCAGCAGGGCTCCGAGTACCGAAGCTTTCCAGCCCTGGGCGTTGTCGTCGTCAAAGTCCTGGTAAAAGTCGCGGATCTCCTGGCCGAAGTAAGCCACCAGCCCGCCAAAGATGACCACCACCACCGAACTCAGCGTCCAGCTAAGTTTTGGGGCGCCGAGCAGTTTGTTGACCACCGCCAGGATCGCGCCTCCGCCCAGAATCATGAAGATGGCGGTGGCCGGGTGGGCCAGGTCGCAGCCGTCGAGGAATCCCCAGAGCGCGGTCAGCGCGTACATCAGTCCGGCGCACAGGAAAGCAACCGCCAGCATCCGTGGCGGCAGCAAGGCGGAAAATTCCAGGGCGCTGAAGGCGGAATAGGCAAACAGCAGCACCGCCGCCGGAGCCATCGACAGCTTCTCCACGTAGCGGCTACAGAAGGCCAGAAACAGAACCTGGCTGATCAGGACAACCCGAGCCGTCAATTGCGACCCGGCAAAGCTCTGCGGCAGCCCCGTGCCATGGACAAGGGATGCGGCCACCGCCGAGGTCAGCAGCAGGGCGCCGGCCGCCAGGGCCAGCGCCCGCGCCAGCACTCGGCGATAGGTCTGCTCCAGGGCGTCATCCAGCACCGTCGCCCCGGCATCCGAGGCTGGTGCGAGCGGCTCAAAACCCTCCGGCAGCGCGTCCAGCAGCTCGGGATGCGGGCCGCGCGCGATGCGGTTTTCGGCAATTGGCAGGATCCCGCAGCCGTCGGGTATGGGCGGCAGTTGGCCGTGCGGCAGGTTGGGATCGCTCATGCGATCCATTGTGCCGCAAGCGGGCAACTGGGGAAAGTATCAGAGGTAACCCTGCCGCTTCTGCGCGCTTAGAAAACCTCAGGCCAACGCTGCGCGCCGTGGTAGACGGCGAGGATCACAATGCGTGCCTCATAAATCGCGTAGGCGGCGATAAAGGGCGTCTTCGCAATGACCAGTTCGCGGGTGCCCGGAACCCGGCCCGCTCTGCCCGACATAGGAAAAGCAGCGAGCTGTTGAACGGTGGTGACGATTTGCATCGTGATCCGGACGGCAACCTCCTCGCTGTTGGAAAGAGCGATGGCATCGTGAGCCTGATCCAGTTGCCGGGTGGCCTGCTCGGTCCATTCGATCATTTGCTGGCGCGTCCCGTTTTCTGAAGACGCTTTACAACCTCATCATGGCGAACGACGCGGCCCTTCCGCATCTCTTCCTGCCCTCGGCGCACCAGTGCGTCCTGGTAGGCGTGCAGTTCGATGTAGTTGGTGATCGCCTCGTTAATCAGGTAGCTGCGCGAACGGTCCTGCAAGGCGGCCAGCGAATCCAGCGCGTCGATCTTTTCGGCATCGGCACGGAAGCTGATAGTTTTCTCGGTGCTGCTCATAATGCGGGAACAATAGCATGTATTATTTTGTATTACAAGGGAAGGGCTTCTGTTTCTGCCAGATAATGTCACAAAGGAAATTCGGGCCCAAAATTAGGCAGAACACGACTCAAGCACCGTGACAGAGGAGGCTATGCGATTAGTACGGTTTGCCGCAACTTTTGGAGCAGCCCTGGGTGTTGGGATAGCAGTTCTCATGCTGTCCCTGAATGAGATACAGTCATTTTCGGATACTGTGAGCGTCATGATCATGGTGGCGACGTTTCTTCTTTGTCCGACCTTATTACTGGGACATACGCTCTTTATCAATAGTACGATCTTGTTGTATATAGTCGCGATTGTAGGGAATGGGGTTTTGTACGGAATTGCGTCCGCCATCATCGGCCTGGGATTTGCGCTGCTTCAGAGACTCATTGCTCACATTCGCAACGGGTAAGGAGATATCCGGCAGCAATCAGACCTATGTGTTGATATCGATCAAGAGCTCGGGCGGATGGCCCAAGTCTGGGGAGAAAAAGGGATTGACGGTGCCCCACATCCGCGCGGTTAGCAGATGTGGGTGCGGTAGCCTCAGAAGCCCTTCGGATTCTCCCCCGCCACGCCAAACGCCCGCTCCAGCGCAATCCCTGCCGAGCCCAGCAGTCCTTCGCCGAACAGCGGACCAATCAGCGTAATGCCGTGCGGAACCCGGCGCGGCGGGTTGAACTTCGGCAGCGGGTGCGCCGGGTCGGGCGCCCAATCGCTGCGCGCCTCGGCAACCTCGACAAAGCCAGCCCGCAACGTGAGCGAGGGGTGGCCGGTGAAGTTGCTGATGGTCATCATTTCGTCGCGCAACGACGGAACCAGCAGCAAGTCCACCTGGGCGAAGATGCGCGCCATCTCCAGCGCCACCTTGCGGCGGAAGCGGTCCGACTGCACAAAATCCACAGCCGACAGAAACCGCGCCTGCCGGAAGGAATTCGGCCAGCCATCGGGCGCCTGCGACCTAAGCTGGTTGAGTCCGCCCGCCAGGGTCAGCTCCTCGAAAGCGGCGGCGGCTTCGGCAAAAAGGATCAGGTCGAGCGAGTCGTAGGGCCAGTCCGGCAGCGAGACTTCCACCGGAATGAAGCCGAGCTGGCGGGCCGTCTCCAGGGCGGTGCGATCCACCGCGGTGGCA
Source organism: uncultured Acidobacteriaceae bacterium (assembly GCA_964591805.1). Lineage (GTDB taxonomy): Bacteria > Acidobacteriota > Terriglobia > Terriglobales > Acidobacteriaceae > TOLSYN. The sequence continues at coordinate 64,751 of CAZQDD010000015.1, read as the reverse complement.
GGTGCTTCCTTCATCCACCCAGGAAAGAACCCGAGGCGCAGACCGCGCACAGCAGCGTTGGCGTCAAAGTCAAGGTGGCTGGGGACGCTGCCGAGGTCGCCTGCGTCGGGACCGGAAATCGCGTTCAGCACCAGCAGCGTGTCTTCCACCGAGCGCGCCATCGGACCCAGCTTGTCGAGCGACCAGCACAAGGTCATCGCTCCCGTGCGCGCTACCCGGCCAAAGGTGGGACGCAGGCCGGTGACGCCGCAGCGCATCGAGGGACTGACAATGCTGCCGTCGGTCTCACTGCCGATGGCAAATCCCACCAAGCCCGCGGCGGTAGCCGCACCCGGCCCGGCCGATGAGCCGGACGAACCTTCTTCCAACAGCCAGGGACTCATCGTCTGCCCGCCGAACCAGATGTCGTTGAGCGCCAGCGCGCCGAGCGAAAGCTTGGCCACCAGCACCGCGCCAGCCGCGTGCAGGCGTCGCGTAACGGCGGCGTCCTCGGCGGGAATGCGGTTGCGGAAAGGCTCAGCCCCGTAGGTCGTCGGAATGCCCGAGGTGTCCAGCAGGTCCTTTGCGCCCCACGGGATGCCGTGCAGCGGACCCCGGTAGTGTCCGGCGGCAATCTCCCGGTCCGCCTGCCGGGCCTGCGCCAGGGCAAGGTCGCGGGTCAAGGTGATCACGCAGCGAAGTTGCGGACCGAAGCGCTCCAGGCGCTCCAGATAGATGCCGGTCAGCCGCTCGGAGGTAAGTTGGCGCTGCTCCATCCAGCGCGCCAGGCGGTACACCGGCGAGAAGGCGATGGCGTCGTCGGTCGCAGGCAGTGGTCCAACATCGGCGCTGCTGCGCAGGAAGCGATCCCGCGCCGGACCTGCGCTCTGGCCCGCCATCACGGGATTCCACTGCGACCAGGGCGCAATCGAAGGCTCGATGGCGACCTTGCGCGGGCCCACCCGGCGCTCGTAGTAGGGCGCCATCGAGATGCGCCAGTTGCTGGCGGCCTGGGCGCGTTCGGCCCCGGTCAGGGTGAAGTTGACCAGCTTTTCCGCCGCTTCAAAGTTCGCAGCGCTCACCTCGGGGCCAACCGGGGGCGCCGTCCCGAATGCAGGCGGCGCACCGGGCGTTGGCGTTGTCTGCGGAACAACCGGCGGGTTCTGCTGCGGAGCATTCTGGCCCAGGCCGGCGGCGGCGCCAAGAACGCTGAGGGTAGACATGGCAAGGAATTCACGGCGGGAAGTTGACATGGCACTCCATGTTCGCGCCAGTGGGCGCGGGAATCAGACAGCCACCAATATACCCCCAGCGCCTGTGGCCGGAGGGCCAGCCGTTGGCCCGTATCCGTCGCCGGAATTGCCGCGCGCGGCAATCCCGGCAGACTAACTGGCGAGGCGCGGGATGATGTCGTCGCCGCGGATATGAAACTGCGCCGAACAGCAGTCGGAGCCGCAGATGATGGGAACGATTCCAGCCATCTGTTTGCGGGTAATCAGGCCCAGGGTGGCACAGGACGGGCAGGCAAGCACGGCCCAGTATGGATCGCCCTCTTCGCCGCTCTCACCGGCTTTGTCGAGAACGAAAACCGTTCCGGGTCTCATCTGTTCGGGAATCCACTGGGGGAGATAGTTGATCTCAACGATCATGTGTCACCTCCACAGTCTCTCTAAAAGACTGCCTGTTTATGGCCGTGCCAAGGTACGGGCGGATTGGACCGCGCGCACCGCTTGAGACTTCTTTTTCGCAGTTTGCCGGGCCACCGGCAAAGGCATGGGCGGAGCCAGCACGCGCTCCAGAACCGGGCCAATGCAGATGGCCAGCAAGGGCTGTTGAGTATCGCGCAGAAGATCGATCACGCCGCGCTCGGAGTCGCGCAGGAAAACGCTCTCACCGTCGGTGAGCAGATGGAGACCGGGGCCGCGCGCCAGCAGGTCCCCCAGGCGATGGCCAAATTCATGGCGCAGCAGCGCCATCATCTTGCGGATGCGTTGCAGGCTGAAGCCACGGCGGCGCAGATCGCAGAGTATGGCAAGTTCGGCCAGGTCCTTGGCCGAATAAAGACGGCGATGGCCCTGCCGGGCAGGCGCCACGATTCCCTGCTCATCCCACCACTGCAACTGGCGTGCGGTGAGGCCGGTGCGCTCGCGAACCTGGCTGGATGTAAAGCTCTGCTTCATGCCCTGCACCAGACCGGACGGCTGGGAATCAATTGCTAAGGAACAATGTGCCGCAATTTGTTTAAAACAATATTGCAGCGGAATGTTGCACCTATACTAAGCCCGCTTTTCCGGATGTCAAGCCCGCAATCATCGTGGAATCGCAAGAAGTACCCGCGGCGGGAGCCCGGAATCTGGTATTTTCTTCTTATGCTTCTGGTCATCAACGGAGACGAGCGCAACTGCGCAGCCCTCAGCCTGGACGCGCTGATCGAGGAGATGGGTATGAAGGGCGACCGCGTCGCCGTCGAGCTGAATCGCGAGATCGTGCCGCGCACAAACTGGCAGGCTACCGCCCTGAAGGACGGCGACCGGCTGGAGATCGTCCACTTTGTAGGCGGAGGTTAGCCGCCCGGCGAACGCTTATTCGCTCTGTGCGTGCCCTACCTTTGCTGCCTCCAGGTAACTCAACGCCAATAGACCTGTAGCAATCACCTCGTGCAGCAACAGGACCCGTCCGGCGATCTTATCCCTGGTTTCGGGCTTGTCTTCTTCACCCAGGCCGCGCTTCCTTACCAGTTCCGCAAATGCCTGCATGTCGCCGGGCAACAGGACAGGATTGCGCATCAGCTCTTCGTGGCACTCCCAGCAACAGAGCGCGGCCTGTTTCTCCTGCCCCCAGGGACAGGTGTCGAACAATCCATCCGTGGCCGTCCCATGGCGATCGGCGGATCGCCGGAAGAATCGTTCCGGCACATAGGGATGCTCGGTCGCAAGAGAACGCCCAGCGATGGTGGGCCGGGCGGGCTCGTTGGAACGCCGGACCGGACAGCCGCAAATCGCACAACTCTCAACCTTTTCTGTTTTCATCCGCTTCCTTGTGACTGAACAAATTAAGAGAACAAATCCTGAAATTGATCCCAATCCTTGGGGAAATTCGAGACCGCAGGATCCGGCGAAGCCGGAGGCCGCCCGCGGAATGAGCGGCCTCTTTTGCCGCGCTGTTGCGGAACGCACGGCAAGCTTTGGGCTACAAACTTAGCGCGGCGGGTTGGCGCTGGCCGAGTCCGCCGGCGCGGGCGTGCGCGCCTGCCCGGAATTTTGCGAATCCGAACCTCGGACTTCCACGTTGTTGCTCATCAGGCGCACGTCCACCCGGCGATTTTCAGCGCGGCCATGGGAGCTGGTGTTGCTGTCCACGGGATCGTCTTTGCCGAGACCGATGATGAATATCTTGTGCGCCGGTACGTTGAATTCAGAAGCCAGGTACTGGGTAACGGCAGCGGCACGGCGCTGGCTGAGCTGGTAGTTATACTCGGCGTTTCCAACCGAGTCGGTTCGTCCCTCGATCGCCACAATGCAGCCCTTGACGCTGGGAATCTGACGGCCCAGTTCGTCGAGTTGCTCCTTGTCCTTGCGGGTCAGCTCGGCTTTGTTGAATCCGAACAGCACCGCGGTTTCCGTCACCGGATGATAGTTGTCGAGATTGGCGACCCGGACGCCGAGGTCGCGAACGCCGCCGTTGACGTTTGCGGCCAGTGCCTGGGCCTCGCCAGCCTGCTGACCGGCGGCCATTGCCTTCTGGTCCGCCGTGGCGGCGCGGCCATCCACTCCCCGGATTCCCCGCTGGGCGCGCTCGTCCACATCGTGAATCCCACGAGTCGTCTGCGCGGTGCGATCATCCAAATCGTCAAGCTTGTTCATCACTGGGGTAACCTGCCGCGAAACATCCTTCTTGGTAGCGCAGCCTGCCGTCAGGGCCAGTGCGCCCAGGGCAAGAAATGGGAGTAGAAAGCGTTTCATAAAGAAGCTCCTTGGGCCCGAATAATTGCACCCGGGCAGTCCTCGAGTTATGGCAGCCCGGCGAGGCGTCCGCCTTTGGGAATGCACGCGCAATGCCACGCCAATCGGCAGCAGATTCAATCACTTAGATGCTGTCTCCGCGGCGCCGATAGGAGATTCCTTCCCGGGCAGGTAGAATTTTCATAGCGGGCGCCAGCCGCGGCAGCAGCGTAAGTTGCTTCCTGCGTGCCGGGTGCGGCCCCGGCCAGCGGTTGGCCCGGCCAGCGAGTGAGGCGATGGATCTCTCTCAGAAGATCAAAACGGTTCCGTCCAATCCCGGGGTGTATCTCTACAAGAACGCCGAGGGCGAGGTCATCTACGTTGGCAAGGCGAAGAACCTGCGCGCCCGCGTGCGCTCCTACTTTGTGGAGGGCGCCGGCGAAAACGCCAAGACCGGAAGCCTGCTGCGCGAAGCCGTCGATATCGAGTACATCGTGGTCGGCAACGAGCGCGAGGCGCTGGCGCTTGAGAACAACCTCATCAAGCAGAAGAAGCCGCGCTACAACATTCTGCTGCGCGATGACAAAACGTATCCTTACGTCAAGCTCACCGCCGAGCGCTACCCGCGCGTCTACGTAACGCGCAAGCTGCGCAAGGACGGCGCCACTTACTACGGCCCGTACTTCCCCGCCAGTCTTGCCTACCGCATCGTCGATCTCATCCATCGCAGCTTTCTGATTCCCTCCTGCAAAATCGACCTGACCCGCGACCATCCGCGTCCTTGTTTGCAGTTCTACATCAAGCGCTGCATGGGGCCGTGCGTAAAGGATTTGACCACCCCGGAGATCTACGCCGAAGCGGTCAAGGACGTACGCCTGCTGCTGGAAGGCAAGCCCAGCGAGCTCTCCAGCTCCTTGCGCGCCCGCATGGAGCGGGCGGCGGCGGAGATGCAGTTTGAGATGGCGGCCAAGTATCGCGACCTCATCGTCACCGTGGAGCAGTTGCATGAAAAGCAGCGCATGGATGCGGCCGAGGGCGATGACATCGACGTTATCGGCTACCATTTCGAGAACCATCTGCTGGCCGTCAACCTGTTTCACATGCGCGGCGGCAAGGTGCTGGACCGCCGTGAATTTTTCTGGGAAGAGCTGGGCGAACTGGAATCCGCCGCGGGCTTTGACGTGGGCGGATTCTTCAGCGCGCTGCTCAAGCAGCTCTACCTGGATGCACCCTACATTCCGCACACCATCCACATTCCGGTTGACTTTGAAGACCGCGAAGCGCTGGAGGAGTTGCTCGGCGAGAAACGCGGCGCCCGCGTCCACATCGACGTGCCCCAGCGCGGCGAGAAGCGCTCCCTCATCGACCTGGTGGGCAACAACGCAAAGCAATCCTATGACCAGCGCTTCCGCGTGATGAAGCCGCGCACCGATGTGCTGAAGAGCGCGCTGCAGGACGTGTTCCTGCTGGCCGAGTTGCCGGCGCGCATTGATTGCTTTGACATCTCGCACATTCAGGGCGCGGAAACCGTCGCCTCGATGGTGGTCTGGCAAGACGGCAAGATGAACAACCCGGAGTATCGCCGCTACATCATCCGCACGGTGGCGGGGATCGACGACTTCAAGTCGATGCACGAAGTGGTCACCCGCCGCTACCGGCGGGTGCGCGATGAGGAGCAGGCCATGCCTTCGCTGGTGCTGGTTGACGGCGGACTGGGACAGTTACACGCGGCGGCGCGGGCACTGGAGGAGCTGGGACTGGCGGCGCAGCCGCTGGCCTCCATCGCCAAGCGGGAGGAGATCGTTTATCTCTACGGCCAGGAGGACGAGCCGATCGCCCTGGACCGGCACTCGCCGGTGCTGCTGCTGATCCAGCAGATTCGCGACGAGGCCCACCGCTTCGCCGTCACCTTCCACCGCAAGCGCCGCCAGATCAGGGACCGCGCCACCCAGTTGCGCGACGTTCCTGGAATTGGCGAAATCACCACCCAGAGGCTGCTGCAGCACTTCGGATCGCTGCACGCCGTCAAACAAGCCGACTACGCCTCACTGACTTCGGTGGTCACCGCCAAGCAGGCCGAGGCAATTCTGGAATTTTTCCAGCGCGACGAGCCGGTTAGCTGAGGGCGCGGGCCTGGGTGCTGAGCGAGGCCTGCTGGGCAAGGTACAGTGCGCCCTCGAAGGCCTGGCGCGAGCTGATGTGAACCTGCACCTCGGGGCGGTCGGCGCGGATGAAGTTGCTGAAGATCTGGCGGATTCGGGCCGACCTGGAAAAGACGCTGCCGGTGTATGCAACCTGCACAATCGAGGGACCAACCCAGAGGCGGCGCAGAACGACCTGGGCAATGCGGGCAAGTTCGAATCCGGCGGCGGAGAGAATCTCACAGGCCAGCGGGTCGCCCGTCTCGGCAACCGCCAGCACCACCGGAAACAGCTCGGCGAAGCTGGGAATCTGCTCCTGGTGGCTGCGCTGCACAAGCTGTTCGCGGGTGGCAATGCTCCAGTGCTCCATGAGGCCGGTGATGAGGTTGCTGCTGCGGCCCATGTCCAGGGCGCGCAGACATTGGGAAACCGCGCGCTGGCCAATCCAGTGTCCGGAACCTTCATCGGACACGAAGCGTCCCCAGCCGCCGGCGCGCGCGAATTCGCCACGCTCATTGCGCCCAAAGGCGACCGAACCGGTGCCGGCGATGCAAACCAGCCCGGGCCCTCCGGCAAAGGCAGCTTCCAGGGCGATGACCGTGTCCCCGACTACCTGGATCGCCGACTGGGGCAGAAGTTCGGTGAGGAACCGAGTGATCCTGGCGGCAATCTCGGGTGAGGCCGCTCCGGCAACTCCGGCACATACGCTGGAAACGTCGGAGGCGGAAATTCCGGCGGAAGACAGTGCGCCACGCACGGCTTCCCCCAGCGCCACCCGGGCGCATTCCACGGAGACCGAATTCAGATTGCATCCTCCCGCGACGTGGGTGGCGAGCACGGATACGCCATCGGAAACCGCCGCGGCGGATTTGCTGCCTCCGCCATCGATCCCTAACACAAATGTCATGGTGGCATCATTCTTACACAATTCCGGCCTCGTGGCAGGGGGGGAATCCCGGGCAATACTGCATAATGAAGAACCCCCGCGTTCTGGGCGACCCTGTTACTATGCAACGTTGCGAGGCAGCGTGATTGCGCAACATTGCTCTGCAACCTGCGCCGGGCGCGCCGGCACGGAGAGCCATTCACAATTCGCAGCCTATGGACGGTGACTTCTTGGCATCAACGGCTGGCAGCGGGGCGGAAAAACCTGAACTGGCGCGGCGGCTGAACGCCTGGCACGCCACCGCCATCGTGGTGGGCACCATCATCGGCAGCGGAATCTTCCTGGTTCCGGCCGAGATGATGCAGGCCGTGGGTTCGGCGCGCATGGTCTATGCGGTGTGGATCGTGGGCGGCGTGCTGTCGTTTTTCGGCGCCCTCACTTACGCCGAGCTGGGCGCCATGAAGCCGCAGGCGGGTGGTGAGTATATCTTTATTCGCGACGCCTACGGCGAGGCCGCTGGATTTCTTTACGCATGGACCTGGTTCATCATTGCCAAGCCCGCCTCCATCGCCACCGTGACCACGGGAATCGTGCGCGTGCTCGGCAGCTTTCCGGCCCTGGGCGTTCTCTCGCAGACGGCGCTGCAGGCTGGCGTAACCCTGACCTGGGGTCAACTGCTGGCAATGGCGCTGGCCGTGGCCATCTCCGCCTTGAACTACGTGGGGGTGCAATGGGCAGGAAATTTTCAACTCGTGTTTACCCTGCTGAAGGTCGCGCTGGTACTGGCGATTGTGAGCTTCTGCTTTGGTGGCCACGGCGGCAGTTGGCAGAATTTTGGCGGCGTCCTCGGCAGCGCCAAAGGCGGGTTTGCAAACTCCGTCGCGGGCTTCATGGCCGCGCTGGTGGCGGCCCTCTGGGCCTATGACGGATGGAACGATCTGAACATGGTGGCCGGCGAGGTGAAGCGTCCTGAAAAGACGATTCCCCTGGCGCTGATCGCGGGCGTGGGGGTGGTCGGCGCGCTCTACATGATGACCAACGCGGCGGTGCAGTATGTGCTGCCGGCCTGGCAGGTGGCGGCCTCGCCGCACGCCGCCAGCGACGCCATGCGCGTGGCCGTGGGCGCGGGCGGCGCGGCGCTGGTGACGGCGGGCATGGCGGTCTCCATGCTCGTGACCCTGAACGGCACGGTGATGAGTGGAGCGCGCGTCCCTTACGCGGTGGCGCGCGATGGCTACCTCTGGGCAGCCCTGGCGGAAGTTCATCCCAGGTTCCGCACTCCGGCGGTGGCCATTGTGGTGCAGTGCGCGCTGGCCATGCTGTTGCTGATGATCTCGGGAAAATTCCGCGAGTTGTTTTCACTGGCGATTTTTTCCGAGTGGCTCTTCTACATGATCGCCTCCAGCACGATCTTCGTCTTCCGCCGCAGGCAGCCGCATGCGGTCCGGCCATTCAGGGTCTGGGGCTATCCGGTGGTTCCGGCAGTCTTTGTGCTGGCTTCGGCCATGCTGCTTTACTACTCTTTCATGGACAATCTGCGGCTGTCGCTGGCGGGACTCGTGGTGATCCTCGCCGGGCTTCCGGTGTACGGGCACTTTGCGCGTAGGAAAAATTCCCCGGGGAGGTAGCGCGCCGCCGCCGGACGATTGGCTTGCTGGTCAATCGTTTGGAGACGGAATTGTACTCGGGAGGCAATGGTTGCGCACCCTGCCAATGGATTATCCAAACCGTCATCTTCCGTGAAAAAAGGATTGACCAGAAGGTTCATCCTGGCGTCAATTCTCAACCCAGGCTCTAGGTTTTCGAGAGCGCCGGGTGGATTTCAAGAGCTGCCCAAATCAGGCTGAGCAGAAACTCGGAATCCTCCGTGGGCCGGCCGTCGCTTTGTCCCAGCAGCCTGCGTTGAACCGTTCCCCTGGTCATATCGGCGATGATCCACGCAACTTTCTCCGAAGGTACACTGCGGATCTCGCCTCGCAGCGACGCATCCTCAATCGCCGAAGCCATGCGGAGTACGGGTTCGCGAAGCCAATCGCGGTATTGACTGCGGGTGACAGACAAGCTTCCAGATTCGGTGTCCATGATCTGAAAGAATTTCTTTTTTGTTTCGGCGTTTTCTATGCGGGCAAGGGTGAATGCCCTGATCTTGTCTTTCAGATTCTTTTCCGCATCGATCCGTTCCAGCATGCTCTTCTTCAGAAATTCCATATCGCGATTGAGGACGGCCCCGTAAATCTCCTTCTTGGAGCGGAAGTAGAGATACACGGTTCCCTTTGCCATTCCCGCCTCGCGGGCAATCTCGTCCATGATTCCGCGCGCAAAACCCTTGCGCGCGAATACCGTCCGGGCGGCATCGACAATCGCCGTCCGGCGAAATTCAGACACCACTTGCTGTTTGGTTTTCATCGCACTCCGCGCCTTGCGCTGCCTGGGCCTGGGTTGCATTTTTGGATCATATCTGAATCCATAGTCTATTAGAATGACTATATGGTCATTCATTGCGAGATCCCAGTACCGCGCCAGCCGGTTTCTGTCTGTGAGCCGATGCTTCCGGGCAGAACCTGTACCCCAGAGGAATGGCCGGCCGCGCCAGCAACACCTTCCGGCGGGAGCTGCCGATCCGCGCTCGCCAGCTTCCGTAGCAGTACGCTGGCGGCCTTTGCCCGCACTCATTCCAAAGAACACGTTTAATGGAGAGCCGGATGAGCACGCCGAGCGGCACGCTGGAAGAACCCGGAGCTGAGCGGATCGAGTGGAGACCTTCGGCGAACCCGTGGATGATTACCGTCTCGGTCATGCTCGCGACCTTCATGGTCGTGCTCGATTCCTCGGTGGCAAACGTCGCCTTGCCGCACATTGCGGGAAATCTCTCCGCCACCACGGATGAGTCAACCTGGGTTCTGACCAGCTACCTGGTTTCCAACGCGATCATGCTTCCCGCAACCGGATGGATTGCGCGGCGCATGGGACGCAAGCGTCTGTTGATGACTTCCATCCTGGTATTTACCGGCGCCTCCCTGTTCTGCGGCATGGCCATCAATATGCCGATGCTCATCGTCGCCCGGATTCTGCAGGGTGTCGGCGGCGGCGGCATGCAGCCCCTGGCGCAATCCATTCTGCTGGAGAGTTTTCCGCCCGAACAACACGGCACGGCGATGGCGGCCTATGGCATCGGAATCGTGGTGGCGCCGGTGATTGGCCCAACCCTGGGAGGCTGGATTACGGACAGCTACTCCTGGCGCTGGATTTTTTATATCAACCTTCCCGTGGGGCTGTTGGCGCTGTTCATGGTCAACCTGTTCGTCGAAGACCCTCCGTACATCCGGCGGGCTTTTCGCGGGGCGCTTGACTTTCTCGGGTTTGGCTTGATGGCCATCTGGCTGGGCACCCTGCAACTCCTGCTGGACAAGGGGCAGGAGGCCGACTGGTTCGGAGCAGACTGGATACGATGGACCGCCGCGGTTTCCGTGATCGCGCTGATTGCCTTTGTTTTCAGGGAACTCACCAACCGGGAGCCGATCGTGCAGTTGCGCATCCTGGGCGACCGCAACTTCAGCGTAGGGACGGTGATCACCTGTCTCTACGGTTTTGTTCTCTACGGCGTCACGGCCATGCTGCCGCTCTTCCTGCAAACTTTGATGGGATACCCGGCGATGGACAGCGGCCTGGCGGTCAGTCCGCGCGGCATTGGTTCCATGCTTTCCATGGTCGTGGTGGGGATCATGGTCCGCTACGTCGATGGCCGCCTGTTGCTGGCCTGTGGCTTCGCTATCTTCGGCTACTCCACTTTGCTGCTGAGTCACATCAACCTTGGCATCTCCATGGCCTCCGTGGCCCTGCCGAATATGCTTAACGGCTTCGCCGGCGGCTTCATCTTCGTTCCACTCACCACCATGACCATGGGCAGGCTGCGCAAGGAAGAAGTCGGCAACGCGGCCGGCATCTACAACTTGATGCGCAATATTGGGGGCAGCATCGGCATCGCGGCGGTCACCACTTTTCTGGTACGCGGCTCCCAGGTGCACCAGAGTTATCTGGCGGCCAACCAAACGGCTAAAAACCGGGTTCTGGCCGGGCTGCTCCAGGGCTTGCAGACACAATTGAGCACCCGGGGGTTCGACGCCAGCACCGCCCATCAAAAAGCAGTGGGGATGCTTTACGGGATTCTTCAGCAACAGTCATCCCTGCTGGCTTATGCCGATAACTTCCGGTTGCTGGGATACATCGCGCTACTGTGCATGCCGCTCGCCCTGTGCTTTCGCCGGGTGCGCAAGCAGAGCGGCGGCTCCGACGCGACCGGTGAATGAAATCGCCCAGTCTCCCGGGGACCGTTGGGCCGCTCGCCCCGAGGTCTGCCGGTCCGGCATCGGACCTGGCCGCCTTTGCGGCTAGGCGTGCGCCGAGGAACGCGCGGCGCGCAGCTTCTCATAAATCTTCAAATACTCACGGGCGGAGACCGTCCAGGAGAAGTCGCACGCCATACCGCTGAGCATGAGCTTGCGCCACTCTCTTGGCCTGCGGAACAGCGCCAGCGCGGCTTGCATGCTCGTCAGCAGGGCTTCCGGGGTGTACTCGCGGAACTTGAAGCCGGTGCCATGGCCGGATTTCAAATCGTAAGCCTCGATGGTGTCGTCCAGGCCTCCGGTGGCGCGGACCACCGGAACGGTGCCGTACTTGAGGGAGTAGATCTGGTTGAGGCCACAGGGTTCGTAGCGCGAAGGCATGAGAAACATATCGGAGCCGGCCTCGATGCAATGCGCCATTTCATTGTCGTATCCGACCTTGACGGCGAAGCGGCCCGGATACTGGCGAACCAGACGGCGGAACAAATCCTCGTAAGCCTTGTCTCCGGAGCCGAGGACGACGACGGTAAAATCCTCATGCGCCAGGCGGTCGGCGGCGAGGGCGATCAGGTCGAATCCCTTTTGCGCGGCGAAGCGGGAGACAATGCCTACAACCGGCACGGTGGATTCCGGGTCCAGGGCGAAGCGGAGCAACAGATCGCGGCGGCATTCCTGCTTGCCCTGCAACGACTGGGCCGAGTAGCGGGCCGCGATGAAGCGGTCGGTGGCCGGGCTCCACTCGTCGTAATCGACGCCGTTGAGGATGCCGGCGACGTTTGGGTTGCGGCTGCGCAAAACCCCTTCCAGGCCAAAGCCGTACTCGATGGTCTGGATCTCCTGGGCGTACTTGCGGCTGACCGTGGTAATGAAATCCGAGTAGATGAGCGCGCCCTTGAGAAAATTCACCTTGCCGAAATATTCCAGCTTGCTGATGGTGAACAGGTCCCAGGGCAGCATGAGGAGCGGAAGAATGTCGGCAGAGAAAATTCCCTGGTAGCCGATGTTGTGAATGGTGAAGACCGTGGGAATATTCTGGAGCGCGGGATCTTCGTCGTACAGGGTGCGCAGCAGAACCGGAATCAGCGCGGTCTGCCAGTCGTGGCAGTGGAAGACATCGGGCGTGCCGAGGACTTTTGCGGCCTCCAGAACGGCGCGGCAAAACAGCGCGTAGCGCTCGGCATTGTCCTGGTAATCGCCCAGCGGGGTGCCGTAGAGAGTGTCGCGATCGTAGAACGGGGGATAATCAATGAAGTAGAACTGCACCCCGTTGAGCTGGCCGCCGTCCAGCACCGCGCAGAAACGATAGCGGTCGTCAAAGGGAATGGTGATGCTGGCAATCACGGTGCGCGACTCTTTCAGGTGGGTCTGCCGGTAGAGAGGCAGGTACACTGTGACCTGGTGGCCGAGTTCGGCGATGGCGCGCGGCAAGGCTCCGACAACGTCGGCAAGTCCTCCCGTTTTGGAAAATGGAACACATTCGGATGCAGCAAACAGCACGTGCACAGGGCCTCCGCAGATTACAAACAACGGTTAGATGCGCGCCAGCGAAGAAAAAAACTGCGCAAAGGTGAAGTTTATCGGGCAGGACGAAAGGTGGTCAAACTTGGCAAAAGTTTTGCCGAATCGAATCGTAAGCCTCAGGAAACCCAAACTGGGCCAGCACTTTCTGGTGGACCTGGATGCGATGCAGCGCATTGTGGACGCGCTGGGCGACATCGGGGAGACGACGATCGTGGAAATTGGCCCCGGAGAAGCAGCCCTGACCGAGTTGCTGGCGCAGCGGGCGGGCCGTCTGATTGCCGTGGAACTGGACCGGGTACTGGCGGCGCAACTGCGCATGCGCTTTACGCCACTCACCAACGTGGAGGTGCTGGAGGCGGACATTCTGCAATTGGACCTGGGAACGGTGTTGGGCGCAACCCCGGGGCCGCTGCGCGATCTGCGTCCGACCGGACTGTTCAAGGCGCAGGTGGTGGGAAACCTGCCGTTTTACATCACCACGGACATTCTGTTGAAGTTGTTCGCCGCGGGCGACAGGATCGAGTCCATGGTGCTGATGGTGCAAAAGGAAGTGGCCGACCGCATCGTTGCCTCTCCGGGAACCCGCGATTACGGGCTGCTGTCGGCTACGGCGCAGATGTACGGGACGGTGCAGAAGCTGTTCGAACTGGGGCCGGATTCGTTTGACCCGCCGCCCAAGGTGCGTTCGGCGGTCTTCCGGATGAAGATGCAGCCGCGCTTTGCCGAGCTCGAGGTGGACGAGGCGGGATTCATCGGATTTCTGAAAGTGGTCTTTGCGCAGAAGCGAAAAACCGTGGGCAACAATCTGAAACTGGCCTACGATAAGCCGGTTGCCAAGGCGGCGCTGCTGGGCGCCGGGATTGCGGCGGTGACCCGGGCCGAGGCGATCTCATTGGAAGATATGGCGCGGCTGTACCGGGAGCTGAAGAAGTAGGCGCGCAGCGCAGCCGGGTACGGGCCAACCGACGGCCCTCCGGTCGCTGACGCCCGGCGGGTACGGGCCAACCGACGGCCCTCCGGTCGCTGACGCCCGGCGGGTACGGGCCAACCGACGGCCCTCCGGTCGCTGACGCCCGGCGGGTACGGGCCAACCGACGGCCCTCCGGTCGCTGACGCCCGGCGGGTACGGGCCAACCGACGGCCCTCCGGTC
>CAZQDD010000015.1:0-50689 GCA_964591805.1 uncultured Acidobacteriaceae bacterium | reverse complement strand
GGCCCTCCGGTCGCTGACGCCCGGCGGGTACGGGCCAACCGATGGCCCTCCGGTCGCTGACGCCCGGGGCGGGCGGGGACGGAAAGGATGGTGCGGAAATGATTCACGTGAGACAGGCGGCGGTGGCGGGGCATTTCTATCCGCAGTCGAAGGCGGAGTTGCTGCGGGAAGTGCATGAGTTTTTGGGAGGCGGACCCCGGAGTGGGCCCCAGAGCGGACCCCAGATCGTGCGCGTGCGCGCCCTGGGAGTAATTGCGCCGCACGCCGGCTACATGTATTCCGGAGCGGTGGCGGGAGCCGTGTATGCGCACGTCGAAGTGCCGCACCGGGTGATTGTGCTGTGTCCGAACCACACTGGAATGGGCGAGCCGCTGGCAATCACGAGCGCGGGCAGCTTCCGCACGCCGCTGGGCGACGTGCCCATCGACAGTGCGCTGGCGGAGGCTCTGAAGCAGGCGTTCCCGCTGCTGCGCGAGGACACGGCGGCCCAACTGCGCGAGCACGCCGTCGAGGTGCAACTGCCGTTTTTGCAGGCGGTGCAGCCGGATCTGCGGTTCGTACCGATTACGGTGGGGACCGGGAAGTTCGAAGTGCTGACGGCGCTGGGCGTGGTGCTGGCAAAGGTGATCGGCGAGTGCGGCGAGGCGGTGCTGATGATCGCCTCCAGCGACATGAACCACTACGAGGACGAAGCCGAGACCAGGGTGAAAGATGCGCTGGCCATCGAACAGGTGCTCGGATTGCAGCCCAAGGGACTGTTCCAGACCGTGCACAGCCAGAATATTTCGATGTGTGGATATGGCCCGGCAATCGCCATGCTGACAGCCGCGCTGCGGCTGGGCGCAACCCGCGCCGAGCTGGTGAAGTATGCGACCTCGGGAGATGTGTCCGGCGACCGGGAGCACGTGGTCGGGTACGCGGGAATCGCCGTTGTGTGAGGGCTCAAGGGCCGAGGTTTCAAAGTTTCAAAGTACAGGATGAAGGCAAGACCGCTTGCTGGGTCATCCCTTACCAGCGATTTGCCTTCCGCCGCGCGCTTGATTACTTCTGCGGCGGAACGCAATCTTCCATGTCGCCTTGCAGCTTGCGGATAGCGTGCGGCACCGCGGGCCAGACGGCTTCCAGATTTTCGATGGCTCCGGCAGGGCTGCCCGGAAGGTTCAGGATCAGGGTGCGCCGGCGAACGCCGCAGACGGCGCGCGAAAGCATGGCGAAGGGAGTCCTGGCGAGGCTCGAGGCGCGCATGGCTTCGCTGAATCCGGGGACAACGCGGTCCAGAACCTGCATCGTGGCTTCGGGCGTGACATCGCGCGGCGACAGACCGGTGCCGCCGGTGGTAAGGATAAGGTCGGCGGCGTGCGCGTCGGCCCATTTACAGAGGGCGCCGGCGATGAGCGGCTGCTCGTCGGCCACCAGGGCGGTGGCCACCACCTCGACGCCGCGACCGGTGAGCGCCTCGGCGAGCGCGGGACCGCTCTGGTCGCCACGCTCCCCACGCGAGCCTTTGTCGCTGACGGTGAGGATGGCGGCGCGGATTCGATCGGGCTTCACCCGGCAGGTATTTGCCTCGCTGCTGTTCACCCCGGTATTTTGCGGCTCGCGGGAGGCGATTGTCACGCCGCCATGGAAAAAGAGCGGAAGGCCGATGGATGGCCCTCCGCTCTTTTGTTCCGGCCGGCGAATTACCCGGGGATGGTTCGCGCCGGGAAAGTCATGTTGGGAAGCAGTTTGCCCTCGCCGGGCCCGTCGAGCTTCTTGCAGGTCTTCGCCCGGCTGGCCAGGTGCAGATAATCCAGCACGAGCTTGCGCTTGAGTAGCTGAATGGCCTTGCCGGGATCGACGCCCTTGGGGCAGACGCGCGAACATTCTCCGGCATAATGGCAGCTGAATGCGCCACCGTGGGCGGCGGCGATCTCCTTGCGCACCTGGAAACCCTCATCGCGCGAGTCCTCGTTGTAGCGCTCCAGGGCGGTCAGCGGCATGGGGCCAAGATAGCGCACGTCGGTGGCCAGGGTGGGGCAGGCCGCCATACAACAGCCGCACTTGATGCAGTAGGTGAACTGCAGGTAGGCTTCCAGCTCCTCGGGAGACTGGTAGAACTCGCCCTTGGAATCGTTCAGCTCGGCGGCATCGCGCAGGATGTGCGGCTGGACCGAGGCGTGCTTGTCAAACATCGAGAGCAGGTCGGGAACGAGGTCGCGAATGATCTCAAAGTTTGGCAATGGAGCAACGGTGATGGCCGACCCCGAGAGGTGCAGGATCTGGGTGTTGCAGGCCAGGGTGGGGCTGCCGTTGATCAACATTCCGCAGGAGCCGCAGATTCCCATGCGGCAGGAATAACGCCAGACCAGCGTGGGATCCAGGTTTTCCTTGATCCAGTGCAGGCCGTCGAGGACGGTCATACCGTCGAGGACGGGGACGGCGTAGGTTTGGATGAACGGTTTGGCGTCGGTCTCCGGGTTGAAGCGGGTGACGTGGAATTGAATCTGCTTTGCGGTTTTGGATTCTGCCATGACTATCCCCTGCCTCCTGCGAGCACGATGGTGTGCGCCGCCCACGCGGCCCAGGTTCCCAGTCCGAACAGGCCCAGGCCCAGGATGACCAGCAGCGCGGTAACGGCATTTTCCAGCGCGGGCTTCAGAGTCAGCTCAAACAGAATGGTGCGCAGACCGTAGAGTCCGTGGTAGAGGCCAACGCCGAGCAGAAGGACGTAGGTGATAGTGAAAAAGATTTTACTGTCGCGCCACTGGCTGTTCGCCATGGAGACCGCGTCCGTACCATGAGGAGCGAACAGGTGCACGGTTCCGCCCATGTGCATGATCAGCATGTGCAGGCCAAGCAGAAAGAGAAGCACCACTCCGGCGGCCATGTGCCAGGTCCAGTATTTTGTTTGGTTGCTCATCGTCTCTCCTACCTCGCCAATCCCAGGAAGTTGTAGCCGCCAACCGCCAGAAAGATGAAAGCCAGCAGCATCACCGCGATCAGCAGCGGGCGCTGCACGTTCACCGAAGTCTGGTAGGGATAGATCGGCTCGATGGGGACGCCGACGGCGAAACCGAGTTCCACCAGCACCAGGCGAAGTCCGTTGAACGCGTGGAAGGCAAAGGCCGCAACCACCATGAATTCGCCGAGACGGAAGATGGGCCGGTGAAAGAAGCCACCCTCGGTCCAGAGGTAAATTCCCTTGACGCGCAGGCTGGTGACCACCGTATGCATCAAGAGATAGAGAAGAATACCCAGTCCGGTGAGGCGATGCAGGATGTAGGCGTAGCGTTCGACGCCCCAGCGTCCGCCTCCCAGCCATCCCCACACTCCCAACCGGTTGTCGTGCCTATGAATTGCTGCCATTTCGATCTCCGTTTTATGAATCGCCATGAATAAATGTGCAGTGCCTAGTATTTGCGTTCCACCGGCTTCCACTTGCTGACGTGGACCGGCTTGTACTCGAGGCGCGGCGTGCCGCCGGTGTAATAGACCATGGAGTGAGCGAGAAACTTCTGGTCGTCCCGCACCGGGAAATCGGTGCGCGAGTGTCCGCCGCGCGACTCCTGGCGCGCCAGGGCCGCAACCAGCAGCACCTCGGCCAGCTCCAGCATGTTTTCAGTTTCCAGCGTCTGGATGAGGTTGGTGTTGTAGACGCGGCTCTTGTCGTCAATGCGGATATTCTTGAAGCGCTGGCGCAGCTTGAGAACCTTGTCCAGGCCCAACTGCATGGATTCGCCGGTGCGATAGACGCCGGCGTGCTGATCCATCAAGCTGCGCAGCTCACGGCGGATCGCCGCTGGACTTTCAGTTCCCTGCTGCTGCAGCAGGCCGCTGAAAATTCGTTCTTCCTCGCCTTTGGCCTTGGCCTCGGGCACCGGGCTAAGCGCGGGACCGGTGGCGAGGTACTTGGCGATCTCTGCGCCGGTGATACCGCCCCAGACCAGGCACTCGGCGGTGGAGTTACACCCCAAGCGGTTGGCGCCGTGCAGTGAGTGGCAGGCGACTTCGCCGGCAGCCCAGATGTTCTCTACCCTGGTGCGGCCGTTGATATCGGCCTCAATGCCGCCCATGGAATAGTGCGCCACGGGGCGGATGGGAATCTGCTGGGTGATGGGATCGAGACCGAGGAACTTGATACAGACCTCGCGGATCAGCGGCAGGCGTTTGTTGATGACATCGGCGCCAAGGTGGGTGAGGTCGAGGTGAATGTAGTCGAGGCCGTCGGGGCCCTTGAAGCCGCGGCCTTCGAGTATTTCGGTCATCTCCGAGCGGGAGACAATGTCACGCGGAGCAAGCTCCATCATCTTGGGCGCGTATTTCTCCATGAAGCGCTCGCCCAGCTTGTTGCGCAGGTATCCGCCCTCGCCACGGCAACCCTCGGTCATCAGGATGCCGGAGGGCACCAGGCCGGTGGGATGGAACTGGAGGAACTCAGGGTCTTCCAGGGCGAGACCGGCGCGATAGGCAATGGCCTGCCCGTCGCCGGTGACGGTCTGCGAATAGGTGGTAAATCCGTAGAGATTTCCGAGCCCGCCCGAGGCCATCAGCAGGGCCTTGCCGCGAATCACCTGGAACTCGCCGGAGGGTGCATCGTAGAGCGTGAGTCCGGCAAAACGGCCGTCCTCGACCAGCAGGGATGTGACAAAACCCTCGTCATAGCGCTTGAAGTTGGGATACTTGACCAGGGTGTCGTAGAGCGCCTGCATCTCGAAGAATCCGGTCTTGTCGGCTGCCATGCAGGCGCGGGGAAAGGTGTGTCCACCGAAAGGACGCTGCATGATGCGGCCATCCGGGCGGCGCGACCAGGGCACGCCCCAGTGTTCGAGCAGGCGGATTTCATCGGGCGAAGTCTTGACAAAGCGTTCGACCACGTCCTGGTCGGCAAGAAAATCCGAACCCTTGATCGTGTCCCACTCGTGCAGTTCGAAGCTGTCACCTTCCTCCGGACGCATGACCGCGCCGGTTCCGCCTTCGGCGCAGACCGAGTGGGCCCGCATGACCTGCACCTTGGAAATGATTCCGATATCCGCTTTGCCTTTGGTTTGAATGCTGATCTGGACCGCTGCCCTCAAACCTGCCAGGCCGGTCCCTAATATGAGTACGTCATGAATGATTTCCTGCATGCTTCCAGTGTTCCTTTCAGCCGCGCCCCAGGCCCATGGAGCCGTCGGGGTCCAGAAAGTACAGTACAGAACGGTACAAAATAGAACAGTACAGAACAGAACATGATATTTGTCGGCTTGTCTGATTGTATGTGAGGTACGTCTCTGCGGTCGGTGAGAAGGAGCAAATACAGACAGACCGATGTAGGCCGAAGCGGCGCCCGTTTGCCGCCTGCGCTTGTCCGCAAGCCCGGCGGGCGCTTCCAGCTTCCCCGGACGCAATCAAGGTTGCGCGCTGCCGGGAAGAACGCGCTAACATCTAGCTTTCAATGAAAATCGTGGATTGGAGATCGTGATGGAACCGTTCTGCTTTCATCTCTTTGTGTGCACGCAACAAAAGCCGGAAGGCGTCTCCTGCTGCGCGTCCAGCGGGTCTCTGGCCCTGCTCAAGGCGCTGGAGCGCGAGATCCACTCGCGCGGCCTTGACGACGATGTGCAACTGACAACCTGCGGCTGCATGGGACTGTGCGAGGAAGGTCCGGTAATGGCCGTCTATCCGGCAGGGGTGTGGTACCGGCGCGTGCAAGCTTCCGATGCCGCCGAAATTGCCGCCTCGCATCTCGGCGGCGGCCAACCGGTCGAGCGCCTTGTGTGGAACGATGCCGCCGCCATGAAGGCCATGGCGATGGAGCATCGAGACAAGTTCCGCGCCGCCATCGCCGCCCGCGAAAAGGCAGGCACGCTGCCCGACCGTCTCGATCAGATGGTTCGCGGCCACATGCAGAGCCGTTGCCTGCTTACGGCGCTTGAACTCGACATCTTTACCGCCGTTGGCGAAGGCGCCAGCGCCGCCGAGGCCGGAGCCCGGATCAAGGCGAACGCCCGCGCCACCGGGATGCTGCTGAATGCGCTGGTGTCGCTCGGCCTGCTATCCAAGAGCGGCGACGTATACCAGAACACGCCCGAGTCAGCGCGCTTCTTTGGGCACGGCTCCAAGGACAACCAGCGCGATGGTCTGCTGCACATGGCCAACATCTGGCATCGCTGGAGCACCCTGACCGACGCCGTACGCAGCGGCACGCGAGTCCCCGGCCATCGCGAAGATAGCGCGGAATGGACGCGCAACTTTATTGCCGGCATGCAGCGCAACGCCAAGGATCGGGCTCTGCTGCTGGTGAAAGCCGTGGGCACCTCGGGAGTTCGCCGCGTTCTTGACCTGGGCGGCGGCTCGGGCGCTTACTCCATCGCCTTCGCCAAGGCCTCCGCCGAAGTGCGCTGCGAGATCCTGGACATCCCGGAGGTTGTGCCGCTCACGGCGGAGTATGTGAGCCAGGCCGGGGTATCCGCCCAAGTGAGCCTGCGCGCGGGAGACATGCTGACAGACGATTTTGGTTCCGGCTATGACCTCATCCTGCTGAACGCCATCTGCCACATGTTTTCCGAGGAGCAGAACCGGGAGCTGTTCCGCCGCGCCCAACGGGCGCTGGCTCCCAACGGCCGCCTGGTGGTGCAGGATTTCATCCTCGATCCGGAAAAAACATCACCGCAATGGGCGGCGCTGTTCTCGCTGAACATGCTGGTGGGAACCGACGCGGGCGCCAGCTACAACGAGGCCGAGTACACCGCCTGGATGAAGGCCGCGGGTTTCACCGGGGTGGAGCGCATCAACCTGCCGGGACCGAGCGACCTGATGTTAGGCGTGGTGCGATAGGCAGTGGGCCAGGTGCGGGGCGGAATGTGCCCGTGAGGAGCCGGGGTCACGCCATGGCGTTGACCGGGTGGGCGTGCTGCACTGGTTCCACAAGATGCTCCGGCAATCGTGTCCGGACTTGTTCGAAGAACTGGCCGCCGACTCGGGTGTGGCCTCGGGCGGCGGCAAAATGATTATTCTACGGGATGAGCCGCTCAGTGTATCTCCTCGGCGGGTTGTTCCTCCACGGCGGGTTTGGGCTCGTCAGGCGTGGCACTGGCCACCTCCGCGGCTGGGCCCTTGGACCCGAGCAGGGCGTCCACGCTATAGCCAGCCGTGGCCGCTAATTCCGCGGCATCGCGGAAGGTCTTGCGGATCTGCTCAATCGCGCCAGGTGCGGGCGACGGTGCAGCCGCCAGCCGGCACAGGGCGGGAAGCTGGAGCCACCACAGCAACTCCTCGTAGGACTCCTGCACAAAGTAGGAGTGTCCCTTGTCCTCGTGAGCGCCGGTGAGCCAGCGAACATCCGGGTCCAGCCAGAGCGTGGGCGAAAGAATCGGCAGGAGTTGCCCCGGCGCCAACGGCTCCACGGCATGGGAGTCAGTGGACGGCGCCAACGGCGCAGCCGGGGCGGCGGGAACCGCGGCGTCAAAGACCTTCGCCTCGATCAGTAGCGCGACTTTGATCCTGCCGGCAACTCTCCAGCTTTCTTCGCCTTCAAATCCAAGCGCGCTGAATGCGTTGCCCATGGGCTCACGCAGGCGCAGACGGTCGAACAGATCCAGCGCCAGGCGCTCCGGGTTCTGGGCGTCGGCGGATTCGGCGAGCAATTCGAGCACACACCAGGCCAGCACGGGTCCCCACAAAGCGGTAGCAGTCAACTGCGGGCTGTGGCTGGGGAGGACGCGGCGGGCGGCGGCAGGCCAGGGTTCGGGGAACAAGCTCTCCAGGGCGGGAATCTGCATGGCGGCCCGCACGCGCTCGCGGAACCGGTGCTCCATGGCGGCTGGGTTGGCGAACTGAACCGCGAGGAACTGGTCCTCGTGTCCGCGATAGAAGGACTGCGCATCGCGCAGGAACTCGCGGCTGCGCCGCCATGCGGCCTGGAAGAAATCGTCACGCTGAAACTCGAACGCCTTCCCCTTCTCGGGTCCAACCGGGGCGCGTCCGGAGAGTTCCGCCAGACTGCGGACCAAAGCCGGATCCAGCAGACGGCGAAGCGCATCATGCACTGGAACCAGCTCCATGCGGACCAGGGCGTCTTCAAGACTGGGAACGCCGCGTCCTCCCAGATGCTCGCACAGGCGATCCCATGGCTTTTCGGCGGTTGCCCGCAGTTCGCGCCAATCCAGAAAGACGTGGCATTGGTAGGCGTGCAACTCGAGACTGAGGCCGCGCTCGGCAAAATTCACCCCGCGGCGGAGATATTCGAGCCCGGTCAGCGAATCGCGATAGGCAAGAATGGCGGAGGGATCGCCTTTGATGTCCAGACCCTCCTTGAGGCGGCGCTGGCGCAGGTGGCCGGACTGCTTATCGGCATAGGCGGCCGAGTTGTCGATGGTGCCGCGGGTGGTGGCGTAGCGATTGTTGTAGAGCACCAGGGCGCGGCGGTCGCCGCGGCGGTTGGAGTAGGCAAAAACGTTTTCATCGACGCTGCCATCTTCACGGAAAAAATCGTAGAGCAGGAAGTTGCTGCTCTCGGCGAACAACGCGCGCTGATGCAGAAGGGGCGCGATCTGGCGTTCGTGGCGCTCGATGAGATGGGGATCGGGATTTTCCTGGTAGCGGGGCCAGCGGTACTCCATGCCGTACTTTTCGGTGTAACCCTCGATCTGGCCGTGGCCGAACATGGGCAAGCCGGGAAGTGTGGCCATCAGGGCGGCCACGCCGAAACACTTGTCGCCGGTGCCAAACTGGTCGATGGCGGTGCGCTCGTCGGGATTGCTCATGAAATTGACGTAGCGCTTCATGATGTCGGGATCGAATTCCAGGGTGTTCTTGATGACCGAGCGGTACTTCTCGTTATCCTCGTCGCGCATCATGTTCATGAAGGCGCTGTTGTAGACGCGGTGCATGCCGAGGGTGCGGACGAAGTAGCCCTCCATGAGCCAGAAGGCCTCGGCCAGGAGCAGGGTTCCGGGCACCTCGGCGGCAACCCGGTCGACCACCTCGCGCCAGAACTCCTGTGGCATGTGTTGGCTGAACTCAGCCGTCGTCATAGCGTACTCGGCACGCGAGGGGATGGCTCCGCTGCTACCGGGATTGGGGAACCAGAGGCGCTGAAAATGCCGCTTCGCCAGGGTCATGGCGGCGTCAAAGCGGATCACCGGAAACAGCCGTGCAACGTGCAGAATGGTCTGGATGACCTGCTCGCGCACCGCCGGGTTCAGGTAGTCGAGCTGGGCGGTATCGTCCCAGGGAAAGCTGGTGCCGTCGTTGCCGTGATAGATGTAGCGGGTCTCGCCGCTCTGGCGGTCGCGGCGCTGGAAGACCACGGCGGCATCGGTCTGCTCGTAGTAGTGCCTCTCAATCTTGATCTCGACGCGCGGGTCCGGCGAAAGATCGGGACCGTCGAAGTTGTAGGCAGGATACGGCGGATCGGGGCGGGAGATAAACCAGTCGGGATGCTCGACGACCCAGGGCGAATCGATACCCATGTGGTTGGGCACCATGTCACTGGCCAGGCGGATGCCACGCCGGTAACAACGGTCGCGCAGGCTGGTGTAAGCGGTTTCTCCGCCCAAATCCTCGGCAATGCGGTAGTCGTAGAGCGAATAGGCGCTGGCAACGGCTTCCTGATTGCCGCACAACTGCTTGATGGTCTTGGAGGCGCGGCTGCGCTCCCAGATGCCGATGAGCCAGAGCGAATTCAAACCGCGGCGCGCCAGATCGTCGAGGTCTTCGTCGGGAATCTCATCGAGGCGGTTGATGGCCCGGCTGTATTTCCGGGAAAGCTGCGCCAGCCAGACGTAGGTGCTCTTGGCGATGAGGACGACGGTGGGCATCCAGGCTACGTCGGCGCTGAACTTTTCGTACTCGCTGGTGGGATCGCCAAAGACCGGGACATCGGAGTGGCTGACCACGCCGGGCCATTGCTGGGTACCGCTTTCGCGGCGGCGGCGGGCGGCCTCCTCGGCGGCCTTGGCGGCGGCGGCGCGGGCGGCAGCTTCGGATTCGGCGTTGGGAGGATGGAAGCGCATCCAGATGGCCAGTTCCTCTTCATGCAGGATGTCTCCGGCGATCAGCAGAAAGCGCTCCAGGCCTTCGCCCAGCAGGGACTTCCATTGCGTGCGGATCACCGCGAGCTGCGCGCTGAGAGATTCCGGAGCCGAAACGGCGGGGGCGCGCAGCAGATCAAACAGATTCACCGCCTTGGAGCCTTCGATGGGAATCAGCGGGCGGGTTGCGAAATAGGCGGGAAACTGCGCGGCAACCTTGCGATAGGCGGTTTTCTCCACCAGGGTGCTGTCTTTGAACAGCTCTTCAAAGGGACGAAACGCCAGGTTCCGGTTGGCCATCCAGAGCAGCATCATCTCTTCGATGGCCGCGGCGCGATGCGAAATTCCGCCGGTGGAACCGGCCAGCCATTGCCGGGGTGTTTGCTCCCCGCGATAAACGCTGCTGCCGGGAAACTGCTCGACAAAGGTGAGCAGCATCTTTTCGAATTCCAGCTCTCCCACCTGCCCGGAAAAAAAAGACAGGGCATCGACCATCACGTTGGGATCAAACTGCTGGCGGTAGCGCGCCATGAGGGCGTGGCTGACTTCATCAATCAGCCCCATCACGTAGAGCGCGGCGGCATTGACGGCGCGCTCGGGATGGCGCTCGGCATCGCGCACCTGGTTCATGCGGTGGGCAAACTGGCGGCTGGCCGCCACGTTTGCGAATATTACATTGCCGGAAAAGGAGAAGAGACTATCCGCCAGTTGATAGCGGATGCGAGCGGCCCTGGAAATATGAAATTCCATCATCTGCGAATCGTCCTAGGCAATCCCTGCCGACCATCATGCCAGATGCTCCCCATCGCGGCATCCGTCAAGACTTCAAGCATAGTCTTTGCATGGTGAAAAGAAACGAGTGAATTGCACAATTGCTCGTCTCGCGCCGCGGGCTGGAGCCTCCCCGAGGCTGCCGGCCAGGACGCGTCCGGGTGCGGTCGAGTGGTTGGGGGCGAGGACGCGGCGGTCTGGTCTGGCATGGCTTTCCGGACTTCCGGTGAAGAGAGTTTTGCGCAAAATGCGAAGGCCGCTGCGGGATGGCAGCGGCCTTCACGGGAGAAATTACTCCTTGGGCTCTTTGCGAATCTTCTTCTGTGCCCGCTTACGAGCCAGAGCTTGCTTTACGCGGAGCTTGGCGCCCGGCTTCAGATAGTAGGAATGACGTTTTACTTCCTTAATGATGTCTTCCGTCTGAACTTTGCGCTTGAACCGACGCAGGGCGCTCTCAATGGACTCGCCTTCTTGCAATCGAATTTCTGCCAAACAAAATCACCACCCAACCCAGCCCTGATTGGCCATGCAAAAAGTTTACCACGAAGCCCGCTCCAGCGCCCAGCCTGTCGCGGCGCAACCCCGGAGGATTACGCCGCGCCGGACGGCTTAGCTGAACTCGCCGCGGATATAGTCCTGGGTATGTTTGTGAACCGGCGAGGCGAAAAGCTGCTTGGATTCGCCGAACTCGACCAGGTACCCGGTGCGTCCACCCTGCGAAGTGTCCACGTAGAGGAAGCCGGTGTAGTCGGCCACGCGTTGCGCCTGCTGCAAGTTGTGGGTCACAATGGCGATGGTGAACTTCTTGCGCAGCTCCAGCATCAGCTCCTCAATCTTGCGGGTGGCGATGGGATCCAGGGCGGAGCAGGGCTCGTCCATCAGCAGCACCTCGGGCTCGGTGGCAATGGCGCGCGCAATGCAGAGGCGCTGCTGCTGCCCGCCGGAAAGCGAGAGGCCGCTCTTGTTGAGCTTGTCCTTCACTTCGTCCCACAGGGCGGAGGCGCGCAGGGCCTGTTCGACCTTTTCCGCCTTGTCGCCCTTGTAACCGTTGAGGCGCAAACCGAAGGCCACGTTGTTGTAGATGCTGGTGGCAAACGGATTGGGCTGCTGGAAAACCATTCCAATGAAGCGGCGCACCGCGACCGGGTCGATGGCGGCATTGTAGATATCGCGGCCGCGATAGCGCACGTGGCCTTCGAAGCGGAAGCCGCGCACCAGGTCGTTCATGCGGTTCAGGCAACGCAGCACCGTGCTCTTGCCGCAGCCTGAAGGTCCAATGAATGCCGTGATGGCGTTCTTCCTGACCGGAATCGCGGTATCGCGCACGGCTTTGAAGCTTCCATAATAAAGCTCCCGGATGTTGCAATCGACCACCACATCCTGGTTGTAGGCGGACACGGGAACGGTCTGGAAAGCCGGGTCGGGTTCAGGAATTACGTTTGTTGCCATCACCATACCTCCTAAGACTGTTGCACCTGGCGTCCGGAGAGACTCCGGCCGATCAGGTTGGCTGCCAATACCAGCAGCACGAGCACCAGGGCAGCGGCCCACGCCAGCTCCACCTGGTTCTCAAACGGCTGTCCGGCAAAGTTGTAAATAAGGACGGCCAGTGAAGCCGTGGGCCGCATGAGTTGCGCGTGGCCGTGCGACCAGAGCCAGTAGTTGCTGAACAGGGCGGTAAACAAAAGCGGCGCGGTCTCTCCGGCGGCGCGCGCCACGGCCAGCATTACGCCGGTGAGGATTCCGGGAATCGCCGTGGGAATCAGCACCATCCAGACCGTTTGCGTCGGCGTGGCGCCCATGCCAATGGCGGCTTCCTTCATGCGCGAAGGCACCATGCGGATGGCGTCTTCCGAGGTGAGTATGATGGTCGGCAGCATCAGGATGGAAAGCGCGATGGCGCCCGCAATCGACGAGTAGCCGCCGGTGGTCAGTACAATGGCGCCATAAGCGAACACGCCCGCCAGAATCGACGGAAAACCGGTAAGCACCTTGGCCGCAAAACGCACGGTTTCCGCGAGTTTTCCCTCGCGGTTCTGGGCCAGGTAGATGGCGGTCATGATTCCGCCAGGGACCGTGATCAGCACCGCCATCCCAACCATCAGCAGCGTTCCCACAATCGCATTGCCAAAGCCGCCGCCGCTTTCCATCGCCGAGGGAGGCAGTTGGGTGAAGACGGCCATCGTCAGGCGCCGGCCGCCGCGCCAGGCCAGCATCCAGACCACGCTGAACAATGGCACCAGGGCCGATAACGTCATCGCCGCCACCAGGCCGTTCAGCAGAAAGTCCATGAGCGTGCGGGGACGGCGCAGGGAGTGCTCAAGCTGGCTGAAGTCGACCCCGGCAAAGGGATCGGCTACACCGGATTTGGAATCGATTCTTACGGTTGCCATGGGCCTACTCCACTGCACTGCGCGCGGCGCGCTGCAAAATGAGAGCGCCGAAAATATTGACGATCAAGGTGATGGCCAGCAGCACCAGGGCGGCGTACATGAGGACGCCAACCTCCCGCGGGCCTGCCTCGGGAAAGTTGTTGGCCAGCAAGGCCGCCAGCGTGTTGGCGGGCGAAAACAGGGAAACACTGATGCGGCTGGAGTTGCCGACGAGCATGGCCAGGGCCATGGTTTCGCCCAGTGCCCGGCCAAATGCCAGCACCATGCCGCCGAAGATTCCGCGCGCGGCAGTGGGCAGAATCACCCCGATGATCGCCTCCCAGCGCGTGGCTCCCAAGCCGTAGGCAGCCATGCGCAGCTTGGGTGGAACCGAGACCAGCGCGTCCCGGCTGATCGCGGTAATAGTGGGCAGAATCATGATGGCCAGTACGATCACCGCCGGCAACACGCCGGGACCGCTCAGATCGGTCGAGAACAACGACATCCAGCCCAGCTTCAGGTGCAGCCAGTGGCAGGCCGGACGAATCAGCGGAATGACGATGAACAAGCCCCACAGTCCGTAGACCACGCTGGGAATCGCGGCCAGCAATTCGATCAGCGTCTTGAGCAGTCCCTCCACCTGGTCGGGCACCTTGGACCAGAAGGGATGCAGATGCAGATTGAAAACCCGCAACAGGGCGAAGATGGCCTGTCCCATGTACCCTTCGCTGAGGAACAGGGCGGCGGCCAGGCCAAACGAGGTGCCGATCACCAGGGCAAGGATGGAGGTGTAGAGCGTACCCCAGATTTCACCGGCGATTCCGTGCTCGCCGGTGTTCGGATCCCAGACACGGCCGGTGAGAAACGAGAGCCCGTCGTGGCGCATGGCAGGCATCGCCGAGATGGCGATGCGCAGCACAATGAAGGTCACCAGCAGAATTGTGCAGCAGGCAAACAGAAAGCAGAGACGGCGGAAGGCCTTGTCCAGCAACGATTGCACCCGCGTCGGCGCCTGGGTGATTTCTCCGGGACGAACCACGAACAGGGTTGCCGGAGCGGAAGCCAGAGAACTATGAGTCGCCATCGGGGCCATCCTTCCTGGGTTAATTCGTAATCGTCTGGGCGGCCGCCAGGGCCTTGCTGGAAACGTTGGCGGGCAGGGGAATGTAACCTAGCTGTTCGGCGTCCTTCTGTCCCTCGGTGAGGCCGTACTTCAACAGATCCTCCAAGGCCGCAAGCTTCTTCGGGTCGGGATACTTGCGGTAGCAGATCAACCAGGTGTAGGTCACGATGGGGTAGGCATCGGGGGCTGCCGGGTCAGACGCCCAGACGATGAGGTTGGCGGGCAACTCGGCGGAAGCCAGCGCGGCCTGTCCCGAGGCGCTGGATGCGGCCACGTACTTGCCTGCTTTGTTTTCCAGGGTTGCCGTGGCCAGTTTCTGGCTGTTGGCGTAGCCGTATTCAACGTAGCCAATGGAGCCGGGAGTTGATTTGAGGCTGGCGGTCACGCCTTCGTTGCCTTTGCTCTTGGTGCCCACCGGCCAGTTCGGCATGGTGTTTACGCCGACTGCCTTGTTGAACTCCGCGCTGATCGCGCTCAGATGCTTGGAGAAGACGAAACTGGTGCCGCTGCCGTCGGCGCGCACCACCACGTTGATGGGCAGGCTGGGCAGCTTCACGCCTGGGTTGGCGGAGGCAATCTCGGGATCGTCCCAGTTCTTGATTTTCCCCAGGAAGATGCCCGTATAGGCCTTGCGCGAGAGCTTGAGTCCGTTCACGCCCTCCACGTTGTAGGCAATCACGATGGCTCCGGCGGTCATGGGAAGCAGTTGCACTCCGCCGGGCACGCGAGCCATTTCTTCCTCGCTCATGGCGGCGTCGCTGGCGCCAAAATCAACCGTGTGATCGATCACGCTCTTTTTGCCGCTGCCGCTGCCCACGGATTGGTAATCCACCTCGACGTCCGGGTGCGAAGCGCTGTAACTCTTGAACCATTTGTTGTAAAGCGGCGCGGGAAAGCTGGCGCCGGCTCCCTGTAACTTGACGCCTTCGGCGGCGGCGGATTTGCTGTTGCAAGAGGACACCAGCGCGGTGAGCAACACGCATGCAATGGCCGCGGACCAGAGACGGATCTTCATGGCAGATCTCCTTTGGTTCAACACCAGCTAGAATTCGATGGGCGCAGCCACCCGCCGCCCGCGGGAGGAGCCGAAGCTCCCGGCCGATTCTGTTTGCTCATAATTGGCATGATGACTTGGAGCATTCGACCTGGAAAATCCGGTGGAACCGATAGGAAAATTTTAGGGGAGCAACGTTACAGGGAGGTTAAAGGAATGCCGACGCCAGGTTAAAAACCAGAGAATGCGCCCATCTCCTGCCGGGCGAAGAAGCGGCGGACCGGCTCCTGCGCAGCCCACCCAAACGCCTGCGTCCGGAGGCCGGTGCATCCTCCCGGACGAGCCGGGCATCTACATGTCTGCGATGGCCGTCGCCGGGAAGAGTCGAGATTCCCTGCTGTACAATTAAGGTATTACGTTGGGTTCCGGGGTAGATTGGGATGCGGCCGATTTCAAAACAGATCGCGTGGCTGTGCCTTGTGCTGATGATTTCGGCGGCCATTGGCGTGGTTGCGCATCATCACTCGGACGCCAACGAATCGTCTCCTTGCACAATCTGTATCGCGGCTCACTCCACGGCTCCCACCGTACCTGTCCTATCGCCCCGCGTCACCTTCCTTGCCATCTCCACTTTCCGCGCGGAGCCCGTTGTCTGTTCCAAGCAACGCCTCATCGCCTTCGCGCTTACCGTCCGCCCCCCTCCGGAATCCTAGTCCCGCAGAGATCCTCACAATTTGTTTTTGGATTCATTCTGCAACCTGATTTCCCGGAGGAATTCCATGCACGCTTGCTGCAGGAAGTCGCTTGCCGCGACTTTGCTGGCTATTCTCTATCTGGCGCTCGCCCTCAATGTTTATGCGCGTGATTATGCGCAGTCCGGAAGCTCCACCGCGGTGACCGGAGTGGTGGTGGACCAATCCGGCGCGGTGGTGGCCAACGCCACGGTTGAAATTCAGAATCCGGTCAGCGGTTTTATCCGTTCGGTGGTGACCGACAATGCCGGCAGGTTCACATTCTCCAACGTGCCATTCAATCCTTACCACATGACAGTGACCGAAAAAGGATTCGCCAACTACGTGCATGACATTGACGTACGCTCGGCGGTGCCGCTCAATCTGAACATCAGCCTGAAGGTGGAGAACTCCTCCGAGGTTGTCACCGTGGAAGCGACCGCCGAAGACCTGCTGGAGAACACTTCCACCTTCCACACCGACGTGGACCGCGACCAGTTCAGCAAGATTCCGCTGGAAAGCGCGTCGTCTTCGGTCAGCTCGCTGGTGACCCTGGCCACGCCCGGAGTTGCCGCCGATTCCAATGGCCTGTTCCACGGACTGGGCGATCACGCCGAGAACTCGTTTTCCGTGGATGGCCAGCCGATTACCGATCAGCAGAGCAAGGTTTTCTCCAACCAGATCCCGCTGGATTCGATTCAGTCGATGGAGGTGATTTCCGGCGCGCCACCGGCGGAGTATGGCGGCAAGACCAGCCTGGTCATTGACGTCACCACCCGCTCCGGCCAGGGCATGACCACGCCACACGGCAGCATCACCACCGAATACGGCAGCTTTGGCACATCGAACCTGGGTCTGAACCTCGGCTATGGCGGCAAGAACTGGGGAAACTTCATCGCTGCCGACGGGCTGAATACCGGCCGTTTTCTCGACCCTCCGGAATTTACCGTGATGCACGACAAGGGAAACGAAGAAAACCTCTTCGACCGCGTGGACTTCCAGGTTTCCCCCAAGGACTCGGTCCACGGGAATCTGCAATTTACGCGTTCCTGGTTCCAGACGCCCGACTCGTTCGATCAGCAGAACTCTACCGCCTGGTCCGGCGTGGTGGTGGACAATGGCGGGCTCGGTCCCAACGGCCTGCCGGTCGGGCCCACGGATCAGCGCTCGCAGATCAAGACCTTCAACCTCGCGCCATCGTGGACGCACCTGCTCAGCGACACCACCCTGTTTACCCTGGGAGCCTTTGTGCGGCGCGACCAGTACAACTACTATCCCAGCGCCAATCCGTTTGCGGACCTTTCTCCCGACCTGCAATCAGAGAGCGTCGGGCAGAGCCGCAGCCTGATGAATACCGGCCTTCGCGCCAATCTCTCCTACGTGAAAGGCATCCACAACCTGAAGGCCGGCGCCACCTACGAACAGACGTTTCTGGATGAGCACGACAGCATAGGAATCGTGAATCCAACTCTGAACGAGCCGTCGAGTCCAACCTTCAACCCGCTCCTGCTGCCCTACGATCTGACCCGTGGCGGAGTTTCCTACCTGTTCAACGGCCATGCCGACGTCAAAGAGCTCGGCCTGTACGTTCAGGATGCGATTACCAAGGGAAACTGGAACCTGAACCTGGGACTGCGCGGCGACCTTTACAACGGCCTGGCCAGTCATGGCGAAGCCCAGCCCCGCCTGGGCGTTGCCTACAACATCAAGCCGAGCAATACGGTGCTGCGCGTCTCCTACGCGCGCACCATGGAAACTCCCTTCAACGAGAACCTGATCCTGTCGAGCACCGGCTGTGCCAACCCCGTCCTGAACCCGTTGCTGCTCTGCTCATCCCCTGGCCTCACCCCGCTGAGTCCGGGCTGGCGCAACGAGTTTCATGCCGGCTTCCAGCAGGCTTTGGGCAAACACATGGTCTTCTCCGGCGAGTACATCTGGAAGTACACCCACCACGGCTTTGACTTCAGCGTGCTCGGCAACACTCCCATCACTTTCCCAGTGGAATGGGACCGCTCCAAAATTCCCGGCTACGCTGGCCGCCTGAGCGTGCCCAATATCCATGGATTCTCCGCGCTGGTCGTCTTCTCCAGCGTGGCGGCGCGCTTCTTCACTCCCCAGACCGGCGGAGCCGGAGCCACTCCCGGCCCCGTGGGAGTCTTCCGCATCGACCACGACGAAAAATTCAACCAGACCACCCACATCCAGTACCAGCCCTGGAAGCGCGGCCCGTGGATGGGCTTCAACTGGCGCTATGACAGCGGCCTGGTGGCCGGTCCGGTGCCCTGCGCCGGAGGCGACTGCGCCAACGGTCCGGCAGGCAGCGCCACCGTGGTAGACACCTCGAACCTCAGCCCGGATCAGCAGTTCCAGGGTGGACTGTTCTGCGGCGCGGTTCGCGCCACGCCGACTTCCCCGATCCGCTCCAGCCTGGGCCCCAATCTATGTCCGGCGGCGCAGTACGGCTCTTCCCTCGCCAGCATCCCGGCGCCCGGAACCGAGAACGACGACCACAATCCGCCGCGCATCCAGGCGCGCAACCTGTTTGACCTTTCCTTCGGTCATGACAACCTGCTCAACGGAGAAAAATACAAGTTGAGCGCACAGTTCACCGTCATCAACCTGGCCAACAACTACGCGCTGTATAACTTTCTTTCCACCTTCAGCGGAACCCACTACGTCACGCCGCGCAGCTACACCGCGCAGCTAGGCTTCCACTTCTAACCCGGCTTCGGCGGGAGGGCCGCGGCGCGGACAACGGAGGGCATTGGGTTACCTTCCGGATCGCCCGTGGTCCGTCCGGAACACGGCGGAGCCGTAAGCATAACCTAGCCGCAGGCCGACTTTTCGGGAGTAATCCGGGAAGACTTGGCGATGTGGGGCGGCAGCGTACAACAACTCTGCAACCTCATCTAGCTGTTTCTTTCCGAATTCCCGCACCGGATTTCGGAGTAGCCCTTAACTTGGTTACGCCCCGAATGCTTCGCTGCATACAGTGCTTTGTCTGCCGCCGCAACCAATGGATCCAAGCCTTTGCCGTCCTGTGGAAAGGTAGCGATCCCGAACGAGGCTGTCACATGAATAATCGATGTACTTACAACAATAGGGGTGTTTTCAAGGGCAGACCTCAACTCTTCAGTTCGTCGGCACGCTGAATCATGTGCCATATCGGGTAGGACCGCGAGAAACTCCTCACCCCCATAACGGCAACAGATGTCGCTGGCGCGATAAAACTGGTTGATTAACCCGCCGAACACTCTCAGTACCTCATCCCCGGCATGATGCCCGTATGTGTCGTTGACTGCTTTGAAATTGTCGAGATCGGCCATGACTGCGCTGATGGGAAGATGACGGCGTTCGGCACGGCTCAGTTCGCGATCGAAAAATTCATTTAGATACCGGCGATTGTATAGACCGGTCAAAGGATCGCGAATGGCTTGTTCGCGAAGTTGATCCTGCAGCGCTTGCACTTCGCGGCCGGCCCGGGTTCGCTCCGTAATATCCAGAATCAGGCTCATGAGGGCAAGCTTTCCGCCAATGTCCAAGACTGAGCCGTGACATTCGATGTCCATCACGGTGCCGTCCTTGCGCAGACCTCTGTATACGTAGTCAATACGGTCCATTTCGCGACTGAGGCGCGTTTGCATCTGCTGCGCGACGAGTGGCCGGTCACTTTCGGCAGCGATATCAAGCGGCCCAAGATGCAGAAGTTCTTCGACGCCATAGCCAAACATCTCGGCATACTTGAGGTTCGCGTAACTGAATTTTCCGTCCTCGACAATCGCAATCCCGACCAATGATTGACTTACCAGACCGCGGAACTTTGCCTCCGATACTCGAAAGGCATGATTGATCCTCTCGTTTTCACGCAGTGCTACTTCCAATTCCGCAGTCCTACGCCGCACCTGATCCTCAAGCATGATCGTTGTCTGGAACATGCTGAAGTCGGAGCCCTGAACGTTGGTACTGCGTTCGGCGCGGTCCATCAGTGAATTAACAACTTTGTTCAAGCGTATGATCTCGGTCCGCAACGCCTGCTCATCCCGATTTGAACCAAACAGCGTTGAGTCAGGCATCGTGCGCCTCCGGAGAGATTGTGCCGAAGGCGACGCCGGTGAGCGTCTGATTGACATGTACGCCACGGAATTGCTCTCCGTAGGTGTTAAAGCCTATCGTGTTATTCTGCCGGAAGATTTTGCCAACGCGATCTTCAAGGCGATTCTGAACAATCTCCAACCTTCGAAGCATGCAGTCGCAGCCAAGCACCAGTTGGGGTGCTCCGATTTCTGCACGGATCTCGGCAAAAGCTTGTTCCAGGTTCTCCACAAGGTCAACTCCACACGCCACTCGCAAAACTAAACCTTCCTCGATGGCGCAGAAAAAGGTCACGCCACCGTCGGGGTTCACCTTTTGCATGGAGCGTACGTAGTTATTGCCGTCGATCAGCACCACTACCGGAGAGGCAGCGAAACTCCGGGGATTTAGATTACACACCTCAAGGCCGACGAGTCGTGCATACTCCTGGGCAGCCGGCAATCCGTTGATTTCATTTACGACGCGTCGAGCCGTATCTGCTTGGGTGATGACCAATCTTTGATTGGTGGGGACAAAGTGCTGGGTTTTGAAAATCTTGAAGGGTAGTGGAGTCGTGATCAGGATCAGCGCAGCGCAATCGGTTTGAAAGCTCCCATCGACATAAAGGTAGGTTCTAACAAAGTTCAATCCATCGCCCGCCGAGCCGCCAACCAATGGGAGCTTTCCGATCGCGTTCTGGAATGCGCGAGCTACGAATTCTTCCCGCACGGACAGGCCGTCGATGAGCAGAAATGCGAAACTGTTTTGCGCATTTGCCTGGGGCGCTACGTCCTCCAACTCTTGCAACAGCTGCTGGCCAAAGGCTTGACACTCAGAGACTGTGGACTGCTGTAAGAAATTGATGTGGCCGACTACGGCCGTACATGATCCAGCAGAAAAGCTCACTCCTGTGAGGCTATGTTCCCGGTAGCCGCCAGGTCCAATCTCCCCGGCAGTGGTACACCCAACCACTAGAACACCGGCAAACAAGCGGTTCATTTCCGCAGCAAGAACATTCAGATCGTACTCGCTGGAGCAGAAGAAGATCACGAGCACCATTTCCGGCTGCGCCACCGATTCGTAGAATTCCTGTGCGGCCTCTCGCGGATTCGCTGCGCACGAATGCGCCAAACGCATGTTTTCCAACATATACTCTCGCTCCTCACCAGCCAACAATTCTACGGCTTAGCGGCTCGGAGCGGCCCAGCAATTTTCGGCTTGTGGACGCCAGTCCCAGTCTCGACGGATCACACTCGTGAATTGCAACGATGATACGCGGGTTCTATAAAAGGGGATGTCAAGAAAAAACACGTCTCCACGTTCTTAGGAGGCGGGTGGCCCAGAGTTGGAGCACTTCCAACTCTGGGAGTAAGCCACATCTCCGTAGTTGCTACCCGGTTGTCCTTGCGCTCTACAAAATGGCTCATTTTGTAGAGAGTTGTAGCGTGGCGGTCCAACTGACTGGCGCAGTCGGAGCTGCCCTTTAAGCCCTGCGAAACGCCGCATGTATCTTTTGTTAAGCATCTGGTTCCGGGCGTATCGCCGCCAATCCAGAAACTACTCGCCCCTTGCCGTCCGGCCCTCCATTGACGCGGGCCGAAACGTCATGTTCCGATGAGACGTGCTGACTCGCGGACCCGTTCTTCCGGTCGATGCCATTCTGCCGGAGATCATCGACTCCTTACGCCGGCATCCGAACCTTGTGATTGAAGCTCCGCCCGGCGCCGGCAAGACGACGCGAGTGCCGCCCGCGCTGCTTGGGATCGTGAGCGGCGATGTGGTTGTACTTGAGCCGCGCCGGATTGCGGCGCGAATGGCGGCGCGGCGCATCGCCTGGGAGATCCATGAAGAACCCGGCGGGATCGTCGGCTACCAGGTCCGCTTCGAAGAAGCCGTGGGCCCGCGCACCCGGCTACGCTTTGTCACCGAAGGCGTACTGACCCGGCGCCTGCTTTCCGATCCATCCCTGAAGGGTGTGGACGCCGTCGTGCTGGACGAGTTCCACGAGCGCCACATCGATGGCGACCTGGCGCTGGCGTGGTTGAAACGGCTGCAACGGACGCGGCCCGATCTGCGCATCGTGGTCATGTCGGCCACCCTCGATGCCGATCCCGTGGCGCAGTATCTCGGCGGTTGTCCCATCGTGCGATCCCAGGGGACTCTGTTCGAGCTTTCCATCCAGCATCTGCCCTACTCGCCCGCGCCGCTGGAAGCACAGGTGAGAGACGCCGTGGAGTTGCTGATCGCCGAGTCACACGCCGGCGGCATCCTGGTGTTCCTGCCTGGAGCCGCGGAGATCCGCCGCGCCATGCGCGAGTGCGCGGCGGTCGCGCGACGCTCCGGGTTGCTGATGCTGCCCCTGCACGGCAGTCTGCCGCCCCAGGAACAGGATCGCGCCCTGTTGCCCGCTTCCAGGCAAAAACTTATCCTCGCCACCAATGTGGCGGAAAGCTCGGTGACCGTGGACGGGGTAACCGCGGTCATCGACAGCGGTCTGGCGCGCATCGCAACCCACTCCCCGTGGAGCGGATTGCCAACCCTGCGCATCGGTCGCATCAGCAAGGCTTCGGCCAGGCAACGAGCCGGACGGGCAGGGCGCACCGCACCCGGCCGCGTGCTGCGTCTCTACCCGGAGCAGGACTACCTGCGCCGCCCGGACGAGGACGCGCCGGAGATCCTCGGCGGCGATCTCTCCCAGCTCTGTCTCGCGCTGCGCGCCATGGGGATTCGCGACGTCAACGACGTGGACTGGCTGGATGCGCCGCCCGCGGCTGCCGTGCAGAGGGCCGAGTCGCTGCTGGACCGCCTGGGTGTGACCGGAAGCGTCGCAGGAGACGTCACGGGCGGCATGGCGCAGCGGCTGGCGCGCTATCCGCTGCCTCCCCGCCTGTCGCGAATTCTGGTTGAGGCCCTGGAGCGCGGCGTGGGTGAGGACGGCTGTGTTGCCGTGGCGCTCGTCGCCTCCGGCGTGCAGGTGGAACAGAACGATCTCCTTGCCGCCATGGAATCAGATCATGACTTCCGCACCCGGCAGCTTATCGGGCAGTTGCGCCGAATCGCGCGTCCCGCCAGGCAAACCCATCACGACGACGACGCCCTGCTCATGTCCGTGCTGGCGGGGTTTCCGGATCGCGTCGCGCGCCTGCGGGCAGGCAACCAGGTGCTGCTCTCGACGGGCTCCTCAGCCGAGGTGGCGGGCGAGCCTCCGCGCTATGAATTCATGGTCGCAATCGACGCCGAGGATCGCACGGACAAGCCCTTGCCGCTGGTTCGGATGACCGCCCGCATCGAGCCGGAATGGCTGATCGATCTGTTTCCGGATCGTGTCCGCGAGCAATCCACGCTCACGTGGAATCACGCCGCCGAGCGGGTGGACGCAGTCAGCGCGCTGCTCTACGACGAGTTGGTGATCCAGGAGTCGCGCGGCGTGGCGCCGGATGCGGCAGCCGCGGCGGAACTGCTCGCCCGCAAGGCTCTGGAAGCAGGCATCGAACGCTTCGTCGACCTCGATGCTCTGGCGGAATTCACTGGGCGCGTCGAGTTCGCCGGCTTCGAAGCGCCGGATGTTCCACGCGCGCTCGGCGAGCTGTGTGCGGGACTGCGCAGCTTCGCCGAGTTGAAAAACGCCGCGGCCGGCCTGGCCGGGGTGCTCGAACACAAAATGGGTGCGCAGCGGCTCAATGAGATCGCCCCGGCCCGCGTCCGTCTGCAGAATGGGCGCCAGACCAAGGTTCACTACGAGCCCGGCAAACCGCCTTGGATCGCCAGCCGCCTGCAGGATTTTTTCGGCATGCGCGAGACTCCACGGATTGGGCGCGAGCGCACTCCCGTGGTGGTGCATCTGCTGGCTCCAAACCGGCGCGCCGTGCAAACAACGACCGATCTTGCGGGATTCTGGGAGCGGCTCTATCCGCAGGTGCGCCGCGAATTGATGCGTCGCTATCCCAGGCACGCATGGCCGGAACGGCCGTGACGCCATCCGCCGGACTCTACCCCGGCTGCGATGCCTGGAATAAACGTTGCGCGATGATCCGGTAAACCGACGAGTTGAAGGCCAGGCCGATGTGCGTTCCCGGCACCACAAAGTCCTTCCCCGGATTTCCGGTTCTGCAATAGCGCGAATCGACCACGCCGTCATTGAGCGTGTAGATGGCGGTTTCCATCACCGAGGCAGGCACCCTGTGGCGCAGTGAATCGAGAAAGTCACAGGTGCAGCGGCCGGTGTAACACTTGGGAAGCACGTTGGCGCCGTGCTCTTCGAGGATGCGGATGCGAACCTGTTCGGCGGCCCGCAGAATGCTGCGGTGGGCAATGGTGCCGCGGAATGGCGATCCCAGGGTGATCACCGAGGCGATGTCGTCCGGCCTCTGCCCGGCGACCGAGCGCGCAATCACCCCTCCGAGGCTGTGCCCGATGAGATGAATCTTGCCGCCCGTGTCCTGAAGCGCCTTTTCGATGGTGTCGTTCAGACGATGCCGGATCAGGAGATTCGGGCATTCCGCGTTGAGACCGATGCCGGAGAAGTATCCCCGGTAGCCAATCCGCCCAATCCAGCTCCGGAGCTGCGCCAGGTACCGGTCGGTGCCCAGGAAGCCGGGGATGATAACGACTCCTGAACGGTTGCCGTGCGGAACGCCCCAGCCGAAGTAAACAGGCGAGGTGTGCAGCAGGAGAAGATCGACGGCAAACAGCGCTTCCTTCCAAATGGTGATGTCGGCTTCTGCTTCGTCCTTCCGGATGTGGACCAACCGATCGCTCATAACAAACTCATCCGCCTGCTGCGCTGACCCCACCCTCGACCATCCATGCCGGCTTACGCACAGTTGTGGTCAAAGCGATCATGGGTGGCTGGGCGTTAGATGCAACCAGCGTCCGGAGCAGGTGAGATTTTTTTCAGCGGCGGGAAACAGTAATGGCCGGGGCGCCAACCCTGGCGCCCCGGCGAAAATGCGCTGGCTTCACCCGGCCACAATCCGCAAGCGCTTGCTCTAGACGGGAGCTACAACTCCAGCCCGCGCCGCCTTGGCCTGGGGCGCGGCTTTCTTGGCCCGGTGAACCGGACGCCGTGCTTTGGGTTCCGCTTTGGCATGGGTGCGAGCCTTGGTCATGGAACTGAGCAGGGCTTTTTCCGCATCCACAAAGCTCTTCACGCTCTCTCCCGCAATGTCGGCGATCGGCAGGAGCCGGATGGGCGCTTTCAAATCCAGTACCCGGCTGGCCGCCTGCATGTTCACGTTGGCCTGCTGTCCGGCAAGATCCAGCAGCTTCTTCTGGGCGTCGATGAACGCCTCTGCCGCTTCCCTTCCCAGCTTCGCCAGTTCGGTCTTGGCCGGCTTCTTGGCCGGGTGATCCTTCTGGCCGTCGCCAGCCATGCTCGTCTCTTCCGAGATCAGGTCGAGGAACTTCCTCTGCGCGGCGACGAACTCTTCCATGGCTTCGCCGGCGAGTCCGACCAGGCCATTGGCTTCCTTGTTCTTTCCCTCAGGCGAGTTCTGCAACCAGTTCTGGGTGCGCCTGCTGGCAAGCACCAGGAAGTTCTGCTGCATCTCGACAAACGTGTCGACGCTGCGGCGAATCACGTTGGTCAAAGCAACCGCGGTGCCGTATTTGCTTACGCGCTCTTTCACACCGTTCATCACAATGTCATTTTCCTGCTGCGCCATGTCGAGCAGGATGCGCTGTGCTTCAATGTAGTTTGCGCTTCCCTCCACCGCGATTTCGGTGAGAATCTTCAGCGGTGTATCCCTCGCTTCGGATTCGGAAAGCCCCTGGCGAATGCTCTTCATGGCGCTGGTGTTCTGGCGCATGGCCAGATCCACAAGAATGCGTTGGGTGGCGAAGAAACTCTCCAAGCCCTGCTGCACCCAACCGGACAGCAGAGAAACAAAGGAAGAAGGACGCTCGTGTGCGACGGCGTGCACTTTCGTATCTTTTGCCATCATCAACCTCCACTTGCTGCATTGCAGCATTGCAATCATGCTAGTATCGAAAGGTTAGCGTGTCAATACCTGGACAATTATTATTGCACTGCAACAGAAGGGCGCATCCTTGAAGCCGGCCAAGGTCATCATCAAGAAGTACGGAAACCGCAGACTGTATGACACTTCGGAAAGCCGATACATCAACCTCGAGGAGATCGCCGTCCTGGTCCGAAATGGAACAGAGGTGCAGGTGGTCGACGCCAAAACCGGCGAAGACCTCACCCACGTCACCCTCACCCAGATCATCGTGGAAAACGCCAAGGACAAACCTGCCGGTCTCCCGCTGGAATTGCTTCGCCAGTTGGTCATGGCGTCAGACCATGCCGGGCAGGAATTCATTTCCTGGTACATGAAGTCCGCCTTCGACGCCTACCAGAAGCTCCAGAACGCCATCCAGGGCGGATTGTCCGAGGTCCAATCCGCTTCCCTGTCTCCAATCTCCATGGTCAAAAGGTTCGTACAGGGCAAAACCGGACAGGCTGAGTCCGGCAACCGCGAACTGGAGGAACTCCGCGAGCGCCTGGCCGAAATGGAAGCCCGCCTGAAGAAAAAGCGGCGCTCTCCGCAGCGTTCTCCTAAGCCGCGCCCGCCCGCCTCCTGACCCCATTCTTTGTGCTCTTTGACCGCGGTGGCTTGGCCAGGCGGAACGCAATCGTGCGGTAGACGCTGGAATTGAACGCCAGGCCCGCGTGCGTGCCGCCCACCTCCACATCCACCGCGCGCTTGCCGGTCCGGCAACTCCGCCAGTCGACAGTGCCATCGTCTCTGGTAAATATTGCCGTTTGCGGAACGCAGTCCGGGACCTCCGAACGCAGGGAATTCATGAAATCGCACTGGCAGCTCACCGTGTAACACTCCGGACGGACGGTGCCGCCATGCTGGTTGTGAATGAAGCGGCGGACAATCTCGGTTTCACGAAGGATGCTGTGATGCACGGCGCCGCCAGGAAACGGCGCTCCCAGGGTGATCAGCGAAGCGATCTTTCGCGGCCACTGGATGGCCAGCGAGCGCGCGATGACCCCGCCCAGGCTGTGGCCGATGAGATGAACTTTCCCGCCGGTTTCGCGCCGTACCTCGTCGATAAGTCCCTCTAACTGATTTTTGATAAGCAGGTTCGGACATTCCGCGTTCAGGTCGATGCCGGAATAGTATGGCCTGTAGCCCAGCCGTTCCAGCCATGCATACAGGATCACAAGGTACACGTCGCTGTGCATGAATCCGGGAATCAAGAGGACGCCCGACCCGTCACCCCGCGGTACCCCAACGCAGTAA
Source organism: uncultured Acidobacteriaceae bacterium (assembly GCA_964591805.1). Classification (GTDB taxonomy): domain Bacteria; phylum Acidobacteriota; class Terriglobia; order Terriglobales; family Acidobacteriaceae; genus TOLSYN. The sequence goes on along the minus strand of CAZQDD010000015.1, from coordinate 23,379 downwards.
TAGACGGGAGCGGCGTGGAGCAGCAGCAGGTCAATCCCGTACAACGACTCATGCCACTTCGTGAACGGCTCTTCCTCCGTACGTTTGCCGGGCCGGTTTGCACTCATCGCTTCCATCCTGTCGCCGGACCGCTCTCCTTCGCCGGTCCGGCCACCGCCGGCTCAGGCTTTTGACCCCCGTCAGGCGACCGCGACCGCGGCCCGTCCGCCTGGTCCTCCGGGGCTGGCCGAGTCCGGTGCTTCCATAGCTTTGCTCTGCGCCTTTTTCCGCCGGGGCCGTTTGCGCTCCGGAGCGGGCACCCCAACCGCATCCCGAAGCTGGGCAAAGCTCTCGCTGAACAATGCCGCCAGGCGTGCCAGGTCCGGGATTGCCGGCGCGTCTCCGGTAAAGCCAACGAACAGGGATCCGTTGTAACTCATCACGGCGCAGTTCATCCCCATTTCACCGCCGATGGGAACGTAGGGATAGCTGGAAAGCATCTTGTGACCGAGCAGGTAGAGCGGCGTCGAGGGGCCGTGAACATTGGTGCAGATCGTATTGCAAACGCTGATTGGCAACTGCCTCAGGACGGTGCCGAACAACGACTGCAAAGGCGTGGGGATGGTGTCCAGCAGTACCCCCACCAGGGCCACCAGCTCGGCGGCGTGGGCGGTTCTGGAGAATCCAACCCGCTTCTGGATCAGGGTGAGGAGCGCTCTCGGCTCACGGGGCGCGACGGGAATGTCCACGGGAAGAAACGTGATGCGATTGCCGGTGCCGGCTGCCTCTCCCTCGCCGCGCACATTCACCGGTATCAGGATGCGAAGATTGCGTCTCTTCGGGTGCTTATTGTGCAATTCCTCATAGCGCCGGAGGGCCGCGGTCAGGGTGGTCAGCACAACGTCATTCACCGTGGCCGCACACTCCTTCCGGACGGCAGCGATCTCAGCCATCGGGATCTGGGTCCATTCGAACTTTTGCGGTCCCCGGCAGAGCACATTGAATGGCAGCTTCTCAGTTGGCTGCGCCAGTTCCGACAGCAGGCGGGCCAGGTCTCCCAGGGGAGCGACACGCGCCAGGGGCCCGGACGGCGCCTCCGTCCCGTTTTCCGGCTGCGACTGCCGGTCGCCGGGGAACGAAGCCTGCTGCGCCATGCGCAACAATTCCGAATGCGCGGTCAAAAACGCCTGTGCGGTCGCAAAGCAGGAGCTCACCAACCCATCCAGCAGCACCGTTCCCGCATCGTGTCTTGGGGGTGCTTGCGGCGGCCGCTTGCGGCGGCGCTGCGGGGGCGGAGTGGAACTTTCATCCAGCAGTTCCTTGAGCAGGCCGATGCCGGCGACCCCATCGACCATGCAGTGGTGGGTGCGCACCACGATGCCCGTCTGTTGCGACTTCAGTCCGCGGAACAAGGTGATGTCCCAAAGCGGACGGTTGCGGTCGAGATGTTCGCTCAGGACGCCGGAGACGGCCATCTTCCACTCCGCCTCGGTGCCCCGTTTCAGCTTGACTTCACGAACGTGATTGCAGATATCGAAATTCGGATCGAATTGCCAGGTTGGGGCGCCAATGCCCAGTGGCGATGGCTCCACGCATTGCAGAAATCGAGGAATCGACGGCAGCTTCGACTCGACGTAATCCATGCATTGTTCGAGGGTGATGATGCCTTCGAACAAGCTGATCGACGCCACGTTGAGGGGTGCGCCGGGCTGTTCCAAGTAGAGGAAAAATGCATCCAGGAAGGAGAGACATTCATAAGAATCTGGCATGGCCCTTGCTTCTCCGTTAGGGACGATTGCGGCCCAATTTTTCATGCGCGGTAACCCAGTCGCCATGCAGCATGGCCGAAACCAGTGAAGTCTCACCGGCCAGGACCACGGCGGCGCAGATCTCCGCAAACTTGTTCACCTTGCCTTTGCCATAGCAGCCGAGCATCTCCAGGCATTCCCGCTGGGTTGCCAGCCCGGTGCCGCCGCCGTAGGTGGCAACAATCAGGGCAGGCAGTGTAATCGACCAGTAAAAGTCGCCATTGGGCAATTCCCGCGAGTAGGTGATCGCGGCATGGGACTCGGCAACGTTGGCAACGTCCTGCCCGGTGGCGATAAACAGGGCCGCCAGCGCATTCGCCGCATGGGCGCCGTTGTTGGACGACCCGGCAAAAAATGCGCCCGCCATCTGCACGTCGCGGGTGCGCACCAGGTCCGCGGCGGTGATGTGCATCAGTTTCTCCATCAGGTCGCCGCGCAGGACGGCCTCGGCAATGACCCGCTTGCCGCGCCCCAGCAGCATGTTCATGTGCGAATGTTTCTTGTCGGTGTCGATGTTTCCGGTCAGAAAATATTCGGGATGGGAAGGATGAGTGTTCTTGATCCACTCACACGCGGCGAACGTCGCCTTGCCTGCCATGTTCTGTCCGGCGGCGTCGCCGGTAAGGTAGTTGAAACGAAGATAGCGCAAGGGTCCCACCGCAAACTGGGTAATGTTGCGCAGCTGCCCGGTCCGCGTGGTTGACTCCGCAACCCCTTTGATCCCGCCAAAATTCGATTCCACCCAGACTCCGAATTCCCTGGCCTGTAAGGCGTCGCCAAAAACAAAGACGGGAGCCCGCTGCATGGCGTCGTCCACCACCGTTGCCTTCACCCCGCCGGATTCCGTCAACAGTTTCATTCCCCGGTTATAGCTGGAGACCAGGGTGCCTTCGGTGGTGGCAAGTGGGATGTAAAACTCACCCTGCGCATGTTCGCCATGGATGAGCAGCGGTCCTGCAATGCCCAGTGGAACCTGGGCGACGCCGGTAAAATTCTCGATGTTACCGGGAAGGGTCGAGGGATCAAAAGAATACTTTGCCACGTGAAAAAGATCGCTGCCCGTCCGCTGCTGTATGAATTCCCTGCGGCTGGCGGCCCGCTCGTTGGTGTAATCATTTTCCACGTCGCGAGGTATACGAACCCGCCCTAGTATCGCTTCACGTTTCATTTCGTTCCCATCCCCGCGATCCACGGTTCGATCCGGGATTCCATTCTCGATGTCTCCGGCCCACCGGTCCCGTAAGACCGCAAGATGCCCCTCGGCGGCAGACGCGCGGGTTCGGGGACGGAGTTCTCGGAATGTTACACCTTTTCCCGCCGCTGTAAACCATGTTCTTCGACGCTGCACTTGAATAAATACTGGACGCCGGAAGGGTTGTGCGTTATCGTCCTTTTTTCTCCAGGAGACCCACCGCGCATGCAGAAACTGAAGGAAGTTGAGGATGCCAAGGCGCTCATGACTGAAGCCGTGAACTGGTCCGTAATGAGATGGCTGGCCGAGAAGAAGCGGGTGCGAAAAGCAGCCGACCTGGCCAACGCCGCGCTCGACGCGCTGGACCGGCAATTGAAGGAATGCTGGAGTGACGAGCTGAAAGCCGCCTACGATGAGTTGCCGCCGATCCACGACAAGGTGGAACCATTGATCACTCCGCCGAAGAAGAAGGATAAGACAGTCCTCGATCCCGGGCTTAGACTCCTCGCGAAAAGCATCCGGCAGGGCGACGAAGCCGCCTGGCTTGCCCACCTGGATGCCGAAGACACATTTGACCGGGCGGAGAAGCGGCTCAGCACCAGCATGGCAAGGGAAGGGAGCCGCAAGGCAATCACTTCTTGGGAGCTGCACGAGAAGGCAATTGTCAAAATTCAGGACGCTTTGAACGGCAGCAAGCCGGCCGGTTAGCTTCCAATCGCGGCTGGCAGCGGGTGTTTCCCGGCAAAACGCATGGCAATGACTTCTCCGATCCGCCGGATCGCCTCGGCGCTCTGGGGAACGTCATTTCCAAACGCCTGGAAATCATGATTCATCTCCGGCCATGTTTCCAGCGTGACGTCGGCTCCCTGCCGCTTGGCTCGCCGCACGAACTCTGCAATGCCTGGAAGCAGAATCTCCGCGCCACCGGCCTGAATATAGATGGGAGGAAGACCTCTCAGGTCCGCATTCACCGGCGACACCAGCGGGTCGCCGCGCTCTCCCGGCGAGCAGAACCAGTCCGCCCATTGCAAGGCCATCTCCATGGTGATCCAGTCACAGTCCGGGTTTGCGGGCGCCGCCGCATCCGATCCTTCAAAGTCCGTGGCCGGCGAAAGGCAGATGGCCAGGGCGGGCGGCGGCAGCTTCGAACCACGCAGCGACAACAGCAGGGCCAGGGCAAGGTTTCCGCCGGCCGAGTCACCCAGTACGATCAACCGCTCGGCTGCCACACCCTCGCCCAGCAACCATTCGTACGCCGCGGTCGCGTCCTCGAGTTGTGCCGGAAACCTATACTCGGGCGTGAGCCGGTACTCGGCGGCAAACAGTCTGGAACCCGCCGAGAGCGCAATCAGCGCGGATAGATTGTCATAGAAGCTGCGTGGGTAGAATGAGTATCCTCCGCCGTGCAGGTACAGAATCGTCAAGCCGGAATCGACGTTCCTGGGCGTGAACCAGGTTCCCTTGAGATTGCTCTGAATGACCTTGGCGGTGCTTACCTTGGAGAGTTCGGAGGAGTACAGTGCGATAGAGTCCAGGTAACTCCGGGCTTCCACGGCATCCGCCATCTCAAATGCAGCGCGTAACTGCCGCTTCATAATCTCGGTGCCAACTTCCATGGCAAAGTTCCATGAGGCGCACCGCGGCCCAAACCGCATCCTCCGGAGGCTCACCTCAGCCGTTGCCTTGCAGATAAGGGCTGCGCTCATGGCCCGGTACCGCGCCGGACCGCTGAATTGTAATCTGGCGTTCATCTACGATTCCTAAGGTACGCCTTAAAGCTGCCTTGCAGCCGAACCGTTGCGTTATCTTTGCATCCGTGAGGCGGCCAGCCCTTCCCTGCCGGGACCGCAACGCAGCCGGGTGGCAACAACCGCGTACCAGGCGCTCTAAGCCTGGGCGGGGCTCGCGGCCCGCAGGGCTGGGTCGTTCCAGTTCGCGGCCGCCGCGGGCGGGATGAAGGCGATGGCCCGTTCGGCCAGCGCGGTAATCGTCAGACTCGGGTTGACGCCCAGGTTTGCCGCAATCACCGAGCCGTCGCAGATGTACATGTTGCGGTAGCCGAAGACGCGGTGCTGGCTGTCTACCACGCCCTTTGCCGGGGTGTCGGCGATCACGCATCCGCCCAGGCAGTGAGCGGTCCCTGGGACGTCGAACAGAATCTCCGGGATCATGCTCATCGCGCTGCCGCCAGCCATGCGCGCAAATTTTTCCGCAAACTCGTTGGCCCTGGGAATGTAGGTGGGAACCTTTTCTCCCCGGCTGACCAGCATTTTTCTGAACGGCCAGAACCAGGTGCGTTCCCAGCAAAAATCGATATGGCTGTCCAGTGCCTGCATGCAGAGCAGGATGATGCTCTCACGCGCAAATCCGAAGGGATGAAGCACCCGCACCGTCTTAATCGGATGACGAAACAGGGATACGATCAGGTTCTTCACCCACAACGCCACCCGGCCGCTGCCCGGGCTTCCACCCGTCAGGATGGTGGCCAGAAAACCCATCACATCCGAACCGCTGGGGTAGCGTACGGCCTCAATGTGCGTGTGTTCGTCAATGTAGATGCCGGAACCGATGGCAACTCCCTGCGACAGATTATCTCTGCAACCCGGAAAGCGCACCCCGATCAGCGACTCCGAGTTGGTGCGGATATGCTTCCCCAGTTGGTCGCTGATGGCCGCCAGCGAGCGCTTTTCCTTGAGGCGGAATAGCAGTTCGGTGGTGCCCAGCGCGGAGGCTGCAAAGACCACGCTGCGGCAGGTAAACCGCCGCGGACGCCTACGCAACCATGCCAGGGAATCCACGGTGTGAACCTCGTACCCCAGGCTGCCATCGCTCGAGCCATCCAGCGGCTTCACGTCCACCACCCTGGTCTCCGGAAAAACCCGGGCGTCATGCTTTTCCGCCAGGTAAAGATAGTTTTGATCCAGCGTATTCTTGGCGCCAAAGCGGCAGCCGACCATGCAACCTCCGCACGCGTTGCAAGTCGTCCGGTCGGGCCCCTGGCCGCCAAAGAATGGATCGGCAAAAGTTTGTCCGCCCGCCTGTCCTTCCGGGGCCTGGAAAATGCCAACCCTGGTGCGATAGAAAGTGTTCCCCACCCCAAACGCCGTGGCTGCTTTTTTCAGCAGATGGTCGGCCGGCCCAAGAATGTTGTTCTCCACCACCCCAAGCATCCGCGAGGCGGTGTCGTAATGCTGCCCCATCTCGGCTTTCCACTGCGACAGCCCGGCCCAGGAACCCATTTCCCAGACCTTGTCCGGAGGGCGCAGCAGGGTGCTGCCATAGGTAATCGATCCGCCGCCGACGGCACATCCGTGCAGGATGGTGACATGCCTGAAAAACCGCATGCTGAAGAACCCGCGCAATCCCATCATCGGACGCCAGAACCAGCGCTGGACAAACCAATTGGTATGCGGCAGATTCTGCGCCGTCCAGCGCCTGCCCATCTCGATGACCGCAACCTTATAACCTTTTTCCGTCAGCCGGTGTGCCGCCACACTTCCGCCAAAGCCTGAGCCAACCACGACAAAGTCGAAATCGTATTCTCGGCCGCCACTCATAACAAATCCTTTCGATTGGCTATTCCACTGCGCTGCCCCCGGGTCATAAAGCGCCAACAAGATACCACATCGACCCGGTGTGCTCGTCGCCTATGTGCTTCCGCCCCAGGCGTGCAAGAGGCCGATGCCCAGGACGTGTGCACCCGCCAGGCTGAGTGTTTCCGGAAAGCGCCATCCCGGCCCGGGCGAAGCGGCCCCAGCCTCCCCCATGGCCGCCGCACCCGCCGTTGCTTCCTGTGCTTTCCAGGGCCACGCGCCTGAACTCAAATTTCCCACCGGGTGCGCTCCGTCACACCTCGGCGTTGAGTTTTCGTGTATAAACGAATGCATGCGGTTGCCGAAACTCATCGCGTCCGGGTTGCTCCTCACGGTGCTTTTGTCGCCCGTGCTGGGGCTGGCGGTCTGTGCGTCTCGAACTGCCGCGATCCGGACCCATTGCGCGGGCCATTGCACCATGCACCGCCCGGTGCGGCGCGCCAGCCCGGCTGCGAGTCTGCCGCATGGATCGGCTCCGGCGACGGCCCCCGTGGCGCCATGCTGCGAGCGCGAGATTCCCATGCCGGCCCCAACCGAGACTTCCGCGCAGATCGTCGCTCCGCTGCAAATCGCGTTGCTGCCCGCCGCGTCTTTGAACCCAACGTTGCCGGCAGCGCCCGCCTTTCGCCTGGCGCGCGCGACGGCGCCACCGGCTTTAGCGCCACCGCTCTCCCTGCTCTGCACTCTTCTGATCTGACATCTCATCCCTGCCGTTGACTTGCGCCCGGACCTTGGGTCCGTGTGCGCCTGGATTGGCGATTGCATGGAAACGAGATGACCAATGTATCGAAAATTGTGTTTTGTGCTCCTGCTGGCGCCGCTGGCGCTGGCACAGCCGGGTTCCTCTTTGGCAACCCCGGCAACTCCGTCCGCAACTGAGCTTCGCCTGGAAGACGTCGAACGCGAAGTCCTGGCGGCCAATCCTGGCCTGGGCCGCGCCGCAACCCTGGTGGCGGCGCAGCGCGCGCATGTCCCGCAGGTGGGCGTTCTGCCCGACCCTTCCCTTACCCTCTCCTGGATGGGCGATCCCGCCCCGTTCAAGGTGATGGACAACGATCCCTCCAGCTACCGCGGCCTATCCGTCATGCAGATGCTGCCTCTGGGCGGCAAACTCGGCTTGCAGCGCGAAGTGGCGCGTAAGGATGTCGCCGTCGAAGAGGTTTCTGAAAGCGCCGCGCGCCGCAGCCTGGTGACCGAAGCGCGGGCGGCATTTTTCGATTATTCCTACTACGGCGTGGCCCTGGAAATCACCGCGCGCAATCACCAGCGGCTCGCCCAACTGGCCGAGATTACCGAGTCTCGCTACCGGGTGGGCAAGGCCATGCAACAGGACGTGTTGCGTGCGCAGCTGGAAATTTCCATGCTCCTGCAACGCACCGCGCTCCTCGAGCAGCAGCGGCTTACCTCGGCGGCCCGGCTCAACACCCTGATGGGCCGCCCGCCCAACGCGCCTCTGCCTCCGGCGGCCGAACCCGCTCCCAGCCTGCTGCCTGCCATCGAAGCTCTTCGCCCCGTGGCCGAGGCCAACGACCTGATGCTGGCGCGCGAAACCCGCATGGGTGAGCGCGAAAGTGCCGCGCTGGCCCTGAGCCGAAAAGACGCTACCCCGGACCTCGGCGTCGGCTTTATGTACCAGCAACGCACCGGATTGCCCGACATGTACGGAATGCAGTTCACGGTCAATCTGCCGGGCTTGCACCGCGAGCGCCTGCGGCAGGAGGTTGCCGAAGGCGAGCTGCGGGTACGCGCCGCCAAGCAGGGGCAACAGGCGCGGCGGCTCGAACTTGGCTACGAGTTGCAGCAGGCCTACGCCGCGGCGCAAACGGCCAGGCAGATGCTCGATCTCTACGACCAGGCAATTCTTCCGCAAGCCCAGTTGGCACGCGACTCCGCCCAGGCTTCCTACACCGTAGGCAACGTGGATTTCCTCACCGTAGTCACCAGTTATACGGCAATTTACTCCTACGAACTCGACTATCACCGCCAGCGCGCCGACCTTGAAATCGCCATCGCCCGCATTCACGGGCTCACCGGCGACATGGATGCGCCCATCGCCCAGGAGGTTCACTGATGAGTCCACGGATTCGCACCCTCATTCGCGTCACCGCCTTGCTGGCCGCCGTTGTTTTGCTGGCATTGCTGTTCCTCGGCAAGCGCACGGTTTTTCACTTCGCGGCGCAAGCCAACAAGACGCTCACACCCGCCCCTGCCGAGCCGCAGAAACACATTCTCTACTGGTATGACCCCATGCACCCGGCCTATCACTCCGACCGCGCCGGCATCGCTCCAGACTGCGGCATGGCGCTGGTCCCCATGTACGAATCGAAAACTCCCGCCGAGCAAGCCAGCGCCGGCCAGGGACTGATCCACATGCCCCGGAGCCAGCAGCGCGCCCTGGGCGTGCGCCTTACCACCGTGCAGGAGCAGGACGTAAGCCGCACCCTGCGCACCTCCGGCGTGGTCACCGCCGACGAGACACGCATCGCGCACGTGCACGTGAAGACCGCGGGCTGGGTGCAGGACGTTTACGCCAACTTTGTCGGCCAGCTCGTGCACAAAGGCCAGGCGCTGTTTACCGTCTACAGCCCGGACCTGGTCGCCACCCAGGAGGAGTATCTCATCGCCCGGCGCGGCCAGCAGCAGCTTGGCAAATCGCAATATGACGAAGTCGCCAAGAGTTCGCAATCCCTCATGGACTCGGCGCGCCAACGCCTCGCGTTGTGGGATCTTACTCCCACCCAGATCGCCGATCTCGACCGCACCGGGAAGGTCAGCAAAACCATCACCGTCTACTCGCCCGTCAGCGGATTCATCACCGATCGCAAGGCGTTTCCCAACGCCTCGACCAGCGGCGACATGGAACTCTACACCATTGCCGATCTCTCCCGCGTCTGGGTGACCGCGGATGTGTTCGAGGCCGATCTTCCCTATGTCAAGGTGGGACAGCAGGCGGTCATTCATTTTCCGTACGAGCCCGGCAAGGCCATCACCGGACGGGTTGGCTACAGCTATCCCACGCTCGATCCCCAGACCCACACGGCAAAAATCCGCATCGAAGTGGCGAACCCGGGAACCGTGCTCAAGCCCAACATGCTGGCCGACGTGGAGCTCACCATCAACTACGGACGCCACCTCGTGGTGCCCGCCGAAGCCGTACTCAACAGCGGCACCATGCAGACGGTCTTCCTGGCGCGCGATGACGCCGACTTTGAGCCGCGCATGGTCACCATGGGAGCAACCGTCGATGGCAAGACCATCCTCACCTCGGGAGTAAAAAAGGGCGAAACCGTGGTTGAGAGTGGAAACTTCCTGCTCGACTCAGACTCACGCCTGAATGCCCCGATGGATATGGGAGGCATGAAATGATCGGCGCCATTATCGAGTTCAGCGCGCGTCACCGGGTGCTGGTGCTGATCCTGGTCGCGGTGGCCGCCATCTTCGGCTATCGCGCCATGCGCAACATCCGCCTCGACGCCATTCCCGACCTCAGTGACACCCAGGTCATCGTCTACGCCAAGTGGGATCGCAGCCCCGACATCATCGAGGATCAGCTCACCTATCCCATTACCTCGGCGCTGCTCGGAATGCCGAAGGTCAAAGACATTCGCGGCTTCTCCGATTTCGGTTACTCCTACATTTACATCATCTTCGACGAAGGCACCGATATTTACTGGGCGCGCTCGCGCACCCTGGAGTACCTGAACGCCATCACCGCGCGCCTGCCCAAGGAAGCCAGCGTCGAGTTGGCCAAGGACGCGACCGCCGTCGGCTGGGTCTATGAGTACGCGCTGGTGGATGACAGCGGACAGTACAGCCTCGACCAGATGCGCGCCTACCAGGACTGGTATCTGCGCTACGCCCTGCAATCGCTGCCCGGAGTGGCCGAGGTCGCCCCTGCCGGCGGCTTTGTGCGCGAGTACCAGGTGAACGTCGACCCGATTCGCCTGCAGGCTTACAAACTGCCGGTCAACGCCGTGGCCGACGCCATCAGCAAATCCAACAACGACGTGGGCGCGCGCCTGGTCGAATTCAGCGGGCGCGAATACATGGTGCGCGGACGCGGCTACCTGCGCTCGCTCGACGACATTGGCAACATCGTGCTGCTCACCAACCCGGAGAGCGGAACTCCGGTGCGGGTGCGCGACGTGGCCACCATCACCTACGGACCGGCCCTGCGCCGCGGCGTTACCGACCTGGACGGCCGCGGCGAAGCCGTGGGCGGCGTGGTCATCATGCGGGTGGGCGAAAACGCCGAGAAGGTGATCGAGCGGGTCAAGGCGCAGATTGCCCTGGTCGGGCCATCGCTGCCCAAGGGGTTGCGCATTGTGCCCGTCTACGACCGCTCGGAGTTGATCGAGCGCGCCGTCCACAACCTGCGCCATACCCTGATCGAGGAGCTGATCATCGTCAGCCTGGTCATCCTGATTTTCCTCTGGCACTTTCCCAGCGCGGCCATTCCCATCATCACCATTCCGGTTACCATCCTCATCGCCTTCATCCCGCTGCAACTCTCCGGGATGACGGCCAACATCATGTCGCTTGGTGGAATCGCCGTGGCCATTGGCGCCATGGTGGACGCCGCCATCGTGGTGGTGGAGCAGACCCACAAAAAACTGGAGCACTGGGAGGCCGGGGGACGGAAAGAAGATTACCGCCGCGTGGTGATTGACGCGGTCAAAGAAGTCGGCGGCCCAAGCTTCTTCGCCTTGCTGGTCATTGCCGTCTCGTTCCTGCCGGTCTTCGCCCTGGAGGCGCAGGAAGGCCGTCTCTTCAAACCGCTCGCCCTCACCAAGACGCTGGCCATGGTGATTGCGGCGCTGCTGGCCATCACCCTCGATCCCGCCATGCGCCTGCTGCTCACCCGGGTGAAGGATTTCAGCTTCCGTCCCCGCTGGCTGGCCCGTGTGGCCAGCGCGCTGCTGGTCGGGAAGATCCGCAGCGAAGAGGACCATCCGATCAGCCGTCCGCTGATGAAGGTGTATCAGCCGGTGGTGGAGTTTTCGCTCGACCACAAATGGGTTCCCATCACCGTGGCCCTGCTGCTGATGGCCGTGACCGTGCCGGTGTACAACCGGCTGGGTTCGGAGTTCATGCCGCCGCTGGACGAAGGTACGCTGCTCTACATGCCGACCACTACGCCGGGAATTTCCGTCGGTGAGGCAAGCCTGCTGCTGCGCGAGCAGGACCGCATTCTGCGCGGCTTTCCGCAAGTGCAGTCGGTCTTCGGCAAGGCGGGACGCGTCGACAGCGCCACCGATCCGGCGCCGCTCTCGATGATGGAAACCGTGGTCGTGCTCAAGCCACGCGAGCAGTGGCCCGAACGCGAGCGCTGGTACACCCACCGCCTGCCGCACTGGACGCACGCGGCGCTGGCGCACATCTGGGCAGACCGCCAGGAGACCAGCGAACTCATCTACGGAGTGGGCGGGCTCAACGAGGCTCTCACCATGCCGGGCGTGACCAATGCCTGGACCATGCCGATCAAGGGACGCATCGACATGCTCACCACGGGCATGCGCACCCCGCTCGGCGTCAAGGTGCTCGGCGACAATCTGGAAGAGATCGAGCATCTCGGCCACGAGGTGGAACAGGCGCTGCACTCCATTCCGGGAACCGCCAGCGTGTACGCCGAGCGCACCACCGGCGGGTATTTTCTCGATTTCACCTTCAAGCGCGATGCCCTGGCGCGCTATGGCCTTACGCTGGACGATGCCGAGTCCGTGCTCATGACCGCCGTCGGCGGCGAGACCGCGACCACCACGGTGGAGGGGCGCGAACGCTACGCGGTCAGCGTGCGCTACCTGCGCGGATATCGCAACGACCTGCAATCGCTGGAGCGCATCCTGGTGCAGATTCCCGGCGGCGCACAGGTGCCTCTGGGCGAGTTGGCAACCCTCTCCATGCGTTCCGGGCCGGGGATGATTCGCGATGAGAACGGAAGGCTCAGTGGCTACGTCTTTGTCGACGTGGCGGGACGCGACCTGGGCAGCTACGTGGCCGAGGCGCAGCGCGCGGTACAGGCCAAGGTCACGGTTCCCACCGGCTACCAGTTGGTATGGAGCGGACAGTATGAATCGATTCAGCGCGTGCGCGAGCGCCTGAAGACGGTGCTGCCCGTTACCATCTTCGCGGTGTTTCTGCTGCTCTATGCCAACACCGGCTCGGTAGCCAAGACCTTCATCATCCTGCTGGCCGTTCCCTTCTCCGCCATCGGCGCCGTCTGGCTGATCTACTGGATGGGCTACAACATGAGCGTCGCGGTGTGGGTCGGTCTGATTGCCTTGCTGGGAGTGGACGCGGAAACCGCGGTGTTCATGCTGCTCTATCTCGATCTTTCCTGCGCCGAAGCCGCCACCCGCGGCGCCCTATCCTCGTGGAAGCAACTGCGCGACGCCATCGAGCACGGCGCGGTCAAGCGGCTAAGACCGAAGGTGATGACCGTGGCGTGCATGATCTTCGGATTGCTGCCGATCCTTTGGTCCAACGGCGCTGGCGCCGACGTGATGAAGCGCATTGCTGTGCCGCTGGTCGGCGGCATTGTGACTTCCTTCCTGATGGAGCTCGTGGTCTATCCGCCCTTGTTCGCCATCTGGAAATGGAACTGGGAGGTGCAACCCGCAATCCGCCGCGCGGCGGAACTTCGAGGAGAGAATCCCAATCCAATGGACCGGACGCTAGACCTTCCCCAGGGAGAAAACCTATGAAGAAGATGAATCCCGACTCGGCAACCGCTCCGCCCTGGAATGGGTCATCGATTCTTACCAGGCCTCCACCGGCAAACTCCGCGCCATCAGCAACCGGCTCCGGCCGCCGAACCGGTACCGTACCCATCCTCCGTCTCACCGGCCGCATGACCCACGTGAATCGCGAAACAGGACGGATCGTAAACCCACTCTCCTGGAATTGAATTCGTGGAGAGATCAATGGTCGCCCTTATCTGCCGCACGCAATCTCGAACCATGTACCAACTCGTACTAGCAAGTCCTGGCGGGGGTGTCGCCGAAGCCAATCGTTTCCGTCTTCGCCAAAGGATGTACTCAAAGGTAAATTCGATCTCCCAAACGATTGCCCTTCTAGTCAATCGTCGCCGGCGCTATCACGGCCTTTGGAAATGCCCGGCGGTTGGGCTGAGACAATCTGCGCCGCTCGCTGGCCGCGTTCCCGCCGGCCAATGATGTGCACCTGTCAGTGATGCAGTTCACTCTGTGGCACCGGGAACATGAGGGCCACGGCGGACGTATATACTCATCTGATCAGCGCCAGACAGAAGGCAGCTTACGGTCACGTCTGGAGTGGAGGCATGCGCTGGAAACGAGGGTGACAACTAGCGAAAAAGTTTAACGTCGTGGTTGGTAGGAATAGAAGCTCCCAGCACGAACACGAGAACGGTGAACGCCACAATTAAGGCCATCAACATTTCGCCCTCCGGAAGCCATCAGCGACGGGAGGTCGTTCTGCACCGTTCCCGTCCGCGAGTACGTCATTATCGCTGAGTTAGATGTCCATGGGTCGGAGATGAAGCTAAAAGGTATCTAAAAAGATCATAAAAAGTTCACGATAATGCAGCGGCACGGAACTTTGGGATACCGAGCACAGAAGGTGCCGCAAACTGATTGGTGGGGCGGACGCCTCAAACGCCGCCGTCGAAGCTCCGCACTACTGAACAAGTGATTCAGAAAATGCTTTCATCCAACGCCAGTAGTCAGGTGGCCGTAGCCCTCAAGCGCTGGCGTGGTCTGACTCTGTACCGGGAACCATCCGACTGGCATTTCACCAACATCAAGAAGGAGAGAAGGATTCCACGTTCGGCGTCGATCTGCAGCCAGTCGTATCTGCGCCCGGCAGCAGTTAAGGCAGGTGTAATTCCAGAGGGATATGCAGGACGGTTTGGCTGGCACCATATGCGCCACTCGCTGGCCACGTTCCTGTCGGCCAATGATGTACACTTGTCAGTGACGCAATCCATTCTGCGGCACAAGAAGATGAGTACTACGGCTGACTTTTACACTCATGCGGTCAGTGCCAAACAGAAGGAAGCACAGCAGAAGTACCTGAAGGCAATAGGGATGTAGGGTTGCAACGGGTAAATCAACGGGTATTTCGAGTAGGTTGCGTCAAAGTAAAATCGCTGGTAAGCTACATGTAATCAGTGATGTAGGCGCGTAGCTCAGTTGGTTAGAGCGCTACCTTGACACGGTAGAGGTCAGGAGTTCGAGTCTCCTCGTGCCTACCATTTAATTTCTTTCTAATCAGTAGCTTACGGGTGACGGTAGTACCTGATTCAGAGTGACCCTACCCGTGATTTTACCCGTTCTACCTAAAAACCCTAATGTATCGCCTTGGAAACTGTTTCAGCAGACTCCAAGGCTTTTGTTTTTGCTGCCGCCAAAGCCGCCAGATACTCCCCTTGTGCCGCCATCTTGTTGTCACCGGAGGCGTGGGCGTAAATATCCAGCGTGGTCTTGATATTGGTGTGCTCTTTGTGTCGTCGGACGTGCCTACGGTCGTGCGCTACATCATCGCATCGCCTATGACCAGCGCCATCCAAAAAACGTTTGCGGAGAACGCCCTACAAAAATTCATAAGGGCGGACAGTTCGGTGAGTGCCTTGCAAGAAACTCCATTTGAAGAAGGAGACCGGGTGCTGTATTGCTTTGGGCAGGAGGAATAGTAGAGCGAGAGAGAACTGCACGGGTGTCGGGGCCATCGCCTGAATGCGGGTACGCCCAGAGAGGAAGGCACCCCGTGCCCAACTCCCGAGCGTCGGCGGTTGCCTCGCTCGCCCACGTCGCGCGCCAGTAGGTCGGCTGCAGAGCGAGTGCGGGTCGTTTCTTCCCTTGAACCGGGAGCACCTCCGCAAAGGTAACGGGACCGTCCTGCCTCAGAGACAGGGATCGTATGAGCCGCTCACCGGTTGCGCAAAATGAGCCGCCCTCATTTCCACTTACGGCAGAGCAGGAGTTGAGGAAAAGAAGAACGTCCTTCACGCCATCAGGAACGCATCTGGGTTCAAAGATGTTTTCGAAGCGGTTGACCGCGCCATTTCCAAGGCTACTCCAACTAGGATCGGGCGTCCTGCGAGGAAATGCCTCTTGACGCTTTTTGCCCTGACTGATTCGAACGATATCACTGGGCGCATTGATCAGTTGAACCAGGGGACACTTGAACGTAATGTCAACCCTAATCCATTCGTCGATGTTGTGAGCTTTCCGGACACATGGGCCGGCTCGTTTGAACTTGGTGGACAGCGGCAGGCTTCCCTGTTGCAGTCCGAGTGGACCCTTCGAATCGTCTTTGCCGGGAACCACTTCGTCTCTCTCTTACTGTCGAGGCAGAACAAAGAGGGCATCAAAGCTATCATCGACGCTTCGCTCAAATATCACGGCCCTGGAACTCGTGTCACTACCATTGATGAGCACAAAGCCGAGTTCGATAGATTACTCTCCATCTTTGCCGGAACCGGGCCTACGGACCTAACCGCCTTCTGGGCAGCCGGGCAACCTCGATCGTCGCAGTACGAAACAGTCCTTCGCGAAATGTATCCCACATATAACACGACAAGCACTGGCTTTCTCAATTATCGGCCCGATTTGGTAATTCAACCGTACCAGTCGTGCGAGCTATCGACCAGTGCAAGTGACGAAGACTCAATCATTAATGAGTCGATAAGACGTAATGCGGTAGCTTGCGAGTTCACCGCATCGAAGGAGTTTACCCTTCAGATAGTCCAGACCTACCTGAATCGGAAATTGAATAATTATGTTGAGGCCCTTCAAGAACAGTAAGACGCGGCAGGCAGTCCACTCACGCCCTCTGCTGTCTTGAGTGCGCCCTTCTTCGGTTTCCGCCTCTCGCTACTTCTCCCCACCCCTCCGTCGCGCGCCATTGGCTCGGCCTCTAGCTGACTGCGAGGACCGCGGGCGCGTCCGGCTGACTGAGACGCGCGAAGGTATTGTTGACTCGGGCACGGGTGCGCTCGCTGCGCACGTCGGCTACCTTGAGGTAGACCAGCCCGCGAGATGGCGCGAAGGCCGGATAGCAGGCTGAGGCCGTTCTGATGGTAGCGGTCTGGGGTATCTCGGCACGAAGCTAGCCAAGCACAACGAGCCTAAACCCGAAATTTCCAGCCCGTACCCCCGTACCCTTGTCCACCAGATGCGAGTAACGCCGTTGCAGCAGCACGTTGGACTTGGTGCGTACCACGAAGAAGGCCGAGCTAAGGGTCAGCACGAAGAGTCGCTCGAAGTCGATGTAGCCGCGATCCATCACATAGAACGCACCTGCTTCGGGCACGATCTGATCCAACACGTTCACGTCGTGCATCTTGCCGTTCGTAATGTGAACGAACGCGGGGATATTGCCGCGCAGGTCCAGCAGCGTGTGCATCTTGACGGCTGCCTTGCGCCTCCAGAATTCGGCCCACGGAAACAGGGCCAGACACAGATCGATGGTTGTCGAATCCAGCGCATAGAGGCTCTGTTCCAGATCGACGCCCATCGGCTCGCGGGCATACAACCCTCGCGCGGTGGCAATCAATGTTCGCGCGAAGTCGGCAAAGATTCTCCAGTCGCGCGATTCGTTGGCATCCGCCAGCGTCGAGCGTGCCACGCTGGTACAGAAACCCATGTGGTACAGTTTGCCGCCTACCGCTCGCAGGCAGGTCGCGATGTCGCGCAAGCTTTCGCGATAAGTCAGTTGGGCGAAGGCCATCGCCAGATACTGGTCCCAGCAGGAGAAGTGTTTCGCGTAGCGCTCTCCACCGTAGCGGGAAACGCATTTCTGGAACTCCTTGTGAGGTGGATGCTCGATCAGTTGCGCAAACACCGTGCGGCCAGCGTTCATCCCGCATTGTTGCCGCTCGGGACCCTACAGCCAAGCACAGTTTTCGTTTTCGCCGATTTCGAATCGTTCCCGGCGTCAGCAATGGCTATCCCGCACACAAGCAATCGTTTACAGCACCTTCAGAAAACTTTTCCCGGACAGCAGTGAAATGACATACCATTACATTCATGTCCTGCGCCCATACGGATGCCGATATCGACCTGGCGCTTGAGGCCGCCGATGCGGGGTTCCGCCATGTCACCCGCTGATCCCGCCATGTCCGATGCTGTCGCGCGGTTGCAGGAGTGGGCATCGGCGTTCGAGGCAGCCCTCGGCACGGGTCATCCCGATCGTGTTGCCGCCTTGTTCGCCGCCGACTGCTACTGGCGCGACCTGATCGCCTTCACCTGGACCATCCGCACCCTGGAGGGACAGGAGGCGATCCGGCAGATGGTTGCCGATCGCGCCGCGATCGTGCGGGCGAGCCATTGGCGCGTAACGGGCGCCGCGGATGTCGTCGGCGGTATCGACGGCTGGCTGGACTTTGAGACGGCTTTGGCGCGCGGCCGGGCCCATGTCCGATTGCGGCAGGGACGCTGCTGGACCCTGCTGACCGCCGCCCGTGCGCTGAAGGGCCATGAGGAGGCGGAGGGGCCCACCCGCGAACGCGGCGCACCCCGGCCGGGCCAGGCGGATCGTCGGAGCTGGCTAGACCGCCGGGCCGAGGAGGCGGCGAGCATCGGGCGGACGGTGCAGCCCTACGTGCTGATCGTGGGCGGCGGCCAGGGTGGCCTGGCGCTCGGCGCTCGGCTGAAGCGGCTAAAAGTTCCCGCCCTGATCGTCGACACGCACCCACTGCCCGGTGACAACTGGCGAAGCCGGTACAAGTCGTTGTGCCTGCACGACCCCGTCTGGTACGACCACCTCCCCTACTTGCCGTTTCCAGCGCATTGGCCGGTGTTTACGCCAAAGGACAAGCTGGGCGACTGGCTGGAGATGTATGCGCGGGTCATGGAGCTCGACTGCTGGAACAGCACGACCTGTCGCTCGGCCGCCTATGACGCGCAGGGAGGGCTTTGGACCGTGCAGGTTGATCGCGACGGCGAACCGGTCACGCTGCAGCCGCGCCATCTCGTGCTGGCGACCGGAATGGCTGGACTGCCGCAACTACCGTCCATTCCCGGCATGGACGGCTTCAAGGGGGAACAGCACCACAGCAGCCGCCATGAAGGGGGTGCCGCGTATGCCGGCAAGCGCGTGGTCGTCATCGGGTCCAACAACTCGGCCCATGACATCTGCGCCGACCTGGTGGAGCACGGTGCCGACGTGACGATGCTGCAGCGGTCATCGACCCTGGTGGTCAAGACGGACACCATGCTGCGGCTGGGCTGGGGCGCGCTCTATTCTGAGGAGGCGGTCGCGGCCGGCATCGACACCGATACCGCGGACCTCCTGGCCGCCTCCATGCCTTACCGGCTGATGCCGGACGTGCAGCGGCCCATCTGGGCGCGCATCGCAGAGGAGGACGCAGCGTTCTACGACCGCCTGCGCGCGGTCGGCTTCCTGTTGGACTTCGGCGAGGACGAGTCCGGGATGGGGCTGAAATACCTGCGCCGCGGCTCCGGCTACTACATCGACGTGGGCGCGTCGGAGTTGATCATCAACGGTGCCATCAAGCTTCGCAGCGATTCCGGTATCGAGGCGATCGTCCCAGACGGCGTGCTGCTCGAGGACGGCAGCCTGCTCGCCGCCGATGTCATCGTCTATGCGACGGGCTTCGGATCGATGACGGGCTGGGCGGAGAAGCTGATATCCCGGGAGGTGGCCGACGCGGTCGGGCCGTGCTGGGGCCTGGGTTCTGGAACTGCACGTGATCCGGGACCATGGGTCGGAGAACTCCGCAACATGTGGACGCCGACAGCGCAGGACGGCCTATGGTTCCACGGCGGCAACCTGGCGCAGTCGCGGCATTACTCCCGCTATCTCGCGTTGCAATTGAAGGCCCGCTTCGAGCAGCTGCCGGTGACGCCCTATCGGCCATGAGGCCTGATCGGCACCACGCCGGGGCCAGTGTCTCGCGACGGCGACCTTCAGCCCAGGGTTGGGTCTGGGCGGGTTCGGACCAGTCCAGGGCCCCTGCCCCTATCCCGGCTGCAGAGATAATCATCCCGTAAAGACGGGATCGGGAGATAGGCCGAACACCCGGTCACGTCCTCGGCTTTCGCCGGGTCTCCCATCGGGTCGCCGATTCTTGCCCTCGCTGCTCCAGCACGTGGTCAATTCCATCCATTCAGCCTCTGGGACTGGCCCCCATCAGTGGGCCAAACTAGGTATCTCATCAGCAAGAAGTTAGAGCGGAATCATAGTTGCTGTCCCCCATGACCTGGACGCGGGTGCGCTGTCTGCGTTTCTGCTGTGGCCGCTAGGGGCTCAAGGGAATCCCACAACGAGTCTGCAAATCGGCCAGCCCGCGAGATAGCCGAAGGCCGGATGGCAGGCTGAGACCGTTTTGATGGTAGCGGTCTGGGGTGTTTCGGCTCGTAGCGAGCCAAGCACATCCGAGCTAAACCCGAAATTCCCAGCCCGTATTCCAGCCCGTAGTCGGGCCGTCTTATACGTATTTAGAAGAGCTTGGGAGTTCATGCAGGTAGATACAAGTTGCTCCAAGTAGAGGTACCCGAACGGTTGACACGGTCCAGAGCTGAATTTTGTATGTTGATGAATAACAACCATTTAACATCCATTTACGCAATTCTTCAGCCCGCATTCCAGCCCGTAGTTTCGGGCACAGGGTAGAGTTCTGAGAAGGAACGGTAGCGGTCTGGGTGTTACCACTTGGAGTATCCGACATCTGGCTCGCCGGCGTCCCGAACCTCGGCGGTTGGCTCCTCTCGGATGCGTCACGCGCCAGCAGGTCGGCTGCGGGGCGAGTGCGGGCTGTCTATTCCTAACTTGGACTCCAGATTCCGGGGCGGGGCAGCGAGCTGCAGTGGCCCACGTTCTCCGACGAGCGTTGTATTCCAATCCCGCAGATACCCTCCTGAGCGGTCGGGGAGTTGGAATTCGGACTACAATCTTCCCCGAACTACGTCTAGCGGACTGGGGTCCCCCGAACACTAGTGAAATGCGATAAAATCCCGCGCGTAGGGGCTGAAAAAGGAGCTTCTATTCGAAAGAGGCAGATATGGATCCAACTTTCTCTTGGGTGCCTTCGGCTGAAGTCGTACAGAAATCAAATTTGTATGCACTCATGCAGGAACAGCGCGCGACGGGTTATGCCGAGATACATCAATGGTCAGTGCAGAATCCAGAGGCATTTTGGAAACGCACAATCCGGGCGTTGGATATCAGCCTACGCAAGCCATATACCCAGTTGCTCGATCTTTCGCAGGGCGTTGCACACGCTAAATGGCTAAGGGGAGCGGAACTGAATATAGCGGAAAGCTGCTTCAAAAAAGCACTAGACAGCCCTGCCATAATCACCCAGCGTCAGGACAAGCGCCTCGAAACGATCACCGTTGGACAGCTTGACCGCCTCAGCAACCGCGTCGCAAACGGGCTTCAGGCACTCGGTATTTCAAAGGGGGATTCCGTAGCCATCGATATGACCATGACGGCGGAGTCAGTTGCCGCTTACCTAGGCATTATCAAGGCCGGAGCAATCGTCATTTCCATTCCTGATAGCTTGCCTTCACAGGAAATTATCAAACGCTTGCGCATCGGAAATGCGAGAGCAGTGTTCACTCAGGATGAAATCATACGAGCTGGGAAGTCTCTGCCGATGTATGAGAAGATTCGCGACGCCAATGCGCCCCCGACCATTGTGCTTTCCGGGCAAGACGATTCGCATATCGATCTTCGCGCGGGCGATGTGCGCTGGAACACTTTCTTGAGTTCGAGTGAGCGATTTCAATCTGTACTATGCGCGCCTGAGGACCCCACCAATATCATTTTCTCTTCGGGGACCACTGGTGATCCCAAGGCCATACCATGGGATCACACGACACCAATCAAATGTGGCTCAGACGGCATGTACCACCAGGACATCAAGCCGGGGGATCGCGTCTGTTGGCCAACCAATCTGGGTTGGATGATGGGGCCGTGGTTAGTTTATGCGAGCCTCTTAAACAGTTCGACGATTGCACTGTACGAAGGTGCTCCTACTGAAAGAGGGTTCTGTGAATTTGTGCAGAATGCAAAGGTGACGATGCTAGGTCTCGTTCCCAGCATCGTAAAATCCTGGCGCAGTACAAATGCGGCAGAGGGCTTCGATTGGAGTCATATAAGAACGTATAGTTCGAGTGGCGAAGCCTCGAACCCCGATGATTATGCCTGGCTTATGAAGCTCAACCAGCGGGATGGCCACGCCAGGCCGATCATCGAATATTGTGGCGGCACGGAGATCGGCGGCGGCTATGCAGCCAACACGGTGACTGAGCCGCAAAGGCCTTCGGAATTCAACGCCAAAGCTATCGGCATAGATGTTGTCTTCTTGAATGAGCAAGGGAATCCCTGTGTTCCCGGCGAGGCTGGTGAAGTATTCATTCGCCCTCCCTCGATAGGTCTTTCGACGCGTCTGTTAAATGCAGATAATGATGCCGTCTACTTCGCCAATTGTCCCATTCTCGATAACCGCATTCTACGGCGACACGGCGATCGGATGATAGTGTGCGAAGATGGCCGTTTTCGCTCCGATGGCCGAACCGACGACACGATGAACCTCGGAGGTATCAAGGTCGGATCAGTAGAAATAGAGCACACGCTGAATAATGTGAATGGAATCATGGAAACAGCCGCGGTTGCCATACCGCCGCCGGGCGGAGGCCCTGAGCGCCTCGTTGTTTTTGCAGTGGTGAAAGAGGAGTGTAGGCCAGTGCGGTTGGATGCATTGAAGAGCGAAATGCAGCAAGCAATTAAGAATCTGAACCCGCTCTTTCGCGTGGACGAAGTCGTGGTTGTAGACAGTCTGCCGAGGACTGCTTCTAATAAACTGATTCGAAAAGCTCTACGGAAAGCACTTGCCTGAGTTGCGGTAACCGCTGCATGCTGGCGCCATGACTCGATAGACCGACGACTTTGCTTTTTCCGGAGAGGGTCGCCTGTGTTCCGTGCGCAGGAACGCACCTACGCCGAATTTTGGGAGAAATTCTCAGCCCGTATTCCAGCCCGTAGTCGGCTCGTCTTGTACGTATTTAGAGGAGCTTGGCGGTTCGGGCAAGTAGTTGCAAGTTGCTCCAATAGAGGTACCCGAACGGTTGACACGGTCCAGAGATGAATTTTGTATGTTGCTGAATAACAACCGTTTAACGTCCATTCTGGTAATTTCTCAGCCCGCATTCCAGCCCGTAGTTTCGGGCATAGGGTAGCGTTCTGAGATGGAACGGTAGCGGTCTTGTGCGTCTTGCTAAGTAAGAGAAAGATGCTCGTGACCTGGCCCATAAAGCTTCCGCCTCTCGGCGGCTAGCTCCTCTCGGATGTGTCACGCGCCAGTGGGTCAGTTGTAGAGCGAGTGCGGCTGATCTATTCCTGGGCGGGGGGGCGTTTTCCGGGCGGCGTCCGGTTCCTGACTGGGGGATTCCGGCCTGTCTTTCTCAGTATGCGAAAGAGTTATTTTCGGACGGCGCTTGGCACAATTGCCTGGATTCCAGCACTAACCCGACAGATGCTGGGGCGTGATCCCCCCTGTTCCCTTCGCATCTGCTGGCGTTCCGTTGCAGTGTTAATCTCTCAGGTCCGCAAAAGTGATACTGTGGGCTCAGTATCCGGCTGGCGACTGAGCAGGCGTGCCCACCGTGCACGCGGTTAGTTCTGCAGCTCCGAAAAGGAGGAATACACAATGAGGGTAGCTCTAATAGGCGCAACAGGTTTCATCGGCTCGGCGTTGCTTGACGAGGCGCTCACTGGGACGGCCTTGCCATGGGAAGATGCCATCCTCGCAGTATCGCCATCAGACGGATTCCCAAGCAAAGCGCCGAGCCGATGAGCA
>CAZQDD010000014.1:0-92378 GCA_964591805.1 uncultured Acidobacteriaceae bacterium | reverse complement strand
GATAGTTGCTCAGATAATCTTCCAGCCAGTTGCGCGTCTCCAGATCGAGGTGGTTCGTTGGCTCGTCGAGCAGCAGCATGTTCGGTTTTGCCAGCAGCAGCTTGGCCAGTGAAATGCGCATCTGCCAGCCGCCGCTGAACTCCTCGGTCTGCCGCAGCCAGTCTTGCTTGCCAAACCCCAGGCCGGTCAGCACCGCGCCCACCTGCGACTCCAGGTTGTAGCCGTCGCGGTGCAGAAACTCGCTCTGCACCCGGTGGAAGCGCTCACTCACCTGCTCATACTCCACGCCGGCGGGATCGATCTCGCTCATGCGCCGGGTCAGTGCTTCCAGTTCGCGTTCCATGGCGTGTACATCGTCGAAAACCGAGAGGCATTCGGCGAAGACCGACCGTCCACTCAGGTTCAGCCCGTCCTGCGGCAAGTATCCGGCGCTGATGCCCTTGGCGCGGGTGATGGTGCCGTAGTCGAGCGATTCCAGCTCGGCCAATACTTTGAGCAGGGTGGTTTTCCCTGTTCCGTTGGCGCCCACCAGTCCCACCCGGTCCTGCGGGGTGATCAACCAGTTCAGGTTTTCGAAAAGCAATTTCTGGCCGTAGCGTTTGCCGGCGTCTATAAGCTGAATCATTCAGAAGTGAACCGCACCGTGAGTTGTCTTCTTATTCTCTCACGGATGGGCGCCCCATCCGTTCGACCTCTGCTGCGCCACCCGCAGACGCAGTTCAGTCGCGCTCTCCGCCCTGGACTCGTCCAACCGTCCCTCGCCGCTCAGGCTTTCCGCCAGCGCCTCGTGATACCCAACGCCGTCGGGACGCAAGCTAAGGGCGCTGCGGGCATAGCGTTCGGCTTCCGGAAAATTCCTCGCAGCAACATCCATCAAGGCCAACTGGAAGGCGGCAGCGGCTCGCACCCGGGTAGGCGGACCGGCTTCCACCGCCTGTCCCGGCGCGGGCTCGGTCAACTGGATCACCCTGAGATAGGCGGCCCGCGCCTGGTCCCATTGCTGGTCGGAATAGAGGATGCTGGCCCGCGCCAGCCAGAGATTCGGCGAGTTCGGACGGTAGCGCAAGCCGTCGTCCAGCATGCCGAGAGCCTTGCGGGTATCGCCGGCTTCCCGGTAGAGGAAGGCCAGTTGCAATCGCGCCTTGGGATTCTCCGGGGAAATCTGCAACACCCGGCTCCACAGGGTGGCGTCGGAATCCCAGTAGCCCATCTCATGCCAGGTCAGCCCGGACCAGAGAAGCACGACTGAGAGTGCCGCCGCCAGCCGGGCTCCCGCCGGCAAACTTCCCAGGCGCAGAATCGCCCACGCCACCAGCGCACAAAATGCATACGCGGGAATGTAGAGATAACGGTCGTGCTGCAGCACCATGGGAGCCACAACCACCGGTGGCGCCAGGGTAACTACAAACCAGACGATCAGAAACGCCGCCAGCGGCGAGCGCTGCCGCCGCCATCCCCACCAGGCCGCCGCCAGCAACCCGGCAATCCCGGCCGCGGGCAAAATGAATCCCAAAAAGCTGGGGCGATCCAGCAGCGCCGCCGTGTACTCCACACTCAATCCCCAGGGCAAAACCAAGTGGCGGAGATACCACCAGATCGAAGTGGGAGCCGTCCACAGGTTGGCGAGGGTGAATGTTGGATGAATATATTCGGCACTCGCCTTGGCCGGTTTAATGACCGCGTGCCGGATCGCCATATAGACGATCCAGACCGCGCCATACGGCAATAATGTTCGCAGTGTCCGCGCCAGCCGGCCCGCGCGCGGCGTCATCAGCCAGAGATACGCGGCGATCAGGATGGGGATGAAGACCATCGTCTCCTTGGTGAACATTGCGCCCGCAAAAAGCGCCACCGACGCCCCCATCCAGCGTCCGGCCCCGTTCTCGCGCCATTTCAAAAACGCGATCAGCGCGGCGAAGAAGAACACCGCCGCCAGTCCGTCCACGGTGCTGCTGCCGATCCACGCAACGCTTTCCACCTTGGAGGGATGCAGCCCAAACAGCAAGGCCGTCAGCAGCGCCAGCCGCCAGTCGCCGAACAACTGGCGTCCCAGGGCGTAGGCCAGCACCACCACCGCCACGTGCATCAGAATCGCTCCCAGGTGCAGCCATCCGGGTGCGCCCCCCGTGCAGTGGACCAGGGTAAATCCCCAGGTTACCGCCAGGGGACGGTAGTACACCGAGTGGGCGGTTCCGTCATAACCGAAAATGTCGTGAGTGAAAAACTTCGGCACATCGCGCCAGGAGTCCCACGGCGTGATCACGTTATCGTCATAGACCGGGGCGAAGCCGATGGCGCGCGCATAGAGAGCGAAGATCAGGATCAGCGCCATCCGCGTCAACCAGCTCTCGCTGAGCAGCGTGGCGGCCAGCCGCGAGCCGCGTGAAGCCTTGCCGGACAGGGTGGCGCCCACCCCCACCGCGCCGGGCGCTGGGCTGGCTTCTGCCGGATCCTCGGGAAGGTTTTCGATCGCCATGATTTCTGCTGAAGTGTAGCGCAGGCCGCGCCAATTTCCGAAGCAGATTCGCCGCGGCGCGCCATCCCAGGGCTCTGAAGCCTGCGGCAAATGGCGCTTGGGGATATAATAAACACAGTATTCCTGAGTTTTCGTTCCCTCGCTTCCTAATCGAATCGTGCAACGGACTCGCGGCAGAGTTCCTCTGCCTTCATCGCGCGCCGCCAGCGCAGCGCCCCTACGCGACCAGTTCGCCAAATAAGGATGAAATAGTTTGACCAAGCAGATTCGCAACATCGCCATTATCGCCCACGTCGATCACGGAAAGACCACGCTTGTTGACACCATGCTCCGCCAAAGCGGCGTATTTCGCGCCAACCAGGAGCTGGTGGACCGGGTCATGGATTCCAACGATCTCGAACGCGAGCGCGGCATTACCATTCTCGCCAAAAACACCGCCGTGATTTACCACGACTACAAGATCAACATCGTGGACACGCCCGGCCACAGCGATTTTGGCGGAGAGGTTGAGCGCGCGTTGAAGATGGTCGATGGCGTCATGCTGCTGGTCGATGCCAGCGAAGGCCCGCTGCCGCAGACGCGCTACGTGCTCTCCAAGGCCCTGGAAGCTCATCTGCAGCCGATCGTCGTCATCAACAAGATTGACCGTCCCGACGCACGCTCCCAGGAAGTCCTCAACGAGATCTACGACCTGTTTATCGATCTGGATGCCGAAGAGTCCCAGCTCGGGTTCCCGGTGCTCTACACCAACGCAAAACTGGGCACTGCAAGCACCGACCCTGACGTGGCCGGCATCAATCTTCAGCCGCTTTTTGAAGCCATTATCAAGACCATTCCTCCACCCGCCGGAGACCCGGAGGCGCCATTGCAGATCCTGGTCGCCAATCTCGACTACAGCGACTACCTCGGACGCCTTGCCATCGCACGGGTCTTCAACGGCACCCTGCGCACCGGCGAGGAAGTCGGCATCGCCAAGCTCGACGGTGAAATCGAAAAGGTCAAAATCACCAAGCTTTTCAGCTTCAGCGGGCTCAAGCGCACCGACATCACGGAAACTGATCTGGGCGATATCGTTGCTGTCGCCGGCGTCAGCGGCATCACCATCGGCGAGACCATCACCAGCTACGAGACGCCCGATCCGCTGCCCCACATTCTTATCGACGAGCCCACCATCGCCATGCAGTTTGTCGTCAACACCTCGCCCTTCAGTGGACGCGAAGGCCAGTTCGTCACCTCACGCAACCTGGGCGAGCGCCTGGACAAGGAGTTGCTGACCAACGTCTCCATCCGCGTCGAGCAGAACGCGCCCGATACCTTTACCGTCATGGGACGTGGTGAATTGCAACTTGCCATCCTCATCGAGATGATGCGCCGGGAAGGATTCGAGCTCGCCGTGGGCAAGCCTGAGATCGTCACCCGCACCGTCGGCGGCAAACTCATGGAGCCGGTCGAGATGCTTACCGTCGATATTCCCGAGGAGTACATCGGCGTCGTCATCGAACGGCTTGGCGCCCGCAAGGCCGAGATGCGCAAGATGCACAATCACGGTTATGGCCGGGTGCGCATCGAATTCCGCGTTCCCAGCCGCGGCCTCATCGGCCTGCGCGGCGAAATGCTCACCGAGACGCGCGGAACCATCGTCATGAATTCTCTGTTCGACGGTTACACGGAATGGCTGGGAAACATCCCTCAGCGGCCTTCCGGCGTGCTGACTTCCGACCGTGCGGGTGCAACCACCACCTATGCCCTTAACGGTCTGCAGGAGCGCGGCGAACTCTTCATTGGCCCCGGCGTGGAAGTCTACGAGGGCATGATCATCGGCCAGCACTCGCGCGAGAACGATCTCGACGTCAACGCCGTGCGCGAAAAGAAGCTCACCAACATGCGCGCCTCCACCTCCGATGAAGGGATTCGCCTGATTCCCTTCCGCACCCTCAACCTCGAGCAGAGCCTGGAGTTCATCGCCGACGACGAACTCGTCGAAATCACCCCAAAGTCGCTGCGTTTGCGGAAAAAGATCCTGCAGGCCGGCCGCCGCCCGCGCAAGGGCACCGAGCCCGTCTCCTCCGAGGCATAGATTTTCGCGCCCCGCCAGAAGTCCCCCGCCGCTGGGGGACTTTTCTTGTGCCGTTGCGGCCGCCACGCAGGTATTTTTGGCTAGTTTCTTGCGGAAGTGAAATTTGCGTCTAAAATACTTGCGCCATCGCAGTGCGGCACATCTTGATGACTAAAGGGGTGACATCCTTGAATATGATCCGCTGCAACGGTCTTCGCGCCATCGCTGTTGCTCTGTTTGCGCTATCCTCACTCGCCGCGGTCCACGCCCAGCAACTCGCACCCGCCCTGCAGGCCGCCATCGGACCCTGGCAGGTGATCAACGACGAGGGCAAGCCCGGCGGCCAGGTGGAAACTTACCTGGTGGATGGGAAACTCTTCGGCAAAGTCACGC
Organism: uncultured Acidobacteriaceae bacterium; assembly: GCA_964591805.1. GTDB lineage: Bacteria > Acidobacteriota > Terriglobia > Terriglobales > Acidobacteriaceae > TOLSYN. Next base: position 87,453 of record CAZQDD010000014.1, on the reverse strand, counting down.
AGCTCCGCCCTGGCCGCCAGCCTGGCGATGTCTGCGACAAGTGTTCGGGCGATCTCAAGAACAAGCCCCTGATGGGCATGGTCATCCTGCGCAACTTCAGGCCGGAAGGCAACGTCTGGGTTGGCGGGACCGTGGTGGATCCGGAGAACGGCAAAGAGTACAAAGGGAAACTCTGGACCGTGGGATCTGACACCCTGTCCATGCGCGGGTTTATCGGATTCTCGCTGCTGGGGCGCACCCAGAACTGGAAACGCCTGCCCTAGTCTGCGCCTGCCCGAATCGCCACGCGGGCGGGCTGCCTGCGTGGCGTCATCCGTCCCCGCTTTTGTGCGCCTTCGCTTCCAGTTCGCTGCGCTGGCGGCGGGTTGCAAGCAGGATGCCCAGCACAAAAAGCACGATCAGGATATTGCACACCAGCACCACAAACCTGGCCGGGTGCGGATGCGCGATGATCGCAATCACTTCCGCCGGCACAAACATAGCGCCCGAAATCACGGCAAACCATTCTGCCCACTGGCGCTCATGCCACAGTCCGTAGGCCTCCACAAAGCGGCAGCACGAGTACGCCAGTCCAACCGTCACGGCAGCCCAGATGCCGCGTCCCGTGGTGCGATCGGCCAGATCATAAAACCAGTCCGCAAGCCGCGAGTCCGGGTTCAGCCGCAGCCAGTGGGTCAGGTGATCCACGACCGCATCCAGGTCTTTGTGCAGCAACGACAGGAGCACCACGCAGAGTGCGATGACCGCGACGCCCTTGATTGCCTCAAAAATCGCCACCGTCCGCAGACCGTACTTGAAGCTGAGTTTTCCCAATTGGCTGCACTGAACCGGCTTATCTGGCATTTCTAGCATTTAAGGTACCGAGTCCAATTTACACGACCGGGCGGCGCTGAGCACGCACCAATACGCGCGCCCTGCCATGCGGCAACTTTTCCGGAGCATTTCCTCCCGATAGCTTATCCCATCCAATCTTTGGACCGTCCATACGGATATGAGCATCCGGGGGAAGCCGCGGGATGCCGGAGACCGCCGCCACGTTGTAACCACATGGCCATCCATTCCAGCGTTTCTCCCACCAGGCCAAACCCGGATCCGGCATTCAGGATAAAATATGACTATGAAGGTTTTTACCAATTTCCTGCTCTCGGCGGTTGCACCCGAACATTTTCCTTCGACCGAGTTGCCGGAGATCGCCTTCCTTGGCCGCTCCAATGTCGGCAAGTCCAGCCTGATCAATTCCCTTGTCAGCGCCAAGGTTGCCAAGACCAGCAACACCCCAGGGCGCACCCAGGCCATCAATTTTTTTGAGATTCGCTGGCCCGGACGGCCTCGCGCCCAGGTTGTCTTTGCCGACCTTCCCGGCTACGGCTACGCGCGCGTACCGCGCGAGATCTCCAACGGCTGGCCGGGATTCGTCGAGCCCTACCTGACCAGCCGCCCTACCCTCACACTCTGCCTCTGCCTGGTCGATGCCAATATTCCCCCGCAGCCCTCGGACTCGCAGATGATCCGCTATCTTGTCCAGATCAATCGCCCGACCATCGTCATCGCCACCAAGGCTGACCGCGCCGGCAACCGGATTCAGGCCTCGCTCAACGCCCTCAGGAAGGCTCACGGCGTCGATTGCGTCATCCCCTATTCGGCCAAGACCGGGCTGGGACACGACGAACTCTGGAAGTTGATACGGGCCGCCGGCGGCGCCCTCAATGCCAGCAGTGAAAGCGCCTGACTCCGCAGGTGCCTCCTGCCGCTCCCAAAGCCGTCGGCCGCGCAGAATGCGGCGCCTGGACTTCGTAAAGCAGGATGACAACTTCAGCCCGTATGCCCATAATCTCATTGTGGGAATCCATTGTTGCGCATTTTGAACGTTAAAGCATTGGTTTCAATATTTATTCTAACGTGAAGAAATCGATTGCCTTATCGTATTTTTTGAAAATTTCTCGCGCTCACATTCTGGGGTAACCGGAAATTTGCACGAAATTCATGGTATGATAGATCGATATTGAATGTCATGGAGCTCCGTAGACTGGGTGGGTCTAGTGGAGAGGATGCGAAGCGAGCAGAGTTCCGCGGGCTGCAAGCAGGCCAGCGCCGTATTCGCCAGCCTGAACGGCAAGACCTGACGGAACGCTTCGAGCGCGTAGTTGTAGGCTCCCTGAGAGCTTCCACTCGAATGTTCCAATTTCATCGCAGAGGTAAGGACAATTCCTATGGCCAAGAGACGCGGTAATCCCAACTGGGGCAAGCCTGAACCAATCGGCCCCATAACCCCCACTATCACTGAGTTCGAACAGGTCGTCCGTGAATTCAAACTGACCCCGGATCAATACCTTCGTTCTACCCGGCTGCGTGAGTGGGCACGCCGTAACAAGAATTCAAAATACATCCCCGAGCCGCTCCTGGAAGCGTGGGGTTTTGAAATCGAATCCACTCTATAAGAATTAAGAACGCGGTAGTTCATTCCGTAAGAGACCGCCTTTCCGGCGGTCTTTTGCTGCGCCGCGCAACGTCCATTGCCCTGCCGATTTCGTTCCCGTTGCGCGACTCTCGATTGACGGCCACCGATCCCGGGTGCGATATTCAATTGTTACACTACGATCAATACAAGGTTACAAACTCTGGGCGCTGACCGCTGAATCCGCCATCCCAACAGGAGTGCTCCCGCCTTTATGCTCCGCTTCATACCACGCGAAGGCAAGTTTTTCGACCTCTTTGCAGACATGGCGAACAATCTCGTCACCGGTGCCAGCCAACTGCACGACCTTCTCCAGGATTACCGGAACGTTGCCGCCGGTGTTCAGAAGATCAAAGGCACTGAGCACAAAGGCGACGACATTGCTCACGCTCTCTTCGTCAAGTTGAACTCGTCCTTCATCACGCCGTTTGACCGCGAGGACATTCACACCCTGGCCAGTTCGCTGGACGACGTGCTCGACTACATCAACGCCGCCGCCGATCGCCTCGCCACTTACAAGATCACCCACCTGCCGCCGGGCGCCGTCGAGCTGGCAACCATTATCCTCCGCCAAACCGAGGAACTGGCCAGGGCCGTCGCTCTGCTGGAACAAGGCGACGCCCTTATTGAGCACTGTGTCGAGGTCAACCGCCTGGAGAATGAAGCCGACGGGATCTCCCGCGCTGCCATCGGCCGCCTCTTTGAAACCGAAACCGATCCCATTCAACTCATCAAGCACAAAGAGTTGCTCGAAGTGCTGGAGAAGGCAACCGACAAGGCCGAGGACGCTGCCAACGTGCTGGAAACCGTGGTACTAAAGAGCGCCTGAGCAACGGTTCACGTCGCGGACGCATAGCGCCTCCGCCAGAGGTACGTCTTGAACACTGGATTGATATTGGTCATCTTCACCTGCGTGGTGGCCCTGACCTTCGACTTTATCAATGGCTTTCACGATTCCGCCAATAGCATAGCCACCGTAGTTTCCACCCGCGTACTCTCACCCAAGCTGGCCGTGGTCTGGGCGGCATTTTTTAACTTCGTCGCCGCTTTCCTGCTCGGCACCGCCGTGGCCAAAACCATCGGCAAGGGCATGGTCGATCTCCGCGTCGTCACCCAGTACGTGGTCCTGGCCGGACTGCTGGGCGCAATTGCCTGGGACCTGCTCACCTGGTGGTGGGGCCTGCCCACGTCGTCGTCCCACGCCCTCATCGGAGGCTATGCCGGAGCCGCCGTTGTCCGCGCGGCCATTCTGCACGGCTGGCGCACCTCGCTCAGCGTCATCATCCCCGGTGGCTGGACCAAGACCATCATTTTTATCTTCATCGCTCCGGTCATGGGATTGGTGCTCGGCTTCGGCTTCATGGTCGCCATCTCCTGGATTTTCGAACGCAAATCGCCCCGCCAGGTCGATACCCTGTTCCGCAAGCTGCAACTGCTCTCCGCCGCCGCCTATTCGCTCGGCCACGGCGGCAATGACGCCCAAAAAACCATGGGCATCGTCGCCGGAGCTCTCTTCACCGGCCATATCATCTCCGAGTACGACGTTACTCATGACTGGGGACGTTTTCATTGGCCCATCATCCTCTGCGCCCACGCCGCCATCGCCGCCGGAACCTATTTCGGCGGATGGAGGATCGTCCACACCATGGGCAGCAAGATCACCAAGCTTAAGCCGGTCGGCGGATTCTGCGCTGAAAGCGCCGGGGCCATCACCCTGTTTGGGACCGCGCTGGCCGGCATTCCGGTTTCCACAACCCACACCATCACCGGAGCCATCGTCGGCGTCGGCAGCATTCAGCGGCTCTCTGCCGTGCGCTGGGGCGTTGCCGGCCGCATTGTCTGGGCCTGGCTGCTCACCATCCCTGCTTCGGCTGCCGTGGCCGGCGCCATCTTCTACCTGATGCACATGGTCAATCCCGCCGCCTAGGAGACTTGGCCACAACAAACGGGGAGCCCGCACCGAGGCTCCCCATTTCTTTGCCCAGTCCCGCGACGGCCGCCGGAGACCATCGGTTTCCCTGCACTCATCGTCAGGGATTCGCCGCGTACCCGGCTGCGCAGCCGCTCAATCTGCTACCAGACCCGGCAAGCCGGCACCCTTACCATCGGCTGTCCGGCCTTGCAGCCGAAGGCTTTGGCAAACTCCGCCTGGTTGCTCACCGGAGTGTTCACCCGGTAGCGGTTCAGCGAGTGCGGATTGGTCGTGATCTGCATTCGCTCCACATCCGGACGGGTGCTCTCGCAGTAGCTGAAGGCGTAGTTCGCGTAGAAGCTCTGCCGCGCGGTCAGACCATCTGCTTCCGGCACATCCAAGGATTTACCGCGCGCCTGGTAAAGATTCTCCAGCGCCATCATCGCCAGGTGGAGGCCGCCGTTATCGGCTGTGTCCTCACCCTGGGTCAGCTTCCCGTTGGTCTTCACCGCCCGGCCCAGTTCCGGAACGTCGTGGGTATACTCGGCGGAGAGGCAGTTGCCGCGCTCGTCGTAGTTCTTGGCGTCGGAGGCAGTCCACCAGTCGCGCAGGTTTCCCTTGGCGTCGTATTTGCGCCCCTCGTCGTCAAAACCGTGAGTGATCTCATGACCGATCACCGCGCCAATTTCGCCGTAGTTCGCCGCATCCGTCTGCTTCCCATCGAAGAACGGAAGCTGCAGGATGCCGGCCGGAAAGTTGATCGTATTGTTTTGCGGATCGTTGTAGGCGTTGATGGTGGGAGGCGTCATGATCCATTCCATCTTGTCTACCGGCTTGTTGACCTTGTTGAGTTGCCGGCGCACCTCGAAGGCATTGGCCGCTTCCGCATTGGCCATCAGGTTATCCGGCACAATTTTCAGCGACGAGTAGTCGCGCCAGGTATCCGGATACCCGATCTTCTGAATCATTGCGTCCAGCTTTTCGATCGCCTGTTTCTTGGTGGCGTCGGCCATCCAGTCCACCTCGCCGATATCCTGCTTCAACGCCGTTCGGATGCCACCCACCAGCGCCATTGCCTTGGCCTTGCTCTCGGGCGGGAAGGCGATCTTTACGTACTCCTGTCCCAGCGCCTCACCCAGGCGTGCGTCCGCCGAGGCGACACAGCGCCGCCATTGCGGCAGCATTTTCGGCGTTCCCTGCAAAGTGGTGCCGAAGAAATCGAAGTTCGCCTGCTCCAGTTCCGGAGTCGTCTTGTTGGCCGCTGCCCGGATCGTCCACCAGCGCAGGTAGCTCTTCAGCTCCGCAAGCGGCCTCGTCTTGATCTGCTGATCGAGCGCGGGGAGAAACTCCAGGGTGGTCACCAGGTAGAACGGAGGCGCCGACGCGCCGCTCAGCCTCAGGTATTCGTCCACGTTAAAGTCGGGCAGCGCCGCCTTGATCTGCTCCAGCGATTGCTTGTGATAGATCTTCACCGGGTCGCGGCGATCCACCACATCCATCTGCGCCCTGGCCAGCGCCGTCTCAATCTCCAACACTGCCGTAGCCTCCCTGGCTGCCTGCTCCGGCGTATCGCCCGCCAGGTCGAACATCCGCGCCAGGTGCTTTTTGTAGGCTTCGCGAATCTTTTTCGAGTTCTCGTCGCCGCTCAGGTAATAGTCGCGCGAAGGCAGCGACAGCCCCGCCTGGTCAAAACCCGCGACCATTTTCGAGGAGTCCTCCTGGTCCTGCTGCGGTCCGAATCCAATCAGGGCGGTGTTTGTCTGGTTGTCGTCGCTCTCCCAGGCCGGAACCAATCCGCCGTGCAGACGCGCCAGCACGGCCGCCAGTTCCTGCTTGTTTTCCATCGCATCCACCGGCCGCAGCGCCTCGGCCAGCCACTGTTTTCCTTTGGCGGCGCGCCGATCCAAATTCATGCAGCTCTTCCAGTAGTCGCCAATCTGCTGCTCGGTTCCCTTGGCCGCGGGATTCGCCGCCGCTTTTTCCATGGTCTCGCGCAGGATTGTCTGGTTCCACAAATAGAGCGGGGTCGATGTATCAACCCTCGGCAAATCGCCCGGAATCGGATGCGACGCCTGCCACTTCGAGCAACTGTAAGCAAAGAAATCAACGCAGGGGTCTTTTGACTTGTCCAGCATCGAGGCATCGAAGCGGTCCAGCTTGGGTGCATCCTGTGCGGGCGCCTGCGCCAGACAGGCACTGGCGGCCAGCAGCACCAGCCATCCCAACCGGCCAAATTTGTTCTGCATATGTGCTCCAGATCGTAGAAGGAATTGTAAGGTAAAGAATCGATTTTACTCTAAGCGGCAGCCTCCTTCCGCAAATACAATATGCGCCCACAACCAGTACCGCATGTCCATCCAGCAAAGCCGCGCCGCCGCCCTCGAACGCTTCAAACTTGAGATCACCGGGCGCATCCCGGTGCGCGGTTCCGCAGCGCCCGGGGAGCAATCTCGGCCAATTCCGCCTTTCAAATTGTGCGTCCCCAAAGTCGGAACCGCATCTAATTTTGGCAGCTTTGGTGTCAAAGCGCCGGCATGCAGGCAGAACCTCCGCTGCGAGTGGCGACCCGATAAGCAGCACGATGCACACAGCGAGGCGCTCCCCGGCAACGGCAGAAGGAGAAGAAGATATGCCGCTTCAGCCCACAGTCGAAGAATACAGGACACAGTTCCGTGGAGAACTGATCCAACCTCATGATCCCGGATATGACTGCGCCCGGAAAGTGTACAACGGCATGATCGACCGGCGCCCCAGTCTGATTGCCCGCTGCACTGATGTTGCCGATGTGATCAGTGCGGTTAACTTCGCCCGCCAGAACAACCTTGAAATCGCTGTGCGCGGCGGCGGACACAACGCGGGCGGACTCGGCGTGTGGGACGACGCGCTGGTCATCGATCTCTCGCCCATGCACTACACCCACGTTGACTCCGACGCCCGGACCGTGCGGGTCGGAGGGGGAAGTACATGGGGAGACGTCGATCACGCCACCCACCCATTCGGACTCGCTGTCCCCAGTGGAATTATCTCCACCACGGGCGTAGGCGGACTTACCCTGGGAGGAGGGTTGGGTTACCTTACCCGGAAGTACGGCCTCACCATCGATAACCTGCTGGGTGTCGACATGGTTCTGGCCGATGGCAGCATCAAGACAGCCAACGAGAAACAGAATCAGGATCTCTTCTGGGCGGTACGCGGCGGCGGCGGCAACTTCGGAGTGGTCACCTCGTTCCTCTTCCAGGCCCATCCCGTGCACACGGTGTATGGCGGGCCCATGTTCTGGGAGATGGACCAGGCGCCCGAGGTCATGAAATGGTATCGCGACTTCATCGTAAACGCCCCGGATGACCTCAACGGATTCTTCGCTTTCCTGGTCGTGCCGCCCGGGCCGCCTTTCCCCGAACATCTTCGCAACCGGAAAATGTGCGGCATCGTCTGGTGCCACACCGGCTCCATGGAAAATGCGCAAGCTGCTCTCCAGCCCGCACGCAACTTCCTGACACCGGCCCTGGATTTCGTCGGCCCGATTCCCCATCCCGCTCTGCAGAGCATGTTTGACGGGCTCTATTCGCCCGGATTGCAGTGGTATTGGAAAGCCGACTTCGTGAAGGAACTCAGTGACGATGCAATCCAGGTTCACATGAGACATGCCCAGCAGATTCCCACCGGCTTATCTACCATGCACCTCTACCCTATCAACGGAGCGGCCAGCAGAATCTCCAGCAGCGAAACTCCCTGGAACTTCCGTGACGCCACCTGGGCGGAGGTCATCGTTGGTGTGGATCCGGACCCGGCCAAGAAACCCATCCTGGTCGACTGGGCCAGAAGCTACTGGGAGGAACTGCATCCCTACGCGGCAGGTGGGGCATACATCAATTTCATGATGGACGAGGGAGAAGACCGGATCCGGGCAACCTATCGCGACAGTTACGAGCGGCTGTCTGCCATCAAGGAAAAGTACGATCCCCACAACGTGTTCCACGTCAACCAGAACATCAAGCCCGGCGCTCGCCACTCGGAGCAGGAAAAGGCCGCCTAACCGGCGGCGCCGCTGATTCATTCAGAAACAAGGCCACGGCATCCCGCACCGTGGCCTTTCAACTTCCAACTCCTGCCAGCCCTATTGTTTTTTCACCCGCAGGTCCCGCCCCGTCATTTCCTTCGGCTGGGGCACGCCCAGAATCCCCAGCAAGGTCGGCGAGATATCCTGCAGTGCGCCGTCGGGCCGCATCGTGAACCCGCTCGCGGCCTCGGCAATGTAGATCAGCGGCACCGGGTTCGTGGTGTGCGCCGTGAACGGTCCGCCTGTCGCCGGGTCGATCATCTCTTCGGCATTGCCGTGATCGGCGGTCACCACCATGGCGCCGCCGCGACGCTTCACCGCTGCGTAAATTTCACCCAGGCACGCGTCCACCGTTTCCACGGCCTTCACCGTCGGCTCAATCATGCCGGAGTGTCCCACCATGTCCGCGTTGGCAAAGTTCACCACCATCACGTCGAAGGTGTTGTCCTCCACGTTCTTTACCACCTGCCGGGCAACCTCGGCGGCGCTCATCTCCGGTTTCAGATCGTAGGTGGCAACCTTGGGAGACTGCACCAGCACGCGATCCTCGCCCGGGAACGGCTTCTCCACGCCGCCGTTGAAGAAGAACGTGACATGGGCGTACTTTTCCGTCTCCGCCACCCTCAAGTTGCGCATCTGCTGCGCCGCCAGCACGTTTGCCAGAATATTGTTCAGCCGCTCCGGCGGAATCACCACCGGCAGTTTGAAGCGAATGTCGTATTCGGTCATGCAGACGTAGTGCAGATCTTTCGGCAACTCCCGCGCCGGAATTTCCGTCTCCAGCTTCTCGGCGTCCGGCAGGTCGCGGCCCGCCAGTGCCGTGATGCCGCTCTCGCGCGTCAGCACCTGTGTAATCTGCCGCGCGCGGTCTGCCCGGAAGTTGAAGTTGATGACCACGTCCTCGTCGCGGATGGTTCCCACCGGTTCGTTCTTCTCGTCCACGCACACAAACGGAATCATAAACTCGTCGTTCACGCCGCGGTTGTAAGACTCCTTCACCGTCCGCACCACATCGACGGTCACGCCGCCCTCGGCCTTGCCGCGGACCATGGCGTCAAACGCCTTGCGCTCGCGCTCCCACTTCTTGTCGCGATCCATCGCATAATAGCGCCCGCTCACCGTGGCCACCTTGCCCACGCCGTACTCGCGCATCTTCTGCTGCAGCTTCTCCAGGTAATCCGCGCCGGAGTCCGGCGGCGTGTCGCGCCCGTCGAGGAAGGCGTGCACAAACGCGCGCTCCACGCCGTTCTGTTTCGCCATCCGCAGCAGCGCGTACAGGTGATTCTCATGCGAGTGCACGCCGCCATCGCTGAGCAGCCCGATAAAGTGCAGCCGCCGCCCGTTCTTGCGCGCCTGCGTCATCGCCTCCAGCAGCACCGGATGCTGGAACAGTTCGCCGTTCTCGATCATCAGGTCCAGGCGCGTGATGTCCATGTACACCACCCGGCCTGCGCCTATGTTCAGGTGTCCCACTTCGCTGTTGCCCATCTGCCCGGTCGGCAGCCCGACGTAGCGCCCGCTGGTATGCACCAGGGTGTTGGGAAACTCGCGCAGAAATTTGTCATAGTTAGGTTTGCGCGCCAGCGAGATGGCGTTCGATTTTGACGGCGGAGCATAACCCCAGCCATCCAGGATGATAAGTATCAGCGGTTTCGGTCGAGCCATGATCTGTCGGAAACTCCCGGAAATCTGCGCACCAGCGGCGCGTTACTTGGACTTTTCGTCCGTCGTCTTTGCGTTGTCTGCCTTGGGCTTGCCGTCGGCCTTGGAGGGCGGCTTTTGTTTCTCCAACTCCGCGGCAAAGGCCGTCAGCTTGCGTTCCAGTTCTTCGCTATAGGCCTGTAGCTTCTGCTGCACCAGCTGGCCGCCGCTCTGGTTGGACTCGCGCGTGATCACCGGTAGATTTTCCAGCAGCCGCTTGCCCGCATCCGAGGAATAGAAATCGATTGCGGCCTGCACATCCGCGGCGGTCAGATGCTTCTGGTATGCAGGGATCACCGCCTCCGTAATGTCCGCAAAGCTGAACAGCGGGGTGCTGTCGAAAATCTGGTCCAGCTTCTTCAGCGTGGCCGCGTCCGCGCCCGGATTCTTCTTCTCGAACTCAGCCCGTGCCGTAACTTTCACCTTGTTCTGCGTGCTCTGCAATGCGGCGTCGATTCTCTGTTGCACTTCCATCGCCGCCATCAATTGCAGGACCTGCGCGCGCGAGGGCGGAGTGTTATCCAGGGCAACGCCTTGTGCCAGCCCCGCTCCGCACAGCGATGCCAACAGCAGCGCCAGCACTCCCAATCGCAGAACCATCACTGTTCTCCTGAACAGAACTTTCCTCTTCGCGCGCCGTCCCGAGCTCAGACCGGAACCCGGCATGGGTGGTGAGTTTCCGGACGCCCGCCCAGCCTGCGGCGAAGCGTCCGGACCTCGAACCGGTTACTCGTCTCCTGCCGTCTCCAGCAGTTCGCCGTTATAGTTCAGTGCGCCCAGGCCCAGGAAATTCGCGCCTGCGCCCAGCTCTTCTTCAATTCGCATCAGCTGGTTGTACTTGGAAATACGGTCGGTGCGGCAGCCCGAGCCGGTCTTGATCTGGCCCGCCCCGGTCGCCACCGCAAAGTCGGCGATGAACGTGTCTTCGGTCTCGCCCGAGCGGTGCGAGATCACCGCCGTGTAGCTGTTGCGGCGAGCCATCTCGATCGCCTCCAGGCTCTCCGTGACCGTGCCGATCTGGTTCAGCTTGATCAGAATCGAGTTCGCCACCCCGCTGTCAATGCCGCGTGCCAGCAGCGCCGTGTTGGTTACGAAAATGTCATCGCCCACCAGCTGAATCTTGCTTCCCAACTCGTCAGTCAGAATTTTCCAGCCGTCCCAGTCGTTCTCCGCCAGACCGTCTTCCAGCGAAATGATTGGATACTGCCGCACCCACTCGCTGTAGAAACGCACCATCTCTTCGGCTGTCTTCACCGATTTGTCGCTCTTCTTGAAAACGTACTTGCCGTTATCGAAGAACTCGCTGGACGCCGGATCCAGCGCAATCGCCACGTCGTGGCCCGGCCGGTATCCGGCCTGTGTGATCGCTTCCAGAATCACTTCAACGGCTTCTTCGTTGGACTTCAGCGATGGCGCAAATCCGCCCTCGTCGCCCACCGCCGTGCTGTAGCCCTTCTTCTTCAGTACGCTCTTCAGCGCGTGGAAGGTTTCCACGCCCCAGCGCAGCGCCTCGGTGAACGAGGGCGCGCCCACCGGCATCACCATGTATTCCTGGAAGTCCACGCTCGAGTCCGCGTGCACGCCGCCGTTGATGATGTTCATCATCGGCACAGGCAGAATCGTTGCGTTCACTCCCCCCAGGTAGCGGTAGAGCGGGACGTCGTAGTGATCGGCCATCGCGCGCGCCGCCGCCATGCTCACTGCCAGGATCGCGTTGGCGCCCAGCTTTTCCTTGTTCGCGGTGCCATCCAGCTCGATCATCTCCGCGTCCAACTCGCTCTGGTTTGAGGCATCCAGACCTTCCACGTGCGGGCCGATCACGTTGTTCACGTTCTCAACCGCCTTCAGCACGCCCTTGCCCTGGTAGCGCGACTTGTCGCCGTCGCGCAGCTCTACTGCTTCATGTTCGCCGGTCGAGGCGCCGCTGGGAACAATCGCGCGCCCCTTGGCGCCGCTGCCCAGAGTTACTTCCGCTTCCACCGTTGGATTACCGCGTGAATCAAGAACTTCCCGCGCATGTACCTGATCGATCTCGGTCATAAATTCCTCGTCTTCTCTTGAATTTGGGGAGATAAGTGCTTCGTTTTGCTTGCTAAATGCGATTCTGAGCCGGGGGCTTTGCCCTCCGGCGGCAGAGATGAACCGGCGAGATGGAGACAATTCGCCAAACTTAGAGAATTATATGCTAATCGACGGCCGGCAACGCTCGCCCAGCAGCGGCCTCGGGTCTCCGCAGCGCCCGTTTCTCCACTTTCTGCTTCCTGCTTGCCAATTCCGCCAGGCCCACTCACATCCTTAACTGGCTTGGTTCAATCGCGTTGCGGTCCACGCATCTCTGCTCTACGCTTTTCGGGTGGGTCCATCCCGGTTCCCAGGAGTTGCCAAATGAACAGCTTCCTCCGACTGCTTTGCCTGGCGGCGCTCACCACCGCGGCCTTCGCTCAGACCCCCGATACCACTCCGGCTGCCGCCGCACAGGCTCCTGCGCCGCCAGTTCCGGCCGAGGCCACCGCCCAGGCGCCGCCCAGCCCGGCCCTCGAGCTTCGCTCCAACCCCGAGCCAACCGTCCTGCCCACGGCCACCGTATTCCGGCTCAAGCTCGATCGCAGCATCTCCACCGCCAGCGCCAGGCCTGGCGAGCCCTTCACCGCCACCCTCACCCAGCCGGTGGCCGTGGACGGACGCACCGTGATTCCCGCCGGGGCCATCGTCCATTGCCGCGTCGATCGCGCTCACGCGGCGCGCCGCTTCTCCGGCAAGCCATCGCTCTCCATCAAGGCTCTCAGCGTTCAGATGCCCGGCGGCGAGGAACTCAATTTCACCGCCTCGGTCGTCGATACCTCCAACCCTCGCCACCTCGATGTCGATGAGGAAGGCAACGTCCGCGGCGCCTCGCCCAACCCGATGAATAAGGTTGAACTGGGCTCTCTCACCGCAGTCGGAGCCGTCGCCGGCACGGTCGTCGCCGGACCCGAAGGACTGCTGATCGGCGCCGCCAGCGGAGCCGCCGTCGCCACCGGACACATCATCGTCAAGCGTCGCGACCTGACCCTGCCCGCCGGCACCGAGCTGATCTTCGAACTCGACGCTCCCGCCACCGCCGCCGCGCGTCCGCAGATGGGCGGCATGCAGTAGGCGCTGGAAAGCTCTCCGGTTCAACTAGCAGCGGCCCACGCAAAGTGGGCCGTTTCACTGCCACCGGCTTCTGCCGGTTCCGCAACTCCCGCCGCTACTCCACCACCTTGCCCAGTGACTCGAAGAACTCCGGGAACGACACCGCAACTGCCTCCGCGCCCTTGATCGTCGTCTCACCCTCGGCGCGCAACGCGGCCACGGCAAACGCCATCGCAATGCGATGATCGTCAAAGCTCTCGACCTCGGCGCCATGCAGCTTCTGTCCGCCCGGAATCCACATCCCATCCGGAAACTCTTCCACCGCGGCGCCCATGGCGCGCAGATTGCGAACCACCGCGGCAATGCGGTCGCACTCTTTGACGCGTAACTCGGCGGCATTGCGAATCTCAACTCCCTGCGTACTGTACGGAGCCACCGCGGCAATCGCCGGCAGCTCGTCGATCAGCGCCGCGCTCTGCGCTCCGCCAATCACGCCGCCCCGGAAGACGCCGCCTGCGGCCTGCATGGTTCCAATCAGCTCGCCGAACTGCTCCTCCACCTTGAGGAAGTTGATGGTCGCTCCCATCGAGGCAAGCACATCCAGCACCACCGAGCGCGTCGGATTCAGCAGCACCGAATCCACCACCAGGCTCGATCCCGGAAACAGCGCCGCCGCGCACAGGAAGAAAGTGACCGACGACAGGTCGCCCGGCACGTAGGCTTTCACCGCGCGCAGTTTCTGTCCTCCGCGCACCGTCACCCGCGGCCCGTCGCGCCCCACCTCGGCGCCGAAAGCTCCCAGCGCCAGCTCGGTGTGATCGCGGGTGCGCACCGGTTCGATCACCGTGGTCTCGCCTTCGGCGAACAGCCCGGCCAGCAGTACGCAGCTCTTCACCTGTGCGCTCGCCACCGGCGGCTCGTATTCCATGCCCTTCAGCCGAACTCCATGGATCACCAACGGTGCGCAGCCGTCATGGGAATCGATCCTTGCGCCCATCCGCTGCAGCGGCTCGATCACCCGGCGCATCGGACGCCGGCTCAGCGAGCGGTCGCCACTCATCACGCTGGTGAATGGTTGCGCCGCCACCACGCCGCTCAACATGCGCATGGTCGAGCCGCTGTTGCCGCAATCCAGCTCGCGCGAGGGAGCCTGCAACCGGCCGCCAACTCCGTCCACCTCAACGTGATTGCCTTCGCGCCGCACCTCGGCGCCCAGCGCCGCCATGCACGCCAGGGTATTGGCGCAATCGGCCGAGGTGGAAAAATTTTCGAATTCCGACGTACCTTCGGCAATTCCCGCCAGCATCGCGTAGCGGTGTGAAACCGACTTGTCGCCCGCGGTTCGCACGCTGCCCCGGATCTGTTTCGCCGGGCTCACTCGCACATCCATGGATCCGTCCTCGTCATCGCCCGGCGGAGTTGATTGCGCCGCGGCATTTCTGCGCCTGAACGAACTATAAATCCCGTTGCCGTGCGGCCGGAAGCCGGCTCTCTGCGGAGCCGCCGGCTGTAGTGCCTCAACCCGGCGCAAAACGTTTGCGGCAACTGCGGCTCAACTTGATAAAACGTCTTTCCGCGCAGGATCAGCGCCCATTGCGCTCCAGAAATTCGCGCACCAGCCGTCCCACTTCCTCCGGCTGCTCAAGGGCGGCAAAGTGTCCCGCCCGGCGTACCATCGCCAGCTCCGCTCCGCCGATCCCCCGCGCCATCCGTTCCAACTCGCTGACCGGCGAAGGGACATCGTCTTCACCGCCCAGCACCAGGGTTGGCACCCTGATCTGGGCCAGGTTCTGAGTACTGTCGTCGCGGTTGGCCATGCCGCGCTGCATGGCCGCCATCCCCGGGGCGGTCGCCTGCCGCATCGTGGCTTTCGCTCGTTCCACCACGTCCAGCCGCGATCGCAGCGTCAGCGGCGAGAGCAGCCTCGGCATCATCTGTTCAATGGCCCAATCCGGACCTTTCTGCAAAACGTCGTCGGCATTTTTCAGACGTCCGGCGCGACCCTCGTCGCCATCCACGCCCGCCTTGGTATCCATCAGCACCAGCGCCTTGACCCGCTCCGCCGATTGCCGCCAGAACTCGAACAGGACGTATCCCCCGACCGAACATCCCACAAACGCCGCCCGCCCAATCTTCAACTCGTCGCACAGCCGGAGTAAATCCCCGGCCAGTTTCGCCATCGTGGTTGCGCCTTCACCCACCCCGGAGCGCCCCAGCCCGCGCAAATCCGGCAGCACCAGCCGGAAGCGCGACTCCAGAACCGGAGCCACCGGCAACCAGTAGCTATGATCGGACGGATACGGCGCCAGCATCACAACATCCGGCCCATCGCCCCTTACTTCGTAGAACAGATCCACGCCATCGTGTTGTAGAATCATCCGCATATTTTAGACGTTGGCGCAAATCCGCGCTGTTCTTCTGCCTTGCCTACCCTATAATGAAAAGTAAAGGAGCAGGAATGCGAGTTCTGATTACGGGAGGGGCCGGTTTCATCGGATCCCACCTCGCTGATTTTCTGCTTCGCGAACATCACCAAGTCAGCGTGCTGGACGATCTTTCCACCGGTTCGGCCGATAACATCGCCCATCAACTCGATCACCCCGGCTTCATCTTTCACCGCAATACCATCTTCAATCGCGAGCTTCTCGAATCTCTCATTGAGGACAACGATCTCGTCTATCACCTCGCCGCCGCCGTCGGCGTCAAGCGCATCATCGAGTCGCCGGTAGAGACGATTGAAACCAACGTCGCCGGAACCGAGCTGGTGCTCCGGTTTGCCGCCGAGCGTTCGCGTCGAATCGTACTGGCCTCCACCTCCGAGGTCTACGGCAAGTCCACCCAGTTGCCATTCAGCGAAGATGGCGATCTCGTCCTTGGAGCTACCGCTCACAGCCGTTGGAGTTATGCCTGCTCCAAGGCAATTGACGAGTTCCTCGCCCTCGCCTGGTATCGCCAGTCCCGTTTGCCGGTCACCATCGCACGGATGTTCAACACGGTGGGGCCGCGCCAGACTGGCCGGTATGGCATGGTGCTGCCAACCCTGGTCAGCCAGGCCCTGCGCGGCGAGCCTATCACCGTCTACGGCAGTGGCGAGCAGTCGCGTTGTTTCACCCACGTTTTCGACATCGTTGAAGGCCTTGCCGCCATGGCCCGTTACGACCGCACCATCGGCGAGACCTACAACCTTGGCAGCACCTCTGAGATCACCATCAACCAGCTCGCTCAGATGGTGCGGTCCGCCACCGGCTCCAGCAGCCCCGTGGTTCACATCCCTTACGAGGAGGCTTACGCTCCCGGCTTTGAGGATATGCAGCGCCGTCTGCCCAATATCGCCAAGGCCCTGGCCGCCTTCAACTTCCAGCCGCGCCGCAACCTCCGCACCATCCTTGCGGACATCATCAGCGACATGCGCAATCGCATCGAATGCCTCCCCTCGGCGATGGCGCCGAATCCTTAAATATTCGATCCTGTTCCAGAATGGAATCGGAATTCAAACTGGCTCTGCGAGGATGGTTCGCCTCCCCGGCCTGCTGAGATTTGCGCGGCCGTCACCCGCGGTCATGGTACATATCGGATGTGCGCGCTTTCTCCCAATCCGGCTTCCCTGCCGCTACTCCGATCCCCACGCTCAGCCCTGCGGAAGCCCGGTCCTACACGCGCTACATCGCCCGCCAGCCCATCCTGAACCGCGACCAGGAGACCCACGGGTACGAGTTGCTCTTCCGCGCCGGCCTTGACAACTTCTTCGGCGCCAGCGACCCTGACAAAGCAACTTGCAACACCATCGACTTTTCCCTGCTCTTCGGTTCCGCGGCCCTCACCGGCGGCCTTCCCGCGTACATCAATTGCACCCGCAACGTCCTGCTGCAGGATATTGTCACCTTGCTGCCACGGGACCGCATTGTGGTGGAGGTGCTGGAGAACGTGCTTGCCGACGAGGAAACCCTGGCGGCTTGTGATCGCCTGCGCCGTGCCGGCTACCTCATCGCCCTGGATGACTACGTTCCCACCCCTGACACCATGCGTCTGCTGCCCTTCGCGGACCTGGTGAAAGTGGACTTTCTGGCAACCGACGCCGCGCGCCAGGCCGCCATCGCCGCCGACATGCGCCGCCGTGGCATCCGCTTGCTGGCCGAGAAGGTCGAGACCAGCGAGCAATTCCAGTTCGGCCTGCGCCTCGGCTATCACTACTTCCAGGGATACTTCTTCTGCCGGCCGCAAACCCTCACCATGCAAGACATTCCCTGCGCCAAGCTCTCCTACGTTCAGGTCTTGAGCATCGCCAGCCGCGATGTTTACGAGGTCGACGAACTGGAACAGGCCATTCTGCGCGAGCCTTCTCTCTGTTACCGCCTGTTGCGCTATCTGAACTCAGCGGCCTTTGGCCTGTTCCCCGTGCGTTCCATCCGGCACGCGCTCTCGCTGCTGGGCCAGCGCGAAATCCGCAAGTGGGTTTCAATCGTGGTCGCCATCTCCATCGCCAGCGACCGCCCCGATGCGTTGATTTCCAGCGCCCTGGTCCGCGCCCGCACCTGTGAAGCTCTTGCCGGGCTCTGCGGCGTGGACCCGAACGGAGCGTTCATGGTCGGCATCATGTCGCTGATGGATGCAATCCTCGACCGCCCCATGGGGGTGGTGATCTCGCAGCTCCCGCTTACCGCCGAGTGCAAGGAAGCGCTCGGCGGCAGCCAGAACGCTCTGGGCAAACTTTTGAATTTGGCCATCTGTTGTGAGCGCGGCGCCTGGGACAAGATCTCCACCCTCGCCACCGAACATGGGCTCGCCGAGGATGCGATCCTCGACATTCACCGTGACGCCTGCCGCTGGAGCAGCCGGATTCTGCACGAAAACCTCGTCACGCAATAGGGCTACTTTTCCTCGTCGCGCTTGGCTCGCGGCTCTTTGCCGGGAAGCGCCGCCGGATTTTCGTGGACGCGCTCGCGGAATTTCGCGCTCATTCCTCCGGCAAGGGAAACCGCCGACTCGCCAAAGCGATCGCGCAGCGCGTCCACCGCGGTCATCGCCTGCTTCAGCCGCGTCTCCTGGGCGCTGGCCAGCAAGTCCATCTGCCCGCTGCCCGTCTCCAGCAAACTGACCTGCACTCCCAGCAGGCGCACAGCGCGCCTGGTTTCCCAGTTGGCGCGGAACAGCTCGCGCACAATCTCCAGCACCTCTGCATCCAGTTGGGTGGCGCGCGCCAGGGTGCGTCCGCGGGTGCAGGTGGTAAAGTCCGAGTAGCGCAGCTTGATCTGCACGTTGCGCGCGTGCAAGCGATGCTCGCGCAAGCGCCGGCAAACCATCTCGGTCAGGCGCGCCAGCATGGACGCCAGCGCCGCCGGGTCGCGCTCGTCGCGGTTGAAGGTGTGCTCGTGACTGATCGACTTCGGCGTATCGTCGCTGCCAACCTCCTGGTCGTACCATCCGCCGGCGTCGTGGCCACGCGCCTTTTCGATCAGCGCAGCCAGGCCGTCGCCGATCGTTGCGCCCAGTGCCGCTTCGGTGAGCTTGGCCAGATCGCCGACGGTGCGCACGCCGCGGGCGTGCAGCCGCTCCTCGGTCACCTTGCCCACGCCGGGCAATCGCCGCACCTCCAGCGGAGCCAGGAAGTTGGCCTCCAGACCGGGCAGAATGTGCAGCACGCCATTGGGCTTGGCCTGGTCGCTGGCAACCTTGGCGACGACGCGCGAGCAGGCTATCCCCACCGAGCAATTCAGCCGCGTCTCGCGCTGCATAGTTTGGTGCAGTAAATCCGCGGCCTTCATCGGAGGTCCGTGCAGACGCGCGGTGCCCGTCATGTCAAGATAAGCCTCGTCGATGGAAGCCATTTCCACCACCGGGGAGAATTGCAGGAGCACCCGCCGCACCGCCGCCGACGATTCCCGGTAGCGCTCCGGATGGCCTTCGAGGAAGACCGCGTGCGGACACCGGCGCGCGGCCTCGCGCAGCGGCATGGCCGAATGCACGCCATACTTGCGCGCCGCGTAGGATGCGGCCGCAACCACACCACGCTGATCGGCCCCGCCGCCCACGACCACGGGCTTGCCCTTCAGCGCAGGATCGTACAACTCCTCCACCGAGACAAAAAAAGCGTCCATGTCGACATGGAAGTAAGTGCGCAGCATAAACCGGCTGTCACCGATTGTAGACCCGGGAGCGGCTAAGGATTGACCATTCTGATAATCCTTTGCCGAGCGGAATTTACCGCTTGAGCAATCGTTGCCGAAGGTGCGGAAGGATTAGCCGATAAGTAACTTACCGGCCCAGAAAGGATTGCCGTAAATGTAAATGCTTGGGCGAAAAAACCGCCCGGAGCGATGGACTCCGGGCGGCTGTATTGAAGATGAATTGCAATTCTACTTGCTGGCGGCAGGGGCGCTGGGCTGATGGCCGGTCACCAGCTCGTCGGCGAGTGCGTCGGCGTGATAGACCTTTCGAATCGATTCCAGGATGGCGCGCGAATCCACCGAGATGGAGCGGGCCACCTTGTCGTCATAGGCAAAGTCCCACGGCAGCGACTCAATGTTGCCGTCGAACAGGATGCCCACCAGTTCGCCGTTCCGGTCCACGGTTGGCGAGCCCGAGTTGCCGCCGATGGTGTCCGCGGTGTGGACAAAATTCATCGGCGTCTTCAGATTGAGCTTGTCCTTGGCGTTGTCCCATGACTTTGGCAATTCAAAGTCGCCCCTGTTGCCATTGGCGGAGGCATGTTCAAAGGCTCCGCCGATGGTGGTGTAGGCCGGGATGTGCGTGCCCTGCTCCTCATAGCCCGTGATGGTGCCGTAGCTGAGGCGCAGGGTAAAGGTCGCGTCGGGATAGCTGTTGGTTCCCTGCACGGCGAAGCGCGCCTTGGCGATGCGCGCGGAGTTGTTGCGAAGGACGGCGTCCACCTTGTCGTCCCACTGCCTGCGCAGATCGCGGGCGCGGGGATCGATGTCGCGCATCAACACGATGAGAGGATCCGTGCTGGCGGCGATGGCGGCAGCGCCGCCCTGGTAGAGTTGCTTGCGCACGGCCGGATCGTCCAGCTTACTGCCATCGATATATGCCTTGGCGGCGTCCGTCGGAGTCTTGCCATGGAGCGCGCGCTGCACCGTGGGATCGCTGGCGCCGAGTTTTTCCCGCATCAGGCTGAGCGACTCGGCGAGGCTGGCAATCTCAAGCGAGCGATAGACGGGAACCGTGGAGAACAACTGCTGTTCCAGCGAGGGCAGACGCGCATCGGTGAACTCGCGCAGACGCTGCGGATCGGGCTTTTGCTTCTCGGTGGTCACTCTCACCAAGGTGCGGGCATGGCGCGCCAGCGTGGCGTTGAAGCCGCCGGCGCGTTCAATAAAACTGAAGCGGTAGAACAGATCCTTGCGCGCTTCCACGGCCTTGGCGAGTTCGTCCCATGCGGAGCCGTAGGCGGCCTTCAGTTTGGGATCGGCATCCACGGCCGCGCGCAGATTGTGCTCGGCAGCGGCCTTGTCCGCCATCAGCTTGCGGTCTTCCAGTCCGCGGAGGCGTCCCTTGTAAACCTTCAGCGAGTTCTCGACGTAGAAAATATCGTCGGCGGAGACGCGTGCATTTTCCGCCGACTGGGCCGCGTACTCATGCAGCACCTTGTCGCGGCGGCTCAGCACTTCAATGGAGTAGGCGGTCTGGAAATCCTTGAGGAAGTTCAACTCCGCCATGGTGAGCAGGCGCTCGGTGCTGCCCGGATTGCCCGAGACAAAGACCAGGTCGCCGTCCCTGGTTCCGCTGGTGGACCACTTGAGATAGTTGTCCAGGTGCACCGGCTTGCCGTTTTCATAGATGCGGAAGTAGGTGATGTCGAGGTCGTAGCGCGGATATTCGAAGTTGTCGTGATCGCCGCCGAAAAAGGCCATCTGCGCCTCGGGGGCAAAAACCACGCGCACGTCGGTGTACTTCTTGTACTTGTACAGGTTGTAAATTCCGCCCGCATAAAGGGTCACGACATCGCAGCGCAAACCGCTTTTCTCGGCGCAATCCTTCTCGATGGCGGACATCTTCCGGCGCATGGCCTGGGCGCTGTCGGCATCGCTCATGCCGGGCTTGGCCGCGCCCTGCACATCGGCGGTCACGTCCTGGATTTGCACCAGGGCGTCGAGTTCGAGGTCGGGACACTTGCCCTCCTCGGCCTGGGTCTTGGCGTAAAAGCCTGTCTTGATGTAATCCACCTTGTCGCTGGAGAGCTGCTGCAAACAGGCGCGGCCAACATGATGATTGGTGAAGGTCAGCCCGTCGGCAGAGACAAAGGAGCCCGAGCCATTGTTGAAGCGCACCGAGCTTAGACTAAGGTGATCGAGCCACGGATCGGTGACCGTGAAGTTATGAACCTTCTGGAGCTGATCTTTGGGAGCCTTGTTGAAAAGCCAGAGGCCTTCATCGGCGGTTGAAAAAACGGCAAGACCGCAGAGCAACGCCACCATGGCAAGAATGCGACGATTCATTGGTAACTCCTGGAGAGAAAGAGCAAACCAAGTATCATAGCAGGAGCGAGGGAAAAGGCGACGGGTTCAAAGTTGATGAGGGTCGAGAGCAAAGGCACGGACGAGGACAAAGTCAACTACCTGTCTTTCCTTCCTTCGCGCCGGAACCCTTTGCCATGGGCGAACATCTAAGAACGCGAAGGTTGCTCTGCCGGTTTTGCAATGATGCGCGGGGTGGCCGGAGGAACGAATGTCGAAGAAGCTTTTGTTGCTGTTCTGCGCGGCAGCCGTGCTGGCGCCCGTGATGGTGCTTTCCGCCGCTCATCTTGAGGCGGGCATCCAGGCGCCGCCATTCACATTGAACTCACAGGATGGGACGCCGGTGAGCCTGCGGGATTTCCGCGGCAAGTGGGTGGTGCTCTACTTTTATCCCAAGGATTTCACCAGCGGCTGCACGGTGGAGGCGCACAACTTCCAGCGCGATCTGGCCGAGTACGAGAAGCGCAATGCCGTCATCGTGGGCATCAGCGTGGACGGCGCGGACTCGCACCACCGCTTCTGCGTGAAGGAAGGACTCAGCTTCAAGCTGCTGTCCGATACCGATCACAATGTCTCCAACGAGTACGGTACGCTGTCTCACATGCTGTTCACGCACGCCTCGCGCAATACGTTTCTAATTGCGCCCGACGGCAGGATTGCGCGCGTCTTCGACGATGTGAAGCCCGCCGAACACAGCGCGCAGGTGTTGGCGGCGCTGACCGAACTGGAAAAGAAATAAAGCGGGGATGCATCCGTGGCGCACGGGCCGTGCGGTGAGGTCCGGCAAGAAACATGACCCACGCGAAGGTAGATACAAAAGGAGCGGCACGAGGCCGCTCCTTTTTCTGTTACTTGCCGAGCGTTTAGCCCAGCGCGTAGCTGGAAAGCACCTTCATGTAGTTCGCGCGTTGGAAAGCTTTCGGGTTGGGGACGTTTTTCTGGCTCATGCTGCCCTGCATCTGCTCGATGCTCTGGTATTCGTTCTTTTCGAGCCAGGCTTCGAGTTGGTTGCGCAGCGGGCGCAGGTACCCGATGCCGTTCTGCAACAGGGCCGAGGCCAGTTGGGTGACTTTGGCTCCGGCCATCATCGACTTGACCACGTCGTTGGCCGTGTGGACGCCGCCGGTAATGGCCATGTCGGCATGGATCTGGCCGTAGAGAATGGCGGCCCAATTGAGGCGGAGAAGCAGTTCGCCGCTGGTGGAAAGAGTGAGCGCGGGTTTGACCTCCAAGGTTTCGAGATCAAAGTCGGGCTGGTAGAAGCGGTTGAACAGCACAATGCCGTTGGCGCCAGCCGCGTCCAGGCGCTGCGCCATGTTGGCAAAAGCGCTGAACTGGGAGCCTACTTTTACCGCGACCGGGATGGAAACCGTATTGCGAACTTCCTTGACCAGGTCAAGATAAAGCTTTTCGATCTCGACGGAACTCGAGACGGGATCGGCAGCAATGAAGTAGACGTTCAGCTCGATGGCATCAGCGCCGGCCTGCTGCATTTCGCGGGCATAGCTGACCCAACCGCCGCGGGAAACGCCGTTCAGCGAGGCGATAACCGGAATGGAGACGCTCTGCTTGGCGCGGCGGATGTGCTCGAGATAGGCGTCCGGGCCGATGTTGTAGTTTTGCAGTTCGGGAAAGACAGTGATGCTCTCGGCGCTGACTTCGGCGCCGTCGTAGAGAAAGCGGTCCAGTTCATTGGACTCGATGTTGATCTGCTCCTCGAACAGCGAGTGGAGGACGACGGCGGCGGCGCCGGAATCCTCCATGTGACGCAGATTCGAAATCTCCTTGGATAAGGGAGAGGCGGCGACGACGAGCGGGTTGCGCAGCTTCAGTCCAAGATATTGAGTGGAGAGGTCGATCATTAGTGGACTCCTTTTGCGGCGGCTGCCGTGGCGGCTTCCGTGGCGGCTGCCGCGGAGAACTCCTGGGCCAGCGTTTCGTAACGCTTCCAACGGTCGGTAACATCCTGCTGAGCCTCGCCTAGCAGCAGCTTTGCCTGCTCTGGATTGCTCTGACGCAGCATGGTGTAGCGGGACTCATTGTAAATGTATTGCTCCAGCGGAATGCTGGGCGCGCGGCTGTCGAGAACAAAGTTGGCCAGGCCGGGCGCGGCATTGGGATTGTAGCGGAATAGCGGCCAGTGACCGCACTGCACGGCAAGTTTCTGCTGATCAAGTCCGTGGATCAGATTGTAGCCGTGGGCAATGCAGTGGCTGTAGGCGAGGATCAGCGACGGACCATCGAAGGCTTCCGCCTCGTTGAACGCCTTGAGGGTCTGCATGTCGCTGGACCCCATGGCAACGCGCGCGACGTAGGCTGGATAGCTCATGGCGATGAGCGCAAGGTCCTTCTTGGGACGCGCCTTGCCGGCGGCGGCGAACTTGGCGACGGCGCCACGCGGAGTTGATTTCGACATCTGGCCACCGGTGTTGGAGTAGACCTCGGTGTCAAGCACCAGGACGTTGACGTTGCGGCCCGAGGCCATGACGTGGTCAAGGCCGCCGAAGCCGATGTCATAGGCCCAGCCGTCGCCGCCGACGATCCAGACTGCCTTGTCCACCAGCAGGTCGGAAACGTCGATCAGGGCGCGGGCTTCCGGAAGATCGATGGATGCCAATGTTTGCTTGAGCTGGGCAACGCGGCTACGCTGCGCGGCAATGGCGGCTTCGCCCTTCTGGCTGGCGCCGAGAATGGCTTTCACCAGTTCTTCGGGCAGCTTGGAGGCGAGGCGGACCAGCAGTTCGCGGGCGTAATCGCGGTTCTTGTCGATCGACAGCCGCAGGCCGAGACCGAACTCGGCGTTGTCTTCAAACAGCGAGTTCGACCAGGCGACGCCGCGGCCATCCTTGTTGAAGGCCCAGGGCGTGGTGGGCAGATTGCCGCCGTAGATCGACGAGCAACCGGTGGCGTTGGCAATGACCGTGCGGTCTCCGAACAGTTGCGAGAGCAGTTTGAGATACGGAGTTTCGCCGCATCCCGAGCAGGCACCGGAGAACTCGAAGAGCGGCTGGAGCAGTTGCACGTCCTTCACCTGGGAGAGCACAAGTTGTTCGCGCGGAATCTCCGGGAGGGTAAGGAAGAAGTCCCAGTTGCGGGCTTCGCGCTCGCGAATTTCAGGCTGCGGAACCATGTTGATGGCCTTGTGCTTGGCTTCGCTCTTGGACTTGGCCGGACAGGCCTCGACGCAGAGAGCGCAGCCGGTGCAATCCTCCGGCGCAACCTGCAGGGTGTACTTGTAGCTGGCAAAGTTCTTCCACTTGGGCTCGGCGGATTTGAACGACTCCGGTGCCGACCCCAGGTGGTCGCTGGAATAGACCTTGGCGCGGATGACCGCGTGCGGGCAGACCAGAACGCACTTGCCGCACTGGATGCAGAGCTTCTCATCCCAGTTGGGAACCTCGAGAGCGATGTTGCGCTTTTCCCACTGCGCCGTGCCGGTGGGATAGGTTCCATCGTTGGGCATCTTGCTGACCGGAAGGTCATCGCCATCGCCGAAGATCATGGGCGCCAGCACGTCCTGCACAAAGGCGGGAGCCTCGGCCGGAACCGGCGGACGCAGTTCGACGGTGCTGGAAACCTGGGCGGGAACCTGGACGCGGTGGAGATGTTCGAGGGTGGAATCGACGGCGGCGAAATTCTGGTGCACGATGGCGTCGCCGCGCTTGCCGTAGGTCTTCTTGATGGCTTTCTTGATGGCGTCGATGGCCTCGTCACGAGGCAGCACGCCGCTGATGGCAAAAAAGCAGGTCTGCATGATGGTGTTGATGCGCTGGCCCATGCCGGTATCCTTGGCAACGCTGTAACCATCAATCACGTAGAACTGAAGTTTTTTGCTGATGATCTGCTGCTGCACGGGACGGGGCAGCTGATCCCATATCTCATCCTTGCCGAACTGACTGTTGAGAAGGAAGACCGCGCCGTTGTCGGCGTGCTTGAGCACATCCACGCGCTCCAGGAAGCTGAACTGGTGACAGGCGACAAAGTTGGCGCGTGTGATCAGGTAGCTGGAGCGGATGGGCTTGGGTCCGAAGCGCAGGTGTGAGGTGGTGATGGAGCCGGACTTCTTCGAGTCATAGACGAAGTAGCCCTGGGCATAGTTTTCCGTGTCTTCGCCGATGATCTTGATGGAGTTCTTGTTGGCGCCCACGGTGCCGTCGGCGCCGAGTCCGTAGAAGAGCGCGCGAACGGTTTTCGGGTCCTCGGTAGAGAACTTGGGATCGACTTCGAGCGAGTTGTGGGTGACGTCGTCGTTGATTCCGACGGTGAAGTGATTGTGCGGCACCGGCTGGGCAAGGTCATCAAAGACAGCCTTGACCATGGCGGGAGTGAATTCCTTGGAAGACAACCCGTAACGGCCACCGACAACGCGCGGCATGGCGGCGATTTTACCGGCGGCCAGGCTTTCGGCCAGCGCAGTGAGAATCTCCTGGTAGAGAGGCTCGCCAAGGGAGCCGGGTTCCTTGGTGCGGTCCAGCACACTGATGTTGCGCGCCGTGGCAGGAAGCGCGGCCAGGAAATGCTCGACCGAGAACGGACGGAACAAGCGAACCTTGAGGACTCCGACCTTTTCTCCCTGGGCGAGCAGAGCGTTCACAGTCTCCTCGGCAATATCGCATCCCGAACCCATGAGAATGACCACGCGATCGGCATCCGGCGCGCCGGCGTAATCGAACAGCTTGTACTGGCGGCCGACGACCTGGGCGAAGCGATCCATCGTCTTCTGCAGGATGGCGGGCACGGCGAGGTAGTAGGGATTGACGGTCTCGCGTGCCTGGAAATACACGTCCGGATTCTGCGCGGTGCCGCGCAGCACGGGACGGTCCGGCGAGAGCGAGCGCGCGCGGTGCTGGCGGACAAACTCATCGGGCAGCAGGGCGCGCATGTCGTCCAGGGTAAGCTGCTCGACTTTGCCAACCTCGTGCGAGGTCCGGAAGCCGTCAAAGAAATGCACGAAGGGAACCCGCGAGGCGAGGGTTGCGGCCTGCGCGATGAGGGCGGTGTCCATGACCTCCTGCACGTTGTTGGAGGCCAGCAGGGCCCAGCCGGTCTGGCGCACGGCCATGACGTCCTGGTGGTCACCGAAGATGGACAGACCCTGGGCGGCAACCGAGCGCGCGGCTACGTGAATGGCGCAGGGTGTGAGCTCGCCGGCGATCTTGTACATGTTGGGAATCATCAGCAACAGGCCCTGGGACGAGGTGAAGGTGGTCGCCAGGCTGCCGCCCTGCAAGGCTCCGTGCATTGCCGCTACGGCGCCGCCTTCGCTCTGCATTTCCATCACGTGGGGAACGCTGCCCCAGATGTTGGGCTGGCCGTCGGAAGACCATTGGTCACTGAACTCGCCCATGGGGGACGATGGAGTGATGGGATAAATGGCAATGACTTCGTTGACTTTATGCGCGACGTAGGCGGCGGCTTCGTTGCCGTCCACTGTCACTTTGATCCGATTCATGAATCGGCCCTCCATGGAATTAAGCCGGGGAGGAGTGCGCGACGCGCTCCCGCACAACAGCGCGAGACAAGTTGGCGACTTCATCCCCAGTGAACATTCCACTCCGTTGGGTTGGAATAGGCTGTGACTTAACTCACAAACAGGCGTGAGAAGCGCGCTAAGCCTCCAAATGAACAACGCGGTAGCCGGGTTGCGATCGGCGGAAAGCACGGTGGGGGTAGCGATGGCTGGCTGTGCTGCGGAGTCATCCGGCGTTTCCCGAACAGGCACGCAGCGCGAGATGCGGACCAGAATCCGAGTGGCCGGGGAAACACTTGAGAGTCGCGATTGTTGCCCGCGATGTGCACGATGGACTGAGTTCTCTTGCGCCACGAGGACGGGGAAGGTCGGGATTTCCGTTTCGGGATTGTTGGACAGAGGCCCTGTTTGCGACAGGAATCGGGATGCTGGCGGCAATGCAATGCAGGCGCTGTCTGGGTCCGAGCCGGAATACTACGAGGAATACCAGTTTCGGGGGCAACTCAGCGTTAAGTTTTAGCCGAGTCGGATCGATCTGAAAGAGGAGATTCCAATAGGGTTAACACAGCGATTACGGATGTACCCTCGGCGTTGGTACCGCTGCGTTGATTCCATGGTACTTTGTTAGCTGAATCCGGCTTATAACCTATGGACCAACTACTCAACCCGACGGAATACCCGTGCACTTACCGCATATCTGGCCGATGGCTCTGCGTAAACGTCCTGTTGTCGTTGGCTTTCAGTATCCCAGGCTTGGGCCTCTGCTGGCTTGTTTTCGCAGCGGGTCTCGACGATTCTGTTGGGCTCGCCCTTGGCTTCATGCTGGCGCTCGGCTGCGTGCTATCGATCCTTGCGGCGCTACCTGTCGCCTCCGCGCTGAAGTCGAAAGTTGTGCTGGATTCAGAACGGATCGAGGTGCAGAGATTGTTTTCTTCACGGTCACTGCAGCGAAGCGAGATTCTTGGGCGTAGGGTAGCGAAGAGCAACGATGGCTTTCGGACCGGCGGCACCTGGCTCATCCCGCGCGGCTCAGATAACGGGGAGGATGCGGAGAACAAGATCACAATCAGCAATGAGCTGAACGCAGACTCCGTACTGCGGGAGTGGATCGATTCGGTGCCGGATTTGGACGCTCCGGAGCGGCTCGCCTCCGAGGCGGAGATTCTTGAGGGGGCGAACAGCTCGCCCGAGCGCGAAGCGCGATTGCGGGCGCTGGCGCGTGTCAAGATTCTGTGCAGGTGCCTTACCGGCGTAGCTGTGATAGCCGCGTTCTGGGGAATGTTTTTCCCGAATCGCCCCGTAATCCTGTTTCTGGTGCTGTTGCCTTGGCTGGCGGCGGGGATCGCAAGGTTCTCCGGGGGAATGGTCCATTTACTGGTTTCTGGCAGCAACGATGCACATGGATACCTAGGCGTTCCCGCGTTCCTGCCGGGAATTCTTCTGCTGTTCGCAGCGCTGCAAGGGCAGATGCCGTGGAAGCCTATGCTGGGAATGACGCCAGAGCAGGGACTCACGCAAGGGACATGGATATGGATCGGGCTGGGGATTGTGCTCGGGCTCTGCCTGTTGTTCGCGGCTGTTGTATCCGATCCGTCATTCCGAAAGAATGCGGCGATCACAGTGCTCCTGATACCGTTCTTCTTAGAGTACGGGTTTGTTGCGATTATTGCGGTCGATGTCTTTCTCGACCGCTCGGCCCCGGCAGTCTATTCCTCAAATATTGTGAAGAAATACCAAGTGCACGGCAGGCACACGACCGATTGGGTCGCTCTGGCTCCGTGGGGTGCGGCGCTTGAGAACAAGGGTGATGTTTGTGTGGATTCTTCCCTCTACTACGCCGTCCATGTCGGCGAACCAGTTTGCGTGGAGCGTTTCCCGGGCGCACTGCACATTCCCTGGTTCGTGCTGAAGCGATGTCGCTGAGCGCAAGCTTTCTGTAAGCCCTCTCCCTGCGGGTGGCCCAGAGGCGTTGCGGTTTCTAGGCGACTGCCGGAACTACAGGCGCGTCCAGCTGCTGAGCTGCGCGAAAGCATGGTTTACGGATGCTTGCCGGATGCGGGCAATCCGGAGGCTGGCCCACTGACGCAGCGGCGCGGCGCTGCGAAAGCCGGGTCAATGGTGGCGGAAAACCGGGGGCGGGCGAGGAATAAAGGAATCTGAGCGCTGCCGCCGCGAAGATGGGGCCGGCTTCGGGTACAATCGAATTTTCCGGGAACGGTTTACATCCGGCTTACTCTAGCTTTTCGGGATCCGCCTTGATCACTCAGTTTGCGGCGATGATCGCGCTTGCACCACGGCCGAGTCCGGTGGTGCAATTCCTGCAGAAACAGGTGAACCCTACGTTCAAGGGGCTCTACCACGCCAACGCCTTTGACCTGTGCCTGCTGATTCCCTACTTCATCGTGCTGGTGATTCTGGCCGCCTACGGCTTCCATCGCTACCAGCTTGTCTGGATGTACTACAAGCATCGGAAGAACAAGACCACCACGCCAAAATCGACCTTTGCGCAACTGCCACGGGTGACCATCCAGTTGCCCATTTTCAACGAGCAGTTCGTGGTGGACCGGCTGGTGGAGTCGATCTGCAACCTGGAGTATCCGCGCGACCTGCTGGACATCCAGCTGCTGGACGACTCGACCGACGAGACGGTGAGTGTGGCCGCCGAAGTGGTGGCCCGCTACCGCGCCCTGGGCAATGATATTGTTCACATCCACCGCAGCGACCGCACGGGCTTCAAGGCGGGCGCGCTGGAACATGGACTGAAAAGCGCGAAGGGCGAATTCGTGGCCATCTTCGACGCCGATTTTACCCCGCCCGCCGACTGGATCCTGCGCGTGATCCATCACTTTGCCGAACCCAACATCGGCATGGTGCAGACGCGCTGGACCCACATCAACCGGCACTACTCGTTCCTCACCGAAGTGGAGGCCATCCTGCTGGACGGGCACTTTGTGCTGGAACACGGCGGACGCTCGCGGGCGGGAGTCTTCTTCAATTTCAACGGCACCGCGGGAATGTGGCGCATCCGGGCCATTGAGGAAGCGGGCGGCTGGCAACACGATACCCTCACGGAAGACACCGACCTGAGCTATCGCTGCCAGTTGAAAGGCTGGAAGTTTTTGTATTTGCAGGATGTGGAGTGCCCGGCGGAGCTGCCTATCGAGATGACGGCCTTCAAGACGCAGCAGGTACGCTGGGCCAAAGGATTGATCCAGTGCTCGATCAAGGACCTGCCCCAGATGATGCGGTCGGATGTGAGCCGCCGGGAAAAAATTGAGGCGTGGTATCACCTGACGGCGAACCTGAGCTACCCGCTGATGATTCTGCTCAGCGTGCTGCTGCTGCCGGCGATGATTATCCGCTTCTACCAGGGCTGGTTCCAGATGATGTACATCGACGTGCCGCTGTTTCTGGCCTCGACCTTTTCCATCTCCAGCTTTTACCTGGTTTCGCAGAAGGAGCTGTTTCCGACGCGCTGGTGGCGGACATTTTTTTACCTGCCATTCCTGATGGCGCTGGGAATCGGATTGACAATCACAAACTCCAAAGGGGTGATTGAGGCGCTGGTGGGCAAGCAGTCGGCCTTTGCGCGGACTCCGAAATACAGCGTGCGGGGCACCGGCGGCAAGAGCATCGCGGTGAAGGCGGCCAGGAAATACCGCAAGCGCCTGGGCATGATTCCATGGATCGAACTGGCGGTGGGCTGCTACTTTGCCATGACGGTGTGGTACGCCATCACCAATGAAAACTACATCACGATTCCCTTCCTGATTCTGTTCGTTTACGGGTACTGGTACACGGGATTGATGTCTCTGTTGCAGGGACGCTTCGAGTTGCTGGGACGCGGCAGTGGCAGTAATGCCGAAGAACACAGCAAGCCGTTCCCGGTGGGAGTGTAGCGCCCGGCGTTGCAGCGGCGCCGAGGCGCGCCCGGCAATATTCGCACCAAACCAGTGCCGGGTTTATACTCGGCTTCCATGAAGCTTCGCGCGCTGGCCCTCCTGCTTTTCCTGTTCTGCGTCGTTTTGCTCACCGCTTCCCTGAATGCACTGGACCGCCAGGCAGGAGGCGATTATCGCGCCCGGCGGGTGGCGCTGGCCGGGAAGTTGGACGGCGGCGTGGGGGTGCTGTTTGCCGCCACGGAATCGGAGGGGCCAAACGCGCTCTACGGCTTCCGGCAAGACAACAATTTCTTCTACCTGACGGGCTGGGCCGAGCCGGGCGCGGCCGTGGTGATTGTGCCCGCGGCGGAGGCCAAGGGCAACGCTCCGGCGCGCGCCTACAGCGAGATTCTGTTTCTCCCCTCGCGCAGCCGGATCGAGGAGCGTTGGACGGGGCCCAAGCTGGGCGCCGACGATCCCAAGGCTGCCGCGATCACCGGCTTTGACAAGGTGGCCTCGCTCGACCAGATGCCGGAGCTGCTGCGGCAGATTCTTCCCCAAGGGTGGGCGACAATCTACTCGGCGGTGGCCGAGGCGCCGGAGACCTCGCCCTCGACGGCTGGACTGGAATGGCTGAAGCGTGCCAACGCGTTTGCGGGTTCCGTAGTGAGCGTGGACGGCAAAATTGCCGAGTTGCGCAAACACAAGGACGCAGGCGAGATCGAGCGCATCCGGCACGCCACCGAGGCATCCATCGCAGGGCACCGCGCGGCCATGAAGGCGATGCGTCCGGGCCTGTGGGAGTACCAGATTTCAGCCCTGATGCAATACAAGTTCCAGGACGGCGGCTGCGAGCGCCCGGCGTACGCGCCGATTGTGGGCTCGGGATTCTACTCGACGGTGCTGCACTACTCGGATGACTCGCACCAGATCCACGACGGCGACGTGGTGGTGATGGACGTGGCGGGCGAGTATGCCATGTACGCCAGCGACATCACTCGCACCCTGCCCGCCAACGGACACTACACTCCAAGGCAGCGCGAGATCTACAACGTGGTGCTGGGAGCGCAGCAGGCGGCAGCAGCCGCGGTCGTGGCCGGCAAAAGCATGCTGACCGGACACGGGCCGGATTCGCTTTACCAGGTGGCCTACGACTACATCAACACGCACGGAAAGGACTTGCACGGCGAGCCGCTGGGCAAGTACTTCATCCACGGACTGGGACACCGGGTGGGGCTGGAAGTACACGACGTGGGCGCCGGCCCGCTGGATAAAGGCGACGTGTTCACCCTGGAGCCAGGAATTTACATTCCCGAAGAAAAAATTGGGGTGCGGATTGAGGATATCCTGATGCTGGATGAGAACGGTAAGCTGGTGAATCTGACCGCCGATCTGCCGCACACGGCCGAAGATGTGGAAGCAGCCATGCGCCCGTAGGGCATCGAAAGACAAGGCCGGGCGGGCGCTACTCTGCTATGCTAGAGCCCTGTGATCATCAAGGTCCTTTTTGCGGTTCTGGTGTTATCGGCAGTCTCCCTGATCGGCGTTTCGATTGCCGTGTCCGTACGTGTCTGGTGGCACTTGAAGTCACGCCGGGCGATGGCACGGAGCGCCAGCGCGGAAGTTGCGCCCGAGCACGGCCAGGAAGGCTTGACGTAGCCGGCGGGGGCGTAGTTGGTTGGGGCAAGGATTGCGACCGGTTCCGGCTGCTCCGGAGGAATCGGTTTCTCTGCCGCGCGGCTTCCACCGGGGCGGCAAGTCATTCGAACTACTTATGAGGGAGCGGGCCATTGGCCCCGAAAAAGATTTATGAGCAGCAGCGGTCCTGAAACAATTGAAATCAAAATTGCGCACAGTCCGGATTCGGACGACGCGTTCATGTTCTATGGGTTGGCAACGAACAAGATCCGGGTGCCTGGACTGAAATTCACCCACGTTCTTTGCGACATTGAAACCTTGAACCATAAGGCGATTGCGGAAGCGTACTTTGAAGTGACCGCCATCTCCTTCCACGCCTATCCGTACCTGCAGGACCGCTACGCGCTAATGCCGAGCGGCGGCAGCGTGGGCGATGGCTACGGCCCGATGATCGTTGCCCCCAAGTCGTACACCTTGGACGAGGTGAAGAAGCTGAAGATCGCCATCCCGGGCACGCTGACCACCGCCGTGCTGGCGCTCAAGCTGTTCGCGCCTGACATCCAGACCGAGGTCGTCCCCTTCGATAAGATCATCCCCGCCGTGCTGGACGGCAGGTACGATGCCGGGCTGATCATCCACGAAGGCCAGCTCACCTACGACAAGAGCGGGCTGCATCGCATCCTCGACCTGGGCAAGTGGTGGCGCGAGCTGACCGGCCTGCCGCTGCCGCTGGGCGCCAACGCGATCCGCAAGGACCTGGGCGCCGAGACCATTGCCAAGGTTTGCAAGGCGCTGCGCGCCAGCATCCAGCACGCCCTGGACAACCGCGAACAAGCGCTGGAGTACGCCATGCAGTTTGCCCGCGATCTGGACGCGAACGACGCCGATACCTTTGTTGGCATGTACGTGAACGAGCGCACCCTGGACTATGGCGACGACGGCCGCGAAGCGGTGGCCAAGCTGCTGAATATGGGCCACGAGCGCGGCATCATTCCGCAGGAAGTCAGGCTGCAGTGGGTTAGCGAAGCGGCTTCTGCAAACCAGGTGTAACCCATCGCTTCGGGCATTTTCATAGTTTCTGTAACGAGCGGGAGGTTGCGTCCTCCCGCTCCGTAAAGCTGGCAGCTACTGGTTCTTCGGCTCCAGGATGATTTCGCGCGCCAGCCGGCTTCCGACGATCTCGCGCCACTCTGCGCGATTCTTGTAACCCTCCAGCGTCTTGTTCTCGTCCGTCGAGAGGGCCTGCATGGCAACCGCCTCCATCTTGTCCATGTTGGCCTCCATGGTCGCCAAGTCCTTGTACTCGACCATGAGCATCATGTCCCAATCGCCTGAGCTGTGCGCCTCGGTTCCAATCACCTTGTAGTCCATAATCAGGTTGGCTTTTTTCAGCGCTTCCTGTTCCTTCTTCCACTCGGTTGCAATGAAACTTGTGTACTTGAGATCGAAGCCTGCCTTCACCTTGACGAAGGTGATGTCCCATACCGGACCATCATGGAATGGCCGGGCAGGGGCTTGGGCGAGACAGAACGTGGAGAGCAGGAAGGCGGCGAACAGAGCCAGGACGCAGTTGCGATTGGGCCTCATAGGGGTTCCTCCTTGGATCATTTGGATGGGAGACTTTGGACAGCTCGCCGCGCAGGCGAGGGCAATCAGAAGCTGCTCCGGCCTGAGATGTCGTGACACTTCGGGGGGATTCAATATAGATTTTTTGCCATGAGGAGTGTTGCCGCGGGAATTCGCCAGAAACACGAATCCCGAGGATTGGGAACCTGTGTACCTCGACCAGCAGCTCGCATTAGACCCTTACCAGACCTGCTCGCGTTGCTTCCAGCTTATGGGGCTGGCCGCCCCGCGCGGCCCCGGTTCGAGCTCCGGGCTCACCGGCCAATCGGGCAAACCGATTCGTTCCTCGGGATTCTATCTTGCCTTTCACAGTATCCTGTTCGCCTCGACCAGCAGCTCGCTATAGACCCTCACTGCCCCTCGAAGACTCACCGCCGGATGTCGTCCATCAGCAGGCCTGCCAGTTTGCGGCTGGCAAGCCGTCGGGCTCGTCAGTGCGACCTGACTGCCCATACGCCGGATTGCGTCCGGCGCTCGGCTTGATTGTCTTGCGGCAATCAAGCACCTGAGGAGTTGCGCTCCGCAGGCTCTGCCGCCTTTGCAGGCGCCAGACTTGGTTCCCTCCCGGCACCGCCGTGCCGAAAAGGAGATGCAAGAGCTTTCACCCTCGCGTCGCGGGACCGCCGTCCCTGGTCTCCAGCAACTGCCGTTGCCGGATTCGCTGATGACTTCCAATTCCGTCGATGGCCTAAGTGAGCTCGTTTGAGCCCCGGACTCACCACCAACCGGGAAAACTTTGGAAACTGTCAAAGAACGAGTGTGTTTTACCGCATCCGGGAAAAGAGTCAAGAAAACAATGACGATTTTATGTGATTTGTTTTCAATGGAGTGCAGCCCGTCCACAGGCACCTGCAGTAAGAGCGGTGCAGGCGGGCGAAAACGGCCCTTCGAAAATGCCGCAAAGAACTCGCACAGCGACCCCGCGGCACGGCGCAAAGCCGCATGGATACGGGATGAATGTGAGTTCTGCCATTTTTCCCAGGAGCGCGGGAAGCGGCACCCTCTGCGGCCAGGCGCAACGCGGCCCGCAGTGCAAAACTCACGCAGAACCGCTTCTCCTGCGGGTCGCCGAGTCCGCAGAATTGAAACCCGGGCAGGCAGAGATAGTGCTTCCTGGACAGGGAGCAGCGCCACGGCAGGCGCTCCGGAGCGTAAGCAACGCGCTCCAGAGCAGCCAACCGTACCCTGCTATTTGAGGGTGAGCTCCCGCGGAACCCCGGGCTCCATCTCCCATAACTCGAACCCTTGCCGGCTGGCTGCGGGGCGAAGGTCGTGAGGATCACCCGTAAGCATGGGGAAGGTGCCAAAGTGCATGGGAACCACGATGCGAGG
This sequence comes from uncultured Acidobacteriaceae bacterium, assembly GCA_964591805.1. Classification (GTDB taxonomy): domain Bacteria; phylum Acidobacteriota; class Terriglobia; order Terriglobales; family Acidobacteriaceae; genus TOLSYN. The sequence continues at coordinate 51,793 of CAZQDD010000014.1, read as the reverse complement.
CTGGAGCAGCTTGCAGGCATATTCGGCCTCGCGGATGCCCATGGTGAAGTGGTCGCCCATCGGGAGCAAGGCAATGTCGGGCCGGTAGAGGTCATGAATGATCTGCATATCGCTGAAAACGGCGGTGTCGCCGGCGTGATAGACCCTGAGGCCGTTGCTGAATTCGAGCACGTACCCACACGCCTCACCGGCATAAATGAACGAACCGTCCTCCTCCTGGATGCCGCAGGAATGAACCGCGTGAACCATGGTCACATTTACGCCAGCGACCTTCTGCGTTCCGCCCTTGTTCATGGGCGAGATGTTCTTTGCGCCCTTGCTGCCGAGCCAGCAAGCCAGTTCATAGATTCCGACCACCGTGGGCTGGAGCTGGAGGCAGATGGCGGCGGCATCGCCAATGTGGTCGCCATGCCCGTGGGTACACAGCAGCACGTCCACTTTGGTCTGATGCTTCTCGGATTCAGGACAGCGCGGGTTCTGCGTGATCCAGGGATCGATGAGGAAGGTTTTGCCTTCGGGGGACTCAATTCGGAAGGTGGAGTGACCCAGCCAGGTTAGATTGATTGCCATCGTAGTCATGCCTCGTACGCCGTTTTGGTTGCGTTCAACCGGAAAACCGCTCGCGGCTTAATTCGGAGCAGCGCGGCTCCGAATCAGTCCGCTGACGGCAGCTCGCGGCCGTCGGGAGCAGGGGACGGAGATCTGCCGTACCCGGAGCAATCGGTTAGATGCCTGGAGTATCGACAGGATTCTACCCCTTCGGTGAACCGCGGATTCTACAAGCGGAGGCGACGGCGGTGATAGAATCCGGGATGCGCTGAAGGCAAATTCAGCGCTCGACGAAACAGGATGGTGTTTTTCCCAGCGGCTGCCAGCAGTTGCGGCTCGGGATTGCCCTGGAATGATCGCAAATGCCGAACCTGATCCAACCCGAAGTGACAAGCAAAGAGCCACCGACGCAGATGGAAGGCTTCATGCTCGAGGTAGCCGACGCGGTCAACACCACGCTCGACCTGGAAACCCTGATGCAAAGGGTCGCCGAACTGGTGCACCGCATCATCCACTACGACGTCTTCGCCATTCTGCTGCTGAATGAAAAACGGCAGGAGCTGCGCGTCCGCTTCCAGGTGGGACACTCGCCGGAGGTGGCTGCGCGGATCCGGGTGAAGGTGGGATCGGGCATCACGGGAACGGCGGTGCAACGCGGGGAACCGGTACTGGTGAACGACGTCCTCAAGGACCCCGAATACATTTCCACCGGGGCCAAGGTGCTCTCCGAACTGGCGGTGCCGCTGATCGTGAAAGGCCGCACCATCGGCGTGATCGACGTGGAGGCTTCCGAGAGCAACTTCTTCTCCGAGGAGCATCGCAGCGTGCTGATGCTGATTGCCTCCCGGGTGGCGACCGGAGTGGAGAATGCGCGGCTCTACACCAGGGTCGCGCGGCAGGCCAAGCAGCTGGTGCTGCTGAACCAGATCAGCCGCGAGCTGACTTCCATTTTGAATCTCGATCAGCTCTTCAAGCGCATTGGCGACCTGCTGCTGCGGCTGATTGACTACCAGATGTTCTCCATCCTGCTGCTGAACGACAAGCGGACGAAGCTGCAACATCGCTTCTCCCTGCGCTTCAACGAAAACGTGCAACTGAAGCATGAGGTTCCGCTGGGGCGCGGCCTGGTAGGCTATGCGGCGGAGCACAACCAGATCATCGTGGTTCCGGACGTGACCCGCGACGAGCGTTATCACCCCCTGAATCCGGAGACCATGAGTGAGTTGTGCGTGCCGCTGGTGTACAAGGGACGTGTGATTGGAGTGCTCGACCTGGAGCACACGCGGCGCAAATACTTTACCGGAGAGCATGCGCGTTTAGTGAAGGTCCTGGCGGCGCAGATTGCGATTTCGATTGAGAATGCGCGCCTCTACGAGAAGATCGAGCGGCAGGAGCTGCGCCTGGAAAAAGACCTGTTGCTGGCGCGCGAGTTGCAGTACCGGCTGCTTCCGCAAAAAATTCCGGAGCTAGTCAACGCCGAGGTTGCGGCGCGTTCGGTCCCGGCGCGCGCGGTTGGCGGTGACCTTTACGACTATGTTCCTTACGCGGGCACGGACCGGACGGGGATCGCCATTGGCGACGTCAGCGGAAAAGGCGCGCCGGCGGCGCTCTACGGGGCGCTGGTCAGCGGCATCCTGCGTTCCCACGCGGCCGAGGAGCCGGGCGCGGCGGCCATGCTGACGGCAATCAACCTGTCGCTGGCGGAGCGTCCCATTGCGGCGCAGTTTGTCAGCATCCTTTACGCCCTGTGGAGCGACGATGACCGGTCGCTGCGCATTGCCAACTCCGGACAGCCGCATCCTTACCGATGCCGGAACGGCAAGGCCGAGCGGGTGAATATTAGCGGGCTGCCGCTTGGACTGTTTGCCACGGCAGAGTACGATGAGGTCACCTTTCACAACTGTTCCGGCGAGGTCTTCCTGTTTTTCAGCGACGGCATTTCCGATGCGCAGAATGAAGCGGGTGTAGTGTTCGGCATGAGGCGGCTGGCGCGCGTGCTGGAGAACCACTGCGCCGAGGCGGCAGACAAAATTGTGGACGCGGTGTTTGCCGAGGTGAACCAGTTTGTAGGCACCATGGAAGCGTTTGACGACCAGACGGTCGCAGTGCTGAAAATAAAGGAAACGGCTAAGAAGAAGTGACCATTCACAAAGGCTCCCCCGAGGAGCGTCCTCCTGCATTTACCTATCGCGGCGGCAACCGCAGCCGCACGCTTTGTTGCGATGAAGTAGAAGTGGAGCGCCTGGCGCGGCGCTTTGGCACCCCTCTCTACGTTTACTCGGCCACGGCGATACGCTCGCGGGTGGCTGCCTTTGAACGTGCCTTTGCAAAACAGCCGCACACCCTCTGCTACTCGGTAAAGGCGAACTCGAACCTGGCGGTGCTGCACCTGCTGGCCGGACTGGGATGCGGTTTTGACGTGGTGAGCGGCGGCGAGTTGCAGCGCGTGATGCTGGCAGGCAAGGACGCGGCGGCAGGGGTGGTCTTTTCCGGCGTGGGTAAAACGGCCGAGGAAATGGATGCTGCCATTACAGCGGGAATTCTGCTGTTCAACGTGGAGAGCCATGCCGAGCTTGCGCTGCTGGGAGCCCGCGCCGCACGTCTGAAAAAGACCGCGCGCATCGCGTTGCGGGTGAATCCCGACGTGAAGACCGTGACCCATCCGTATATCAGCACGGGGCTGCGCCAGCATAAGTTCGGCGTGCCGATTGCCGAGGCGCGCGCGCTCTATCGCAAGTCCGCCAGCTTTCACTACCTGGATCCGGTGGGCGTGAGCGTACACATCGGCTCGCAGATCACCGACGTGACACCGTTTGGCGAGACGATGGAGCGGGTGCTGGCCCTGGTGCGCGAGCTGACCGCGGACGGTTTCAACATCAGTTTCGTAGACGCCGGAGGCGGCCTTGGCATTCGCTACAGGGACGCCGGTGTCCGGGAATTTGAGCGCAGTCTAAAGGCCTACGCGGCGGCGCTGACCACCCCATTGCGCCGCACCGGGCTGCACCTGTTGCTGGAGCCGGGGCGCTCCATTGTGGCCGCCGCCGGCGCGCTGCTGACGCGCACCTTGTACGCCAAGGAAAACGGCGGCAAGCAGTTCCTGGTGGTGGATGCGGCAATGAACGATCTGGTCCGTCCTTCGCTTTACGGAGCGCACCATGAGATTGTGCCGGCAACCCCGCGCCCGGACTCCGCTGGCGCCTTCCACGGCGTGATGGACGTGGTGGGGCCGGTGTGCGAGACGGGAGATTTCTTTGCCCGCGACCGCGAACTGGGTGCGCTGGCTCCCGGTGACCTGCTGGCGATTCTGGATGCGGGCGCCTACGGCATGAGCCTCGCCTCCAACTACAACACGCGCGGGCGCGCCGCAGAGGTGCTGGTGGACGGCAAGAAGGTTCGGCTGGTGCGCCGGCGCGAGGGTTTCGCGGAGATGATTTGCAGCGAAATCTGAGGGCGCTGCACTCCATCGCCGGATCGCCGGCTTGTTTCACATCTCTGCCGTAGTTACGCTAAGTTCCATGGGGCTCGGCCGTCCCACCTTCTCCAACTGCGGCGAATGCGGGTGGCAGCGTGGTCACAACCTTCTGGGAATCGCGGAATCCGCAGCCAGGACAGCGGGTTGAGTGCTTGAATGCGACGCAGTGGTATGCTAGAAATTTCACGTGGTGCGCTGGGCAGCGCCAAGTGTGGCAGGGTCGCGGAACAGTTTCAGAACTGAAGGCAAAGGATTTGCTGCGGGGAAGCCAGCGCGTGACTTTGGCCCAGGGAGAAATTGAAATGCATCAGCTGGCGGACTCAAACCTGGAGACGGCGCCGGAAGTGCAGTTGCCCGATTCCCCGCCCTTCAAATCGCGCCTGGTTCGCGCACTCCAGGCCAACCGTCTGCTGTTTCTGGTTCTGGCTATCTGCGCCGCCTGCATTGCTCACAGAATTTCGGTCGGTGAATTTCACCTCAACTTCGACGAGAGCCTGCATGCGATGAGCGGGTTCTTCTTCCTGGACTTCGCCCGCGACCTTCCGCTCTCTCATCCCGTACGTTACGCCCAGCTCTACTACGCTCATTACCCTGCGCTGAGCGGCCTGGTTCATTGGCCTCCCGGCTTCTATCTTTGCGAGGCGTTGTCCTTCGGAATTTTCGGTCCTTCCGCGGCCAGCGCCCGGCTGACCGTTCTGGGCTTCTCTCTTCTCGGGATTTTCTACTGGTACCGGCTGGTGAAGGACCTCCTCGGGGTGTGGCCCGCGGCCTTCTCGAGTCTGGCGGCCTTTCTCGTGCCATCGCTGTTGCTGTATGAGAAATCGGTCATGCTGGAAGTTCCGGCCCTGGCCGTAGCCACGGCTGCCATCTACTACTGGGTCCGGTATTGCCAGCAGGAGCGCGCCCGCGATCTCTATATCTTTGCCCTGTTCACGGCCGCGGCTGCGCTCGTCAAGTACACCACGTTCTTTCTTTTTCCGTTTTGCCTTTTCACCACATTCGCCATGGGAAAATGGCGCCTGATGCTGCAGCGGCGCACGCTGTACGCCGGCGCCCTCATCGCGGTTCTCATCAGCTACTACTATTACCTGCTATTTACGCTGCACTGGGCCAGCCAGTCGAGTTTTACTCATCTGCAACACTCCGGTTTTTTTGCCGGACTTGGCTATTACTGCCTGGCCGCGCGGGAACAGTTGGGATGGCCGCTGCTTCTGCTCTCCATTGCCGGAATGCTTAGCTCGCGCTGGTGGGGCAACAACGACGGCCACAAGGTCATGTTCAGTTGGATTGCAGCCTGCTACCTCACGTTTTCAGCGCTCCAGATCAAGCAAGGCCGCCACGTGCTGTTCTGGATACCGCCGTTCGTTTATTTCGCCGCCGGCTTCCTTCTGAGCAACCAGTGGCCGAAGTCCATGCGTCTGGCCGGGCGCACGGCCGCCGTCCTGCTGGCCGGCTGGGCGATTTTTGCCGGCTGGACCTTCCAGCGTCCCTACGTGCAGGGATACGCGGCGGTGGCGCAAAAGCTGGCTTCCGTCAATGATCGCGGCGTGATTCTGTATGACGCAAATTATCCGGGCACATTCAGCTTTTATCTTCACCTGCGCGATCCCCAGAAGCACTTCGTCGTATTGCGCAAGCTCCTCTACGTCCCTCGCATGCCGGAAGAGGGAGGCAGCATCGAGCTGCTGCACAATTCCGACGAGGTGCTGGCCAGCCTCAGGCGATACGGTGTCCACTACATCATCGTGTCGGAGGAATCGAAATTAGAACTTCCCATCCAACAAACGCTCCGCCAGTTGTTAACCCGTCCGGAGTTTCGGCTGATTGCACGAATTCCCATTCAAAGCAACGAGCAGGACGAGCGGGACAGTGTGGCTCTCTACGAAGACACCGCGATGCAGATTCCCCGGGAGCAACAACTCAGCATTCCCATGCGCACGCTGCCTCACGACATCGTCGTACCGCTCAGTGACTTGCACGCCTGGTAACGAAACTGGCAGCGGTAACGGAAGCAGCGAAATCCGCGGTGCGACGTGTCTTCCCAGCCTTCATGGAAAACATGGGCGCTAGCGCTGGCCCCAGCGTAACCGGCTGCGCAGGATGTCAAAGAAGGAGCGGCGCATGCGCAGGATTTTTACGCGGTAGGCGGCTTTGCAGCAGTCGATCTGGTCTCCCTGGGCAACCGGCATTCCAACCTGCCCGTCGACGCTGAGCACGCCGTTGGCGCCGCTGTTCAGGCGCACCGAGATGCGGGCGTCGCCGCCCACGACCAGCGGACGATGGGTGAGCGAGTGCGGACAGATGGGGGTGAGCAGAATGGCATCCACGCTGGGCATCAGGACCGGGCCTCCAGCGGCCAGCGAGTAGGCAGTGGAGCCGGTCGGGGTGGCCACGATGACGCCATCGGCCTGGTACTCGACCACGTGCTGGCCGTTGACGCGCAACTCAAAGCCGATGAGACGAGCCACGGTGCTCTTGACCACGGCATCGTTGAGGGCGTGATAGACCACGATCTCCTTGCCGTCACGGATAAGGCGGCATTCGATCAGCGCCCGCGACTCGATTGGACATTGACCTTCAGCGGCGGCGGCGAGAGTGATGTAGAGCTCATCCAGACGAACTTCGGTGAGAAAACCGAGCGAACCCAGGTTGACGGCAAGCAGAGGAATCTCGGCTGCGCCGATGGCGCGCGCCGCCGAGAGCAGGGTTCCGTCACCGCCGAGGACAAGGACGAACTCGGGCTGGTAGCGTGCAATCTCACTGCGGGGAACCACAAACTCGTTGGTTTGGTAGGCGGCGGTCTGCTCGTCAATGTAGACGCGATATCCACGGGCAACGAGCCAGCGCAACACCTCGGGTACAATCTCGCCCAGCTCGGGCTTGGCAGGTTTGGAAACGATGGCAGCGATCTTCACAGTTTATTTGTACTCCACTTGCACGGCTTGAGGAGCGGTGAACAGGGCGTGCATCAGGAATTCGCGATTGCCCTCGGTGCCGAGGATGGGAGAATCCATGACCTCGATTTGCTGCCCACCGAGGCCGGCAACCGCCTGGCGGACTTTGGCAACGGCACCCTGCTGCGCTGCCTCGTCGCGTACGATTCCGCCCTTGCCAACCAGCCCGCGGCCGACTTCAAACTGCGGCTTGACGAGCAGAACAAGCTCGCGGCGGGACTGTCCCTTGGCGGCAAAAGCCGCGCTGAGAACGGCCGGCAGCACCTGCGTGGCAGAGATGAAAGATACGTCCATCGCCATAAACTCGACCGCCTCGGGAACCTGGCTGCCTTCGAGATAACGTGCGTTGGTTTTTTCCAGGAGGCGGACGCGCGCATCGGCCCTCAGGCGGGCATCGATCTGGCCATAGCCGGTATCGACGGCAAGCACGCTGGCGGCGCCGTGCTGCAACATGCAATCGGTAAAGCCGCCCGTGGAGGCGCCCACATCCATGCAGATGGCGGACTCGAGCGGAATGTTCCAGTGGGCAAGGGCTGCCTCCAGCTTGAGGCCGCCGCGGCTGACGTAGCGAAGGTCGCCGCCGAGCAGACGGAGCTGGCAATCCTCGGCAACGGCGTGCCCGGACTTTTGAACCTTCTGCTCATCAACGAGCACGCGTCCGGCGAGAATCATGGCCTGGGCACGCTCGCGCGACGGTACCAGCCCACGCTCCACAAGAACAATGTCAATTCGTTTCTTCAAGATTCCCTACTTCTCCCGGCGGCTCCCAACTGCCGCTGCACGCCTCCGGCAATGGTCCGCACCGGCGGTTGTGCAAAGCGGAAGAGAGCCAATCAATGCAATACCGGGACGGGCGTTGGAGGTGCTTTTCCGCTCGATTTTCCACACAAGTGTTGAAAACCATCCGCCAGCCCGGCAAACAGGATTGTAAATCCCCGGCGGCAAAATTCCGCGCGCAAGGAGATTTGTTCGAGCCGCACTGCGGCCAGTGCAGATTGGAGAACCCCGCATGAATACAGGCCCGTTCGCATCCCTGCGCGGGTTCCGCACCGGAATTTCCACACTTGTGTTGAAAAGCCAGCCCCATGCACAACAGGCCGCGGCGCGCAACTCGACCAGCCATGGGTTACAATGGCGGAACCCAACTCAGATGCCGATCCTGAAGCCCGCACCAATACGCGAGACCGCCCAGGCCAGCAGGCGCTTCTCGCTGGTGCCCGTCTCTGCTCAACAGCAAATGTATGCGGCGCTGACCGCACTGAAGCCCGCCCGGCTAGGCACGGCGAGCGATGCCGCAGTGGTGGAGATCGCGGTCTGCCTGGCCGCGAAGGCGGATGACCCGGTGATCCTGGCCTATCCGGCGCGCGCCGTGCGCATGGTGCGTAAGAGTGGTATCCGTACCGTGAAAAGCAGCGGCGCGAGACTGGCGGCGGCCACCATCGCCGCTGTCGCCGCGCTGCTTGGCGATAGGGAGACAGCCGCCGCGGTGATTTGCGCCGGTGCGCTCGAGACGCAGGCAAAAGCCCAGGAGGATTTCCGCAACGCGTTCCGTTTTGCGGCGCGCCACAAACTCCCCATCCTCTTCGTGGTGGCGAACGGCTGGACCCGGGGGCAACGTCAGCAACTTGATCTGCGCACGCTCTACGCCGAGTTTGGCATTCCGGTGTTCAGCGTGGACGCCAAAGACGCCATTGCAGCCTACCGGGTTGCCACCGAGGCGCTGCACAATGCCCGCCACCTGCGCGGTCCCTGCGTCATCGAGGCCCTGACGCTTCATGGCAAGGGCGACTCGGAAGCCAGCGCCCTGGATTTGCTGGGTCTCTACATGGAGCGGCACGGGAACCGGCCTCGGCAGCAGACTGGCTTGGCGCCGGTGACTGCATAGCCGGGATTTTCTCCGCCTGCCTGCGCCGCTGCAAAAAAGAAAGCAGCCGCACCCTTGGGCGCAGCCCCGTGCGTTGTCCGGCTTGTCAGTAGATCGATACCTGCTCAGCCGGAGCCTTGAGACGGACCACGATCTGCTGGGTTGGCTGGTTCACGTCAAAATCGTCGCCGAAGGTCTGGAGGCTGTGGGCAACCACCTGCACGCGCATCCTGCCGTAGGGAATGTCGTCAATCGAGGCTTTGCCGTCGGTGTCGGTCTTGAGTTGGAGCCCATCCTTCTCCTGGCTGCCGTCCTTGCGCAGCGCGTGCAGGATGACGCTGGCGTTCTTGATCGGTTTGCCGCTGGAATCCTTGAGGACAACGAAGCTGAGGCTGCAGAATTGCTCCGGAACCTTCTTCTTGTTTCCCGCCGCAAGGCATAGCGGCACAATCAGCAGCAGAGAGATGATGGCGCCAAATCGAATCGATGAGGTCTTCGTCATGGACTTTCCTTTCCTGAAACCGCTCTCACGCATGCGAGCGGGCCTCCGGAATGAGCCAATTGTACGCGCAACCTGGTTCGCTGCAAACAGTTACCGGCATCCATCGCGGGCCGGCGAAATGGTTTTTGCGGGTGATCGCCAGCCGAGGACCTGGTTTCTGTCTCTGCGATTGTAAAATATGAGTGAATTACACTCATGGAGCTTGACACTTGCTGGGTGGAAGAGATAAATTGGCACTCGTATGGCGGGAGTGCTAACAACGTCCCCCGCGGATGTTTCCCGTCAACGTTTGAGGTGCGGCAATCCGCCGTACAGTACCTCTCAATCCCGAAAGGAGTTCCCAGAATGGCACCAAAGCTGGCTATTACCACCAAGCTGACCCCGTTACATGACCGCATTGTCGTGAGCCGCATCGCCGAGGCCGAGACGACTCGTGGCGGCATCATCATCCCCGATACCGCGAAAGACAAGCCGCAGGAGGGCGAAGTGATCGCCGTCGGCAAGGGCAAGACCAACGATGAAGGCAAGGTGTTTCCCTTGGCCGTGAAGGCGGGCGACCGCATCCTGTTCGGTAAGTATGCCGGCACGGAGATCAAGATCGATGGCGAAGAGCTGCTGATCATGCGCGAGGAAGAAGTACTCGGCATTCTCGAGAAGTAGTCTTTGGGGCGGCCCATGTGGCCGTTTCCTGGTTTTCCTCCGCCTGCGGCGCCAAGCGCGCGGTGGAGCAGTTCACTTAAGAATCGAAGGAGCTTTTAACAATGGCAAAACAGATAGTTCACGGTGAGGATTCCCGTCAGGCGATCCTCCGCGGCGTAAATACCCTGGCAGATGTGGTCAAGGCTACGTTGGGACCGAAGGGCCGCAACGTAGTGATTGAAAAGAAATTTGGTTCGCCGCTCATTACCAAAGATGGCGTGACCGTGGCGAAGGAAATTGAGCTGAAGGACAACCTGGAGAACATGGGCGCCCAGATGGTAAAGGAAGTCGCCAGCAAGACCAGCGACATCGCCGGCGACGGCACCACGACCGCGACCGTTCTGGCCCAGTCAATCTTCCGTGAGGGCGTAAAGACCGTTGCCGCCGGCGCCAACCCGATGGCGTTGAAGCGTGGCATCGAAAAAGCCATTGCCGCCGTCAACGGCACCACCGACAAAGAAGGCGCCCATATCAAGGGTACCGGCGCGCTCGATGGACTGAGCAAGGATGTGGACCGCGAAGAACTGATTGCCCAGGTGGGCACCATCTCCGCCAACAATGACGAGACCATTGGCCACATCATCGCCGAAGCGATGAAGAAGGTCGGCAAGGATGGCGTCATCACCGTGGAAGAAGCCAAGACCATGGAGACGCAGTTGGAAGTGGTCGAAGGCATGCAGTTTGACCGCGGCTACCTGTCGCCCTACTTCGTGACCGACGCCGAGCGCATGGAAGCCGTGCTGGAAAACGCCGTCATCCTGATCCACGAAAAGAAGATCAGCAGCATGAAGGACCTTCTGCCGCTGCTCGAGCAGGTTGCCAAGGGCGGCCGTCCGCTGGTCATCATTGCCGAAGACATCGACGGCGAGGCGCTGGCCACGCTGGTGGTCAACAAGCTGCGCGGCACGCTCAACGTTGCCGCCGTCAAGGCTCCTGGCTTTGGCGATCGCCGCAAGGCGATGCTGCAGGACATTGCGATTCTGACCGGCGGCAAGGCCATCACTGAAGACCTCGGCCTGAAGCTGGAAAACATTACCCTCGCCGATCTTGGCCAGGCCAAGAAAGTCACCATCGACAAGGACAACACCACCATCGTCGAAGGCAGCGGCAAGGCTGAGGACATCTCTGGCCGGGTGAAGGAAATTCGCGCCCAGATCGAAAAGACCACCAGCGACTACGACCGCGAGAAGCTCCAGGAACGCCTGGCGAAACTCGTGGGCGGCGTTGCCGTGATCAAGGTCGGCGCAGCCACCGAGACCGAAATGAAGGAAAAGAAGGCTCGCGTGGAAGACGCCATGCACGCAACCCGCGCCGCAGTCGAGGAAGGCATTGTTCCGGGCGGCGGAGTTGCCCTGATCCGTTGCATTCCGGCGGTTGAGGCTCTCAAGTTGGAAGGCGACGAGCAGATCGGCGCCAACATCGTGAAGCGCGCTCTGGAAGAGCCACTCCGCCAGATCGTCGCCAACGCTGGCGAAGAGGGTGCAGTGGTTATCGGCAAGATTCGCGACCACAAGGACCACTCCTACGGTTACAACGCCCAGACCGGTGAGTTTGTTGACCTGGTGAAGGCTGGCGTGATCGATCCTACCAAGGTGACCCGCACCGCCCTGCAGAACGCAGGCTCGATTGCGGCCCTGATGCTAACCACCGAAGCCCTGATCGCCGAGATTCCGGAACCGAAGTCGGAAGCTCCTGCGCAGCACGGCGGCGGCATGGGCGGCATGTACTAAACTTCTGCAAACGCAGACAGAGAGCCCTGCGCGACAGCGCGGGGCTTTTTTGCGTGGGCGGCATCCTTGCATTCACCAAAAGATGGCGGATGCGGGCAACCCGCCTCGCTCAGCGCTGCGTGGGATTTATGAGACTGGTTCTAGTCCGTTTTAACCGCCGTACCGTACGCCAACACTTCCGTTACGCCCGGTGCAAACTCAGCGGCATCATATCTGACCGCAATCACTGCATCAGCACCTACCTCTTCCGCGTGCTTAACCATTCGGTCAAAAGCATCCTCTCGTGCCTTCTCGCAAACCTTGGCGTAAGATTCGATGTTGCCACCCACAATTTGCTTAAACCCGCCCATAACTCCTTGAGCGATATTAGGACTGCGAACGACGATTCCTCGTACAACACCGAGGTATGCCTTAATCATGCGACCAGCGATGTCGTTGCCAGTTGTGACTACCATTGATACCTCCATTCCGTCCGACACTTTCAATCCTTCGCCAGCGGAGTCTTCTCGTTTTTCGGCTCGAATCCTACGCTAGAAGCCCCGCAGTGTCCAGTTCTCTAAATTTACTTCCATCCGCCGGGTGGGCCATTTAAACCCTCTGCTTGAGTTGAGTTGGCAGTTGCCTGTTGCCGCTGCCCCACGTCTGCCGCGACGCACAGACGGGGAGCACATGTCGGATGTGGGCCACCTGCGGCGTGGCTTATACTTGGAAAGGAAAGCGAAGCCTGGAAAAGGAGAGACGCGATGAAAAAGATGTTGGCATGTTTGATGATTCTCACGGGGCTCTGCGCGATTCCCGCGATGGCCGCCACCACGACCCTGACCGGCGTAATCACCGATGACATGTGCGCCAGGAAGCACATGATGGCGGGCAAGTCCGACGCCGAGTGTACCCGTGCCTGTGTGAAGCACGGCGCAAAGTTCGCCGTGCTGGTCAACGATCAGCTCTACATCCTGGATGGCAAGAGCGCCGAGGTAAGCGCGCTGGCCGGCCAGAAAGCAATTGTCAGCGGCGATTTGAACGGCAAGACGCTGACCGTAAGCTCGATTGCTGCGGCAAAATAATCCGTTCGAGAACGCGCTTTTGCGGCGGGAAGTTTCTCCGCCCGGAGGCTGCCATTTCGCACTCCTTGCTTGACATGCGCGTGTGCTTCCGTTATCGTCAAAGACACTTACATGCGAATTACCAAGCCATCCCGGACAGTAATGACAGGCACAATTACAGTGCTGTCCCCGGGCGCATGTGAGTTCCGCGAAGAGATCAGCTAAAACAAACTGATTCGCACCCTTCAAGAACCCATCGTCCGGTAGACGATGGGTTCTTTGTGTTTCGCAATACTTTTAAGGAGCCGGTGATGATAGTGATGAAATTTGGCGGCAGCTCGGTACAGGATTCGACGGCCATTCGGCGGGTCGCGGAGATTGTCGCCTCACGCCTGGCGCAGCAGCCGCTGGTGGTGGTGAGCGCCATGGGAGGCGTGACCGATAAGCTAGTGCTAGTCTGGGAGGCCGCTTCGCGGGGCGAAGCAAGCACCGCGCTGGCGTTGCTGGAGGCGATTCGCTCCCGCCATCTGCTGGCGGCCGGCGAGATGCTGGACCCGGCGCAGGCAGCGGCGTTTAGCGAAGAACTCGACGCGCGCCTGGCGGAAGCCGCCGCCCTGGTGGCGCAGATCGCCGCCCTGGGATCGGCCACACCCGGGCAGCAATCGCACATGCTCACCTACGGCGAAGTGCTTAGCAGCGTGCTGGTTGCGGCGGCTTTCGCGGCGCTTGGAATTCCCTCGCAGCACGCCGACGCGCGCCAGTTGATCGTCACCGACGCGCGCCACCCTGCCGCCACGCCTCGGGCAGCCGACACTCGCGGCAAACTTCTGGAATTGATTCCAGGGTTGTTGGAGCAGGGGCTGGTTCCCGTTCTTGGCGGATTTATTGCAAGCAGCGAGTCCGGCGAAATCACCACCCTGGGCCGGGGCGGTTCGGACTATTCCGCGGCCATCATTGGCGCCGCCCTGATGGCGGATCGCATCGAGATCTGGACCGACGTCAGCGGTATTCTGACCACCGATCCGCGCATCTGCCCCAAGGCGCAGCGGATTGAGGAGATCAGCTTCCGGGAAGCGACCGAGTTGGCCTGCTTCGGCGCCAAGGTGCTACATCCGTCGACCCTCCTGCCTGCCGTGGAGCATGACATTCCAGTCGCGGTTCTCAACTCGCACAAGCCTGACGAGGCGGGCACCATCATCCGCGCTTCGGCCGGGCACGGTCCATCGGCCTTCCGCGCCATTGCCGTCAAACGTAACATCTCGGTGTTCAATGTGCGCGCGCCCAGCGACGTTGGCTCCCTGCGTTTTCTGGATGACTTGTTCAGCCTGCTGCGATGGCATCATCTGCAAAGTGAGATTGTCGCCATCTCCGGGGCCAGCGCGTCGGTGGCGGTGGAAGGTAGCCGCGAGCTGGTGAAGCTGACCGGTGAGCTGGAGGCGCTGGGCGAAGTTGATTTCCAGCCGGAGATGGCAATCGTCTGCCTGGTGGGCGAGAACATTCGCGGACGTGTTGGCATCGCCTCCAAGGTATTTGGCGTGCTTGCCGGCGCTGGAATTAACATTCGCATGATCGCCCAGGGCTCGTCTGAAATCAGCGTGAGCTTTGTGGTGGACGAAAAAGATGCGTTGAAGTCGGTGCAGCAACTGCATCGCCACCTCTTCGAACTGCCTGCGGGCGCGCCCTCGCCCGCCAAGACCCTGGCAGCGCGCGAAGCGGCACAGGCATAATGGATGGCAGACCTCATAAAGGATTGGAGAACAGATTGGCTACTCCCACTGCATTCGTTCCGGCTTCCGCACCACAGCCTCGCGTGCTGAAGATTGCCATCCTCGGCTTTGGCACCGTCGGCTCGGCGGTTGCACGCATCCTTTGCGATCAACCCGCGCACTCGCCTCTGCGGTTGACCCACGTCTTCAACCGCAACGTGGAGCGCAAGCGCGTGGACTGGGTGGCAGAGGACGTGCTCTGGTCCAGCGACGTGGAGCAGGTGCTGGCCTCCGATGCCGATATCGTGGTGGAGCTGGTTGGCGGCATCGATCCGGCGCACGACTGGATCTCGCGCGCGCTGGCGGCGGGCAAATCCGTGGTGACGGCGAACAAAAAGTTGATTGCCCAACATGGGCCGCAGCTGTCGGCGCTGGCCCGCCAACACGGTGGCGCGATCTCCTTTGGAGCCTCGGTCGCCGGCGGCGTTCCGGTCATCGATGCACTGCAGAAAGGACTGGCAGGCGACCACCTGTACAAGGTCTGCGGCATATTGAACGGAACCTGCAACTACATTCTCACCAAGGTTGAGCGCGAGGGCGCATCGTTTGCGTCGGCGCTGGCGGAAGCGCAAAGCGCGGGCTTCGCCGAAGCCGATCCCACCGATGATGTGGATGGCTTCGACGCACGCGCCAAGCTTGTCATCCTCACCCGCATCGGCCTAAACGCGGTGGTGCAGCCCGAGCAGATTCCCTGCACCTCGATCCGCAGCATTGAAGCGGTGGACTTCACCTACGCGCACGAACTCGGCTGCACCATCCGGCAGATCTCGCGCGCCGCCCGCCGCGACGGACATATCTACGCCTCGGTGCAGCCCGCACTGGTCCCCATTGAGTCGCCGATGGCGCACATCACCGGCAGCTTGAACCTCGTCCTTTCCAGCGGCAAGTACGGCGGCCAGACCGCATTCAGCGGACACGGCGCGGGCGGACACTCGACAGCAGTGGCCGTGGTCAGCGATCTTCTGAACATTGCGCGCGGACGCGCCGGCAGGAACGCGCGGACGCCGGCGGCAACCGATGTGCTTCCGGTGAGCGGGAACTTTGCCTCCGAGCACTACCTCCGCTTCACCGTGCGTGACCGTCCGGGAATTGTGGCGGCAATCGCCAATGCGCTGGCGGCGCACGGCATCAACATTGACGCGTTGCTGCAGAAGCCCGGCTTTGACAAGGACTCGCTTCCCTTTGTAGTCACCCTGGAGCAGTGCCCGTCGGAACAACTGGAAGCCGCAATGGGTGAAATTCGCACCCTCGATTTTATGGTCCGGGAACCCCTGACCATGCCGATTCTTACCAAGGAGCTCTAATGCAACTCCGCTGTTTTGATCCCGCTTGCGCCACCAGGCTCGACCTGCACGCAACCGCGCTGGCTTGTCCTGCCTGCGGGGGACTGCTCGAGGTCGATGTGGACGCCCCCGGCCTGGCCGCCGCGGCCCTGAAAGAACTCTGGAGCGAGCGCCGAAGATCGCGCGATCCTCGCGATATCAGCGGCGTCTGGCGCTATCGCGAATTTCTTCCCACCTATCCGGCAGCTGAGATCGTAAGCCTCGGAGAGGGCAACACGCCGCTGGTGCGGGGACACAAGACCGCCGCGTTTGCCGGCCTCACCGACCTGCAATTCAAACATCTCGGATGGAATCCTACGGGCTGCTTCAAGGACCTGGGCATGACCGTGGGCATGACCGAGGCGGTGCATGCCGGTGCGCAGGTCGTGGCCTGCGCCTCGACGGGAAATACGGCGGCGTCGCTGGCCGCATACGCGGCGCGCGCCGGGTTGACGGCCCGCGTCTATCTTCCCGCCGGGCAGGTGTCGCTGAACAAGCTGGCGCAGGCGCTGGACTTCGGCGCCGAGGTGGTGGAGATCGAAGGCAGCTTCGACGATGCGCTCAACACCCTGCTGGAAAAAACTGGCGAGGGAATCTACTTTCTGAACTCGATCAATCCATTCCGCATCGAGGGCCAGAAGACGACGATGTTCGAACTGCTCGATCAGCTCGACTGGAAAGCGCCGGACTACCTTGTGGTTCCAGGCGGCAATCTGGGCAACTCCGCCGCCTTCGGCAAGGCCTTTGACGAGTTGCTGCGGTTTGGACTGATTGACAGGGCGCCCCGCATGATCGTGGTGCAGGCTGCCGGCGCCAATCCGTTTGCGCAACTCTGGCGCGACGGCGCCGCGGAACTGACGCCGGTGGCCGAGCCCGAGACGATTGCAACGGCCATCCGCATCGGCAATCCGCGCTCGTGGAAAAAGTCATTGCGCGGAGTGCGGAACACCGGCGGCCGGGTGCTCGACGTGAGCGACGAAGAGATCGCCGAAGCAAAAGAGGTGATCGGGCGCGACGGCATCGGCTGCGAACCAGCCTCGGCAGCGACCGTGGCCGGGCTGCGCAAATTGCGCGCGGGCCATCAGATTCCCGAGCAGGCCAGCGTGGTCGCCATCCTCACCGGTCACGTCTTGAAGGATACCAATTTCATCATCCGCGCTCATCAGCGGGAGGAAAACCATGCGCACTCATGAAGACGAGGTTGTCATACGCGTGCCGGGATCAATCGCCAATCTCGGGCCGGGCTTTGACACGCTCGCCGTGGCAGTTCAACTCTACCTCACGCTGCACGTCCGGCTGGCGCCGGGCGAGGGCGAGTTGCGCTTTGAATTCGTCAATCAGCGCCTGGATGGCGAGAACTATATCGATCGCGCATTCCGCTTTATCGCCGGGCGCCACGGGTTTCCAATTCCCTCTCTTGACATCAAGGTGGAGAGCGACATTCCCATGAAAGGCGGATTGGGCAGCAGCGCTGCCGCCACCGTGGCCGGGCTGCGATTGTTTGAAGCGGTTGCGGGCGCGCTGGAAGAACAGGAGTTGCTGACCGCGGCCTGCGAGCTGGAGGGCCATCCCGACAATATTGCGGCGGCCCTGCTCGGCGGACTCACCGTGAGCTGCCAGGTTCCGGGAGCGTTGCGCGTGTTGCGCGCCATCTGGCCGGAGTCGCTGGCCATTGTGGTAGCCACGCCGGAGCAGCAACTGGCGACCAAGGCTTCGCGCGAGGTGCTGCCGTTGATCGTTTCCCGGGCCGATGCGATCTTCAACGTGCAGCGCGTCGCCTTTTTGTTGGAGGCCTTGCGTACCTCCGATTTCGCTTTGCTGCGCGAGGCAATCGAAGACCGTCTGCATCAGCCCTACCGCGCCGCCATTGTTCCCGGACTCAAAGAGGCGCTGGAACTGCGCCATCCCAGCCTGCTCGGCGTCTGCCTGAGCGGTGCCGGCCCCTCGGTGGTTGCGTTGGCGCAGCAGGACCTGGACGAGGTGAGCACCCTGCTGGCGGACATTTACATTCGTAAATCCATTCCTTGTCGAATCCAGACCCTGCAGGTGCATCCAACCCATGTCGTGGGCAAGTCCCAGTCAATGCTGCAGGCACGCAGCCATTGCGTGGAAACGTCGGGCGGCTGGAGGCGCTAGCCCGGCACTACTTCCGGATGCTAAGAAGACGGCCCGAGGGCCGTCTTCTTACTTGCACGCGACGTTAAACCCAGCCCGGCTACGCCTGGGCAGACTGGACCGGACTCAGATAGGCGTCCACGGCGGCAGCGGTCTTGCGCCCTTCGGCAATCGCCCAAACCACCAGGGACTGTCCCCGCCTCATGTCGCCGGCGGCGAATACGCCCTCCACCGAAGTCATGTTCTGCGCATCGGTAGCCACGTTGCCGCGCTGGTCCAGGGCAACTCCGAGTTGCTCCAGCATGCCATTGCGCACCGGCCCGGTAAAGCCCATGGCGAGCAGCACCAGGTCAGCTTCAATCGTGGTCTCGGTGCCACTGATGGGCTCGAAGCGGGGCGGCGGACCCACCTGCACTACGTGCAGACGGGTGACGTTTCCATCGCCATCGCCCTCAAAGCGCAAGGTGTTCAGGCCCCACTCGCGCGTGCCGCCTTCTTCGTGTGAACTTTCGGTGCGCAGTTGCAATGGCCACAGGGGCCACGGCGTCAGTACGGAGCGCGTATCCGGCGGCTTGGGCATGATCTCAAACTGGCGCACGCTGGCCGCTGCCTGGCGCAAACACGTACCCAGGCAATCGGCTCCCGTGTCACCGCCGCCGATGATGACAACTTTCTTTCCGGTGGCAAGAATGGAAAGCTCGGAAGACACCGCATCGCCGAGCACGCGGTGGGTTTGCTGCGGCAGAAATTCCATGGCGAAGTGAATGCCCTTGAGATCCCGCCCAGGTACTTTGAGATCGCGCGGCGACTCGGAGCCGCCGGAAAGCACGATGGCGTCGAACTCCTTGCGTAACTGCTCCACATCCACGTTTACGCCGACGTGCGCGCTGGTGACAAACTTGACGCCTTCGGCTTCCATCTGCGCAAGGCGGCGATCGATCAGGTGCTTTTCCAGTTTGAAGTTTGGAATGCCGTAGCGCAGCAGGCCGCCGATGCGGTCCGCCTTTTCATACAAGGTCACCGCGTGTCCGGCGCGGCTCAACTGTTGCGAGGCCGCCAGTCCCGCCGGCCCTGAGCCAATCACCGCAACCTTCTTGCCGCTGCGCTGGGGCGCGGGCTCCGGATGAATCCATCCCTCTTCCCAGCCGCGCTCCACGATGGTCTTTTCGATCTGCTTGATGGTCACCGGAGGCTGGTTGATTCCCAGCACGCAGGATGCCTCGCAGGGCGCGGGGCAGATGCGTCCGGTGAACTCCGGAAAATTGTTGGTGGTGTGCAACCGGCGCACCGCTTCTTCCCAGCGCCCGCGGTAGACCAGATCGTTCCAGTCTGGAATGTGGTTGTTGACCGGGCAGCCGGTGTGGCAGAAAGGCACCCCGCACTCCATGCAGCGCGCGCCTTGCTGCTGCACGCTGGAGCGCGGAAACTCCCGGTAAATCTCAAACCAGTCCTTGACCCGTTCTTCCGGCGCGCGCCGGGCTGGCAGCGCTCTTTCAAATTCCATGAATCCAGTTGGCTTACCCACGCTGCACCTCCACGGCCGCAACGGCCACTCTCTCGCGGGCTCCGCTGTACGGCGTTGCCCTGCGTTCCACTCCCAGCACCCGCTTCAGTTCGTGCGGATAAACCTTGACGAAATGCGAGAGCACGGAGGTCCAGTTGTTGAGAATCCTCTTGGCCTGCGGGCTCCCGGTGCGGCGCGCATGCTCCTCGACCAGCGCCGTAAGAATGCGCACGTCCTCGGCGCCCATCACCGGCTCCAGGTCGACCGAGGCGAGGTTGCAGCTCTTGTCATGGAAGTCGCCGAGCTCGTCATAGACGTAGGCGATGCCGCCGCTCATGCCGGCCGCAAAGTTTCTGCCGCAACGCCCCAGCACCACCACCACCCCTTTGGTCATATACTCACAGCCGTGGTCGCCGACTCCCTCGACCACGGCGGTTGCGCCCGAGTTGCGCACCGCGAAGCGTTCCCCGGCGATGCCGCTGAAATACGCCTCGCCACTGGTGGCGCCGTAGAGTACAACGTTGCCCACAATGATGTTTTCCTCCGGGCGGAAGCGTGATTCGCGCGGGGGATAAACCGCGATGCGGCCACCGGAGAGGCCTTTGCCCACGTAATCGTTGGCTTCGCCCTCCAGGGTCATCGAAATCCCCTTGGCAAGGAACGCGCCGAAACTCTGGCCGGCCGAACCGTTGAAGCGCAGCCGGATGGTTTCGTCGGGCAACCCCTCGTCTCCATACCGGCGCGCCACCTCGCCGCTCAGCATGGTTCCCACCGAGCGATGCACGTTCTTGATCCTGAATGACACGTCGACCGGCTTGGCTTCTTCCAGCGCCAGTTTCACCGCGCCGAGCAATTCATGGTCGAGCGCGGTTTCCAGTCCATGGTTCTGCGCGTGAATGCAGTGCCGGGCAACGCGGGTGGGCAGCGCGGGAGAATAGAGTATCGTCGATAGATCGATGCCCTTGGCCTTCCAGTGATCGCTGGCCACGCGCGCCTCCAGGCGATCGACGCGCCCCACCATCTCGTCAAAGGTACGGAAGCCGAGGCGCGCCATGTAGCCGCGCACCTGTTCGGCGAGGAAGAAGAAAAAGTTGATGACGTGCTCGGGCTGCCCGGTAAATCGCGCGCGCAGCACCGGGTCTTGCGTGGCAATGCCGACAGGACAGGTGTTGAGATGGCACTTGCGCATCATGACGCATCCCATGGTGACCAGGGGCATGGTGGCAAAGCCGAACTCCTCGGCGCCGAGCAGGGCGGCGATCACCACGTCGCGTCCAGTCTGCAGTTTGCCGTCGGTCTGTACCCGGATGCGGCTGCGCAGATCGTTGAGCAGCAGCACCTGCTGCGTCTCGGCCAGTCCAAGCTCCCACGGGATCCCCGCGTGCTTGATGGAACTGAGCGGCGAAGCGCCCGTGCCACCGCTGTCACCGCTGATCAGCACCACGTCGGCGTGCGCCTTGGCAACGCCGGCGGCAACCGTGCCTACGCCTACTTCCGAGACCAGCTTGACGCTGATGCGCGCCTGCGGGTTCACGTTCTTGAGGTCGTAGATCAACTGGGCCAGATCCTCAATGGAGTAAATGTCGTGGTGAGGCGGCGGCGAAATCAGGGTGACGCCCGGAGTCGAGTGGCGCAGGCGCGCGATCACCTCATCCACCTTGTGCCCCGGCAACTGTCCGCCCTCGCCGGGCTTGGCGCCTTGCGCCATCTTGATCTGCAACTCGTCGGCATTCACCAGGTAGTGCGCGGTGACGCCAAAGCGCGCCGAAGCCACCTGCTTGACGGAACTGCGCCGCAGATCGCCGGAGTCATCGGCCTTGAAGCGCTCCGCATCCTCGCCGCCTTCCCCGGTGTTGCTCCGCCCTCCGATGCGGTTCATCGCAATGGCAAGGGTCTCATGCGCCTCCTTGCTGATGGAGCCGAAGGACATGGCGCCGGTGGCGAAGCGCTTTACAATTTCCTTGGCCGGCTCTACTTCCTCAAGCGGCAGCGGTTTGTCGAGTTCCTTCAGCCGCAGCAATCCGCGCAAGGTGCAGAGCTGTTTGTTTTCCAGATCGATGAGATCGGTGTATTCTTGGAAGGTTTTCGGGTTGTTCTGGCGCACCGCATGTTGCAGCTTGCTGATGGTCGCCGGATTGACCAGGTGGTACTCGCCGTCGATGCGGTGGCGATACGCGCCGCCGACCTCCAATTCGAGTTCCGACGAGGTGCGCGGGCGGAAGCCATACTCGTGGCGCAAAACCGACTCGCGTGCAATGACGTCCAGTCCAACCCCCTCGATGCGGGAGACGGTGCCGGAAAAATAGGACCGCACCAGGTCGCGATTGAGGCCGATGGCTTCAAAGACCTGCGCGCCGCGATAGCTCTGCAGGGTGGAGATGCCCATCTTCGAAAAGGTTTTCAGCAATCCTTTATTGATGGCCTTGACAAAGTTGTTCACCGCCTTCTGGGCCGTGATCTCGGGCGGCAGCAGGCCGCGCCGCACCATGTCTTCCAGGGTTTCGATCGCCAGGTAGGGATTCACCGCGCTGGCGCCGTATCCGATCAGCAGCGCGAAGTGCATCACTTCGCGCGGTTCGCCGCTCTCGACGATCAAGGCGATCTTGGTGCGCGAACCTTCCTTGACCAGATGGTTGTGCACGGCGGCCAGGGCCAGCAGCGAAGGGATGGGAGCGTACTCCTTGTCAACGCCGTGGTCGGAGATAATCAGCAACGTGTAGCCGGACTCCACGGCCAGCGAGGCGCGGCGGCACAGCCCGTCGAGTCCGCGCTTGAGTCCCAGTCCATCCTCATCCACGCGGAACGCCGAAGACAGGGTGGCCGCCAGCAGGTCGCCGCTGGAAACGCGGCGCAGCTTCTCCAGGTCGCGATTGGTCAGCACCGGCTGCGGCAACTTGAGGGTGTGACAGTTCAGCGCAGTCTCATCGAGAATGTTGCGCTCGGTTCCGATGTAGCTGGTCAGCGACATCAGGAGATCCTCGCGAATGGGATCGATGGGCGGGTTGGTGACCTGCGCGAAGAGTTGCTTGAAATAATTGAACAGCAGTTGCGGCCGGTCGGAAAGACAGGCCAGCGGCGTGTCGGCGCCCATGGAGCCGCTGGGCTCCTCACCGCTACGCGCCATCGGCTCCATGATGATCTTGAGGTCCTCTTCCGTGTAACCGAAGACACGTTGACGCGCGATGATGGTCTCGTGGCTGCGGGCGTGCACACGCGTAGGCTCGGGAAGTTGCTCCATGGTGATTTGTTTTTGCCGGATCCATTCGGCATAGGGCTGGCGCGAGGCGAGTTGCTCTTTGATCTCATCGTCGCTGATGATGCGGCCGGCAACGGTGTCTACCAGAAACATGCGGCCCGGCTGCAGCCGGCCCTTGTACTTGATGCGCTCGGGGGCAAACTCCAGCACGCCGGCCTCGGAGGCAAGCACCACCAGGTCGTCGGTGGTCACCACGTAGCGGCCTGGGCGCAGGCCGTTGCGATCCAGGGTCGCGCCAATCACGCGGCCATCGGTAAAGGCCAGCGATGCGGGACCGTCCCAGGGCTCCATCAGCGACGCGTGATACTCGTAAAATGCGCGCTTGGAGGCGTCCATGTGCGGATTGCGCGACCAGGCTTCCGGAATCAACATGGCCATCACGTGCGGCAGTTCGCGTCCGGCACGCAACAGCATTTCCACGGCGTTGTCCAGCGAAGCGGAGTCACTGCCGCCCGGTGCGATGACCGGGAAAATCTTCTTCAGGTCCTCGCCAAACAATGGCGACTCCAGCAGGCGCTGGCGCGCGTTCATCCAGATGATGTTTCCCTTGATGGTGTTGATTTCACCGTTGTGGGCAACGTGGCGATAGGGATGGGCAAGAGCCCAACTGGGAAAGGTGTTGGTGGAGAAACGCTGGTGGACCATACAGAGCGCGCTTTTTACCAGCGGATCGGTGAGCTCGGGATAGAACTTGGTGATCTGCGGAGCCAGCAGCAGACCCTTGTAGACGATGGTACGGCAGGAGAGCGAGGGAATGTAGAAGTTGGCGCGGCCTTCGATTTCGGCATGGGCGATTTCATTTTCAATGCGCCGCCGCACGATGTAGAGCTTTCGTTCGAAGTCGGCTTCCGCCAGGGGCTCGAGGGTCTTGAGAATGATCTGCTCGATGTAGGGCTGCGAGCCGCGCGCCACGCGGCCGATGGCGCTGGGATCCACAGGCGTATCGCGCCAGCCCATCACTTCGAGTCCTTCTTCACCAATAATTTTTTCGACCACGCCCTCGCATTGCAGGCGCTCCAGTTTGCCCACGGGGAGAAACACCATTCCGACCGCGTAGCCGCCGGGTTCGGGCAGGGTCATGCCCATGGCGGCGCACTCGCGCGCAAAAAACTCATGCGGAATCTGAATCAGCACGCCCGCGCCGTCGCCGGTCTCGGGATCGCAACCACTCGCTCCGCGGTGCTCCAGATGGGTGAGCACCTCGATTCCCTTCTCCACGATGGAGTGGCTCTTTTCGCCGCGAATGCTGGCGACGAAACCGAGGCCGCAGGCATCATGCTCGTTGGCCGGATCGTAGAGACCCCGTGCCGACGGCAATCCATTGGCGTGCTGTTGCTGCTGATCCGATTCGTGCTGTTCCTCGTTGTCTCGCATTGCTCTCCCGTTTGGGTGCACATCTTCCTCTGGAACGATGCGCTGGAAACTTCAGCCAGAAAACACGAAACCCGCCTCAGTAACTTGGTTGGCGGGTGAATAGTATCCGGGCTGTTTAAGATTGCCTTTTTCTATCCCCCGCTGCCGGTGGTAATTCGCTTCGGTACGCCCGATGTGCGTACCTCGGCGGCTGCCGGTGTTGTAAGCGGGGATGTAGCCATGGAAACCATAATTTGGTATCAAGATTACCGGAGATTGCGGCCAGAGTCAACGGCGAGATTGAGCTCCAATCCGGTTTGCCGCCAAAAAAACCAGCGCCGCGGCGGAGGATAGAATTCTGCAGACGATGTACCGATGGGTCAATCGTTGGAAAACCAATTTTGCTACATTGGTACATTGTTGGGACGAGTGCGGAACGATTGACTGATTTATCAACAAGTTAACCACGGGTATTTGCTTTCTGGTACATCGTTCCGGGCGGTGAAAGCGTTTCCGGGACGGCGTCACAGGGCTTTGTGATACTATGCATACAGTATCTCGCGAAGTTGGATGCGCGATTCTGAGTTGACCCCGCCGGGTAACACTGCGATTCCACCTCAAAATCTCCTCCCGACATCAATTGCA
The DNA here is from genome assembly GCA_964591805.1 of uncultured Acidobacteriaceae bacterium. GTDB lineage: Bacteria > Acidobacteriota > Terriglobia > Terriglobales > Acidobacteriaceae > TOLSYN. Next base: position 27,019 of record CAZQDD010000014.1, on the reverse strand, counting down.
GGATATGTGTTTCCGCGCGCACACATCCAACTCGCGCGCACAGTAAGTACATGAGTACAAGAGAGAGAAGAAGACAACCATAGTGAGTACATTTCAGGAAATGCCGCTCCAGGCGCAACTACAACAGGCGCTTGCGGCAGGAAACTTTGTAAACCCCACCCCAGTTCAGATTCAGGCAATTCCGCCGGCCCTTGCAGGCAAGGACGTGATTGCTACCGCGCAGACCGGCACCGGTAAAACCCTGGCGTTCGTGATTCCGGTGATGGAAATGCTGGCAGCGACGCCAGCGGGAAAAATCAATGCGCTGGTGCTTGTGCCCACGCGCGAGCTGGCCATTCAGGTCCATGAGCAGTATGAAGCGCTGCGTTCGAAGAAAGCTCCGCCGGCCGCGCTGGTCATCGGCGGACTGAGCGAGAAAGTCCAAATCCGCGCCCTGCGCGCGGGAGCCCGGATGGTGGTCGCCACGCCGGGACGGCTGGAAGATTACATGCGGCGGCGGATCGTCGATCTGCGCAGCGTACGCGTGCTGGTGATGGACGAAGTGGACCGGATGCTGGACATGGGCTTTTTGCCTGCGATCCAACGCATCCTGGGCGCGCTGCCCGCGGACCGGCAGACCCTGTGCTTTTCGGCGACGCTGGAAAAGTCGGTGCAGGGATTGGTGTTGCAGAACACCCGCTCGGCAGTCCGGATCGCGCTGGGCAATGTGTTGAAGCCGGCGGAATCCGTTCAGTTGCAGGCGTATGAAGTTCCGGCCATGCAGAAGGGAAACGTGCTGCGCGAACTGCTCTATAACGAGAGCGGCAAAACGCTGATCTTTGCCCGCACCAAGCGCGGTACGGAGCGGCTGGCAAAGGATCTGATACGCGACGGATTCGCCGCGTCCATGATTCACGGCGACCGCACCCAGAGCCAGCGTTCGGCGGCAATGGCCGGCTTTGAAGCAGGCAAAATCCAGGTACTGGTTGCCACCGACGTGGCCGCGCGCGGCCTGCACATGAGCGATGTTGCACACGTGGTGAACTACGATCTGCCGGCGATTGCCGAAGACTTCATTCATCGCGTGGGCCGCACCGGGCGCGCCGGGCTTTCCGGCCTGGCGACTTCGATTGTGAGCGGCGCCGAGATGATCGAGTTGCGGCGCTTCGAGCGGACGCTCAAGCTGCGCATCGAGCGCAAGGAACTGGGCAAGATGAAGGCGTCGGCGGACCGCAAGATGCCGATACCCATCACCGCCGCACGCAAGAACACAAACACGCTGAAGTCGCGCACGCTGAACAGCCTGCCGGGCGAGATCTTCGCGTAAACAGCACGGTTGTGAAAACGCCAGGAGCGAAAGCTTCTGGCGTTTTTATTTTGTGCAAAGGCGGGGCAAGAGCAAAGTCAGGAGCCCCACTCAAGCCAACAGAGGGCTTGAACGGGCAACCCGCCCGACATCATAAGCATCATTCCCAGCGTCATCGTTCAGGAACTTAGGCCGACCGCCAGGCCCACATCTGTCAACGACAGGCAAATATAGGGCACCCGGCGGCAATGCGCCGGGATCGATGGCTACTTGGTGGCTATCTCTACCAACTCGACGCGGCGATTTTTGGCTCTGCCTTCATCGGTCTTGTTGCTGGCAACCGGCGCATAGGGTCCATTGCCGAAGGCGATCAGGCGGCTGACAGCGATGCCGTGCCTGGTGACCAGAGCAGTAATGACCGCCTGTGCCCGCGCCTGCGAAAGCCTAACATTGCTGGCCGCCTCGCCCACCATGTCCGTGTGTCCCACGATGTAAACCTTCAGCGCGGGTTTGTTGGTGAGCAGTTTGGCGATCTCGTCGATGGCCGGCTCGGACTCCGGCTTGATGTCGGACTTGGCGGTATCGAAGTTGATGCCGTAGATGGCCACGCTGCCCGTGTCGGCGATGCTGGAGGCCATGGCCGTGGCGTCCATGGTGACCTCCTGCTGCATGGCTTGCTCCTCGACGATGGTCAAAAAGTAAATGTCCGGTCCTACGGAGGCGATGAAGGCCTCCACTCAAACCTTATTTCCGCCCTTGGCAATCCGAACGGTAGTCCTTTGACCATCGCCGCCGTCATCCTGCAACACCTGCCCACCCGCCGCACGTGCCGCATTTTGATAGTTGCGTCTGATCTGTACGGCGCTGGCCGGCTGAGCATCTTTCCTGCGTTGGTACTTGATATGGTACCAATGCCCTTCCACTGGCTGTTTCGTCGTCTTGCTGCCTTGCGTGACCGTGAACGTAAAAGAACTGAATTGCATCTCCTCGTAACTGTCGATGTAGTAACCGGGCATGCGGGTGATTCCGGGGTAGTCCTTCGATCCGGCAACATCCGTCTGGCCGAAGGCGGTTGAGGCGACGGCGATGGCGGCGAGCGCCACCAGCAGAGTGCGTAAGATGAGTTTCATGATGGCTCCTTACTCTAGTCAGAAGCGTGTCTTGTGAAACGCTCAGCTACGGAGCTGCCGCGCTTTCCTGCGCGGCCCCGTCCAGGCGGACCACTTTTCCGGTATCCAACTGGTACTCCGCTTCGATCAGGGTCAACTTGCCTTGTTCTTTGGCGTGTCTAAGAACTTCGCTATGCGCCAGTATGTCCATCGCGCTCTGGTGCACGTTCTCTTTGATGGTAGCCTCGATGCGCGCATCTCCCAGTAAGGAAGCTTTCACCTTCATCACCGCGGGATCGATTTGGTCCACCATGGCCTGAAGGTTCGGGGTCGGCATCCTCTCACCCGAGCAGGCGGCGGTGACGGCTCCGCATTTGGTGTGTCCCAGGACCACCAGCACGGAGCTGCCGAGGTGATCGAAAGCATATTCAAGGCTGGCGAGTCCCAATCGACCTGCGATGTTTCCGGCTGCACGCACGACGAAAAGGTCACCCAAGGTCTGGTCAAAAACCGACTCCGGAGGTACGCGGCTGTCGGAACAGCTCAGCACCATGGCTTTCGGGTGCTGTGATTTGGCCAGCGCTTGACGCAGGCGGACGACGGCGTGGGGTTTCAGTTTGCCGGCCACGAAGCGCCGGTTGCCGTCCATGAGGTCTGACCATATCTTTTCGGGCGATGGGGGCGCCTGGGCCACGTGCGGGTGACCGGCCGCGGGCGTGGCGGGCACTCCGGGTTGCTGCGCGAGGGCGAACGCGGTGAGAAAAATGATGGCGAAGCACGCAAGTTTCGGTGGCATGTTGCCTCCCGGGACGGCGTGAATATACCACAGCGGAGTTAGGGCAGGAAGAACCGGAGCGGTTGCCGGGCGGCCGTGCCGGGATCGCCGCCTGCCCGGAAAGCGATCAATTCCCCTGTTTTCCGCACCCTGCGAACAACAGCCGTACTATATAATGCAGGTAAAGAACGGCACGGAAACCCTAGTTTGATAAGCCCACGGGAGGGCTACGTTTGAAAAGTCACGTGGACCTGTATTTTGAAGAGCTGTGCGACGCTCTGGCGAAGATTCAATGCACCGGGGTCCAGGGACGTATCCTGGACCGTGCCGAGGCCTATGAGCGCGCCCTGGAAATTGCCCTGGAAGCAACCGAGCGCGGCGGCAAACTGATGTTCATCGGCAACGGCGGCTCGGCCGGCATTGCCAGCCATATGGCGATCGATTTCAGCAAGAACGGCGGCATGGCGGCCATGTGCTTCAACGACGCGGCGGCGCTGACCTGCCTGGGCAACGACTTTGGCTACGAGGAGGTCTTCGCCAAGCAACTGGAGTTTCACGCGCGCCGGGGCGACGTGTTGTTTGCCATCTCCAGCTCGGGTTCGTCGCCGAACATACTCCGCGCGGTGGAAGTGGCGCGTGAGATTGGCTGCCGGGTGATCACCGTCAGCGGCTTCCGGGCGGATAATCCGCTACGCACGCTAGGCGAGGTGAACTTCCACGTGGGAGTTTCCGAATACGGCATTGTGGAAGTGGCGCACACGGCGCTGATTCACGCACTGGTGGACTTGAAGCGCGCAATCCCGCTGCTGGCGCGGGCGCAGGTTGCGGACTAGATCGGCATGATCATCAGTAAAACTCCCTGCCGCCTGAGCTTTGCCGGAGGCGGTAGCGATATTGAGAGCTATTACCGCGAGCATGGCGGAGCGGTGGTGAGCGTCACCATCGACAAGTACGTCTACCTGACCCTGCAAACCAAGTTCGACCACCATATCCGGATTGGCTACTCGCGCACCGAGGAAGTGGAACGAGTGGCGGAAATCCGGCACCCGATTGTGCGCCACTGCCTGGAAATGCTGGGGCCGCGGCAAGGAATCGAAATCACCTCGCACGCCGACATTCCTTCCAAGGGCAGTGGGCTGGGCTCGTCCAGCTCGTTCACCGTGGGACTGTTGAACGGGCTGTATGCCTACCAGGGACGGCACGTTTCGCCGCAGGTTCTGGCGGAACAGGCGTGCCACGTGGAGATCAACCTGTGCGGCGATCCCATTGGCAAGCAGGACCAGTTTGCGGCGGCGTTTGGCGATCTGCGCATGTACCACTTCCATCCCGACGGTTCGGTGAAGGTGGAACCCTTGATCTGCCGCACCCAGACGCTGGAAGAGTTGCAGCGCAACCTGCTGATGTTCTACACGGGAATTACCCGCAGCGCGGCGGAGATTCTGAAAGAGCAGACACAGGTGCTGGGCGAACAGCACGCGGCCATCGAGAAGATGCATCGCATGGTGGAGCTGGCGCACGCGTTGCGGCGGGAGTTGGAAGGCGGCAACCCGGACGGAGTGGGTGAAATTCTGCACGAAAGCTGGCTGCTGAAACGCAGCCTGACGGACGGCATCACCAATGCGGCCATCGATGGCTGGTACGAGGCTGCTCGCCAAGCGGGGGCGCTGGGGGGAAAGATTCTGGGCGCGGGCGGCGGCGGTTTTCTGCTGCTGTATGTGCCCCGGGAACGGCAGGCGGCGGTGAAGCGGTCCCTCGGCGGGTTGCGCCAGGTTCCCTTCAGCTTTGAGCGCGAGGGCAGCAAGATCGTTTTCTACAATCCGACGACGCTGGACCCGGAGCGCGGGGACGAAGCGTTCCAAACCCATTCCGGGCTGTAAGGCGAGCGGGCAAAAGAAAGGCACGGAACGTGAAAGCAGTCATACTGGCCGGCGGCAAAGGCACCCGGCTCGCCACGCTTAGCCAGGGATTGCCGAAGGCGCTGGTGACGGTGAACGGCAAGGCCCTGCTGGAGTATCAGTTCGAGCTGCTGGCGCGGCACCATGTGGAGCAGGTGACGGTTCTGTGCGGCTATGGCGCGGCGGCCACCACGGAGTTCTGCGGCAACGGAGAGCGCTGGGGGCTCGCGGTCCGCTGCATTGTGGAAGCGGCGCCGCTGGGCACGGCGGGCGCGGTGGTGGCGGCCCTGGATCAACTGCCGGACGAATTCCTGGTGCTCTACGGCGACACCATGGTGAACGTGGACCTGACCCGCTTTTATGCGGCCCACACGGCCAGCGGCGCGGTGGCCACGCTGTTTCTCCATCCCAACGATCATCCGCAGGATTCCGACCTGGTGGAGAGCGATGAACACGGGCGCGTGATCGCGATCCATGGCTATCCCCACCCGGCGGGCGAAGTGTTGCCGAACCAGGTCAACGCGGCGTTGTACGTTCTGAAAGCTTCGGCGCTGCGCGCAGTTGCGGTGCCCGCGGCGGGGCTGGATTTTGCCAAGGATGTGTTCCCGCGGTGGCTGCGGGAGCAGGTGCATCTGCACGGATACCGCAGCCCGGAGTACATCAAAGACGCGGGCACGCCGGAACGGTTGGAGCGGGTGGAAGCGGATGTGCGCTCCGGCGTGGTCGGGCGTAGCAGCCTGGAGGTGCGACGTCCGGCGATTTTCCTGGACCGCGACGGCACCATCAACGAAGAAATCTCCTACCTGACCCGCCCCGAGCAGATGAAGCTGATCCCGGGCTCGGCGGCGGCCATCCGGAGGCTGCGCGAAGCGGGCTACCGGATGGTGGTGATTACGAACCAGCCGGTGATTGCGCGCGGCGACCTGACCACGGCGGGACTGCGGCGCATCCATGACCACATGGAGATGGAGTTGAGCCGCGAAGGAGCTTTCCTGGACGGCATTTATCATTGTCCGCATCATCCGGACAAGGGCTTTGAGGGCGAACGGCCGGAGCTGAAATTCGAGTGTGAGTGCCGCAAGCCGGGCGGCGGCATGGTGCGCCAGGCGGCCAGCGACTTGAATCTTGACCTGGGCGCAAGCTGGCTGATCGGCGACCGCACCGGCGACGTGCAGACGGCATACAATTGCGGCGTGCGCCCGGTGCTGGTGCGTACCGGCATCGGCGGACGGGACCAGCGCTACGGCGCGGCTCCCGATTATGTGTTTGACGACCTGGCAGCAGCGGCGCGCTTCATTGTGCAACACGATGCGGCGGCGGAAAGATAGAAGATAAGAGCTATGGAGTGGCTGGCAATTTCGATCGCCGCGGTTGCAGCAATGGGCACGCTGTCTTCCAGCGTATTCCTGGGAATGGCGCTGCTGGGCACGCGGCGGTTTCACGCCATTGCCAGGGAGCAGGAGGCATTTGAAGCCACCCTCGCCGACGCGCAGCTTCCGTTTGTTTCCCTGCTAAAGCCGCTGCACGGGTTGGAACCGCAACTGGAAGAAAACCTGGAGAGCTTTTTCACCCAGCGATACCCCGCGTTCGAAGTGCTGTTTGCGGTGGACCACGAGGACGACGCGGCGATTGCAGTAGCGCGGCGGGTGATGGCGCGGCATCCGGAACGGGATTCGCAGATTGTGTTGAACGGGGAGCCGCCGTGGGCGAATCCTCCGGCGTATTCGTTCTACCGGATGGCGGAGGTGGCGCGCGGCGAGATCCTGGTGACCAGCGACAGCGATGTCATTGTGACGGGCGACTATCTGCGCCAGGTGGTTCCGCCGCTGCTGCACCGTAAGACGGGAATGCTGACCTGCGTCTATCGCGGACTGAACCGGGGCGGCTTCTGGTCGGGAATGGACGCCATCGGCATGAGCGTGGAGATGACCGCCGGAGTGGTGATTGCGAACTGGCTGGAGGGGATGAAGTTTGGCCTGGGACCCACCATCGTGGTGCGGCGCGATGCGCTGGCGGCCATCGGCGGCTACGCGGCCATCGGCGAGTATTTCTCCAACGACTTTGTGATTGGAAAGTTCATTGCGGCCAAGGGCTTCGAGATTGCCATCTCGCGCCACGTCATCGCGCACGTAGTTCCGCCGATGAGCTTCAAGCGAATGTGGCAGCGGCAGGTGCGCTGGGCGGCGGGCACCAGGAGATCGCGCCCGCTGGGACATTTGGGATCGGGACTGGTGTATGCGGTGCCATCCGGCCTGCTGGCCCTGCTGGCCGGGGCGATGCTGGGACACGCGGCGCTGGGAGCGGCGGTGCTGGGCTGGTCGGTGCTGAATCGCAGCATTGAGGCACTGGCAATTGGATGGGGGATCACGCGGGATCGCGAGTGCCTGCGGCGGCCGTGGCTGTACGCGGTGCGCGACGTGCTGGGTTTTGCCATCTGGACGGCGAGCTACGTGAGCCGCAAGATAAGCTGGCGCGACGGACGCTTTGAACTGATCGGCGATGGCCGGGTGCGGATGCGGGACCGCGACGGCAACGTTGTGCGTATTGAAAACGTGTAAGAGAGCCGGGGGAATTCCTCAGGGGATGACCCCCGGCAGCCAAAGGCGTTCCGTGGCTGAAATACCTCTTGGGCCGGAGTGAATACTTGAGCTTTGCAGTGGTTCTTCGCTTCGCTCAGGATAAACTGCTATAAAAAATTGCCTCTTCCGCACACCTGCTGCGGGCACTGTATCCCGGCACGTACATGATCCCACGCATCCCTCTTCCGCACATGTGTCTCAAGGCCACATGCCGCGGGCGCGCCCGGCGCATCTGCGTCTCGGGCACGAAGGCCGACACTGGGACGTAGCCATCTACTTTGGAACTGCTCTAGTGATTGATGTAGACGGCCTTGCCGGAACTTTCAGCGAAAATCCTGGGAGACCCCAGCAGTGCTTCGACCTTGGCGCGCTCGTGCTGCGGCACAAAGAGATAAACCCTGGTGCCGGAGTTCCAGAGACGGACGAGATCGGCGTCGTCGAGGTAGATGTGAGGCGCGTCAGGGAAAGTGGAACCAAACCACATGGAAGAGCTGCGCCCATTGACCAGCCAGATGGGACGGTGGAGATAAAAAAGCAAGGAAGAACCAAAAGACTGATCGGTGTAGATGAGGACGCGATCCTGCGGCTGGAGTTGGGGTTCCATGCGGACGGCCAGGACATGCGAGCTGAGATAGGGATCGAAGCGTATGAGAGCAACGTGGGCGGCGATGAGAAACACCGTCATGCTGATGGCGAGCGCCCAGGTGGCGGCAAAGTATTTGCGGCGGAGGCAGAGAAGGATTTCGGCCAGCGAGCCGAGAACCAGGGCGAGGACGGCGAGAATGGCCGGGAAGCGCAGGGCGGCAAAGGATTGCGCGGTGAGATTCAGGACGTGGCCCATGGAGAGCGTGTCGAGTTCCAGATTGGTGCGGGTGAGAACTTCGCCGATATCCGGCACGAAGGCCAGGTGCCGCGAGGACCACAGCCCGCTGATGAGGACGGCGGCAAACAGCAGTCGCACCCCAACACTGACGGCCGCGGTCGCCAGCAGCCAGGGTTGACGGCCTTCCTCCTGTTCCTCGGAAAGAGCGGAAGCAAAGAGCAGGAAGAGCGCGAGATAGGCGGGAAAAGTGTAGTACTCCTGATTGGTCGAGAGGGCGAAAAAGAGCAGGGTGACGCTGGCCCAGAGGACGGCGATCCAACGGGTGCGGGCGCGGAAGTCGAGCCCGGTGCGGTCCCCACATTGGCCAGACGAAGGCGGATGTGGGCCACCGGGGGACGCGGTGCGGGCGCGGCGCAGATCCCGCAGCAGGCGGCGCAGCGCCAGGGGCAGGTAGAGACTCCAGGGAAACAGCCAGACCAGGTGCAGCGACCAGTAGAGATAGCCGGGGAGCTTGTTGTAATCCTTTGGAATGCGCTTGCCCAGGAAGCGCAGAAAATGTTCGTTGACGAAGTAGAACCAGAAGAAGCCGGGGTGGTCTCCGACGGCGGGATTGCGCAGGCCGGCCAGGATGTGCCAGGGAGCGGCGATGACGAAGAACAGCAGCAGTCCGGAGAAAAGATGGAACTCGCGCCAGCGCCGCCATTCCCCGGTGATGGCCAGGTAGGCAACCAGGGTGATGCCGATGACGACCAGGGCGAGCAGTCCCTTGGTAAGCGTGGCCAGGGCCAGCATGACGTAGACGCCATACCAGCTCCAACGCGAGTTGGGACGGTCCAGGGCGTCCACCAGGCAGTAGAAGGCGGCGGCGATCAGGAGGCTGAGAATCGCCTCCGGGATGAGTACGCGGGTGAAGAGAAAACATCCAACCGCGGTGGTGGTGAACAGTCCGGTGTAGACTCCGGCGCGGGGACCGAAGGCGCGGCTGCCCCAGACCATGGCGAGCAGGACGAGCAGTCCCATGGCGAGGACCGTGGGCAGGCGGGTGGCAAATTCATGGACGCCGAAGATGCGATAGCATCCCGCAACCAGCCAGTACATGAGGGGAGCTTTTTCCAGGTAGCGGACGCCATTGATGTGCAGGGTGACGTAGTCGCCGCGGGTGAGCATCTCGCGGGCAGCCTCGGCGTGAGAGGTGTCCACGTCGTCCATCAGCGCGGGCGAAAAGGCCGAGCCGAGATAGACGGCTAGAAACAAGAAAAAAACCGCAGTCCAGGCAATCCTGCGCGATGAGGGAGTGGTTAGAACGTCCAAGTCATAATTCCCGTAAAGAGCGTCGTCTCCTATGCTACCAGCTTGAAGCCGCGAGATGGGTCACGAGACTGCAAATACGGACGGGAGCGTCTGCGGGAAGCTACTCGGTATCCATGGGCGGATTCCAACCCTCATCGGGATCGCAGTCGCCTGATTCGGAGTGCATTGGCTGCTCGCCGCGGAAAATGAAGGGCTGCCCTGGACGGATTGGACCACCGCACACGCGGCAAACCAGAATCGTGGCGGCATCGCTTTCAACGACAAGCATGGAAACCTCCTGAACCGTGACGGGATTAGAACTCCGGCAGCAAAAGCTGCGCGGTGATGGCAATCACCGGAGAAAGTGAGCGTGCGGCGGATGGGTGGTCGCGGCTGGCAACGGCCACGGGGCCGGCAGGTCAAATTCTGGCCGCCGCTTCCCTGCTCAGAGGGTCTTCACCGTACGCGCGCGGGCGGTCTTGATGAAGGCCGCGGTTTGCGCGGCGACGAAGTTCATCATCTCCTGGGTGATGCCGGGATAGATGCCGAGCCAGAAGGTCTGGTTCATGATGAGATCGGTGTTGGCGAGGGAGCCGGAGACGCGGTAGGAAACGTCTTTGTAGGCGGGCTGGCGGGTGAGGTTTCCGCTGAACAACAGGCGGCTGCCAATTTTGGCGGCGTCGTAGAAGGTCAGCAGGTCGAGGCGGGAGAACGGCGCGCCGGGACGCACGGTGATGGGATATCCGAACCAGGAGGGGTCGGAGTTGGGCGTGGCCTCCGGCAGAATGAGGAATTCCTCGAAGGGCTTGAGGCAAGCGTGCAGATAGGCGAAGTTGGCGCGGCGCTGCGCGATGAAGCCTTCGGCGCGATCCAGTTGGGCGAGGCCGACGGCGGCCTGGAAATCGGTGATCTTGAGGTTGTAGCCGATGTGCGAATAGACGTACTTGTGGTCGTAGCCGAAGGGGAGATCGCCGAGCTGCCACTGGAACCGCTTGCCGCAGGTGTTGTCCTTGCCGGGATCGCACCAGCAATCGCGTCCCCAGTCGCGGAAAGATTCGATGAGCACCTTGAGCTGGTTGTCATTGGCGAAGACGGCGCCGCCTTCGCCCATGGTGATGTGGTGGGCGGGATAAAAGCTGAGGGTGGAAATGTCTCCGAAGGAGCCGACGAGCTGGCCGTTGTAACGCGAGCCGAGGGCGTCGCAACAATCCTCGATGAGCCAGAGATTGTGCTCTTTGGCGATGGCCAGGACCTCGGCGAGATTGAAGGGATTGCCGAGGGTGTGGGCGACCATGATGGCACGGGTCTTTGCCGTGATGGCGGCCCGGATGGCGGCGGGCTGAATGTTGTAAGTGGGGATATCAACATCGACAAAGACGGGGATGAGTCCGTACTGCACCGCCGGGTTGACCGTGGTGGGAAAGCCGGCGGCGACGGTGATGATCTCATCGCCTGGAGCCAGGGCACGGGCGCCAAGCTTGGGCGAGGTAAGCGCGGCAATGGCGAGCAGGTTGGCCGAGGAACCGGAGTTGACCGTGACAGCCCAGCGGACGCCGAGAAACTCGGCGAGGCGGCGCTCGAACTCGGCATTGAAGCGTCCCGTGGTAAGCCAGAAATCAAGCGACGCATCGACGGCGTTGCAGACCTCCTCGGCGCCGAAAACCTTGCCGGAAGCAGGGATGACGCTTTCGCCGGGGACGAAGGCTTGCGGAGCGTGGCGCTGCCGGGTGTATTCGGTGACCAGCAGGAGGATTTGCCGGCGCAGTTCTTCCGTTGTCATGCGCTCACATCTGGCGTGGATTCAAGTTTTACTTGCATAAATGATTGTATCTGACCGAGGGTAAGGGCTCGTACGTCCTGGCCGCAGTAAAATTGTTTGTACCAGTGGACGGTGTTGGCAAGGGCCTCGGCGAGAGTCCAGCGCGGGCTCCAGCCGAGCCGGGCATGGGCCTTGGAGGAGTCGAGGCGCAGCATGTGCGCTTCGTGAAGTTGTTCCGGCTCAACAGATCGCCAGGTGGCAGCGTCTCCCCAGAGACGCGCCAGCTCGGAGACGAGATAGCGGACGGGGCGAGCATCGGATTCGGCGGGGCCGAAGTTCCAGGCTTCGGCAAAAGCGGCGCCGCCGGTGATGAGGCGCTCGGCGAGGTCGAGATATCCGGCCAGCGGCTCCAGGACGTGCTGCCAGGGACGGACGGCCTCGGGATTGCGGATGATGACCGGCTCAGCGGCGGCGAAGGCGCGTACGATGTCCGGGACAAGGCGGTCCAGTGCCCAGTCGCCGCCGCCGATGACGTTGCCGGCGCGGGCGGAGGCAACGGCGACCTGGTGCTGCGAATGGCGGCCGGGCTCAAAAAAGGAGCGGCGATAGGCGGCGGTGACCAGCTCGGCGCAGCCTTTGCTGCTGCTGTAGGGATCGTGTCCGCCCATGGGCTCGTGCTCGCGATAAGGCCAGTGCCACTCCTGATTTTCGTAGCACTTGTCACTGGTGACGACGATGACGGCGCGGACGCTGGGCGTGCGGCGAACGGCGTCGAGCAGATGGACGGTGCCGAGGACGTTGACGGCGTAGGTCTCCACCGGCTGCTCGTAGGAGAGACGCACAAGCGGTTGCGCCGCCATGTGGATGACAACCTCGGGAGCGAAGCCGCGCATGGCGGATTCCAGGGCGGCGAGGTCGCGCATGTCGGAGCGAATGGACCGGAGCTGGCGGTCAAGGTCAAGGAGGCGATAGAGGCTTGGCTCGGTGGGAGGGTCGAGCGCGTAGCCGCAGACGTCGGCTCCTATCGAGAGCAGCCAGAAGGCGAGCCAACTGCCCTTGAAGCCGGTGTGCCCGGTGAGGAAAACCTTGCGGGAATGCCAGAAGGCTGGGTCCATATCTGATTTATGAATCGTAACACCGCAGCGGCTAGAATCCCACATTCGCCAAAGGCAGGTGGATGTGAGCCACCGGCCGACAACCCAACTCAGACAAAAGAGGTTTGTGTGGACTACCCGCCGAGGCTATGGCTCAGATTTTGGGGGGGGTTTGCCTAAACGCACATTGAACCCGACAATTGGACCGCAAACATTGATTCCGTTGTCCACATACTTCGGTTCGGATAGATAGGCGTTGGAGATGTGCATGTATGTGACGCCAACTGCCATGCTGTAGCGGGGATTAAAGTTGTATCGCGCACCCGTGCCTACCATGAGAGTAAAGGTGAAATCCTGTCCCTGCGCGAGTTTGTTGCCATGGGGACCCTGCGCGTCAATGAACCCGGCGCCGACGCGTGTCTCAAAATAGGGAACAGTCCTCCAGTTACGTTGAACAAAATTACGCCGTACACCCAGATCGAAAGCGCCATATACTTTTTCGGGCCCCCTCGGAATCGCCGTCAAGGACAGGGTTACCGTTAAATCGGTATTGCCGCGCAGGACCCCGGGACCGCTTATTTTACCCATCTGCCACCGCAGCGAAGGGAAGATGGGTACCAGGGTGTAATGAAGAGGATTCTGCGAGTAATCGCCGCCTACGAAAGCGTCGAAAACAAACGGAATATTGATGGGAAGTACTCCCGTTTCAAGGGAGAATTCGAGCTTGTTTCTGTAATAGATGTCCCGGTTGAAATCAGCTGGTTGAGCGGGAAGTGAGGTTGCATCCGAAAATTGGGCCTTTAAGTCCTGGGCCATGGATATGGCGGGGTGGGTGAGACCTGCGAGGAGCAAGGCGAATAACAATAGGGTCTGTTTGGGCATCATAGCGCAAGAAAAAGTTGCAAATGTGATCCCTTATCCGGGCAAGACCGGGGCTCCTGCTTATAGACTTCATGAATTGGTAACCACTGCGTGAATATCCGGTAAGACTGAGCCGCTTATTCTAGTCGTTTGCAATTACGCAATCACGCGGTTGCAACACTATAAGTTGTTGCAACTTACCTTGATATTGCAGAGGATGCTACACGAAGTTGATCCGGTTGGCAACGACGTTATACGCTCGCCGCCTGGGCGCCGCCCTATCACTGGACGGGGCGGGTGGGTCACCTGTGATCTTTCAAAAGGCTGTCCATTCGATCGAAACCGGAGAAGCTGATTGTGACGAGCAATAGTTTCCCAAGGATGGCCGTCAGGACAGCGCTATTGCGAGCCACAACGAAGAAGCCAGCCCTACCGGAACAACCGGAGGACTGGCTCCCTTGAAATTGACTGGCCCGGCGCTAGTAGCGGTAGCTATCCGGCTTGTAGGGACCGGCGACGGGAACACCAATGTAGTCGGCCTGTCTCTGGGTAAGGGTGGTGAGCTTAACGCCGATCTTCTCCAGATGCAGGCGGGCGACCTCTTCATCGAGCTTCTTGGGAAGGGTGTAGACATCGATGGCGTAGGTGTCGCGGTTCTTCCAGAGATCGATCTGGGCGAGGGTCTGGTTGGAGAAGCTGTTGGACATGACGAAGCTGGGATGTCCGGTGGCGCAGCCGAGGTTGACCAGGCGGCCTTCGGCCAGCAAAAAGATAGAGTGGCCGTCGGGGAAGGTGTACATGTCCACCTGGGGCTTGATGTTGGTGCGGACGACTCCGGGAGCATCGTTGAGGCGATCGACCTCGATTTCATTGTCGAAGTGCCCGATGTTGCAGACGATGGCCTGATCCTTCATGCGCTGCATGTGCTCCAGGGAGATGATGTCCACGTTGCCGGTGCAGGTGACGTAGATATCGCCGATACCGAGGGTTTCCTCGATGGTGGTGACCTGGTAGCCGGCCATGGCGGCCTGGAGGGCGTTGATGGGATCAACTTCCGTGACGATGACGCGCGCGCCGATGCCGCGCAGCGACTGCGCCGAGCCCTTGCCTACGTCTCCGTGTCCGCAGATGACTGCGACTTTACCGGCAACCATGACGTCGGTGGCGCGCTTGATGCCGTCGGCGAGCGACTCACGGCAGCCGTAGAGATTATCGAACTTGGACTTGGTGACCGAGTCGTTGACGTTGATGGCGGGAACCAGCAGCGTTCCCTCTTCCTTCATGCGGTAGAGGCGATGGACGCCGGTGGTGGTCTCCTCAGAGACGCCGCGCCAGGCGGCGACCAGTTGATGCCAACGTTTCGGGTTGGCGGCGAAGATCTTCTTGAGCAGAGCCTTGATGACCAGCTCCTCGTGCGACGTGGAGGGAGTGTTGACCCAATCGGAACCGCTCTCCAGCTCGTAGCCTTTGTGGATGAGCAGGGTTACGTCGCCACCGTCATCGACGACCAGTTCGGGACCCACCCCGCCTGGGTGGCTGATGGCGCGGTAGGTGCAATCCCAATATTCTTCCAGCGACTCGCCCTTCCAGGCGAAGACCGGAACACCGGTCTGGGCGATGGCGGCAGCCGCATGATCCTGGGTGGAGAAAATGTTGCAGCTTGCCCAACGCACGCTGGCGCCAAGCTCGACCAGGGTTTCAATGAGGACGGCGGTCTGGATGGTCATGTGGAGCGAGCCGGTGATGCGCACGCCCTGGAGCGGCTTTTCCGCGGAATACTTCCGGCGGATGGCCATGAGGCCGGGCATTTCAGCTTCGGCGATGGAGATTTCCTTGCGGCCCCACTCGGCGAGAGAAAGGTCAGCTACTTTGAAGTCGGTCAATACGGGCGTGAGCTGGGGAGCCACGAGAATGTCCTCCACTTGAATTTGTATGCTGCGCTGCGGGCGCGGATTCGATCCCACGGTGATTGCGGGCAGATGCCGGCCCCGTTGTTGTTTTCTGCTACCCACATTCGCCAAAAGAGGGCGGATGTGGTCCACCCCTGGCAGTGCACCGATTATAGCGCAGCCCCCAGGATTGGGAAATGGAGACATCAAGTCATGTCTGGATTATGACTCCGGTTTGAGGATGACGCCGACGCCGCGGACGCCGCTGATGGCGACGAAGAGGGGAGACGCGAGGCGGAGGTGACGGACGGAGCCGATCTGCTCGACGGCGGGCTGAGCGGCAAGCCACGCCCAGTCGACGAGGCCCTCGCCGAGGTCGGGATTGATGGTGAAGTAGGCGATGCGGAAAGCCGTGAGGTTCTGGAAGAAATGGCTGCCCTGCGACGGGGTAACGCGGAAGTCGCGGAAGCCGGCCTCGACGATGACGCGCGCACCGGAAACCTGGTCCCAGGTGACGGGAATGCCCAGCCATGGATCCTTGGAACCCCAGCGGCCCACGCCGATGAGGATGTACGGGGTGGCGGCAGCCTCCAGTTGAGCGTTGAGACGGGCTACGACCTCGGCGACCTGGACGCTGTTGGCGCGATGGAAGCTCTCGTAATCGACCACGACCACGTCGCGCAGGTCTTCGATGCGGCCGTTGCCGAGAACGTGGGAGCTGCGGCAGAGAATGCTGGAAGGCTCGAAGGATTCAATGGCGAGGTCTTCGGTTTCACGCGAGCAGATGAGCGGACGCATCTGCAGAAAGCCAAGGTCGGCGGGCTCCATGGTGCTGGGCATGCGGACGGCGAACTCGATCTCAACGGGGCGGCCAAGGGCATCGGCGCCGAGTTTCTGGAGGTAGTCCAGCAGGGCGGGGAGCGGGAAAACATTGTGCTTGAGGATGGGCGCGAAGGTGACAACCCGGGCGCCGGGACGGCTGAGGCCGTCATAGATGGCATCGTTATCGCGCGAGTAGGTGGACGCGACGTAGTGCAGGGTGCCGTCGGCCTCGGCATCGCGCAGTGAATAGGCACGCTCGCGCAGACGCTCGACGCCGTCATGCGACCGCAAGCGCCGATGGGATTGGACGTAGCGCA
This sequence comes from uncultured Acidobacteriaceae bacterium, assembly GCA_964591805.1. Classification (GTDB taxonomy): domain Bacteria; phylum Acidobacteriota; class Terriglobia; order Terriglobales; family Acidobacteriaceae; genus TOLSYN. Next base: position 10,521 of record CAZQDD010000014.1, on the reverse strand, counting down.
GATGGGCCGGCGGATCCGGAGGTGGCGCCTCTTGGGAGGACGATCCGGGGGTGGCGGGAGTGGCGCTGGCCGGTTCCAGGTCAAGCGCCATGAACTCGGTTTGCGAGTTGCGCAGGATGTCTTCCACGGAAGAGAACTGGATCATGTGGCGGGGATAGCGGGGGCAGAACGAAAGCGACTTTCCACCATCGACGACCGTCCGGCCGAGGCCAAGAGCGACGGCGGCGATGCCGTCATTGGGCTGGGTGGGTGGCGAGGGATAGAAGTTGCGCGAGCGGACTACGCCGGAAAAGTCCGGGTAGTAACGGGCGCCATGAGCGTCGCCGACGACCTCCTGAATGATGACAGCCATTTTCTCTTCTTCCAGGCGGAACGGGGTGGCGCGAATGTATGCCTTGGCGTGTTGCGAGAAGGTGGACGCGTAGACGCGCTTGATGGCTTCATTGAGCTGTTCCAGGCGGGTGTCAAGTTCCGCATCGCGGTTGGCGAGCATGAACGTGTCATAGACTCCGGTGAAGGGCTGATACTGGGAATCCTCCAGCAGGCTGGAAGAGCGGACGGCGAGGGGAACGCGGATTTCGCGCAGAAAGGCGGCCAGAGCGGCGCGCAGCCCGCGCGGCAAAACCGCGGCAAGAAACTGGTCCAGCAACTGGCGGTCATCGGTGCAGTGGATGGCAAACGACTCGAGATTGTTCTCGGCGAGGAACTGCTCGAAAAGATCGGTTGCCAGGACCAGGGTGTTGGGCACCGAGACCCTGACGCCGGGAAAACGCTGGCTGACATTGTACTTGTGCAGCAGGTGGCGGACAAAGGTAAGGCCACGCGCCTTGCCTCCGAGCGAGCCCAGGCCGAAGCGCAGAAAATATCCGCCGGAGGGACGGAAGTGAGCGGGCTGGAAATCGCCCACGAGAACCTGCTTCTGCTCCCGGCGATAGTCGAGGATGGTCTGGAGGCAATGGGCGCGCAAGGCCTCGGCATCCTGGTAATCGACGAGCTGGCGGGGACGCAGCTTTTCCGCCAGGGCCAACTCGGTGCGGGCGATGAGCCAGTGCGAAATGTCGTTGCGCTCGGCGTGGAAGATGAGCGACTCGACGGGGATGTGGCGCAGTTGGGACTCCATGGCATCCAGATCGCTGGCGCGGCCGACCTCGGCGCCGTTGGCAAGGCGGAAGACGAAATCGCCAAAGGCAAACTCATGGGTGAGGAGTTGGCGCATGTCGGCCAGCAGGGTGTCTGATCCCTTGCGCAGGAAGGCGAAGCCCTCGCCGTTGGCCCGCGCCTGGAAGCGCGAATCGCTGGACTGGAGGACCACGGGAATGTCTGGAATGGCGCGGCGGACCAGGTGCGCCAGATCAAACCCCGCCTCGGGATCGAGGTGGCGGGCGCGGGGAAATTCGACATCGGAGACGACGCCGAACAAGTAGCCGCGATAGCGCTCGACAATGGCAATGGCGCTCTCGTAATCCTGGGCGAGGAGAATCTTGGGGCGGGCGCGCATACGCACCAGCTTGTGGGCGAGGTTGTAACCCTCGCTGAGGATGCGGCGGGACTGGGTGATGAGCGCGGTGTAAATCTCCGGCAGCAGGGCGGAGTAATAGCGCACGTCGTCCTCCACGACAAGGACGATGGGAACCCCCATTTTGAGGGTGTCGTGCTCGACGTTGCGCTTGTCTTCGATGGACTTGACGATGGCCAGCAGCAGGTGCGGGTTCCCCTGCCAGAGGAAAACCTGCTCGATGCCCGCCAGGGGACGCCGCGCCAGCAAGGCCGAAGCCTCCTGGTGATCGAAGGCGAGGACGGCGACGGGAATGTCCAATCCGGCGCGGCGCACGGCGGCGGCCAGTTCGAGACAGTCCATGTCAATGAGATGGACGTTACAGACAATGAGGTTGTAACGCGGCTGGGAGCGCGCCAGTTCCAGCGCCTCGGCGGCCGTGGAAACGTGGGTGATCTCCGGCGTGTGCTGGAGATGGAGCTCGATGGACTGGCCGATGAGCAACTCGTTGAGGCGTCCGTCTTCGCGCAGGATGAAAGAATCGTAGAGGCTGGAGACGAGCAGGATGTCCTGCACCCGGAAGGGCATGAGATTTTCGAAGCCCTCGAAGAGGCGCTCGGGATCGGCGAAGAGCTTGGAAGTCTCGAAGGGCGGCATGGTGTGGCCTGCGAAAGACCAGCGGATTGACCCGCGCAACATAGTATAAGGCGCGGGCGGGCCGCGCCAGCGGGAAACATGGGCGGAGCGTAACACCGGCCGTCGATTCCCGCCCCCTTGGAGTTTTACGAATGCAAACCGCGGCCCCCTGGGGTATCCTTCGCGGTAGAGCATTCGTCACACCATCATGTGACTCATGGCACAGAAGGTTCGTACATGGGCTTACTAGCATCGCACATGTTCCAGCCGCCCTTGATCTCAGCGATTCAGCCCGGGGAACGTGCACACCAGCGGGAGCGGGCGGTGTGCGTTGGCTAATTCGCCTCCCGTCATGCCGGTTTCCCATCCCACCGCCATTGTTGGCCGCAAACTCCGGTCGCTTGACGGACTGCGCGCCATCGCAGTCACTCTTGTCTTCTTCCATCACACCAAGAACTTCATTCCCGTGGTGGGCCGTACTACCTTCTATATCCAGTCTTACGTATGGCAGGGTTGGGTGGGAGTGGACCTTTTCTTTGTCCTTTCAGGATTTCTGATTACTGGAATTCTGCTGGATACCCGCGAAGCCAGCAATTACTTCCGCGGCTTTTACACGCGCCGTATTCTGCGAATTTTTCCGCTCTACTATTTGGTTCTCATAGGCATCATCGCCGGCAGCCAGGTTCTCACCAACATCCATGCGCAACACGCCCAGGTGATTGCTTCCCTGGTTCCGCTGCCCGAGGATCGTTGGGTCTACTTTTGTTTCCTGACCAATTGGACCGGACTCTGGAAGGCGCAATGGGGCCCGGGTTTTGGCAGCATTCTCGCGCACTTCTGGTCACTCGCCATCGAGGAGCAATTCTATTTTGTCTGGCCCCTTACCGTCTGGCTGGTCCGGCCCCGCGCCATTCCCTGGATTGCCGGTATCGTTGCCGGGCTGTCGGCAATCATTCGGCTGGCGTGGGCCGCGCACGTCGGCGTGCAAATGCTGGTCCCGCCGCAGTCCGTGGAAATCGCTCTGGCCACCATTTGCAGGCTGGACGGACTCTTCATCGGAGCCCTGTGCGCGTACTTTTTCCGGGATCCCAAGCTGATGCTGCGAATCCGCAAATGGCTGCCGTGGATTGCAATCCTCGGGATTGGCTCATTCCCACTCGCCTTTTCTGCAATGTTGTTCTTCCCGCTACCGGTGAAGACACTGATCTACGGCCTGTCTCCCGCCGTTCCTCACGCCATGGAAGACGCCATCCGTCTCTTTCTCCTGTACGGCGGCTATACCCTGCTGGCCCTGGGATTTGGTGCGCTGGTTCTGCTTGCCGCGCACACGGAAGCCGACAGTTCATGGATGCAGAAGCTGCTGCAATCGCGCTTCCTGGCCCCGATTGGCGTTTACAGCTATGGGATTTATGTCTTTCACGTCCCCATCCTGGGTCTGGCAAATACATTCCTGATTTCCAGACTGTCAGCTCGCAACGCAGGGGATGCCGCCGTGGTGCAGTGCGCCTGCCTTGTCGTGCTGGCGGCCGCTTCCTTCGTCATCGCGGCACTGAGTTACGAGCTATTCGAGAAGAGAATTCTCGGATGGAAACGTTATTTTGTGCCGCAGTACGCCCCAGCGCCCTGCCTTGCAGCGCCAGGCGGCGTTGCAGCCGCACCGGAGGAAGTGGGCTCGTAGATGGCTGGTTGTCTGCCCAGGTGTCGGCGGCGCGATTGCGTTTTCCTGCCGGGAGATCACCCTGGGCTGCCGCCGGCCAGGTTTGGCGCGGCGGCAGCCGGCAGAGGGTGCGGTTACACCAGTCCCTGGTCCATCATCGCGTTGGCAACCTTGAGGAAGCCGGCGATGTTGGCGCCAGAGACGAGATTGCCGGGAGCGCCGTAGCGCGCGGCGGTATCAAAGCAGTTGCGGTGGACTTCGACCATGATGTTGTGCAGCTTGTGATCGACCTCTTCGCGGGTCCAGGCCATGCGCTGGCTGTTCTGCGCCATCTCCAACCCGGAAACAGCGACGCCTCCGCAGTTGGCGGCCTTGGCGGGACCGTAGAGGACGCCATGTTCGAGGAAGAGGCGGGTCGCGGGCAGCGTACTTGGCATGTTGGCGCCCTCGGCTACAACCTTGACGCCGCTCCTGATCAGGTTCTCGGCGTCCCCGGCGTTGATTTCGTTCTGGGTGGCGCTGGGGAAGGCACAATCGCCCTTCATCGCCCACAGCGGATTGTGATCGAGCTGCATATCGGTGGGGACGAAGATGGCGTGCTTGAACTGCTTGACGTAGTCGCTCATGCGGCCGCGGTACACGTTTTTCATCTCCATGATCCAGGCGAGCTTTTCACGGTCGATGCCATCGGGATCGTAGACGGCGCCGTTGGAGTCTGACATGGTGACGGGTTTGGCGCCGAGATCGAGGAGCTTTTCGACCGTGTACTGGGCGACGTTGCCGGCGCCGGAAACCAGGCAAACCTTGCCTTCCAGCGAATCGTTGCGGGACTTCAGCATTTCCTGGGCGAAGTAGACGCAGCCGTAGCCGGTGGCTTCAGGACGGATGAGCGAGCCGCCCCAGTTGAGTCCCTTGCCGGTGAGCACGCCGGTGAACTCATTGCGCAGGCGCTTGTACTGTCCGAAGAGGAAGCCGATTTCGCGGCCACCCACGCCGATGTCTCCGGCGGGCACGTCGGTATCGGGGCCGATGTGGCGCTGGAGCTCGGTCATGAAGCTCTGGCAGAAGCGCATGACTTCGTGATCGCTCTTGCCCTTGGGATCAAAGTCCGAGCCGCCCTTGCCGCCGCCCATGGGAAGGGTGGTGAGGGAGTTCTTGAAGACCTGCTCGAAGGCGAGGAACTTGAGGATTCCGAGATTGACCGAGGGATGGAAGCGGAGACCGCCTTTGTAGGGGCCGATGGCGCTGTTCATCTGGATGCGGAAGCCGCGGTTGATCTGCATGTTGCCATGGTCGTCAAACCACGGCACGCGGAACATGATGACGCGTTCCGGCTCGACGATGCGCTCCAGGATGCGGGAAGCACGGTATTCCGGATGTTTGTCAAGGACGGGGCGCAGGGATTCCAACACCTCCTGCACGGCCTGATGAAACTCCGGTTCGGCCGGGTTCTTCGCCTTTACCTGGGCAAGGACTTCTTCGATGTAGCCGGCCGGGTTTTTGAATCCGGGGGTCGCGATGTTGACTTCGGTTGGCATCTATAACGCCTCCAGGTTGCTGCAAAAGGGATCCCGGCGGGCCGTTATCACGAAGGAGAAAGGGACGGCCGGAGCAGCGGAAAAACATCAGGGTGCGCAAGGCGCCGCACCACGCTGCTTCGGACCCGTACCACCGCTCCACTGGGGTAAAGGTTGGCCCGGAGGCCTTTGTTCGAGGGACGAACCCTCGATCCGGGACAGCATTAAATCTCCTGCGCAACAAGCTGCGCCGTGACGCCTATCACCCGCAGCGGTGACTTGCATCCAGATTGCCATCCACTGGTACTTGTACGCCCAAAAGCAAACTGCGAGGGCGGCGAAGTGCCGCCAAGCCGGACCCAACTTGGATGCGTGAAAGTACCGCGAGGATTGCATCCGGGGGTAAGAAAAGAGGCAGCTCATCGCGAGGGTCCGGAAGACGTAACTGACTGCGATTGGATTCCGGACACCCGCCACGGATGCCGCACTGAACCACGCCGGCGGAAGAGTACGAGGCGCGGAATCCGGCGCCGCCCGATTTTGGATCGAGGCTGGAAGCTGATATGCTTTTCGCGGATCGGCCGGACTGCGAATCCATATTCCGAAGCCCAATTGCTCCACCATGAACGCTGACGAGGATCGTCCCAGGACCGCGCCGCGGGCAGGGATGGCGCGAGCAGGCGGTCTCCGCCAGGCGGCGGCATCGGCATCCGCTGGATGGTTGGAAGCGGGATTTTACAGGCAAGGGCGGGAACGACAACCAATGAAGAAAGCCTTGATCACCGGGATCACCGGGCAGGATGGAAGCTATCTTGCCGAGCTGCTGCTCTCCAAAGGTTATGAAGTCCATGGCGTGAAGCGCCGCAGCTCGCTGTTCAACACCGATCGCATCGATCATCTCTATCAGGATCCACACGAGCAGGACCGCCGCTTCTTTTTGCACTACGGAGACATGACCGACACCAGCAGTCTGGTGCGCATCATCCAGATGGTGCAGCCCGATGAAATTTACAACCTGGCGGCGCAAAGCCACGTGTCGGTCTCCTTTGAACAGCCCGAGTACACGGCCAACGCCGACGGCATCGGCACCTTGCGGGTGCTGGAGGCGATCCGCATCCTTGGGCTGGAGAAGACAACGCGTTTCTACCAGGCCTCGAGTTCGGAATTGTACGGGAAGGTACAACAGACTCCGCAGACCGAGACGACGCCGTTTTATCCGCGCTCTCCCTATGCCGCGGCCAAGCTCTACGCCTTCTGGATCACGGTGAACTACCGCGAAGCCTACGGCATCTACGCCTGCAACGGCATCCTGTTCAACCACGAGTCTCCGGTGCGGGGCGAGACCTTTGTGACGCGCAAGATCACGCGCGGACTGGCGCGCATCAAGGCCGGGCTGCAAAGCTCGCTGTTTTTGGGCAACCTGGCTGCGCTGCGCGACTGGGGACACGCCCGCGACTACGCCGAGATGCAATGGCTGATGCTGCAGCAGGACAAGGCCGAGGACTTTGTGATCGCCACCGGCGAGCAGCACAGCGTGCGCGACTTCGTCAACCTTGCGGCCGCCAAGCTGGAGATGAAACTGCGCTGGGTGGGCACGGGAGTGGACGAAAAAGCCTACGACGAGCAGAACCGGCTGATCGTCGCCGTCGACCCGCGCTACTTCCGTCCGACCGAGGTGGAAACCCTGCTGGGCGATGCAGCCAAGGCCAAGGCCAAGCTGGGCTGGGCGCCCAAGACGACCTTTGACGAGATGGTGAGCGAGATGGTGACCTCTGATTACGAACTGGCCAAGCGCGATGCCCTGGTGCACGCCCGGGGCTACAAGATACTCAACCACCATGAGTAGATAAGCACGCCGGGCAGGCGCGATACGTCTAGGAACCGATGCCGTAGCGGCGCGCCGTGCGCGCCTCAAGAAAGCCAAAGATTTCGTCCGCCGCTGCGCGCACGCTCTCTTCGAGCGGCCGCGAGGTATCGATCACCACGGTCCGCGTGCGGCTCTGCAGATCTTCCCCAAGTCTTCTGTATGCCTCACGCTGGCGGGTGCATTCTTCAGGGGAAACCTCGCGCTTTCTGGCCTGTAGTATTTCCGGCGGAGCGTCGAGAATGAAAACCAGATCCGGCAGCGGTACGAAACGGCCGGCCAAACGGGTCAGCCAGCGCGGCGCCTTATAGCGGTAGCGCTTCGAGTCCACCAGTAAATCGTGGTAATAGCGGTCGAAGATCACCAGCGTGGAACCGACCATTTGCGGCCAGACCCGCAGCCAATAGCCGCCAACATAATCGCTCCAGAACACGGCCAGCTTTGCCAGCGATACAAACAGCGAGCGGGCGGGCAGCGCGTGGGGATCCGTGACCGTGTTTCTAACTCCACTTTTTCCGCGGCGCAACAATTCGGGACGCAGATGATAGCTGTGCACCTTTCTGAACGCCAGGTGGCCCACATCGGACAAAGCTTCGATCAAGGACGATTTGCCGCTTCCATCCGGACCCAACAAGGCAATCCAGCAGCCCGATGGGGCGAGGACACGGCGGCATTTTCGCGCGAATTCCAGGAGCCGGGCGGCAGTGCTGGGTTGCTCCAAGAAGTTCAGCAGTCCGCTGCCGAGCCCTGGGATCGAAGCCGATACGATTGACCAGTCGTTGCAGTCCGCTGCGGCGCAGATCTTCGCGATGGATGCGGGAGGCCACCGTTTGCCGAGTGCGGCGCGGCAACCTTCCGGGTCCTCATGATAGAGCTGGCTGAGATGGCTGCCGTGCTTCCGGTTGAGTTCCCCTTTGCCTATTTTTTTTACGAGGTAATAATCGAACTCATCGGCGGGGGCAGGGATCCAGAAGCCACGCGGGTGAAGGCGTCTCCGGGCCAGGGTGTCACCGGCGTCAAGGCTTTTCTGCCCGTTACGCCGATAGTCGGAGGACGAGTCCAACCACATATAAATCGCATCACCTTCCTCAAACCTTACCAGCACAAAGGCGCGCGCGGAAATCTCGTGATCGAAGATTTGGACAAGGCGCAATCCGTAGCGGTCCCCAAAAGACTTCACGAGCGGAAGCAACCTCGCCAGGTCTGCCTGGCTCACCATGAAGTCTATGTCGGAGGTAATGTGCATGGGGAAGGTTTCATATCCGCCCAAAATGCAGTAGCTCACACCCTCTGTTTCCAGCAGCTGGAAAAATCCGCGCACATACTCTTCTCCCGCATAGCGCGCCCGCGGCCTCGTTTGTTGAGAGCCGCACAAGCTAGTGGAGTCGGAGTGATCCGTCATAGGTCTCCATCATAAATGGCGAGCAGTTCCCGCCGCTCCGCAAAAGACAGGGTGCATGCGAAGTGCCATCGATGAGCTATTGAATTCTCCTGAGCCACATAGCCGACCCGCTGGCGGCACGCAGTTCGGGAGAATTGCAGCGCTCGGCAAGCCGCTCGAAGGCTCCGGTCCTGGCCATGTAGAAGATGGGACACTCGATCTGGAAATCGGAATTGAAAGCGGCGAAGGACTCGAAAATGTATTGTTCGTTCCAGAAGCGCTTCGCTTCGACCAGCCACTGCCTGGGATAGTCGTACGGGGTAAAGATGTCGTGGATGTGCACCAGCGTGTTCACCGCAACATTTGGAATCCAGGATTCGAACAGACAAAGAACGTCACTGCCCCACTTGGCGACGTGGCTGGAGTCGGCGAAGAAGATATCGGCTCGCAGCAAAGCATCGCGTTCCTGGGATGGAATCTGCTGCAGTTCCGCCGTGATGATACGGGTGCGGCCGGTGGCGTTGTCGCCGCGGAAATAAGGATCGATCGATACAATCTCTCCGGGATAGCCGTCGGAAGCATTCCGCTCGAGGGCGATGCCGGCAATCCAGGTGGAGATGCCACGGCCAACTTCTGTGATCGATTGTGGTTTTCTGCACCGGATCAAGCAGTAGTAGTACGCTGCGTCCCACCCGGTATAGAACCAGTTCTTCCTCCCGTATTTTGCAAAAGCTGGACTGGCGAGGTACTCCTCGAGATATGGTTCGAGGATCGCTTCCGCGCTCTCAGTCCAGGACGGCGCTGGATGGAAGCCTGGCAATTCCCGAGGCTCATCGCGGTAGTGTTCCTGGACGAACTTAAGGTTGGGAACGGGCTCGTAGAAGTGATCGCCAAGAATGGTGAATCCCAAGGATTGCGTGAGCGGAAGCAGTTTGCGTGCGAACCAGCGCTGCAATCCATGACGTTCCGCCAGCTTTCCCTTTGCCGTTGCCAGACGCTGTCCAAGCTTTTGTAATCTCATGGTCACTTTCATCGACGGCAGGTTTCAAATCAGGGGACTGACCAAGCAACGCTGAACGCCATAGTGCACGCCGTTGCCGTCGTCTTCTTCGACCTCAAAGCCTGGGGTTACAGAACAAAAATGATGCTCCGAAGAAGCGGAGCATCTTCAATCACTTCTGAAAAATCTCGTTTCCTAACAGCGCGCCCAAGTTGTCCTTTTCCCTGCGTGTGCGTTGGCTCAGATGCGGTGAAGGATCCTGAGCGCCTCGTCAATGTGACCGATTGCGTTCCCTCTCCACGTATTTGCAGCGGGATTCTGTTCGGGCTGGTCTACATCCCTCCTTGCACCCTTCAGCAGGTCCATTGCACGAAACATACGAACATTCCCGTTCTCTGGCACATCGATTGGAGCATCGGCGTGCAGAGGCAGGCCGTCGGCTTTTGCCGCTTCATGCAAATCGCGGATCGCCGCGTCGATTTCGCCGATCGCCGATCTTGCCATGGCGTTTACTTCGGGGCTGGAAGGCGTCTCCAATATGTTTGCGCGCGCATCGCGAAGGTCGCTTAATGCGCTCAGGTAATCGGGATGTGCTCCCGGCATCTGGGCTGCAATAACCGTGTTCAGAAACAGAACCACGAACACTGCCATCAAGACCAGTTTCACATAGCTCTTCATCGTTATCTGTCCTCCGCAAATGATTTCTTGTGCTTCTTGGTTTCGAACCCGTTTTACGACTCCAAGGCGCTCATCTCAATCATGAAGCCCGCAGGAACTCCCCACGTCCATGCGTGGAAGCGGCTCCCAGTTTACACCTCAGACACGGTTCACGCCATCTGCCGCGCGCGCCACTGTCGAGAGACAATCGAGCCAGAATCCGGCGCACCGGCTGAGAGACACTTTCCCGAACCCGGAATGCGGCACGCGGCGGCAGGACTTTGCCAGCGCGGGGTCGTGGTAGGATGATTCAT
>CAZQDD010000013.1:0-92615 GCA_964591805.1 uncultured Acidobacteriaceae bacterium | reverse complement strand
AGCGGAGCTGATCCTTATAAATAAGGATGTGGAAGGGACAGTTCATGGGCTTGAGACGGTACTCGGCGTCGTCGAGCTCCATGGTGTCAAACATGTTTTCGGCGTAGAAGCCCTCGTGTCCGGAGGTTTGCCAGAGGGCGCGGCGGGCGACGTGCGGGGTATAGACCAGCGAGTAGCCGCGCTTGAGATACTCGGCGCGCAGCCAGTCTTCCATGATGGTGCGGATAAGTCCGCCCTTGGGATGCCAGAAGATGAGACCGGGACCGGCGAGCTCCTGAACGGAATAGAGATCGAGCTGCTGGCCGAGGGTGCGATGGTCGCGGCGTTTGGCCTCCTCGAGCTGGCGCATATACTCATCCATTTCCTTCTTGGAGTAGAACGAGGTTCCGTAGATGCGCTGGAGCTGGGGATTGCCCTCCTTGCCGAGCCAGTAGGCGCCGGCGATGGTGAGCAGTTTGAAAGCCTTGATCCTTCCCGTGGACGGGATGTGCGGGCCGCGGCAGAAATCCACGAACTTGCCGGTGCGGTAGAGCGAAATTTTTTCATCGGGCCTGGTGAACTGCTCGATGAAATGACACTTCATGAAATCGCCTTCGGCTTTGAAGCGCTCGAGTCCGGCGTCTCGGTCGAGGAAGTCGCGGGCGTATGGCTCGTTGCGGGCGGCGATCTCCCTCATTTTGGCCTCGATCTTCTCGAGATCCTCGGGAGTGAATGGCGTTTCGCGCAGGAAGTCGTAGAAGAACCCGGTTTCCGTGGCCGGGCCGTGGCCGAGCTTGGTCTCAGGGAAAAGCTCCAGCACGGCGGCGGCCAGCAGATGGGCCGAAGAGTGATGGAAAACCTGAAGCGATTCCGGATCCTTTTCGGTCAGCAGACGGAGCCGCGAATCCTGCTCGATGGGGCGGGTGAGATCGACGACGGCAAAGTCGTCGTCGGCGGTGCTGTTGGCGGCGTTGGCGGCTGCGTTGCCGGAGACAAGGGGCGCAAGCTTGGCAGCCAGGGCGGCGTCGGCCAGACGCGGCGAAATAGACTTCGCAATGTCGAGGGCGGTGGTGCCCTGGGGAACTTCTCGGATGCTGCCGTCGGGGAGTTGAACTTTTATATCAGGCATAGGGTAGGTCTCCGCTCGCGCTTACGAGTGCGCAATGCAGAAAAGACTTAGAGATTCAAGGATAAAGAATGCGGCGGGGAGAAGCAAACTGGAGGCTGAGCGGGGTACATCCCACATTCGCCAAATACGGGCGAATGTGGGCCACCTGTGGGCGGATGTGGGCCACCTGCGCGAGTGGGAGGCGGCGGAATCTGGGTCACAAAGAAGCCCGGCTTGAGGGAGCCGGGCTTTGGAAACCGAGTTTACGGGTAGGCGCAGAAGTTAGTTGTTGTTCGCTGGCGTTGGGGCGGAAGTCAACGAGGCCGGCAGAATACGGTTCTCGCAATCAACCCGCGCACAGGGGTGGAACTGTTCCTGCTCGGTGGAACCGTGCAGGGCGGTGGTGCTGCTGGCGCCGGCGGCGATGGTTTGGGCAACGTCGTCGAAGTATCCGGTGCCGACGAACTGCTGGTGCTTGGTGGCGCGGTATCCTTCGGATTCGGCGGCGAACTCCTGCTCCTGAAGGACGGAATAGGCGGACATGGCGCTCTGCTTGTAGTTCCTGGCAAGATCGAAAATGCCATAGTTGAGGACATGGAAGCCGGCAAGAGTGATGAACTGGAACTTGTAGTTCATGGCGGCAAGCTCGCGCTGGAAGTTGGCGATGGTGACGTCGTCAAGCTTCTTCTTCCAGTTGAACGAGGGCGAGCAGTTGTAGGCGAGCATTTTGCCGGGGAAGCGGGCGTGGATGGCGTCGGCAAAGCGACGGGCTTCGTCGAGGTTGGGTTCGCTGGTCTCACACCAGATCATGTCGGCGTACGGGGCGTAGGCGAGGCCGCGGGCGATGGCCGTGTCCAGGCCGCTGCGGATGCGGTAGAAGCCCTCGCCGGTGCGCGGTTCGCCGGTAAGGAATGGCTGGTCGGCGGGATCGATGTCACTGGTGATGAGTTTGGCGCCGTTGGCGTCCGTGCGGGCGATGAGAATGGTGGGCACGTTGGAGACGTCGGCGGCGAGGCGGGCGGCGATGAGTTTGTGGACCGCTTCCTGGGTGGGAACGAGAACCTTGCCGCCCATGTGTCCGCACTTTTTGGCGGAGCTGAGCTGGTCTTCGAAGTGAACCGCGGCGGCTCCGCATTCGATCATGCTCTTCATCAACTCGAAGGCGTTGAGAGTGCCGCCGAAACCGGCTTCAGCATCGGCGACGAGCGGGGCGAGCCAGTGCTTGTGGTTCTTGCCTTCCTGGTGCCACATCTGGTCGGCGCGCAGCAGGGCGTTATTGATGCGGCGGCAGAGCTGGGGGACGGAATCGGATGGATAGAGGCTCTGATCGGGATAGACCTGGCCGGCGGAGTTGGCGTCGCCGGCGACCTGCCATCCGCTGACGTAGATGGCATCGAGTCCGGCATCGACCATTTCGATGGCCTGGTTGCCGGTCATGGCACCGAGAGCCTGGACGTGGGAGCGGGATTGCATGAGTTCCCAAAGCCGCTCGGCGCCGAGGCGGGCGAGGGTGTGCTCGACGTGGATGGTGCCGCGTAGACGATCGACGTCGGCTGCCGTGTAGGTTCGCTCAATGCCGCTCCAGCGTGCATCGGTGTTCCAGGTTCTGGTGATGTCGAAGCTGTGGTTTTTCGCAGTCACTGTCGTAAGTCCCCTTTTTGATTGGTGTGATGAGTTGGCTTGCTGGTTTGCGGCAGTGGATGTTCTGCCGCGCATCGGTTGCGCTGCCGGTGCAGGCTGCCGCCGGGTTTGAACCCGTGCGGCGCCTGGCGACCGGAAACTGGTTAGAACGGATCGATCTCGCCGTTGCGAATCATGGCTTCGCTGATCTGGCGAGCCTGGCGGAAGGTCTCAGCGGTGCCAAGATCCTTGCCGGGACTGGCGATCAGTTTGGCGAGTTCCTCGTCAAAAAGCTGGGTGATGAATTCGGGTGTGTGGGCAACGGGCTTGCCGGCGTCATCGACGATGGGAGCCTCGCGCCAGTGCTGGATGCGCTGGGCGATCATGAGGCGGTAGATGCGATCGGTGGCGAGGTCTTCCATGAAGCCATCGAGCAGGCTGGCGCCTTTGCCGTTGAGCACGCCGTTGCGGTAACGGATGACGGTGCGAATGGCGGCGCGGGTTCCGTTCAAGGTGCGCTGACCGACGCCGGTGGGCACGGGACGGAGGTTGGGATAACGCGGACCGGTATTGCGGCGCGAGATCTGGTTGGGCACGGGAAATTGGGCGACAGCGATCTGATTCTGGTCGGGATGGCCGGTCCAGGCGCCGTCGAATCCCTGGCGGGCTTCGTTCTTCTTGTCCTTCTCAAGGACTGCAAGGGCGCGGGTGTTGAGCTCGGCGTCTTCACGGCTGGGATAAAGAGCGGTCATGCCGCCGATGGCGAGGGCGTGATGCTTGTGGCAGAGCTCGGGCAGCAGCTCACGCAAGCTCTGGAAGAACGGTACGTCGTGCGGAATGGTGTTGCGGTCGGGCAGAACCCACTCGGGATCCTCAATGTTGTAGTGGATGAGCGAGGCCATGTAATCCCACCGGCCGAGGTTGAGGCCGAGGATGTGGCCGCGCAGGTTGTAGAGGAACTCCTCCATTTGATAGGCGAGGGCGTGGGATTCGACCAGGGCCATGCAGCGGATGGTGCCTCGCTGCCAGCCGCGCGCGTCTTCGACGGCGTCAAACAGGGCCGACCACCAGAGAGCTTCCTCGGCGCTCTCCGACTTTGGAATGTAGAAGCTGGGAGGATGCTTGAGCGTGTCCAGCGCGAGCTGGTAGGCGAGCAGGGCAACGTCGAACAGCGCACCCGAAATGGGAGCTTCGCCGAAAATGCCACCCTGGTGCAGGTGGAGGCCGCGAACCCGCAGCCAGATGACGGTGGAGCTGGGCTCGATGGCCACGGTGCGGCCACGCTTTTTGTCCTCGTAGGCGAGCGAGCCGGTGAGCGCGGCGAGAATGTTGCCCATGCCGAGGCGCTGATGGTTCCACTCATTGACGGTGGAGTCCTCAAGATCGAGCATGACGCCGGGGGCGCCGGAGTTGAGCATCTTGACGACCAGTTCGGCTTCATCGGCGGGACCGGTCATCTGGTTGCGCTGGTCCTGGCACCAAGCGGGCACGCCGATCTTCCAAAGCTCGCGCTGGGCCTCGCCGGGCGGAAGATGCGCTGGCCGCTGGCCGCGGTGCGAAGCCGCCAGTGCCGCCTTGCGCCGGGCGACAAGCTCTTGCTGCCAGGGGGTGAAGCGCTGGTGCAGAGGCTTGAGGAACTCCAGGAAACCAGCTGGAAATTCCGCGGAGGGGTTGAAGCTACGCGGCGGACAGTTCAGGTGAAATCCCCGGGTTGATTCATTCCCGCCCGCGGGCTGCGGGTCGAGCGAAGCTCCGTGTGGCGTAGTGGTTGCGGACATGCGTCTCCTTTGGAAATTATTTCAGCAACAACTGGGGCCCCGCGCTGCCAACCGGCGTGCCGCGATGCGGCAAGAAAGTGGCAACGCCCAGGGGCCGGCACGAGGCCGTCCCCTGGGTACACTTTGGACTACTCGGTTCAGAGAATCGACGTACTTGGGAACGCAGCGTTGGTTGACGCCGGTTCGGGGACTGGGCCCACAATGCCTGGGGCCGGAGGGCAACGGGTAAAGCGACTGGATTTGCGGCGCGCCGGAAAAGCGTTAGTCCGCGCACCATCCATCCGAGTGATTCGATGCAGCCAAGGCAGCCGAGGTTGCAATTCCTCTGAACCCGGCGACCTACGGCTGGGAAAGGAAGGTTAGTCCAGTTGGGCGCGGGAAACAAGGAGAAAATGGAAAGCAATTCCAAAAAAGGAAAGACCGGCGCACTTTTGCGGGATGAGCAGGCGGAAGCGTTCTTCCGGAGTGGGCACGGAATCCAGGTCTTGCACAGCTTGTGCACAGAGTACAGGCCTCCGGCGGCGGCTTGGGACTTGCATCCCGGGCGCGGCTGCTTCAAGCTCTTGATATGCCGATTCGGAAGCCAAGCGAAGCTGCCCCCTGCGCCATCTGCTCCGGCGCGGGCTGGCGCATGGTGCCAGTGGAACACAACGGGCGGATGGTGGAACAGGCGACGCGCTGCGAGTGCGTCCGCCAATTGCAGGGCGGGCGGCTGCTGGAGGCGGCACGGATTCCGCGGCGCTACCGGCACTGCGAACTTTCCAACTTTGAGCACGAGGGGCCGTTCCGCTCGCTGGCCTCGGCGTACATGGCAGCGATGCGATTTGTGGAGGAGTTTCCGCTGGAGAGCGCCGGATTGCTGCTGGTGGGGCCGATTGGCTGCGGCAAGACGCATCTGGCGGTGGGCATTGCCAAGGAGTTGATGGCGCAGAAGGCGACGGCGTGTCTGTTCTACGACTACCGCGAACTGCTGAAGGAAATCCAGAACTCCTACAACGCCTCGGTGCAGGTGACTGAAATGGACGTGCTGCGGCCGGTATTCGACGCGGAAGTGCTGGTGCTGGACGAGTTGGGCGCGGCCAAGCCGACGGAGTGGGTGTGGGATACGGTTTCGCACATCTTGAACACGCGCTACAACGACAAGCGGACCACGATTATTTCGACCAACTACCAGGATCTGCCGCCGACGGGAGTAGAGCCTGAGGGCCGGGTGGTGCGCGCCGCGCGGGAGGAAACGCTGGGAGACCGGATTGGAGAGCGCATGCGCTCGCGTCTGCACGAGATGTGCCGGGTAGTTCGGGTGGAAGGCGAGGACTTCCGCATGAAGTACAAGAGCGCGAGCTTGCGGTAGAGGCGGACCGCGCGGGCCAGGGAGCTCCCAACGCGAATGGCGGGCTTCGCGATACACTGTCGGCTGTGTGGACCCGTTGCGAATTCGCCGCCGCGCAGGACGAGGAATTCTTTGCGATGCTGCCAGCCACGGCGGCGGTGTTTGTGCTCCGCGCGAGCGCGGCGGGCGCCGAGCCCTATGTGAGCAAGACGGCGAACCTGCGCCGACGGATGCGGCGGTTGCTGGGCGTGGCGCCGAGCACGGCTCAAAGTGCGGCGCCGAGTGCAATCCAAAGTGCGGCGCAGAGTGCGGCCCAAAGTGCAAGCCAGAGTGCAGACCTCGGTGCGGCGCAGCGCGCAAACCAGGGGCGGCGGCTCAACTTGCGGGAGCGTGTCTCGGCCTTGGAGTATTGCGAGGTGGGAGGCGAGTTCGAGGTGGGATTCGAGCTCTACCGGCGGATGCGGAAGGAGTTTCCGGAGAAATACGGTGGGCGTTTGCATCTGCGTCCGGCGCCGCTCCTGCACCTGCTCGTCGAGAATCCGTATCCCCGGGTTGCGGTGACCTTGCGCATTCGCTCGCTGCGGGCGGGCAGCGCCTATTTTGGTCCGTTTGCCTCGCGGGCCGAGGCCGAGCAATACGCGAATGATTCGCTGGACTTCTTTCTGCTGCGGCGCTGCACCCAGGAGCTGGAACCGGACCCGGCGTTTCCGGGCTGCGTTTATTCCGAGATGAAGATGTGTCTTGCGCCCTGCTTCAAGGGTTGCTCGGATGCGCGCTATGCGGAAGAATCGGCGCGGGTGGAGCGTTACCTGGAAAGCGGCGGGCACTCGCTGGTGGTGGAGATTGGGCGGGCACGGGACGAGGCCAGCGAGCGCCTGGAGTTTGAAGCCGCCGCCGCAGCGCACGCGCGCCTGGAAAAGCTGAAAGTGGTGCAGAGCCGGATCGCCGGGATCGTGCATCGCATCGACCGGCTGAACGGATTGCTGCTGCAACCCTCGCACCTGGCCGGACACATTGCGCTGTTCCGCATTGCCGGAGGAATGCTGGATGGTCCGATGGCGTTCGACGTGAGCGCGCGCGGGCTGAACGCAGAAGCCAAACTGGCGCAGGCCGAGGATGCAACCGGGGCTGGCGCAGGGTGCGCTGCCGCGCCCGGCGTTTCTGGGCACAGCGCTTCTGCGCACGGCGTGCCAATGCAGAGTATGGAGGCTCGCATCCTGGAGCGGTTGCGCCAGGTGGAGGCCGCGGCTCCGCGCAGCGCGCAGGAGTGGATGGAGCACCTGGCAATCCTGAAGCGCTGGTATTACCGCACCAACAAGGTGGGCGAAATCTTTTTTGAAGATGAACACGGCACGCTGCCGATGCGGCGGGTTGTGCGCGCGGTGGGACGGGTGCTGAAAGGAGAAAAGCCGGCGGGAGAATCAAGCTTGTACTTACATGATTGGCAGATGCCGTAGTAAGGTTCAGTACCGACAATTTTGCTCCTCCGCGTTTCGAAGGTTCCGGGGATCGCAAATCCGGAATCCACTGCGGAGATGAGCGGATAGGCCGTTACCTTATGGCAGAATACTCCGTGGATCGTGCTTTTCCGCGACGCCCGTGCGCGGCTGCGGTCGAAGTACTCCAAGGCGGCAAGCACAGCGCCTGGGGAGAAGCGAACGATATCAGCCGCAGCGGCTGTTACATCGAGACTGTTACGGCGTTGCCCCTGGGTACCGAGGTGGACCTTCGCCTGACCATTGCGGGTGTCTCGCTGGATATCGGCGCGAGGGTAGTCTGGACGACGCCGCAGGTCGGCATGGGAATGTTCTTCCAGAAAGTGTCCCCGGAGGCGGAACACCATCTTTCACAGATACTGGAAGGAGCCGCCGCGACGGGGCATTCGCCGGTCCCGCAACAGCCGGAATCCCCGCAGCAGCCGGCGAGCCCACAACAGCCAGGTAGCGCCAAGGTTCGGATCACGCGGGAAGCAGCTCCGGAAATACTGTCGAAGATCATTGCGCGAGTCAACGAAAAGGGCGTTCTGACAAGGCAAGAGCTGGTTGAGATTGTGAAAGCCAGCAAATAAACAATGGCTGTGAGCTGTAACAAGGGTTCAGTGCCCAGGAGTGATAGCGCCGCAGCTACTCCTTCTGCTTGCGGAAGACCACGCGGATGCCATCACGCCAGCGCTCGTCCAGAGCCAGCAGCGTCCACTCCAGCTCGGGAGAAAAATAACGCAGCATGGCGGCCGTGGATGGATGCACGTGCAAGGCGGGCGCGGCGAGGATGAGGATGGGATCGCTCGGGGAGAGAATGCGTCCAGGGAAATAGCCCTGCTTCTGGAAATCGCCGCGGCGATGATGCCAACGGACGCGTGCCCAGTAGTCCAGACCCTGCACGGGAAGATGGAAATCCTCGGCGGCCTTGAGTTCGATGACGGCGAGGCGTTGGTCGCGGGTGATGCCCAGCAGATCGATGACAGCGCGGTCAGATGCGGCAAAGGCGGGCACCTGCGGGTAAAGCAGGGCGGGGTCCAGGCGCGCATCCAGCAGAGTGATGTCACGCTCGACCACGGATTGCAACCAGCGCTCGGGTTGCAGGCGATAGAAAGGATCGGCGTGATCGCGGCCGACGCGCTTGAGCAAGAGGCGCTCGGTCAACTGGCGGAGCAGAGGCTCGGTCTCGTCATTCCACTCGTACTCGGCGGGTGGGGCGCCGAAGACGATGCGCTCGGCCATGCGGAAGTGGCGATCGGGTTCCGTGGTGGCGCGGGCAAATTCCAATCCATGAAAGCGGAAGCTGACGGCGGAAGAGCCACAGGCGACAGCTTCGGCTGGCGGGCAGAGGGCGCGCATGCGCTGGACGGATCCGGCGAACCGCTCCAGGGTTTGCCGTGGGTCGAAACAGTGCACAAGGTGAGTGCTGAGATTCAACTCGGTTGCCAGGTCGAGTTCCTCGCATTGCTCGGTGTGCTGGTCGAGTGAGAACAGACGCCAATGGGCCGCCTGGCGGTCGAGGTGCGAGAGCCGCAACTGCGCGGTGAGGGCGCGGCCGGCAGGCAGAAAGAGCGCCAGCGCACCGGCGTGGGCGCTGGCCGCGAGATGCTCGCGGCAGTAGTCGAGCCAGAGAACGGCAACGGCGACGGAGTTATCGAGGGTGGTCTGCGACTCACCTTCGCCGCAACCGACCACGGCGACGCGCTGCTGTCCACGGCGCAGCAGACCGCGGGCGCAGACGGCGCCGAAGGAATGCTCGAGATCGGCGGAGGTGGTGATGCGCTCCAGCGTCCAGCCGGGGAACGTCTGGGTGAGGGTGCGCTCCAGCGTCCGTTGATAGGCGGCACGCATGATTTTGAGGGCGGAAGGCGATTGCCGCTCGGCCTGCGAGCAGATCTCCATGCGCGAGGGCTTGGATTGGCCGAAGCGCAGCACGGTCAGCTTCAGAATTCCATTCTTGATTACGGCGCTGGCGGCGCGGCGGACGATGTTGCGCTCCTCCGACCAGATCTGCAGCAGACAACGGTCGCGCTCAGCGGCGGCGGAGTAATGCGCGGTGGAAAAGTCAAAAAGCATCTTGCCGTCTTCGACCACCACGGCGCCGGGATGTTGGCTGATGTAGTCGGAGACGAGACCGGCAATCTCTTCGGGCGTTTGCAGGCTGCTCACAGGCTAGTCCCTGGCTCCCGGCTGCAGCGCGGCTGGGGGCCGGATGGTCACGACGGGACGAGGGGAAAATCCTACGGGAACGACATCGAGTTTTCCGTACGGATGGATATGGCATAAAGCGTGAGCTGGTTCGCAGTCTGCCAGGCCGTCAAAGATCAGAAGATACGCATTGCGTTTCATCAATGCCCTCCGCGCACTTAGCATAAGCGCGTTTACTCCTGCGGCGAACTAAAAGCTGCAAGACGCCGCACCAGCGGCCCCGGCTCCGGCAAATCCTGCAACAGTTGCAGGGCGCTGCGGTGCAGAAGCGGATGCCGAACCGCAGGCGCGATCTGCGCCAGCGGCTGCAGGACGAAGCGGCGCAGATGCATGGCCGGGTGAGGAATGGTGAGAGCCGGGGAGTGGATGACGCGGCTGCCATAGAGGACGATATCCAGGTCGATGAGGCGCGGGCCCTTGGCAATGAAGTCAAGCGATGCACGCTGGCGTCCCATGGCGCATTCGATGTCGAGGAGACGCGAGAGCAAGCGCCCGGGCGCGTCCTCGGCGCAGCCAGCGTCGGCGATGCGCAGACCAACCACGGCATTCAGGAACCAGGGTTGGGCGGTGAACTCGACGGGCTGGGTTTCATAGGCATCGGAAATGGCGGTGATCTGGGCAAAGCGGCGCAGAGAGGCGATTGCCATCCGCAGATTGGCGAGACGGTCACCAAGGTTGGAACCCAGTGATAAGAAGACCTGCTCCATGCTCTCCATGGGTTGCGGGAGTATATTTTTCAGGATCATTGTAACGTTTGAGGCCTGAAAACACAGGGTGGAACGCCACAATAGATAGTATGGATTCGATTGTGAGTTGGGCAATCCACAATCGCTTGGGTAGGGGAGGGTGGCTTGAAGCTGCGTAAATACAGCGTGCAAGCGATCAGCCTGTGGAAAAGCCCGCATAAAATAAGGCGAAAGTGCTTGTCGCCTGCAAAATCACTGAGTTAATATGTGCGGGACCGAAGCGTTCGTCGCGCTTCGTCTTCAAGGAGGAATAACCACATGGCTGCAGGCTTGACCAAGACTGCTCTGGTTCGACTTCTGGCGGAAAAGCTGGAAATGAGCAATAAGGCTGCCGGGTTGTTTTTGACCACGCTGGCGGAAATTGCGGTAAAGGAAACCAAGAAGAACGGCGTATTTGTTCTTCCCGGCCTCGGCCGTTTGAAGAAGTCCGCCCGCAAGGCTCGCATCGGCCGTAATCCCCAGACCGGCGATCCGATCAAGATTCCGGCCAAGACCGTCGTGAAGTTTTATGTCGGCAAGGCAGTGAAGGACGCGATCGCGCCCCCGAAGAAGTAGTCTCTGCTGGTTGGGAAGGCCGGCCTTAGGGCCGGCCTTTTCTATCTGGACGGGGGTCAGAGGACGACGATGGTGATGCCGCGATTGGCGCGTCCGAAGTCGCGATCTTCCTTGATTGCCTTGTCGCGCTTGAGCAGCTCCCAACTGGCCTGGTTGGAGAGACGAAAATCCTCGCCGGCAATGAAGTCCGCAATGAGTCCATTGTGCTTGTGACGGTTGAGCGCCTGCCAGACTTCTTCGCGCAATCGTCCGCCGACACCGCTGGAACCGTATCCGTGGATCAACTTCAGGATCGGGATGCCCGCGGTGCGCGCGGTGGCGAGGGCGCGATCCAGGCGCAAGAGTCCCACATTCACCGTGGGATGGCCTTCCTCGAGATTGATGGTCTTGCAGGGCACGGGACCATCGTAAACGCAATAGGCAGGACAGAGCGGACGAAGGCGAAAAAAGTTCGAATCCGGATGCGGTGAAGTTCTGGATAGGGAATGGTTGGTGGTGAAGGCAGGCGGGAATGTTTGTCTATCCTGTTGATTTATAAAGAATACATTTTGATTGTCTGGAGTTCGATAAAATACTTGACAATATATCGCTCATATTTCATGATTCTTTTGTGCTTAGATAGCATCAAAAGTCTATAGGCGGCGACCTGTAAAGGCTGGCCGCCAGACAAAATTCCTGAACCTAGGAGGATCACGATCATGACCGTATTAACCCGTTGGGAACCCATCCGGGAGCTTGCCAATCTGCAGGATCGCATGAATCGGCTGTTCAACGATTCGTTCAGCCCGGTGACCAGCCGGGAGTCGTTGTCGGCGGGTTCGTTTGTACCGCCGGTGGATGTGTACGAAGACGAGCAAGGCATCCGGCTGAAGATGGAAGTTCCGGGAATCGACGAGAAAGACATCGACATCCAGTTGGAGAACAGCCTGCTGACAGTGCGCGGCGAACGCAAGATGGAGAGCGAAACCAAAGAAGAGAACTACCATCGCATTGAGCGCCGCTACGGCAGCTTTACCCGCAGCTTTACGCTGCCCAACACGGTGAACCCGGAAGAGGTGAAGGCGGCTTACGCCAAGGGTGTACTGACCATCAGCCTGGGCAAGCGTGCCGAGGCTCGTCCGAAACAGATCAAGGTGAACGTTACGCCGGAGACCGCCGAGAAGACTGAGAGCGGCAAGTAATGGCGGAATCCGCCGCCCCGTGGGCAGGCGCAAGGGTGGGGAGCGTTGGATGGATCGCGGGGATCCTCACGCTCCCCGTTCGCAGTTCAGGGCTAGAATGGATCGGCCGCCAGTTGGCGACAGGGCCGGGCGGCCGTTGAGGAGTGAAAGATGGCAATTCGTTGGGACCGGTTGACCGTAAAAGCGCAGGAAGCGATGCAGCGCGCCAGTGAGCTGGCGAGCGAGCATGGCAACTCGCAAGTGGAACCGCTGCATGTGCTGCTGGCGCTGCTGGAGGACTCTGAGGGAATTGTTGCGCCGCTGCTGACCAGCGTCCAGGCAAAAGCAGCGCGCACGCTGACCCAGCAGAAAATATCTGCCCTGCCCAAGCTGGCCAGGGCGGCGGCCCAGCCCCAGCTTTCAGATGCCACCACCCAACTACTGGAGCTGGCATTTGAAACCGCGGCAGAGTTGAAGGACGAGTATGTCTCCGCCGAACACCTCCTGCTTGGGCTGATTACGCTGAAGGACGACCCGGCGCGGCAGGTTCTGGACGGCATCGGAATTACCAAGGACGCCTTGCAGAAAGCGCTGAAGCTGGTGCGCGGCAATCAGACGGTGACCGACCAGAATCCCGAGTCGAAGTACCAGGCGCTGGAACGCTATGCGCGTGATTTGACGGAGCTGGCACGGCGGGGCAAGCTGGATCCGGTGATTGGCCGCGACGAGGAGATCCGGCGCACCATCCAGGTACTGTCACGGCGGACCAAGAACAATCCCGTGCTGATCGGCGAGCCTGGGGTGGGCAAGACGGCGATCGTGGAAGGGCTGGCGCAGCGGATCGTTTCCGGGGATGTGCCCGAGCAGCTCAAGAACAAGCGGGTGGTCTCGCTTGACCTGGGGGCGATGGTTGCGGGCGCGAAGTATCGCGGCGAGTTTGAAGACCGGTTGAAGGCCGTGCTTAAGGATATTGAAGAGAGCGCGGGCACGATCATTCTGTTTATCGACGAGTTGCACACCCTGGTTGGGGCAGGTGCGGCCGAGGGTTCCATGGACGCCAGCAACATGCTGAAACCGGCGCTGGCTCGCGGTGAGTTGCGCGCGATTGGCGCGACTACGCTGAACGAATATCGCAAATACATTGAAAAGGACGCGGCGTTTGAGCGGCGCTTCCAGATTGTGTACGTGGGCGAGCCGTCGGTGGAGGACACGATTGCGATCCTGCGCGGATTGAAGGAGAAGTACGAAGTCCATCACGGAGTGCGCATCAAGGACTCCGCGATTGTCTCGGCGGCGGTGCTGTCGCATCGCTACATCAGCGACCGCTTTCTGCCGGACAAGGCGATTGATCTGATCGATGAGGCGGCGGCTTCGCTACGCATTCAGATCGACTCGATGCCGACCGAAATTGACCAGTTGCAACGCCGCGCCACGAGTCTGGAGATTGAGCGCCAGGCGCTGAAGAAAGAAAAAGACGCGAATTCCATGGAGCGGCTCGGCACGGTCGAGCGCGAACTGGCCGAGGTGCGCGAGCAGGCCAACCTGCTGAAAGCGCGCTGGCGCGCCGAGAAAGAGAGCATCGCCGAAGTCCGCAAGCTGAAGGAATCCATTGAGCAGCTCAAGGGGCAACAGCAGGAAGCGGCGCGGCGCAGCGATTACGAACGCGCCTCGCGGCTGCAGTACGACGAGTTGCCCAAGGCGGAGCGAAAGCTTGCGGGACTGACGGCAAAGGCCGAGAAGAACCAGTCGCGCATATTGAAGGAAGAGGTGGACGAAGAAGACGTAGCTCGCATCGTCAGCCGCTGGACGGGGATTCCCGTTGCCAAGATGCTGGAAGGCGAGGTGAAAAAACTGGTGCAGATGGAGTCCCGGCTGCGGCTGCGAGTGATTGGGCAGGACGAGGCGTTGGAAAAGGTCTCCAATGCTATCCGGCGTTCGCGGGCAGGGTTGAGCGATCCGCGTCGTCCCATCGGTTCATTTATCTTCCTGGGCCCGACGGGGGTGGGCAAGACGGAGCTGGCCAGGGCGCTGGCGGAGTTTCTGTTCGACGATGAGCACGCCATGGTTCGCATCGACATGAGTGAATACATGGAGAAGCACTCGGTTTCGCGATTGATTGGCGCGCCGCCGGGATACGTGGGATACGAAGAGGGTGGACAACTGACGGAAGCGGTGCGGCGCCGTCCGTACTCGGTGCTGCTGTTTGACGAGATCGAAAAGGCGAATCCGGATGTGTTCAACGTATTTCTGCAGATCATGGACGATGGGCGGCTGACCGACGGCAAGGGGCGGGTGGTGGACTTCAAGAACACCATCCTGATCATGACCTCAAATATCGGATCGCTGTCGCTGGCTGGGGATCTGACATCGCCGGAGCGCTATGCCCGCGCCAGTGAACAGGTGATGACGGCGTTGCGCGGACACTTCAAACCGGAGTTTCTGAACCGCATCGACGATATCGTGATCTTCCGCCCGCTGGGAACCGAGCAGCTTACGAAAATCGTGGAGCTACGTCTCCAGGACGTGCGAGAGCTGCTGGCAGAGCGCAAGGTTACCCTGGATTTGACCGATGCGGCCAAGCGTACTCTGTTTACCAGCGGATACGATCCGGCGTATGGAGCGCGGCCGTTGAAGCGGGCCATTCAGCGGATGATTCAGGACCCGCTGGCGATGAAGATTCTGGATGGCGAGGTGCTGCATGGCGACCACGTTGTGGTGGATTCCAAGGACGGAAAGTTGAGCTTCGAGGTGCATCACAGGGAAGCGGCGCAGCAATCAAAAGAAACGGTGACGCAGGCATAGAGCGCGCCGGGAGAAGAACGGAAACGCCCCGAGGTAAACTCGGGGCGTTTTGATTTGATTCGTGGAGTTGAACCTTGACCCAGGCTTTGGGAATGGGCCCGGCGGTATCAGCCGGTGTGGCTTAGGCGAGATCAAAAAGCAAGACCTCGGACTCGGCGGTGGCAACCAGCGTCAAGTTCTCCTCCTTGCTGATGGCGGCGCCATCGCCGGCGTGGAGCGGAAGGCCGTTGAGAGTTGCCGTTCCGCTGGCCATCTGCAGCCAGCCGTAGCGGGCGGGGTTGAGCGCGAGGGGAAGACTTTCTCCAGGCGCAAGCTTTGTTACCAGCAACCGCGCATCGGCGTGAATCCTTACCGACCCGTGCTCTCCGGTGGGCGATGCGATGAGCCGCCACTGGCGGCGCTTCTGATCGTCGGGAAACGGCTTCTGCTCGTAACTGGGCTCGACATCCTGCTTGTCCTGATCGGGCAGAATCCAGATCTGGAGCAGGTGGACGGGCTCGGTGGGTGAAGGATTGAACTCACTGTGCAGAATGCCCGATCCGGCGCTCATGCGCTGTCCGTCGCCGGGGCGGATGACTTCCCCGGTGCCAAGGCTGTCCTGGTGCTCGAGCGCGCCGCTGAGAACATAGGTGATGATTTCCATGTTCTCGTGCGGGTGCATACCGAAGCCGCGGCCGGCGGCGATCACATCCTCATTGATGACCCGCAGGGCGCGAAAGTGAATGTGACTGGGATCGCGGTAATCCGCGAAGGAAAACGTGTGATAGGTGTCGAGCCATCCGTGGTTGAAGTGTCCGCGCTCGGAACTCTGGCGCAAGGTGATCATCTGTACCTCCTGGCCGCGTTTAGGACGGCCACTGAAGGAATAGATGTTGCAACAGGTAATTTCGATTCAACGGCGGCGGGTGAAAGGGTTCCAGCCAAGCCGCAGCACGATGGGCCGTATTCTGCGCTTGCGCCCGGCAGGGAGGCACGGGCGCGGTGGACGCGGCCTGGGTGCGCGCCCGGCTTTTGCTAACGGCTCTCGCTGGCGCTGCTACTGGCGCTGTTGGAGACAGAGCTGCCGGAGCTCGGGCCTGCGTTGCCGCTGGCACCGTTGCCGCCGTGGCTGGAGCTTGCGTGACCGTTGCCACCGTTGCCGCCGGAGTTGGAACTTGCATGGCCGTTGCCACGGGAGGATTTGGAATCGCTGCTGGAGTTGGACGGCGGGGGTGGGCTCGGCTGGGAGCCACCGTTGTCTTTGCCGGAGGAAGCCGTGTCTGAGGCGCTCTCTGACTTTACCGCGGAACTGGAACCCTGGGACGAGTTCTTATGGGCGTAGTCGGTGACGTACCAGCCGGAGCCTTTGAACTGCACGGCGGGGGCGGAGATTACTTGATCGATTGTCTCCTGGCCACACTGAGGACAGATCGTCAGCGGTGCGTCGGAGAATTTTACGATGCGCTCGAAGCGATGAGCGCAGGCACTGCACAGGTATTCGTATAAAGGCATGGTTCCTTCGGGTGAAGCCAGCCACCCACAGACGGGGCGGCGTTCCATTTAAAGCACGGAATACTTTAATTCTAGGTTCCCGGGGGCGATGCGGTCAATTTTGCGGCGTCCGCCTCTGGTACACTTCGCCTTTGGTGCAATCGCGGGCGGCGCGGCCGGTGGCTGTTGCCGTGGAGGCAAAACATGTCTGCAATCCAACCCTCGCTCTATTTGGTCGGCACCCCGATCGGCAACCTTGAGGACATTTCACTGCGCGCGCTGCGCATCCTGAAGGAGGTGGACATGATTGCCTGCGAGGACACGCGGCTAACGGCGAAACTGCTCAATCATTATGGCATTGGAACGCGCACCATCAGCTACCACGAGCACAACGAACTGACCCGTTCGGCGGAGCTGATCATGCATCTGGAACAGGGGAAATCGATTGCGCTGGTGACCGACGCGGGGATGCCGGGGGTGAGCGATCCGGGCTTCCGGCTGGCGTCACTGGCGATCCGGCACAAGATTCCGGTGGTTCCGATTCCAGGAGCTTCGGCGTTTTTGAGCGCGCTGGTGGCTAGCGGACTGCCGACGGATTCGTTTGTGTTCCACGGCTTTCTGCCCGCCAAGCTGGGACAGCGGCGGAAGCTGCTGGAGGAGATTCAACACTCGCCGCGGACGCAGATCTTTTACGAAGCTCCGCACCGGTTGCTGGGCACGCTGGAGGATATTGCGGAAGTGCTGGGGGCGCACCGTCACGTGGTGGTGGCGCGCGAGGTCACGAAAATTTACGAGGAGTTTGTGCGGGATACCGCAGCCGAGGTTCTGGAAAGCTTCAAGAAGCGCGACGAAATTCGCGGCGAGATTACGGTTCTGATTGGACGGGGCGAAGAGCAGCACGGAGTTCCGGCGGTGACGCGGAAAAACGCCCGCAGCCGGGTTCGGGAACTGATGAAAGCCGAGGAGATCGACGAAAAAGAGGCGATGAAGCGGGTGGCGAAAGAGATGAAAATCAGCAAGAGCGATGTGTATAGGGAGTTGCAGAAGGATGGGAAAAAGTAGAGGGGGCGGACAGCGCGTGCGGCAATCCGACCAGTTGGCCGATTGGACGAAACTGTGAATGATCGAACCCTGTTTAACGCCGCGTTGAGGGTTTTCAGACCTCGCTTATCGCATCTATAATCCGTGCCTCATGAAGTCCTCATAGCGATGCGCTTTATTTGGCCATGAACTTGACTCACCCTCGGCGTTTAAGCCCGAGGACCTGGTTAACGCGGTCCGCGCAATCAAGGGTTTGCCAGAGCTGAGTGTTCCACCAATCTGCGTACTCGACTTCGATGGGGATCTGACCGATTGGTTAGTGGGACATGGAAAAGCGGCAGCCTTTGAGCTTTGGCCATGTTTTCATAGCAGGATGTACCTGGTGGAGGCTGACGGTGTCAGCTGCGGTATCATAGCGCGGACGATCGGAGGGCCTTACGCGGTGCTGATTGCCGAACAGCTGCACGTCGCGGGCGCACAACTGATTTTGGGGCTCACCTCGGCCGGGCGAATCTCTCCATCGCTGC
This sequence comes from uncultured Acidobacteriaceae bacterium, assembly GCA_964591805.1. Lineage (GTDB taxonomy): Bacteria > Acidobacteriota > Terriglobia > Terriglobales > Acidobacteriaceae > TOLSYN. Next base: position 74,813 of record CAZQDD010000013.1, on the reverse strand, counting down.
AGCTTCCGAGTCTTGTTGTCGTGACCAGCGCGGTGCGCGATGAAGGCACATCGCTGCACTACCTGGCGCCGAGCGAACAGATCGCTTGCCCCACGCCGATTGGTGAGCTGCTGATGGACGAACTTGGGCAGTTAGGTTTGCCCGTCGTCGAGCGACCAGTCTGGACGACCGACGCTCCTTACCGGGAAACGGCAAAGCAGATTCAGAGGCATGCCGCAGCCGGCGTCCTTGCCGTCGAAATGCAAACCGCGTCACTCTTTGCTTTTGCCACTGCCCGTCAAGCGGACATTGGGATCGTTGCGCATGTCACGAATGCGGTGGACCATCAAGACAAAACATTTGACAAAGGCACGGATGAAGATAGTTTTGTGCTCATGCGGGCCATGCTTCGTGCGGGCCGCAAATACGTCGAACAGGCGACGACCTTGATATGAACAGCAAAGAACATTGGGATTCGATCTATCAGTCCAAGAGTGAGGACAACATGAGCTGGACCCAGCCCGAACCGCTCATGTCTCTGAAACTCATTGCCGAGGTGTGCTCCTCCGGCCGGGTGATTGATGTGGGCGGCGGAACATCCTGTCTTGCGGAACGGCTCCTGGATCGGAGCTATACAGTCACCGTGCTGGACATCTCCGAGGCGGCGCTTGAGCGTGGCCGCAAACGGCTGGGGGCCAAGGCGAGCCAGATCCACTGGATAGCCGCTGATGTTTCGGCCGGGCCCAGTCTGGAGACCTTCGATGTGTGGCACGACCGGGCCGTTTTCCATTTTCTCACCGCTCCGGGCGACCGGGCGGCCTATAGAAACTTATTGCTGCAAGCGGTTCCGATGGGTGGGCATGCCGTGATCGGTTCGTTTGCCCTCGATGGACCGCAAAAGTGCAGCGGGCTTGAAGTTCAGCGATATGATGGGCCGACGCTGGCTGCGGAACTGGGTCTGCAGTTCGTTCTCCTAAAGAGCGAGCCGGAAATACACGTTACTCCATGGGGCAAGCAACAGTCCTTTCAATTCAGCGTATTCAAGCGAGTCTGAGCACTGCACGGAGTCACTGTATCTGAAATCGGGCTACCCCTGGTGCGCCTGCCTTCCTGGTTAGATGACCGGCGATCCGGAGGCTGGCCTACGACCAAAAATCTGATTTCCGGCCGGGAAGCGATTACTCTTCGACAGCGCGCAATAATTCCTTGGTGTACTCATGTTGCGGGGCGGTGGTGATTTGCTCGGTGGTGCCGATTTCCACGATTTTGCCTTGGCGCATGACGGCGATGCGGGTGGAGAGGTAACGCACCACGGGCATGGAGTGGGAGATGAACAGGTAGGTCAGGCCGAAATCTTTCTGCAATTGCTTGAGCAGGTTTACGATCTGGGCGGCGACGCTGACGTCCAGGCTACTGACGGCTTCGTCGGCGACGATGAAGCGGGGACGCAGGGCGAGGGCGCGGGCGATTCCGATGCGCTGGCGCTGGCCGCCGCTGAACTCGTGGGGATAGCGCGAGAGGGCGGTGACTTCCAGGCCGACGGCGCGCATCAACTCGGCGGCGTGCTGGCGGAGGATGGGCTTGCCGAGATCGTCATGGATGGCCAGCGGTTCGGTGACGATGTCTTCGACGGTGAGGCGCGGATCGAGCGAGCCGAAAGGGTCCTGGAAGATGATCTGCATTTCGCGGCGGGTTTCGCGCAGGGCGCGGGCGCCGAGGGCGGTTACGTCAATGCCGTCAAAGCGCACGGCGCCGCTGGTGGGTTCGATGAGGCGCAGCAACAGGCGGCCGAGAGTGCTCTTGCCGCAGCCGGATTCGCCGACCAGGCCGAGGGTTTCGCCAGCCTCGATGGTGAAGGAGACGTTATCGACGGCGCGGAGGCCGTTTTCCCCCTGGCGTCCGAAGGCGTCCGAGGTGTCATAGATCTTGGTGAGATGTTCGGCTTCGAGCAGCGCCATATTGTGCAGCGTAACACAGGCGGGTTGGCCCAGAGGGGTTTTCCAGAAGGCTTACGATGGGTTCCGCCACGGTTGACGGTGACTGGGCGTAGCGCCGCGGAGGCTGGAATGGCGGTTTGGAGGGCGCGTGGTTTATCGCCGCGTCCGGAACGACAACTTTATCCATCGGGCAGGCAGGGGCCCGCGTGCTAAAATTTCCACAGCGAATCCCTACGAGAGAAGCCATTGATCGAGCTTGCGCCATCCATTTTATCGGCTGATTTCGCCCGCCTCGCCGAGCAGGTACAACCAGTGCTCGATGCCGGAGCGACGGTGCTGCACGTGGACGTCATGGACGGCCACTTCGTACCCAACATCACGATTGGGCCGCCGGTGGTCGCCGCGCTGCGCAAGCATGTGCAGGCGCCGCTGGACGTTCATCTGATGATTGAGAACGCCGACGACTACATTGGAGCGTTCGTGGATGCGGGAGCCAGTTGGATCAGCGTGCACCAGGAGGCTTGCGTGCATCTGGACCGGGTGGTGGAGCACATCCGCTCGCGCGGCGCGCTGGCCGGAGTTGTGCTGAATCCGGCGACGCCGGTGGCAACCCTTAGCGACATCCTCGAAGTTGTGGATTATGTGCTGGTGATGTCGGTGAATCCCGGCTTTGGCGGACAGAAATTCATCCCACGGGCGCTGGGAAAGATTCGCCATCTTGCCCAATTGCGCGCCGAGCGGCATCTTGGCTTCCGTATTGAGGTGGATGGGGGCATCACTCTTGATACCATAGGCGCGGTGGTGCAGGCGGGCGCCGAGATTCTGGTTGCCGGCAACGCCGTGTTTGGCCGTGGTGACTCCGGCCACAACGTACAACAGCTTTTGCAGGCTGCGCGTTCGGCCACATTGCAGAAAGCTTAGCCGTTCATTCGAGTTCTACCGAGGTGTTTCCGGCATGTTTCGTCGCGTTGTCATCGCCCTGCTGCTGGGTATAAGTTTGCTGACCTCGGTGGCCTGCAAGAACAAAAAGGCCGCCAACCCGCTGGCTCATGTCAACTCCAAGCAGCCGGACAAGGTGCTGTTTGACCGCGCCATGGAGGCGATGAAGCAGCGCAAGTATGACGTTGCGCGCATCGCGTTGCAGACGCTGATCAACACCTATCCGGACTCGGAATACGTTGCGCGCGCCAAGTTGACGGTGGGCGAAGCCTGGTACCAGGAAGGCAGCCCGGCGTCGCTGGCCCAGGCGGAGACCGAGTTCCGCGATTTCATCACTTTTTTCCCCAACATGCCCGAGGCCGCGGAAGCACAACTGAAGATTGCCGATATTCACTATCGCCAGATGGAGAAGCCGGACCGCGATTACACCCACGCGCGCCGCGCCGAGGATGAGTACCGCCAACTGTTGCTGCAGTACCCTGACAGCAAACTGGCCGACACCGCCCGGCGCCGTCTGCTGGAGGTACAGGAGGTGCTGGCCGAGCGCGAATTCCGAATTGCGCGCTTTTATTACCAGAGGCAGTCGCTGCTGGCCTCGATTGCGCGGGCCAAGACGCTGACCGACACCTACCCGCTCTACAGCCGCGCCGACGAAGCGCTATTCATGCTGGGCCAGGCCTATGAGCAGCAGGCGGACCGGACTCGCGCCTCCAAACTGCCGGATGACCTGAAGCAAAAGCTCACCAAGGGTTACCTGGACAACGCGGCCCAGGCATATGGCAAGATTGTGAGCCGCTACCCGGCGATGCCCCGCTACCAGGACGCCCGCCGCCGTCTTGCCGCCATCGATCGCCCCGTACCCACGCCCACGCCGGAAGCGATTGCCCAGAACAAAAAGGAGCTGGCAAGCCGCGTTACCAGCACTCGCTATGAGCACTGGGTGAACAACATGGAAAAGCGTCCGGACTTGAGCGCTGCGACCAGGACGGGCGAGCCCACGCTTGTCGATCCCAAGGAGACGGACGCGCCGGCCATGGTGCGCGAGATCAATACCCTGGTGAAATCTGAGTTGGACGCCAAGGCCGGTACGGGCAAGGTCGCAGTGGAAACCGTGAAGGAGAGTGGAAAGGTTCCGGAGAATCAGCCGGCACCGCGCTCGGCGGAAGCGGCGGTGAACCCCAGTGACGTCCCTGCACAGGCGCCCACGCAACTCAATGAGAGCGCGTCGAGTTCATCGGGTGATGCGTCTTCCAGCTCGTCCACGGCGGCGAATGCGAAAGACGACTCGAAGCACGCTTCGTCCAGCCAGAAGCCCAAGAAGAAGCGCCATTTCCATCTTCCGATTCCGCTCTAATTCCATCCGGAAAACGGAACCGGCCCGCCCGAAGTTACCATCGGGCGGGCTTTTGCGTCCGGTGGGGTAACAGAAGAAGCTACTATCCGTTGACCTTGCCATGAGAACGCGGTAACGTGGCTCACGAGTTCTGCTCAAAACCTTATCTCTTGATAGGATCTGTTCAGTGCCTCTCCATATCCTGCTTGCCGACGACAGCGTGCCAGCCCAAAACATGGGCAAAAAGATCCTGGTTGATGCCGGATATGAAGTGCTGACGGTGAGCAATGGACTGGAAGCGCTGCGCAGAATCGCCGAGGCGGCGCCGGACATCGCCATTCTGGACATATTCATGCCCGGATACACGGGCCTGGAGATCTGCGAGCGTCTGCGCGCCAACCCCGCCACGGCCACGCTGCCGGTCATCCTGACGGTTGGGAAGTTGGAGCCGTACCGTCCGTCCGACGGCGAGAGCGTGCGCTCGAACGCGGTCATCGTGAAGCCATTTGCCTCCGCCGAGCTGGTTTCCGCGGTACACAATTTGATCGGTGATCCGCGGCCTGTTCAAGTCCGCCCGGAACCTGCGGCAGAACCTCCTGCCGTGGAACCGGTTGCTGATCCGGCGCAAGAAAATCACGCCGCAGCCGGGGTTCCGGAGCCTCCGGCCCCGGCAACCGCAGTTCCGTCCGCGCCCCCGGAACAGCCCTTGGAAGGGTTGGCAGAGGAGCCCCCGGACGAACCGCTGTTCTCCTACGGTGATTTCGCAGCCGACGACGCCGCGCCCGAGGTTCCACCGGAGCCAAGCGTCTATGCTGCCGAGCCACTGGTGGACGGCGGTGAGCCGGGCGGAACGGAAAACCTGATCTTCAATCCCGACGCTGAGCACACGCCCTTCAGTGCCTCTGCCGCCGATCAATTGCCTCCGGCATCACAACTTGCAGCAGCAGAGGATGAGTCCCGCTTCAGCGAGTTTGATCTGGAAGTTGATGCGACCCACTACGCGGCTGGGCCTGAACCGGAATTTTCAACCATGGAAGAGCCAGTGCACCCGCTGCCGGCTTCCGGCGTGCAGCTCGAAGTTGTGGCGGATGCCGAGCCGGCTGGGCCGGAATTGCCGGCCATCGCGCCAGGGCCGACGGAGGCGACCGATGAGGCGAGTTCCGGCGCGCCCGAAATGCTGGAGCTGGAATTGCCAGCACTGGAAGTTGCGGAGATCGATCCAGCGCTGGAGGTGCAGGAAGCGGCCGCCGTGAGCGGCGTTGCAGCCATCGGCGAGGATACCAGCCAGGGTTCGGAAACGAGTCCGGAACGAGGCGCTCCCACTCAGGAGAAGGACGCCGCGACCGCATCGGCAGCACAGCTTGCCGGCGACGAGGAAGCGCGAAGGCTGGCATTTGAAGCACTGTTCAATTCGACCGATCCGATTCCCCTGGAGGAAGATTCCGCTCCGACCGCCGCCGCCGAGCCCGTAATGGACGCGCTTCCGAGCATTGCCGATCTTTCGGAAAACGAAGCCGACAACATTGCGCCGGACTCGGAACTGGAAACCCTGAGCAATGACGATCAGCCTGCCTCTATGGTCGCGGAATCAGATCCGTATCTTCTGGAAGAAGAGCAACCGTTGAACGCAATCGGAAAAATTCCTGACAGGGACCCGCTGCTGGACGATGGATTGGCATCGAACTGGGGGTCGGAGTCGCCGTCGGAGCCACAAGATGCATCCGCATCGGCTAAAGGGAAGATTTCTTCACCGCAGCCGGAGGAGGGCAGCGATTTGATTGCCGCGGCGTCGGCTGAAGCCATTGAGGTTGAAACGGCGCAGCCTTCCGCCGAACCTCATGCGGAGGCGCTGGAAGTTCTGGAAGTTGCACCCACGATAGAGAGCGTGCCGGCGGTTCCCGAGGCGGTCGCGGAGCCAGTGCCATCCGCGGCTGAGGCCATTGAGGTTGAAACGGCGCAGCCTTCCGCCGAACCTCATGCGGAGGCGCTGGAAGTTCTGGAAGTTGCACTCACGACAGAGGACGTGCCGACGGTTCCCGAGGCGGTCGCGGAGCCAGTGCCATCCGCGGCTGAGGCCGTTGAGGTTGAAACGGCGCAGCCCTTCGCCGAGCCTCATGCGGAGGCGCTGGAAGTTCTGGAAGTTGCACCCACGATAGAGAGCGTGCCGGCGGTTCCCGAGGCGGTCGCGGAGCCAGTGCCATCCGCGGCTGAGGCCATCGAGGTTGAAGCGGCGCAGCCTTCCGCCGAGTCTCATGCGGAGGCGCTGGAAGTTCTGGAAGTTGCACCCACGATAGAGAGCGTGCTGACGGTTCCCGAGGCGGTCGCGGAGCCAGTGCCAGCGGAAGTGGCGCATCCCGCAGCGGCGACACCGCTGCATGCGACTTCTTCCACGCACGAGGTTTCGCCTCGGTCGAGCGAAGCCGAACGGATTCACCAGGCGGTCGAACGGGTCTTTGACCGCTTCAAGCCTGTGCTGGTGGCAGCCATTGTGCGCGAGTTGGCCCGTCGCGATTAACCAGATGCGCGGTTGTGAAAAAGCCAGGCACCCAGAATTGGGTGCCTGTAGTTCTGTGACCGTTTGCGGGCTCAGGCGGGTTGAATTCGCATGCTCAAGTCTACCGAGCGGGCCGAGTGGGTGAGGGCGCCGATGGAGATGTAGTCCACCCCGGCCTCGGCATACTGGCGCACATTTTCCAGGGTGATTCCACCGGAGGATTCCAGCGGGATGGTGCGCGCTTCGCAGCGCACACGGGCGACGGCCTCGCGGGTCTGCGCCGGGCTCATATTGTCCAGCAGGATGGAATCGGCGCCGTATTTCAGAGCGCTCTCCAACTCCTGCATGTCGCGCACTTCCACCTCGACTGGCTGCTCGCCTTTGCGGTTTGCCAGGGCGCGCTCGATGGCGATGCGAACTCCGCCGGCAAGATCGATGTGATTGTTCTTGACGAGGATCCCGTCGGAGAGATCGAGACGATGGTTGGAGCCACCGCCGCAGCGGACGGCGTACTTTTCCATCAGGCGCAAGCCGGGCACGGTTTTGCGCGTGTCCAGGATTTTGGCAGCGGTTCCCTGGACAGCGTCGGCGTAGCGGCGGGTCACGGTGGCGACGCCACTGAGGTGCTGCAACAGGTTCAGGATGAGCCGCTCGCAACTGAGCAGCACGCGCGCGTTATGGCGGATGGAGGCGATGGCCGTGCCTTTGTGGAGACAAACGCCATCGAAAATCTCCTGCGGAATGCTTACTTCGGGATAGGCGTGCGACTCGCCCTCAAGCTCGGCAAAGACTTCAAAAATGCGCTGCACCGAGGCGATGCCGGCCAGAACGCAATCCTCTTTTGCCAGGATGGCCGCCGTCGCCTTCTGATGCGGATCGATGATCGCCAGGGTGGTAGCGTCGCGGGTGGCCTGATCCTCAAGCAACGCGTTTGCCAGGATGGCTGTGATCCTACGGCTATTCCAGTTCATATCCGCTTCCTTCCGTTAGTCTTGCGCGCCCAGCTCAGCCAGCCGCACCCTGCATTTTTCAATCAGCGATTCCAACTCGACGCGGCGGGTCCGCAAGCCTGCGACGACTTTTGCGGGAGCCTTGGAGAGAAATCCCTGGTTGGCGAGCTGATTGCCATTGCGGAGGTACTCGGCTTCGAGCTTTTCCAACTCTTTGGCGGAACGCGCGGTTTCAGCCTCGACATCGACCTTCTGTTCGTAAACCAGGCGCACCTCAAAACGCGCGGTGGCGCGCGCGTTGGTAGCCTTGGCCAGCGATTCATCGACAAATGTCAATGTAGAGACATTGGCCAGCCGCCCGAGTGCGGCGTTGTTGGCCTCGATAAGCGCGCGGACCTCGCCGTTGGTGAAGACCTGGATTGGCAGTGTCTCTTTCTGCCCGACCTTCAACTCGGCGCGAAGGTTGCGCACCGAAACGATCAGGTCCTCAAGAATTGCCATGTCGCGCTCGGTATCCGGGTTGAGCTGCGCTGGGTCGGTGGTAGGATAGGCGGCTAGCGCAATGGACTTGAGCGGGGTTTTGCCATCGTAGACCGCGCTCCAAATCTCCTCGGTAATAAATGGCATGAACGGAGCCAGCAGGCGCAGCGCGCCCTCGAAGACCCGCACCAGGTTGGCAAAGGCGGCCCGGGCCTCGGCACGGTCTGGTGAGAGCAGGCGCGGTTTGAGCAACTCGACATACCAGTCGCAATACTCGCCCCAGAAAAAGTGATAGACGACGTGCGCGGCCTCGTGGAAGCGGTAGCCGGCGAGCGCTGAGGAAACTTCGCCGGCGACGCGATTGAAGCGCGAAAGAATCCATCGGTCTTCTAGCGTGGCCGCGGCGAACCCTTTCAGACCGGCGGCGTCCTTTGGATTGGCCGTGGCAGTAAACTCGCCGAGAGACCAGACATTCTGCTCCGCGGCGCGGTCCACGTTCATGAAGAGGAAGCGGGCGGCGTTCCAGATCTTGTTGGCAAAGGCGCGATAACTCTCGGTACGGCTCTCGCTGAAGGCGATGTCAGTGCCGGGAGCGGCCATGGCAGCCAAGGTGAAGCGCACCGCGTCCGTGCCGAATTTTTCGATGACGCCGATGGGATCGACGACGTTGCCCTTTGTCTTGGACATCTTCTGGCGATCGGCGTCGCGCACCAGGGCGTGGATATAAACCTCGCGGAAGGGCACGATGTCGCGTTTATCCGCTTTTTGTTCGTCCATCAGGTGGCAGCCCAGCATGATCATGCGGGCGACCCAGAAGAACAGAATGTCAAAGCCGGTGACCAGAGCCGAGGTTGGATAGAAGGCATCGCAATCCGCGGTCTTTTGAGGCCAGCCGAAAGCCGAGAACGGCAGCAGGCCGGAGCTGAACCAGGTGTCCAGCACGTCGGTATCCTGCTCAATTTCAGTGCTGCCGCAATGTACGCAGGTGGTTGGATCGGTGCGCTCGACGGTGATGCCGTGACAGTGAGCGCAGTGCCAGGCCGGAATGCGATGGCCCCACCAGAGCTGACGCGAGATGCACCAGTCGTGGATATTCTCCATCCACTGCAGGTAGATTGCAGTGTAGTTTTCCGGCGTGAACTTGATGCGGCCGTCGTTGACAACATCGCGCGCGACCTGCGCCAGCGATGGGCGACCGTCGTTCGTCTGGCGGTTGACGGCCAGGAACCACTGGGTGGAGACGCGCGGCTCAACCACGGTCTTGCAGCGGTCGCAGATGCCGAGCGGCACCAGGTAATCCTTCACGCTGACCAGCGCGCCGCTGGACTCGAGATCGGCCACGACGCGCTCGCGCGCCGCGTAACGGTCGAGTCCCTGGTAGGGGCCGGCGTTTTGGTTCATGTGCGCGCTCTCATCCATGATGACGAGCTCCTCGAGCCCGTGGCGCTTACCGGCTTCGAAGTCGTTGGGATCGTGGGCCGGGGTGACCTTGACGGCTCCGGTGCCGAACTCGGGCTGCGCAAGTTCATCGAGGATGATGGGAATCTCGCGGCCGACGAGCGGTAGTTTCACCGACCTGCCGTGCAGATGGGTGTAGCGCTCATCGCGCGGATTGACGGCGACGGCCGTGTCGCCCAGCATGGTCTCCGGGCGCGTGGTGGCGACGACAATGGCTTCGCCGGGAAGGCCGACGACGGGATAGCGGATCTGCCAGAGTTTACCCTGGGTTTCCTCGTGCACGACTTCAAGGTCGCTCAGCGCGGTGAGGCAGCGCGGACACCAGTTGACGATATAGGCGCCGCGATAGATCAGTCCCTCTTCCCAGAAGCGCACGAAGGCTTCGCGCACGGCGCGCGAGAGTTGCGCGTCCATGGTGAAGAACTCGCGCGGCCAGTCGACGGAGTCGCCGAGGCGCTTCATCTGATCGAGAATGTATCCGCCATATTGCTCCTTCCACTGCCAGACGCGCTCGAGGAAGGCTTGGCGGCCGATGTCCTGTCGTTTCTTGCCCTCGCTGGCCAACTGGCGCTCCACCATCATCTGGGTGGCGATGCCGGCGTGGTCGGTTCCGGGGAGCCACATGGAATCCTTGCCCAACATGCGCTGCCAGCGGGCGAGGATATCCATCTCGGTGTGATTGAGCATGTGTCCCATGTGCAGGCGGCCGGTGACGTTGGGCGGCGGCAGCAGGAGGGCATAGACGTTGGCTCCATCAGCGGGAGTTGCGGTGTGGAAGAGGTTTTCGCGGACCCAGTAGGTGGCCCAACGCTTTTCAATTTCGGCGGGATCGTAAGCCTTTGGCAGTTCATGCGGCATAAGACGGAAAATTCCTCAGCTTGGAATCTTCAAGTTTATCAGAGCGAAACGGGAGCGCATTCCGAGACAGGCGAATTGGCATCACAGAGACGGAAACAAAGTTCCGGTAAAATGGGCATTTCTAAATCCCCTGGCATCCTGTGCGGCAAGGCTGATGAGAATTCTTTTTTGTGGTGAAACGTTTCCCGCTGCTTCCGAGATGCTGCGGCAGCGTCTGGAAGCGGGCGGGGCCGATGAGATCGTGGTCTCGTCCGGCACGGCGATTCGAGCCGCGCTGGACGGCGTCGAGATGGTGGTGCCCTTGATGTCGCGGATCGACGCGGCACTGATGGATGCGGGGCATTTTCGCTTGATTCAGCAGTGGGGCACTGGATTGGATGGTGTCGATCTGGGAGCGGCCCGCTCGAGAGACATCTGGGTCGCCAATGTGCCTGCTTCGGGCGGCAATGCCGACTCTGTCGCGGAACATACCATCCTGCTGATTCTGGCCTCGCTGCGACAGATTCCCACGGCGCGGGCAAACCTGCAAAGGGGCGTGCTGGGTGCGCCGCTGGGAACCATGCTCGCGGGCCGCACGGTGACTCTCTACGGTCTGGGAGCCATCGCAAAAGCCCTGGTCCGGAGATTGCGCGCGTTCGATGTACGTTTGGTTGGAATCACGCGCGACCCCGCGGCCGCGAAGGTAGGCGAGTTGGGCCTCGACGCAGTTTATTCGACGGCTGACCGCGCCAAAGGATTGGCGCAAACCGACATCCTGGTGGTGTGCCTCTCACTTTCAGAGGAAACCCGCGGAGCGATCGATGGCGATGCGCTGGCGGCGCTCCCTCGCGGAGCATTCCTGATAAATCCGGCGCGAGGAGCCCTCGTCAGCTACGATGCGCTATACGCGGCGGTTGCCGTCGGCCGATTGGGCGGGGTTGGGCTGGATGTCTACTGGGAAGAGCCGATTGCTCCCGATGATCCGCTGCTCAGGTTCCCCAATGTGATCGCGACCCCTCACATCGCCGGCATTACGGACCGGTCGTACGAGGAAATTGCAGACGTGGTGGTAGAAAACGTGGAGCGCCTGCGGCGCGGCGAACCGCCGCTGAATCGCAACGTTTGACCGCGGCAAGCGCTGGCTGCTGACGGATTTACTCGGGCTTGGTGGCATCCGGGAAGTCGGCGCCGAGCGTCGTCTGCTCCCACTTGTCAAACTCTTGGGCCATGCGAGCGAATTTGCCGCGCGCATTTTCCAGAGCCATGCGACCCAGTACAAGATGGAGCGGCGGATTTTCCGACTGCACGGCCTGAATCATAGCCTCTGCCGCACGCACCGGATCGCCGGCCTGACGCCCGCTCCCGCCAGCAATTGCCGCGCGGCGGGTGCCCCCGGTCTCCGCGTATGCATCGATCGGGTGGCCTGTCTGCTTCAGGGAGCGCCCGGCCCAATCTGTGCGGAATGGCCCGGGTTCAACAATCAGGACTTTAATGCCAAGCGGCTCGACCTCCTTGGCCAAGGCTTCCGAAAGCCCCTCGACAGCAAACTTGGTTGCGTTGTAATAGCCTACGCCCGGGAATCCCACGAGACCGGCTACCGAGGAGATGTTGATGATGTGGCCGCTGCCCTGCCGCCGCATTCCCGGCAGCACGGCCCGGATCATGGCAGCCAGGGCGAAGACGTTGGTTTCAAACATGGCGCGAACCTCGGCGTCCTCGCCCTCCTCGACCGCGGCCAGGTAGCCAAATCCGGCATTGTTCACCAGTACGTCGATGCGGCCAAAGTTGCTCTCAGCCTTCTGCACGGCTTCGGCAACCTGCGCCGGGACGGTGACGTCCAGTTTGAGCACAAGCGCCCGGCCGCCGTAGGCCGTACGGAAGTCCTGGATCGTATCCGGATTGCGCGCCGTGACCACGGCGCACCAGCCCTTTTCAAGCACGAGCTTCGCCAATTCCCGGCCAAACCCCGTGGAGCAGCCCGTGATGAACCATACAGGTGGGTTCTGATGCGGCATCCCGTCTCCTTCCGAATGGGAAATCCACGCCGATCTTACCGTAAATTTATCGCCGGAGGGCGGATCGATTGTCCCGAATTCGCTCGCTGGAAACGTTCTTCCCGCAGGGCGAGCGACCAGGATAAATCGTGCGTTTGGTGCAGCGGCATGCGCCGGGATTCAGCAGGTTGACGCTGTTTCTTGCCGTAGAGGAGCAGGACCGGACCCCAGGGGAACGATGCCGTCTCCAGGGCGGTCCCGCTGTCCTGCTGCCGGATCGCCGGCAGCCGCGCGACGCTTACGAAGCCTTGGCCGCAAGTTCGTCGAGCAGGTGCGACGCCTTGGTCACCTGATCGACACCGAAAACCACCAGCGGAAGGTTGGAACCTGGCTTGAGGCCGGAGTAGGAGTAATTGATGTTGACCCGGTTTTCGCCCAGCCGCAAAGCCGCGCGGGCCAACTCACCCGGACGATGCGCCAGGGTAACGATGGCCACGTCGTCTTGCTCGAAGTTCGCATGCAGGCTGCTCAGCACCGCAAGAGCGCCGGCCGGATCGTCCACCACGAAGCGGGCCAGACTCTCACCTTGCTCCACAAACGACTGAAAAGCCAGGATGTTCACACCGCGCTCCGCCAAGGCAAGACAGCAGGATCCCAGTGCGCCCGGCTTGTCATCCACCGTGACCCTAAATTCCTTCGACTTCGCCATTCCGCTTGATCTCCGTTTCCGGGGCGAGGACATCGCCGAACCATCGCCCCCGATCTCAACAGCTCTGTTGGACAGCTTAACCCAACCGCTCCAGAATCATGAAACCAAGTGGTAGTGTCCGTCCTGTTTGGTGACCTGCACCGGACATCCGAACAGGGAACCCAGGCTGCGGGCGGTGAGCAACTCCGGCTTTCCGCCATCGTCCACAATGCGGCCGCCTCGCATGAAGATGACGCGCTTGATCTCGGGAACGACGTCGGGAAGATGATGTGTGATCAGCAACAGGGCGATGCCGGATTGCGCCAGCTTGCTCATGGTGCGCCGCAGTTCGATTTGCGCGGAAACGTCGAGGCTGTTGCTGGGCTCATCAAACAGCAAGGCTCTGGGTTCGTGTACGAGGGCGCGGGCAATCATCACGCGCCTGACCTCGCCGGACGACATCTCGCCAATCACCCGCCCGGCCAGGTGTTCGATTTCCAGCCATGCCAGGATTTCGTCAGTCTTTTCATCCATTCCAGGCATGATTTTCTGATGCCGGGAAAGGCCCACGCTGCTGAAAAACCCGGAGAGCACGCCATCGCGCCCAGTGATGGGGCGCGAGTAGAAAGCGGCATTGTCGTTGGTCACGACTCCCAGCATTGAGCGCAGTTCGGAGACGTTCCAAGTCTCCTGTCCGAAAAGCCTCATGGAGGAATTTGGGTCATAGAGCGGGTAAAGTTCACGGGTGATGGTCTTGATCAGCGTCGATTTACCGGAGCCGTTGGGACCCATGATGGCGACGTGCTCGCCGGCTTCGATGCGTAAGTTCAAGTCATGCAGCACCATGCAGCCAGCGCGGACAACGGAAACGTGGCGCAGTTCAATCAGCGGAGGAGCCAGGTGGGTCGCCATGCAGTGAGAGTTGTGGATGCCGGTCTCCGATTCGCCGATAAGATTTTCGATCCTGATATGCTTCACTTATTGTAATCAGAAATTGGCCGGACCGGAGGACGCTGAGGCGATGGCAAGGGCAGGGGAACCGGTAGTTTTTCATCCCCACTGCAATCCAGGGGCGCAGATGCTCGATTGGACCATGCTCACAATGATGCCGGTGATTGACGCCAAATCCTCAGTGCCGAGGCCGCCAATCGGTGGTGAACCTCAAGCGGTTTGCGGTTTTTCAGGCCCTGCCTTGTCCTTGGTTCCGGGATCGGAAGAGTAGAGAAACTGCTCGATTTCATCAATGCGCTTACTGGCGTCATTGTAGCCAATGTCGATGAGGGCGCCGGTGTACTGCGGTGTAAACAACAGACAACTCATCAGATCCGAACAGGAAGCGGCATCCCGCCCCAGGCTGCTGACGAAATACTGGATCAGATACGGCATGGCTTTTTGATGTTGCTGGGCCAGTTGCGATAAATCGACCGACGGGGTGATCAGCAGCGACGTTACCGGGCGCATTCTTTCATCGCCTTCAATCCCGGAGGTGCTAATATCGCCGGCGGCAAGGAGCTGATTCAACCGCTCCAGGTGCTCGATGTCGGTGGACAGGTGGTCGAGAAACATGGCGTTCAAAAGAATGCCTACGACCTGTGCGATCGAAGGATCTTCGCGGCCGCCGACTTCCTTCTGGTGTTCGAGATTCTCGCAGCGGACCCCAATGGCCATAATCCGGTTTGCGCCCAGGCGGATGACCGGGCTGAGCGGTTGCTGAAGCCGCACGCAACCGTCGCCGAAGAACGCCGTCCCTTGGTCCGTTTTGAGCTTTACCGGCTGAAATACCAGCGGAATGGCAGCGGACGCACAAACATGGTCGACCGTAATCGCCGTCGCCATGGTTACCCTCCGGCTTCGGCTCCACATGGGGTGTCCCTTTTTGCCCTGGATGAAGAGATAGGATTTCCCCGAGGTATAGTTCGTCGCGCAAACGACGACCGCGTAGATGTTCCCACGCTTGATATTGACCTCAATTCGATCGCAATGCAGGTGGGAATTGAGGTAGCGGCGCAATGGCGTCGCATCGAGGAGTGAATGGGCGCTGCTTCCGCCCAGGACGGCCCCGAAAGATAGATTGACAATCCAGGCAACAGAATTGGCGGCCTGGGAGAAAACATCACAGCGAAAGACCTGCGAAGGCCGGAGGCTGGACCAGAGCCGGGCGATCACCTCGGTTGCCAAGGAAAAATTGTGGCTGCCGGCAGCCAGGGCGACACCATTGATGGCTCCGGCGGAGGCCGCTCCAATAATAGGAAAAGGATTGCCGCGCGTGCGAATCCTTTTTATCTCGCCAATGCGTTTGAGAACACCCGCTTGATAGGCGCCGCGGGCACCCCCGCCCGTCATCACCAGACCGAGTGTGTTATCCACAGGAATCTCCTTCGGCAGGACTGGCTCGCCCGAATTGTATCAATCCTGAGAGGCTCTACAAGACCAAGCCTGCATCTGCGACCGAAAAGGGGAACGATTCTGGGTCGTTTTGGCCCTGCGGTCAGCAGAATGACGGCAATTGCCTTGCCGGGAAGGCTTCAGGGCCGGCCGATACGGAGATTTTGCGAATGCTCCAGCAGCTCCGCAGGATTACCGGCGAAGTTCAGAAAACCAAATTTTTGCCGCTGCGGGGCTTCCCAGGCGCTGCGAGAAGATGGGCATCGCGCCTCCTGGGGTGCGGCAACGGGGCGAAACAAACCCCATCCCTGGCGCCTTGACCCAGAGGCGATCACCGCAGAGGGTGGGAGGATGCAAAGCCGGGAAACTTTGCCGCCCGGCAAAACCCAGGGATCCTTATATCGAGGGTCCAGGGAGGCGATCAGAGCGGGTGATTCGGGTCTCCGGAGATCAGTTCAAGACCGGAATCGCCGCTGGTGGTATCGGTGATGGGGATGATGGGTTCCTCCTCGGGGCTGGGGACGCGCATGGCATCGAGTACGCGCGAGGTATGCTGGCCGCGGCGCATTACCATGCGGCCGGTGCGGGAGATTTCGAGGATTTGGTTATCGCCTTCGCTGAGGACCTGGATGAGACCTTCAATCTTGGAGGCGACGCCGGTGATTTCGAGCATCAGCGATTCGGGGGCAAGATCGACCACGTGGGCGCGGAAGACCTCGGCGAGCTGGAAGATGAAGGCGCGGGTTTGCGGGGTCGCGGCGACCTTGATGAGGGCGAGCTCGCGGCAGACGCAGGAGAGCTGACCGATATCGTCCACGTCGAGGACATTCTCAAGCTTGAAGAGCGAGGCCTTGATGCGATGGCCGGAACCGGAAGCGGCCTCAGCCACGATCGTCATGCGCGAGACGTCCTGGCTCTCAGAGTGGCCGACGGTGAGCGAGATGATGTTGATGTTCAAACGGCGGAACAGAGAGGCAACCCGGGTGAGGACACCAGGTTTGTCTTCAACGAGAGCGACGAATGTGTGCAGCATATCAGACCTTTCAGCAAGTTAGCGGGTGAGCCAGTCAACGGGTCGGCAACCGATGCAGTCTATGGCTCTTCCGAGGTTTCCAGCAGCGGGTTGTGCCCATTGGAGGGGCGGCGGATCATTTCATCGAGAGCGGAGCCAGGGGCGATCATGGGATAGACAGCATCCTCTTTCTCAACGAGGAAATTGATGAGGAACGGGCCGCTGCAGCCGCGCGCGTCCGCGACCGCCGGCAGAACCTGGGAGCGCTCGCGGACGGTGGCGCCAGGAATACCATGGGCTCCGGCGAGCTTGACAAAATCGGGCGAAAGGATCGACACGCAGGCGTAATTGCGCTCGTAAATAAACTCCTGCCACTGCCGGACCATCCCCAGGAAGCCGTTGTTGATGACGGCGATGCGGATGTCGAGGTGTTCCTGGACGACCGTGGACAGCTCGGCGGAGGTCATCTGAAAACCGCCATCACCGGCGATGACCCAGACCTCTTTATCCGGGCAGGCGATCTTGGCGCCGATGGCAGCAGGCAGGGCGAAACCCATGGTGCCCAGTCCGCCAGAGGTAATAAGGGTACGGGGTGACTCGTGCTTGTAATATTGGGCCTCCCACATCTGGTGCTGGCCGACGTCGGTGACGACGATGGCCTTGCCATCGGTGGCGCGCCATAGGTCGTGGATGACATGGGCGGCGTAGAGGTGACCGAGATCCGGGAGGTTCTTGATGTCGCGCACGGCGGCGTCACCCTTGAGGACATTGACGGCGCGGATCCAGGTGGAGTCGTTGCGCGGGGCAATCTGCGGCAGCAGGGTTTCGAGGATTTCGCGAAGATCGCCGATCAGCGCGACATCGGCCTTGACGTTCTTGTTGATCTCGGCCGGATCGATTTCGATGTGAATCTTTTTGGCATTGGGCGCGTACCTGGTGAGGACGCCGGTCACGCGGTCATCGAATCGCATCCCGCAGGCGATAAGCAGGTCGGATTGCTGGATGGCCTGGTTGACCCAGGCTTCGCCATGCATGCCCATCATGCCGAGGGAGAGCGGGTGCGAGGCTGGGAAAGCGCCAAGGCCAAGAAGCGTGGAGGCCACGGGAATCTGCAGGCGTTCGGCCAGGGTGCGAACCTGGTCCATGGCGTCGGATTCCAGAATGCCGTGGCCGGCGAGGATGATGGGGCGCTTGGCCGAGAGGATAAGCCCGAGAGCTTCGCTGAGGACGGCGTGCCCAGCCGAAAGCATGGGATGCGGGCGGTGAGGCGTGGGCGCGGCGGCGGCAAAATCGAAGTCGGCCAAGCCCTGTTGCGCATCCTTGGTAATGTCCACCAGCACCGGACCGGGGCGTCCGGAACGGGCAATGAGGAAGGCCTTGCGAAGCACCGGGCCGATCGCCTTCGGGTCGGTGACGATGAAGTTGTGTTTGGTGACAGGCAAGGTGATGCCCGTGATGTCAACTTCCTGGAAGGCATCGGTGCCGAGAATTTTGGAAGAAACCTGGCCGGTGATACAGACCATGGGCACGGAGTCCATCATGGCGGTGGCAATACCGGTGACAAGATTGGTGGCAGCTGGGCCGGAGGTAGCGACGACGACGCCGACCTTCCCAGAGGCGCGCGCGTAGCCGTCGGCCGCGTGTGCCGCGCTCTGTTCGTGGCGGACCAGGATGTGGCGGATGGGGTACTTGCGCAGTGCGTCGTAGACGGGCAGAATGGCGCCGCCGGGATAGCCGAACACGTCGCGAACGCCCTCTCCTTCAAGGGTTGCCCAGACGATCTCCGCGCCGGTGAGGCGCGTGGGGTTACTGGCTGCGGATGTGGGTAGTTCGCTCATTGCGGGTTCCTCCTTAGTGCGGTCGCGAAACGGATCTGCGAATGTATATATGCACTGCTGCGTCAGATTGTGACCGCGTCCTTCGGTTGCTTTGTCACCAACCGTCTGCCTGCTCGTGGGTTGATAGTCGATTCAACGAACACTTCTTGCAGCGTGTATGGCGGTGCGATCATGCGCCAACAAAAACCTTGCTTGCCCGCCATCTCTGCCGCAAGGCTACTGCCGTCAGCCTTGTCGTAGATTCGCCGCAGACCTTCATGCCGGGAGCACTCGATGCGCGCAACGCTCCCTTGCTGATCTCCTTAACTTATGGTGACACGGGGCACTTGTCAACCGTCTGGCTGCCATGGAATCGTGTGCGCGCCAGTACCCGGCTGGTTGTGGCGCCGCAAGTAGGAGGACAGGTTCCCCTGTTGCAACTCCCGCACCCATCTCTCCAAGGCAGGCCGGTCTGCTTCCGCCACAAAGCGGTCGTGGATCTCAGGGATGTGTCCGATCATCACCCGGACCACCTCCCGCGCGGGCAGTTCGAGCGTTTCCGCTTTCTTCGTCAACGGGTAAATCGCAATTCACCCGCAACCGGCCGCATGACATCCGCTCCTTCACATCCAAATCCCGGTCTTGTAACTTATCGAATTCAGAACAAGAAACGGGCCGAACTTCAAAGAGTGGTGCTCAGGGGATCAAGATCGAAGGCCGCCTTGATGGCCGTGATTTCCCGGTTTGTGTTTTGCGAACCAGTGGAGCGCAGAAGCGCGACATCGGCACGCCGAGAGCAACTATCCAATTCCTTAAATTAAAACGTAACAAATTAATTGTGACAATCACGAACGTTGTGTTATTGTATTTTCGTTTCGGATCGCCCGTTGTTCTCTGGAATTTCAAAGGAAGACAGCATGGGCAACATTCCACAGAATCGTCCCGCGAATTTCCCGGCCTGCCAGGAGTGGATTGCTTCCGAGGTCGCGGTCCCAGTCTCGGTTTCCATCGTTGACATCGTGAAGCAGTTCGGGTGGCTTGGATGAGGGTGCGCCGCGATTCCGAAGATTTGAAAGCACGAGGGTCTCTGCGCAAGATCCGCAACGCCGCTAGTGCGCAACCGTCGAACCGGTTTGAAAACGTTGTCCGATACTGCCGGTTGCGGCAGAAGAACTCACGGGGTTCACGAACTCAAACGCTAAAGCGCGCCGTAACCCCAGACTCCTGATTCAACCCCAGTCATTTCCGTCGAACGCAAATCCGCACTGAACACATTAAGGACACGAAGCAATGCAGCGCAACGACAAGCAGTTGGTTCACCGGGCTCATAAGGTCCATGACATCGTGCATGAGTCTTACGATGCGTACGTTTTTGATATGGACGGAACCGTGTATCTGGGGGCTGAGCTTCTGCCCGGGGTCAAAACGCTGATGACGGCCCTTACGGCCGCCGGTAAGCGCAGAGTGTTCCTGACCAATAACCCGACCAAGACCCGTGAACGGTATGCCAGTAAACTCACCGCACTCGGCCTTGCGACCGACCCCAACGAAATCATGACCAGCGCGACGCTGACGGCAGCGTGGTTGAAAACGTTCTGCCCCGACGACGTCTGTTTTGTCCTGGGCGAAGCTCCTTTGGTTAGCGCGCTCCGGGATGCGGGGATTCGCCTGTCGCGTGATCCGCGGGTAACGACGCTGGTTCTTAGCAGCTATGACCGCACCTTTGACTACCTCAAACTCCGCATTGCTTTCGAAGCCCTGTGGCGACGCCCGGAAGTGAAATTCATCGCCACCCACCCCGACGCGTATTGTCCTTTTCCTGGCGGCAGGGGCGACCCCGACGCTGCCGCAATCACCGCCGCGGTGCAAGCGTGTACCGGCCGCACCTGCGAGAAAGTCATAGGCAAGCCAAGCCCGGAGGCGCTCCTGACCGCTCTTCGCCTGGTCGATGTGGCTCCCGGACGAGCCATCATGATTGGTGATCGTCTTGCCACCGACATTGCCATGGGGATCGCGGCAGGGGCAGCAACGGCGCTTGTCCTCACCGGTGATTCGACCCTCCAGGATGTTGAAGCGGCACCGGACGATAAAAGACCTACGTATGTTCTGTCGCGAATTGATGCCTTGGCCGCACCTCTTCTTATGAACGCGCAACCCGCGTTGGAAACATCCACGATGACCCATGCTATTCAGTTGAATCCCAAGAACCTCAAAGGTTTCTACGACGACGTCAGTCGCGCCAGTGAAACCGATCGAACGCTCACCTTGTCTTCCATCCGTGTCGGTGAAACGGTACTCGACGAAGTAGCCGATTTTGTAATTGCAGGCTCGAACATCAAACGAGTGCTGCTGGTTCAAGACGAAACACCCATTACCCGCAACGGAGTCGAGGTCAAGCCGCTGGTCGCGGAGAAGTTGAGGGCCGCCGGCCTCGAGGTCGAGGTATTCGTCCTTCACGACCCTGTTGAACTGCACACCACGAACGTCCACATCGCGGAGGTTGGCAAACGGTTGCAAGCCGGAATCGCCGTCCTTGCCCTGGGCTCGGGAACGGTGACCGACATTTCGAAACACGCGGTGTTCGAGTTTGAGACCGCACACCCGGATGCCCATTTGCCGCTAGCGGTGATTCAGACAGCAAACTCGGTTTGCGCTTTCACTTCCGGCTTCGCCGTCGTGACCACGGATGGCGTCAAACGGACGATTCCCTCGCGTTTACCCAATCGGCTGATGCTGGACACAACCCTGCTGGCGCAGGCTCCACGCAAGTACACCCTTGGGGGAGTTGGAGACGCTGCGGTTTCCGCATCTTCGATTGCCGACTACCGCCTCACGAACATGCTGGGACTAAGCCGCTTTGAGCCAGTTTCCTGGCGCGTGCTCGAGAGCGACCGCGACAAGTTCCTGCGGCAGGATCCCATTTTCGCCGATGCTGGAGAGGCAGGGGCAGCGAATCTCTCCCTTGATCTTGTGCTATGTGGTTTCTCGATGACGTTTGCGGGCGAATCGGCGCCCTTGTCAGGTCTCGAACATGTCACCAGCCACATGCTTGACATGTGCGCCAATTTCTACGGACGAAGCGTGGGAAATCACGGCTGCCAGTGCGGATTGGCTACCGCACTTTCCCTCATCGCGTTCGAGCGTCTGCTGAACAAAGTGGACCTGCTGGCAGTCGATCTGGACAGCGTGTTCCCCAATCGCGACGCCGAGCGGGAGGCCGTCCGCAAGGCGTTCGGTCATCTGGATTCGACGGGCGCCATCTGGCAGGAATGCTGGGCCGACTACAGCAAGAAACTCGACGCCTGGGCAGCCAACCGGACCGCAATCACGACGTTCGTGGCCAAGTGGAATGAGTATCGTGAAGAACTTCGCTCGTACCTAACCACCCCAAAAACTTACCTCTCCGCTCTGGCCGCCACCGGGCATCCACTCTATTTCGAGGATGTGCCGCCCGGAATCGCCGAAGCGCAAGCGCGGTGGGCGTTCAGCTACGCCCGAATGATGCGCAAGAGGCTCTCAGTCGCCGACGTACTGTATTTCTTCGGCTTCTGGAATGACGAATTCGTGGATTCTGTATTTACACAATTCCATGATCTGCGCGGCACCATCACCAATCAGACAACACAAGGGAGCACTCGATGAAATACGTGATCGGAATTGATACAGGAACAACCGGAGTCAAGGCAAAGATCTACGACCTAGGCGGCGCGATTATTGCGCAAGCGTATCGGGAGTATGGATGCAGTTATCCTCACCCAGGCTGGGTGGATCAAGACATCAACATGCTCTCAAGGGCCAATGACGAGGTGCTGGCGCAACTGATGCAGACCTCTGGAGTGGATGCTGCGGACATTGTCTCGATCGGAATGTCGACGCAGAGAGCACTGCACCTATATGTCGATAAACAGGGAAAGGTACTCCGCGGAGGGATGGGCATTTCCTGGCAGGACACCCGCTGCGAGAAACAGGTCGACTGGATCAAGGAGCGCATCGGCGAAGCGCGTTATTACGCCATCACAGGTCTGGCTCCCTGCTGCGTCTGGGCGGCTCCAGCCATTCGCTGGGTGCAGGAGAACGAGCCAGAAGTCTATGCCGCCACGGACGCAATTCTCACGACGCAGGAGTACTTCCTCCGTCAGCTTGGCGCTAAAGACGGCTGGTTCCAGGACTACTCCAACGGTTCCTTGTTCGGTCTCATGAACATCAAGACATTTGAGTGGGATAAGGAACTTCTGGATCTGTTCGAAATTTCCCCGAAAATCCTGCCCACCCTGGTGCCCTCCGGGAAACAGGTCGGAACCATCGACGCGGATGCATCACGGCGAACGGGCCTGCGCGTGGGAACGCCCATTTGCACCGGAGGCGGCGACCAGCAGTGTGCTGCGATCGGGGCCGGCGTTATTGAAGAAGGGCTCGCCGAGGTTACGCTCGGAACTGCCGGCGTCAGCATTGCCCACCTCGAACAGCCCCGCTTTGACCCCTTGTATCGAATCTCGTGTTCCGCATCGGCGATCGCGGGAGAACGGAAGTGGATCTCCGAGGGGCTGCAAGCGGCTGCTGCCAGTTCGTATCGTTGGTTCCGCGACACCATCGGATATGTCGGCCGGCAGGTCGAATCGCTGGGAGGAATGAATGCTTATGAAGTCCTCAACAGCATGGTGGCCGGCGTCCCGGCAGGCTCCCACGGCCTGATTTACTTGCCCTACCTGGCCGGCTCAATCACTCCCAACTTCGATAGCAATGCCAGGGGCGCGTTCATCGGTCTTACCTTCGCGCATAACACCGCGATGATGGCCAGGTCCGTCATGGAGGGTGTATCGTTCGAAACTCGCGATATTCTAAGTTCATTCATGCACATGGGCGTGGAACTGCGCGAGATTCGTTTGTCGGGTGGGGCAACCAAGAGTCCCCTCTGGTGTCAGATTCAAACCGACATCTATGGCCGGCCGACGGTCTCCCTGGAAGAGGGCGAGTGCACGGTTCTCGGCGCAGCCATTCTCGGAGCGGTTGGGGCCGGAGTGTTTGCCAGCATGAAGGAGGGGATCGCCACCATGGTTCGGGTGAAGAGTACCTTCGTGCCAGATGAATCCACGAGGGCGCAATACGACGAGACGTTTGAGATCTTCAAGGAGACCTATCACGCGCTGGCCACCTCGGGTGTTTACAATAAACTGACCGCATTACAGAGCCGGCACGCGCAAACTACTTAGCGGGTTGCCAAACCAATGAAGAAATCGAGGTCGCGGTGATGACATCCATGATCCGAGCAGTCGCTTTAGATATTGACGGGACCCTGGCCGGCGCCGACTCCATGGTAAGTGCGCGGTCGGCGAAGACCCTGGAAGCACTACAGCGGAAGGGTGTCACACCCATCATTGTCACGGGTCGCACGGAGACGGCGGCTATCGCGGTCAGCACGGGAAGCCGGCTGACCGCGCCGGTTGTGTCATGTAACGGTTCCGTGGTGACAGATCCTTGGTCGCGCCAGCGATTCCTTTATTCCACCCTTGACATAGATACGGTGAACCACGTCATGGCATTCGGAGCCGACCATGGTCTTGAGGTCGTACTCTGGAACCCAAATGATATGTTCGCCGTAAAGTCTACGGCAGGGACGGCGCTGCTGGAGGTGATCAACCAACAGGCGGTCGTGATCACGTCCCTTGATACCGTCCCGAGAAACGACATTGTGAAGATTATGCTCGGTGGCAGTCCCGAACAACTTGATGGGCTTCAGGACGAAATCGCCCGGACACTGCCGCTGGTAAAGCGATCATTGGATGTCTTCTACGAAACCACTATTCCAGGCGCCACCAAGTGGGAGGCCCTGAGCCTCGTCCTTGACCATCTGGGTTTTGCGCCGGAGGAGTGCATGGGCATCGCCGACGGAGATACGGACGTGGGTTGGCTTTCCAGGATAGGCATGCCTGTAGCAGTCGAGAATGCCCGCCCGGCTGTGCAGGCAATCGCATCGATGCATATAGGCCATCACGCTCAAGACTCGGTCGCCGAGTTTCTGGAAACGTACTTCGAGCTGGGGTGCCGGGGATAGCGAAGTGGCCGTTGTGCCGGGTGTCCCTCCACGGCAAGCGTCGGCTGGTGGAGCACGGGAATGTGACCCAGGGTAATGCGGACTGATGGCAGTCTTGCGTTCCGGGCGCTGGTTGCAACCTGTCATCAGGATTGCACTTGAGAGGTGATTCCACGCTGCCCACTGGAGGCTGCCCGGAGCGAATCCGGTAAGATCCCAAGGAATCCGGATGGCGCACTCTCTCACGAACCGCCGTGCTTGGTTCAAACCTTTTCTGGAATGCCACAAGCGTTTTTCATGAACGTATTTCCGCTCATTCGGGCAACCCAGAACGCAACATTTTTGTTGTGATAATAACTTTCATTATGTTATTGTTTCTCTGTCTTAAAAGGGAAGCTGGCGGTTTCTGGAATTTCCAAGGGAGAGAACATGCGCAGCAAGGTTAGTATTCCGCAGAATCGTCCCGCGAATTCCCTGGCGCGCCATGCGTGGATCGCGCAGCAGGTTGTGGCCAAAGGCTCGGTATCCATCGACGAAATCGTGAAGAAGTTCGCGGTCGCGCGGATGACCGTGCACCGCGATCTGGACGAACTGGAAGAGCAGGGAGTGCTACGCAAAATTCGCAACGCCGCCACCGCACAGCCGTCGAACCTGTTTGAGAGCGACGTCCGCTACCGCTTGCTGCAGCAGAGAACTGCCAAAGCGCTGCTGGCCCAGACCGCGCTCCAGTTTATCGAGCCAGGGTCCTCCGTTTTCCTGGACGAATCGACCACGCTGCTGCCCCTGGCCACTTTGTTGCCAACCGTGGGTTCGCTCACCGTGATTACAAACTTCCTTCCGCTCCTGCAACGGGTGCGGAGCTGCGAGAACCTGCGCGTGATTTGCCTGGGCGGGGATCTGCTGAATCGCTTTGACAGTTTTTCCGGGCTGATCTGCCAGCGCACGGTGGCGGCCATGCGGGCCGATCTCTATCTCACTTCGAGCACGGCCGTGTCGGGCAACAAGGTTTTCCATCCAGATGAACAGGTCGTCGCCGTGAAGCGCGCCATGATGGCTTCGGCCAGCAGACGCTACTTGCTGGCCGATCACATGAAGTTCGGCAAGACCGCACTGCACGAGTTTGCATCGCTCACCGATTTCGATGGGGTGATTGTGGATCCCCAGTTAGACAGCAAGACCATACAACAGATGCGCGATGCTGGCGTTCGCGTCCTGATCGCGAGGAGACAAAACCGTGAAAAATTATAGTTCGAAGGTCGGTAATTCTATTGCTAAAGATCTGGAGGCGCTCTTAGGTCCGGACGTAGTGCTGGTTTCGCAGAAGGAAGTAGACCTTCATACCTATGACGCCTGGCCGGTGGCAAGCAAGTGGAAGAAACAAGGGAAACATCCCTGTGCGCCTGACCTCGTGGTTCGCCCCCTTCACGTCAGCCAGATTCAAGAGTTGGTCCGGTATGCTGCTCGCGAGGGAGTTCCGATTACTCCCTGGGGATTGGGCTCGTCGGTAACCGGTTCCAGTCTGCCGCTGCATGGCGGCATTACGCTGGATCTTTCGGCGCTGAACCGCATCCTTGACATCGACGCCGCCAACCACATGGTGACGGTCGAGGCTGGCGTGCTCGGCATCGATCTAGAGAAGGAATTGAACGGGCACGGATTCACCCTGGGCCATTCACCGCAATCGCTCGACCGTTCCACCGCCGGAGGATGGGTGTCCACCCGCGCCACCGGCCAATTCTCATCCTTATACGGAGGCATTGAGGAGCTGGTGGTGTGCTTCTCGGTTGTCCTGCCGTCAGGAGAGATTTTCAATACTCCCGCTGCACCGAGATATTCCCTGGGCCCCGATCTGCGTCAGATCTTCATCGGTGCGGAAGGCACCATGGGCATTATCACCCAGGTTACGTTGAGGTTATTTCCCCTGCCCGCGTTCCGCCGCATGGAGGCCATTCGCTTCGGCTCGGTCGAAGCTGGCGTCAAGGCGATCCAGTCGATCATACAAAGCCGGTTGCATCCCTTCCTGGTGCGTTTGTATGACCGGGACGAGGCTCCCCACGCCATGGTGGACTCCAACTTCCGCGACTGCGTGCTGTTCCTCGGTTTTGAAGGGAACCGTTCGGTTACCGAGGCCGAGTTTGCCGCCGCCCTGGAGATTGTGGAGAAGCATGGTGGTTCGACGGTTGGCTCCAGCGCGGTCGAAGCCTGGATGCAGCGCCGCTTCGATTTCTCCACCATTGAAAATCGTTTGGCGCTGAAGGGCGGCGTGGCCGAGACCATAGAAGTTGCCCACTTCTGGAGCGGCATCTACCCGCTTCACCTGGCGCTCAAGCAGGCGCTCGCGCCCTATGCGGACGAAGTGCTGAGCCACTTCTCGCATGTCTATCCGCAGGGCACTTCGATGTACATGATTTTGCTCGGCCAGCAAAAGAATGACGCGGTGGCCGAGAATACAATCCTGACCGCGTGGGAAACGGCGATGAAGATTTGCAAGGAGCACCATGCGTCCATTGCCCATCACCACGGCATTGGAATCGTCCGTCTGCCATACCTTGCCGAAGAGCTTGGCGAGGGCAAACTTGTGCTGGAAAAAGTCAAGCGGGCACTGGATACGGAAGGGATCATGAATCCAGGAAAGCTCGGCTTGGAATAGACTATTGACCGCTCATCCGTCTGAACAGTTTCGATCAACAAGCAAGAGCAGTCCTGGGCCTCTCGCAGTGAAATCTGGGAAAGGAATTGGTGAGTAGCATGGCTGAAAAATACATTCTGGTGATTGACGAGGGCACAACCGGAACTCGTGCCCTGGTCGTCGATCACGCAAGTCAGATCAAGGGGCAGGCTTACGTAGAGCTTACCCAGCACCACCCGGCGGGCGACCGTGTGGAGCACGATGCGGAGGAGATCTGGACCTCCAGCCGCGCCATGATGGACAAAGCCCTCCAAGCCGCTGGCATCGGAATTGCCGACGTCAGCGCCATTGGAATGACCAACCAGCGCGCCACCACCGTGGTGTGGGATCGCGCCACCGGCAAACCTATTACCAAAGCCATCGTCTGGCAGGATACCCGCACCGCGCAGTTCATTGAGACCATCCGTGATCAATGGGCTGATAAGGTTTATGCCCACACCGGCTGGGCGTTGGCTCCCGTGTACTCATCGCTGAGTTTGCATTGGATTCTTAACAACGTTCCGGGGGCGCGCCAGAAAGCTGCCAATGGCGATCTTTGTTTTGGAACCATTGACTCGTGGCTTCTCTACAAGCTGACCGGCGGGCGCACCCATGCCATCGCCGCTTCCAACGCTTCCGTTACCGGAGCTTATGATCTGCTCTCAGACGATTGGTATCGCGAATGGTTGGATTTCCTCCAGATTCCGCTTTCAATGTTCCCC
The DNA here is from genome assembly GCA_964591805.1 of uncultured Acidobacteriaceae bacterium. Taxonomy (GTDB): domain Bacteria; phylum Acidobacteriota; class Terriglobia; order Terriglobales; family Acidobacteriaceae; genus TOLSYN. The sequence goes on along the minus strand of CAZQDD010000013.1, from coordinate 47,089 downwards.
AAGGTGTCCGACGACTCGGGCGACCTGGGTATCACCGATCCCGCTGTCATGGGCGCCAGCATTCCGATTACGGGCGCCATTGCCGACCAGCACGCGGCCCTGTTCGCCCAGGGATGCCTGGAGCCGGGTACAGTGAAATGCACCCACGGCACCGGAACCTTCCTCGATATGAATATCGGACCGAAGCCGATCATCTCCTCCAACGGCTTGAATAGCATCATTGCGTCCCGCATGGGAGGCAAAACCAACTATGGCCTGGAAGGCTATGCAGCCGTCACCGGCGCTGCCGTGCAGTGGCTGCGCGATGGCGCGGAAATGATCGGAAAATCGTCGGAAACCGAAGCGCTTGCCGAATCCGTTCCTGACAATGGCGGAGTTTACTTTGTTCCGGCTTTGACTGGGTTATCGGCTCCCTACTGGGATTCCTTTGCCCGCGGCTTGCTCATTGGTATTTCTCCCGGAACCCGTCGCGCGCACATCGTCCGCGCTGTGCTGGAAGGCATCGTGTTTTCGGTGAGAGATTTTCTTGCAACCATGCGGCAGGACTCCGGAGTTGAGTTCAAATCGATCAAGGTCGATGGCGGCGCCTCCAAGAACAACTTCCTGCTGCAGTTCCAGGCGGACATGCTGGATGTGGAGGTGGTGCGCCCGGTGAACGAGGAAGCAACTGGATTCGGCGCTGCCTACATGGCCGGCCTGGGCGTTGGCTTCTGGAAGAACCCGCAGGAGTGCTTCGCCAACCAGAAGATCGACAGAGTCTTCCAACCCAAGATGGACGCAGCTGTACGCGCCGAACTGTATCGGAATTGGCAGAACGCCGTGCAACGTTCCATGAATTGGACCAAGCGGTAATTCCGCGCCCGGCAGGCGCAAGTGTGTTTGCGCCTGCCGTCTTTTTCCAGCAACACCGAGGATAAACGATGAAGCGACTTTCATTGGCTGACATCTCAGGAAACATTTTTGACATCGTCGTGGTGGGAGGTGGGATCACCGGGGCATCGATTGCCCGGGATGCGGCAATGCGCGGCTTGTCCGTCGCCTTACTGGAGAAAGACGATTTTGCCTCCGGAACCAGCAGCCGCTCCACCAAGCTGCTGCACGGGGGCTTGCGTTACCTCGAGCAATATGAATTCAAGCTGGTTCGGGAGGCCTGCCGCGAGCGTGAGCTATTCTTGCGCTTGGCTCCCCACCTGGCCGAGATACGTCCATTTATCTACTTGCTCTATCGCGGGTACCCGGAAAGTTCGCTGCTGCTGAACCTGGGACTTACGATCTACGACATTTTTTCCGGCAATCCCATTCAGCGCCACCACCACATGCTGAATGCAAAGCGAACCCTGGAACTGGAGCCGGATCTGAACCCCGACCAGCTCGTCGGCGGCGGATGGTACTACGATGTGCTGACCAATGACGCCCGCCTTACGGTTGAGACGATCAAGAGCGCCGGCGAAGCTGGGGCAGCCATCGGAAACTATCTGGAGGTTGTTGGACTCGTGCAGGAGTCCGGCAAGGTCCGTGGGGTAGAGGTTACGGATCGCCTGACCGGAGCACAGGCAGTGATCCGCGCCAAGTGCGTCATCAACGCCAGTGGCGTCTGGGTCGATCGAGTGCGCGCTTTGGAGAACGGAATTTCCGACCTCCGCCTGCGCCCCACCAAGGGCGTCCATATCGTCGTGCGCAAGAGCGATTTTCCCCTGCAACACGCGGTCTTCCTGCGTTCTCCCAAGGACCGCCGCGTCGTCTGGCCCATCCCGGCTCTGGATGGCGACCTTGTTTACATTGGAACGACCGATACCTTCTACGAAGGCAAGCCAGAGGAAGTTACTGCCACGCAGCAAGACATCGACTACCTGCTCGAAGTTGCCAACCACACGATTCCGGACGCGAAGCTGAACTACGAGCACATTGTTGGTACGTGGGCTGGACTCCGTCCGCTTTTTGGAGCTAAACCCGGCGTGGCGGCCAGCAGCGTTTCCCGCGAACATGAAATCTTTGTCAGCCCCGGCGGCCTGGTCAACATTGCTGGCGGCAAACTGACCACGGCTCGCGTCATGGCGTTTCAAACCGTCGATGCGGCCCTCCGGCTCTATGGCGATACTTTTGCCAATAGACATCCGCAGCCCTGCACCACCAACCAGAAGCCGCTCTGCGGCGGCGATGCCGAGGGCATCAGCGCGGCCAAGCAAACCTTGGAGAGCCGCCACATTCCCTCCGCCATCGCGCAACGGTGGCTGTCGCATTATGGCAGCAACGCCCTGCGCCTGGCCGAGACGGTCTCGGCCGATCCCGGCGCTCTGCAGGAAATGGGCTCGGCGGCGATCACTCCAGCGGAAGTTCGCTTTGCGGTTGAAAACGAAATGGCCAGAACCGTATCCGACTTCTTCATCCGCCGCGCTACCGTCTTCTTCTGGCACCATGACGGCGGGCTTCAGAGCGCGGATGGCGTGGCTGCGGAAATGGCAAAGTTGCTGGGCTGGAGCAGCGCAGAGTGCACCCGGCAGGTGCAGAACTATAGGCAAGAGGTCGAACACAACCGCTTCACGCCGGTTTCTGCTACCACCGTTCCCATCGCTAAATAGAGCGTCGGAGCGTCGGGGAAATAACAGCGAGACTTGGGCAGGCGCTCTTGGTATGCCAACTCTTCAGGAATTGGAACGAGCGCCTGCCGGGGTGGGATATATTCCGCGCCCAAGGTCGCGGTCCGGACAAGTCGTGGTGACCGACAACCTGAGCGCAAACAAAGTTGCCGGCTTGTGCGAGTTGATCGGAACAGGCGCTCAACTGCTCTACCTTCGAACCTTCTCGCCGGATTTTGCCCTCATCGAAAAGGTGAGGGCAAAGAACAAATAACTGCTCTGCTCCGCCCAACCGTGGCCGCTGGAACCACTCGAACCGCCGGTGTTGCCGGCAGCCAGCACTCCGGACTACGCCACAGCTTGGTTCAGGCACTGTGGACATGGAATAGAGTTTCGTGCAGACCGCTCTAATGCTGCAAGAGCCGGGCGCGATTCAGACGCAGGTCAAGTCCACTGCGAATGGACGGGTAGGGCTTGGAACCCATCAGACCCTCCCACAGAATATGGTTGTAACCGTCGAAGTCGATGCGATCTGGAGTCGAGAAATCCATCCCCGCCGTAACCCTGGCCCAGTACGCCGCATTGTGTTTCGGATAGAGAACATGATGTCCGGCAGCCATCGGCGGCAGAGGTAGTTCAGTCCCGTAGAGCAGGTCCGACGGAGCTGCCGTAAACGTCCAGTCTTTTACTTTCGTTTCGAACACATCCGCCATCGGCAGAGCCAGGTCATCATTCAGGTTCTGGGGGCTGATTCCGAGAATATCCTCGATGGTACGAAACATGCTCAGCGTAGTGTACTGTGTCGAAACCACGGCGTTCTGTTTGACGTATGCGCCAATCACAAAGGCAATGCTGCGGTGCGCATCCACGTGATCGCCACCGTCTTGCGCATCGTCTTCGATGACAAAGATCAGGGTATCGTTCTTGTAGCCGCTATTGGCGATCTTCTGCACCACCAGGCCGACCGCGTAATCGTTATCGGCTTCGTCCAGTTCCGGCGTGTTAACCCCCGCGATCGACGTGCTGAAATTGCCGGTGTGATCATGCCCCAAGCGCAGCAGGGTCAAATCCGGCAGACCGCCCGCGGCATAATTGGTGTCGAACTCCCGTTGCCATTCCGTGAACCGGTAATAATCCGGAAACGACAAGTCCGAATTGCGGAAGTAGGGATCGGTGTAAGGACGCAATGCCGCGTTAGCCACATACCCTACCACCGTGGGGGGATTCGTGGAAAAGGGGTCCGGAAGCTCCGGAACGTCATAGGCCAGGTCAACGAAGAAGCCGTAGTTGCGCAACGACAACCCGGCGCGCAGCGCCGCGTTCCAGAGGAAACCAGTGCCCTGCTCGTCGTCGTCCGGGCCGTCGGGCGCCGCGACATCCGCCGTACCAGCCATCACATCCGGATCGTTGGGAGTCAGGGGATTCGCCGCCAGCCGTTCCGCCAGCGTGGCGTAGCTAACATTGACGTTGCGATTGTCGCCAAAGGAGTCAGAACTGAGGCCGCGGCCTGCATATATTAATGGCATCTGCCGCTCAACCACGTCGGTGGCGTGCGCTCCTGTGGACCATGGCCAGCCGTCCATGCTGACTTCGCTGGTGACGTAGAAGTTGTCAAGATCCACAAACTGACTGGCCAACCGGTGCAGATTGGGCGTAGTTGCTTCTCCGAATTCCACAAGACTCGGGTCGCCATTGCCAACCGCCAGATCTCCCAGAACTTCGTCGTAGGTGCGATTCTCCTTGATGATGTAAATGACATGGTGAATATGCTGATGCAGGAACGTCATCTTCGCGGCATCCTCGGCGCTAAGACGGCGCCCGAAATGGTTATTCTCCCCCACCTGCTCGGTCAACCGCTGCAACTCACTGGCAGCCGGAGTCGGAAAACTTTGCAGACCCGCCTTGATGAGTTGCAGGATGTACTGGTTAGTTTCTCCGCACAGTATGGCCTGCGCTAGAGTGAGCCCGTGGCAGTTACCCGGATTCGGCCCGGTCGGGGATTTGTAGTTTACAACGTACATAAACTGGCCGTCGGCAGAAAAGCTTACCGAGGTCGGATACAAGCCGGTAGGAATCAGCCCGATGACGTTGCTTGACTTGGGCCATGCACCCAGCCGGACTACAGCAATATCGTTCATCCAGCCGTTGGTAACGTAAAGCAGCTTTTCGTCGGGTGAGAGCGTTAGGCTATTCGTGTTGTTCCCTTTAAACTTCAATTGAAAGCCAAGCAGAGGACCCTCCGGTGCAGTCACGGGGATGTTGGCCACAAGCTGATTTGTAGTGGTATCGATCACCCCGACCGAGTCCGTGCTGTCCTGGGCTACGAATAACGTGGACTGGCTGCGGTTCAAAATCATCTTGTTCGGCTGGCCGGGAACTTTGATCCGCGACACGACGACGGGCGAGCTGCCCTGAATGTTCACGACCACGATCTCGCGGTCGCGAATACTAGAAATGTACGCCGTGTCATTTCCCTTGATTACAACCCAGAAGGGATACTCGCCTCCCGGAACACCTGCGTCCTGCGAATTCAATTTGCCCGGACGCAGGTCGAGTTCGGCGGTCTTTGTCCAAGCTGTCGCCGGCTTCGAAAGAACCCGGATGGAGTCGTCGTAGAAATTGGGGATTTCTGGCTCGGAGCCGTTCGGGGTCGCCGCAACGCTGGCGGCTTGTGGCGAAACCGTCCCCATTTTTGAAAGGACGCTGATAGAGTCATTGTAGTAATTGGTGACTACCAGCTTGGAACCGTCTTCGGTTACGGCAACCCCGGCGGCCTGCGGCAAAACCTCATAGCCCACTCCGGTGCCGTTGTGTCCCAGGCCGACGGGACTGTAGGGTTCCTCCGACCACATTCCGTTCCAACCAAGCGCATAGACGTGAACGTCATCATCAGCACCGCCGGGTACATAGAAAGCTCCCCCGGTTGGATCAAAAGCGATCCCACTATAGGTATTCGGAATTTGGATTACCTGCTTCTGGATTGGAACCGCGTTGCCGGAAATGTCGTAAACGAACACGAACTGGCTGGAGTCGGCTGGGATCGGCAATATAGCGCTCGGGTTGTTGATCACGTTGTACCCGCTGGTGAGGACCAGGAGAACCTTTCCGTCCGGGCTCACCACGCTGCTCACTGCCTGTCCGGCGAGGTATTGGGGCTCGTCGCTCAAGCCTGGATTCATATAAGCGAACGCTGCGCCGGCAGGAGCCAGGGGGGTGATCTGCTGGCCTGTGTTGGGAAGCACCTGGGCACTGGCGTGCAAGGCTGGAGCCCCCAGTGCAAATGCGAGCAAACTGCCAAGCAATCCAAGCTCTACAAAACCGTTAGCCTTCATACCTTTCTCCGAACTTTTCTTTCGCAACTCAGTCCCGGTTCCAGCAAGTGCCAGCCGGTTACAACCACGGACACCTGTCCGACAAGGTGGCAGGGGCCGGAGAAATGTGCCAGAGATTGCGTCGCGTACTCTGGAGGGAGCGGCGAATTATTCCTCTGCAGAACCGGTAAGACTGCTGATGGCTTTGGCTTAGCGGCTGTTCAGAGGGAACGCGTCAGCCTCTGGTTGATGTTGACCGCGTCCCAAAATGTACCGGAGACCGGGTTGCATTGTGAGTCCATTCTGCTCCTTTCCTCGTGCCAGCATCTGTTCACGGTTTGCGTAATGCTCCAACCGTGTATGCCACAACGTAACCCCAACCACTTACAGGCGTAGCCACCCGCAGTAAGGCTTACGATACCAAAAACCCGCGGCACGCTGGATTTTTTGCGCCAGGATGTGGAAATGATTGGCCCGTGAAGGTTGACTTCGCAGTACCGTCGCCAAGCCTTGCCGGTGATGATAACCAATGACTTGGACTCGCAAATACCCGGATTGTAGACCAGGATGCCCGTCTCCGGAAACTACTGGACAAGCTTCCAAGCCGCTTCGGCGTTTGCAGGCCTGTTTCGATACCCATGGCAGATCTTTTTAGTGATGGGTTCCACAACTTGAACGGCCCGCGCGGGCTATCCGGCGCATCGCAAGATGCGGAGCGCGCGACATGGTGAATCCATTGAATCAAGCGCGGTCAGTGCTTGTCTTCATAATCGACGAACAGTTCTGGAAACTGCTGTTTTAGCATTTCGATCTTTGGACGGTCGCAAATCTTAATATAGGGATTGTCGGGGTTATGGAGCGCGTAATCCTGGTGGTAGGCTTCGGCGCGGTAAAAACCTTTCAGCGGCGTCACCTGGGTGACAATCCGTCCCGGAAAAACCTTCGCACTGTCGAGTTGCGCGATGTAGGCGGACGCAACACGCCGCTGGTCGTCATTGACGTAGAAAATGGCGGAACGATACGAGGTACCTACGTCGGGTCCCTGCCGATTGAGCTGCGTCGGATCATGGGCAACGGAGAAAAAGATCCGAAGCAATTGACCGTAGGTGATTTTGGAAGGATCGTAGACCACTTCGACGGATTCTGCATGCCCGGTTGTTTCCGTTGTTACCTGGTCGTATGTTGCAGTGAAGGCAGAGCCTCCGGCATATCCCGCCGTAGTCTTGACAACCCCCTTCACTCTTTCAAACACCGATTGAATTCCCCAGAAACAGCCACCGGCGAAGACTGCCGTCTGTTTACCTGGGGTCGGAGCCAGCGATAAGTCCGCCTTTGCGGGAGGAATCGGTGTCTTTGGAGCGGCATTTGCAATACATGCGGCAAGACAAACGGTGACTCCCATGATCACGAAACCACGCATCCAACGTGCGAGCATAACAATGCACCTCTAACCCGGCTGCCCATGAGACGCGTTTTGAGGAGAATAGTTACAGAACTTTCTTGAAACTGTTCTCTTCGCCTTCGCTGCTTTATACAGTTGCATACACTTGCAAAGCTTGATGATTTGAACCCCTTGAAAGACTCCGGCAATGGCACCGATACAGCGCCGCTGTAGGCCGAATTAGTCTCTTGAAACTGACCGATGAGTCCGGTGCGGCCGAATTCCAAGTGGATTGCCAAGTCCGATGATTTCAACCAACCAATCCAACGAGCACGCCCTGAAATCAGTCGGTAGGAGCAGTGCCCGCAAAGTCTAGCTGACCTTGCCCGCGAACAACGTATTTCTTAGCCGAGTGATTGTATAGCGGTCAACTGCGATGGCCCCATGCTCGTCATCGAGCGGCTGACCAGCAACCAGTTCTATTTCCGGTTGGGCCCGATACCGCCAGTTCCACGGAGGTGCACCGTTAATAGCTCCTGAGCGATTCTTGGCTCGCCGAGTTTCCAGCAATCTCTGTTTAAGGTGTGTTCAATCACGCCACGATCTTGTGCGCTCCCTCGTCGACTTCGCCACTCGAATGCTCCCCCGCCGCCCCCCCCTCGAAAGACACTGTCGCAACGGCGAAAAACGATTCAAAAGCTCTAGCGGCCACGCCCTATTCCTTCAAAACTGCTCCCGGAACAGCAAAACTAAATCCAAAGCCCATAAGATCTGACCGCGTCTGCCGCAAACGCTAGCGGCTCAGTTCAAACGACCCTACCGAAACTGCCCCGACCATGGAAAGTTGCGCACAACCATCTATCTCCCGCCGGGGCAGTCCCGATAGGGTTCTAACGTTTGGCCTTGTCCCATTTAGAAAAATAAATTTTTTTGTGGTTGACTATTCCGCGGAATAGCAGTATATCAATTCAATGGTCATATGTCGGAGGTCTGTTACTTTGAACAAAGCGAAGAATGCGAGGGTGACCAAATGATCAAGTCATTGATCATCCGCGTAGCCCGAATGTATTACGAGCAGAACATGACCCAGCAGGAAATTTCCAATATGCTCGGCACTTCGCGCATGGCTATTTCCCGGATGCTGCAAAAGGCCAAGGATGAAGGTGTGGTCGACATCAAGGTCAACTATGACGGCGCCTTTATCGAAATGGAGGACGATCTCAAGGAAAAATACAAACTAAAAGAGATACTTGTCACACCTTTTGACCAGGGTGAGCGGCTGAAACAATTGCTAGCCGAAGCGACGGCCAGCATCCTGATGCGGATTATCAAGGACAACGATATTGTCGGTGTCGGCTGGGGTTCAACGCTGTCGTACATCCCTCAATACATGGAACGGGGGAAGGTTGACGCCACATTTGTCACCCTGATCGGCGGATATGGGCAGAAGAAAATTGAAATGCATGGCAGCTACATCGCCTCTAGCATGGCAAATTCCCTCAAAAGCAAGTGCCACTTACTGAATGCGCCGGCGATGGTCGACAGCCTGGAACTTTGCGAGACGCTGTTAACCGACAAAAATATCAGCAGTGTTCTGGATATTGGGCGAAAGGCGAATATCGCCGTGATCGGCATCGGTTCACCGTTCAGTCCTGAGTCGACGATTTTTGATTCCGGCTACTTCAAAACCAAAGATATCGACGAACTGAGGAAGGAGGGGGCGGAATGCGACATCGTGTCCCGCGTCTATCTGGACGGGCAGGGAAATGAATGCGGCTTTGCCCTGACCAACCGAACCATCGGCATAACGGCAGCGGAATTGAAAAGGATACCCCTGGTGATCGGGGTAGCCGGCGGCGAGGCAAAGCATCGGGCGATAAAGCTGGCCTTACAGGCGGGCTATGTGAACGGGCTCGTTACCGACGAAAAAACAGCGAAATTTCTGTTGGATTTGGCTTGAAGATTCAGAATCCAGAAGAAACAAAAAGGGGGAATCGTATGAAAAAGAAAAGGATTTTGGTGGCTTGTGGCACGGGAATCGCCACTTCCACGGTAATTGCGGACAGGGTAAAGCAACTTTGCATCAAAGCCGGAATCGACGTACACGTGGAACAGGTAAAAATTGTGGAAGTGGCAGGAAAGGCTCAAGATTTCGATCTTATCGTAGCCAGTACCAAAGTTCCCGCTTCCGTCAAAACGCCATCAGTTTCCGGTGTGAGTTACCTTTCGGGCGTCGGCATAGAAAAAACAGAGGCAGAAATCATCGAGAAGTTAAAAGCGTTGGGTTAACACGCGGGAGGGCACAGTAATGGCTTTTGTTCAATATCTATTATCTTTAGGGCCTTCTGTAATGCTGCCAATAATCATCTTCTGTTTGGGAATGCTTATGGGCGCAAAGTGGAGCCGGGCACTCAAGTCCGCAATCCTGATTGGTGTCGGCTTTATCGGCATTAACCTGGTCATCGGCTTGCTGGTAGGGGAACTGGGACCTGCGGCAACTGCCATGCTGAAAAGGACTGGCCTGAACCTCAGCATCATCGACATCGGCTGGCCGGCAATGGCATCCATCACTTGGGCCTGGAAAGCCGCGGCATTGGTATTTCCGGTGGGTCTGGTCATCAACTTTGTCATGCTGACCTTGAAGCTGACCAAGACAATGAATGTGGACTTATGGAATTACTGGCAGTTTGCGTTCATCGGGGCAGCTGTACAGTACGAAACTGGCAGTCTGACTCTGGCCCTGGTTGCGGCCGGAGCGGCATCAGCACTGGCGCTGGTACTGGCCGATTATACCGCTCCACTGGTGGACAAGTTCTTCGGCATGCCGGGGATTTCTTTCCCCCACCTTACCGCCTTGGGTTTTTTGCCGATAGCGATTCCGCTGAATTGGTTGATGGATAAGATCCCTGGCATCAACAAGCTGTCTGCCAACCCGGAAGGCATCCAGAAGAAATTCGGCGTGTTTGGCGAGCCGGTTACCATGGGCTTGATCATCGGCGTAGCATTGGGTGCTTTAGCCGGCTATACACCGGACAAAGTAGCCAAGCTGGCCATGACAATGGCGGCGGTAATGTACCTAATGCCGAAGATGGTGGCCATTCTGATGGAAGGTCTGATTCCCATCTCCCTTTCGGCGAGGGAATTTATGGCCAAACGGTTTAAAGGCAGAGAGATTTACATTGGACTGGATGCCGCCGTAGCCCTGGGCGAACCTTCTGTAATCGCGGTCGGCCTGGTGCTCGTACCGATCACGATTGCTCTCGCACTGATTATTCCGGGCAACCGCGTGTTGCCGTTCGCCGATCTGGCGGTAATTCCATTCTTGCTGTGCCTTATTGTTTCTCTGGCCAGAGGTAATGTAATCCGGTCCTTGATGCTCGGCACGGTGGTCATGGCGCTGGTGCTCATTACCGCGACCAACCTTTCGCCGATCCAAACTGCCCTGGCCCATAATGCGGGCGTCGTTTTCCCGCAGGGCGCCACCCAGATTGCCAATCTGGATCGGGCCAACTTTATCACCTGGGCATTCATAAAAGGATTTGCCTTGGGAAGGTAAAAGCTCATTGGTGTGAGCGGGGAGTATCCACTCTCCGCCACATGCCCCAACGATTACTAGAGATGCGTTGAAACAGAATTTGATAATAAAGAGGCGTTATAACAAATGAAGGACACGATGAAAGCTGGAGTGCTGCACGCCATCAATGATATCCGTTGCGAAGAAATCGCCGTGCCGGAAATTAGCGATGACGAAATCCTGGTCAAAGTGAGTGTTGCGGGGATATGCGGCTCTGATTACGAGAGGGTTCTGAAAACTGGGACGTGGCGGTTTCCCACGGTCCTGGGCCATGAGTTCGGCGGTCTGACGGTGAAAACCGGCAAAAACGTCGTCGGCATTCAGGTCGGCGACAAAGTGGTCGTAAATCCCATGGTGCCATGCGGAAAGTGCTATTACTGCAAGCTCGAAAAGTTCAACATGTGCAAAGATTACGGCTATATTGGCTCACGGTCGAACGGCGGTTTTGCAGAATATGCCAAGGTAACATACACCAACGCGTACAAAGTGCCCAACGATATGTCGGATGAAGCAATCGCTTCCGTCGACCCAATGACTGTATCCCTGCACGCCGTGATCAGGGGCGATTTGAAAATCGGAGAAACGGTGGCGGTGTTCGGCGCCGGCGCGATTGGCCACTACTGCATGCAGTGGGCGAAAAGAATGGGCGCTTCCCAAGTTATCGCAATCGATCTGGTTGACAAAAAACTGGAAATTGCCAAAGCCATGGGGGCGGACTACTGTATCAACCCGCTGCAGGTAAAAGACGTGGTCGGCGAAATCCGGCGGCTGACCGACAACGAGGGTGTGAATCTGGCGATTGAATCGGCCGGATCAGAAGTCACCGTCAACCATTGCATCAGCGTGGCCAGGAAACAGGGCAAGGTAGTTTATGTTGGCACGCCCCACAAACAGGTTACCTTGGACTCGGGAGTATTTGAAAACATCCTGCGCAAAGAACTGACCATTTCCGGTTCTTGGTGCTATCACTTTGCGCCGCCAATCCAGGAATGGCTGGTGTCGATTGAACACGTCTACAACCGTCAGTTCAAAATCGACCCGGTCATCACCCATCGTTTTCCGCTGGAAAAGGTCGCTGATGCATTTGAAATGATCAGGCAGAGAAAAGAAAGCTTCAACAAAATCTTGATTACCGTGGGGGAGTGACTTATGACTATGACAAAAGAGGAGTTTGTAAGATACATCGATCATTCTTTGCTGAAGCCGCAGTTGACGGTGGAAGAAATAACGCAAGGTTGTGAGTTCGCCAAAGCGGAAAACTGCGCCACTGTTTGCGTCAATCCCACCAGCATCCTGCTGGCGGAAGGGATTCTCGCCGGCGGTAATACCAAGGTCTGCAGCGTAATAGGCTTTCCCTCCGGCACCCATACGTCCTATATCAAGGCCCAGGAAGCGGCGGAAGCGTATAAACTCGGCGCCAGCGAGCTCGATATGGTCATCAATGTCGGCGCGTTGAAATCCAAGCAGTACGCGATCGTAGAGCAGGATATCGCCGAAGTCGTCCAGGCCACGCCGGCCATTGTCAAGGTCATCCTGGAAACATGCTTCCTTACCGACGAGGAAAAAGTCACAGCCTGCAAGCTGGTCGAGGCGGCTGGAGCCCATTACGTTAAGACTTCCACCGGTTTTGCTTCTGGCGGCGCCACTCTGGCCGATATCCGGCTGATGAAGCAAAGCGTCAGCTCGCATATGAAAGTCAAGGCGGCTGGCGGTATCAGGACCCTGAAGATGTCATTGGAACTGCTGGAGGCAGGCTGCGACCGATTGGGAATCAGTGCCACCCAGCAAGTCCTTGACGAATTTAAGGAAAAGTAGGTGGCGGTGTTGAAAATCTTACTGGTTGGTGGAGCAAAAGACTCAAAGTTCGAAAAGATATGTGCTGATTTGACCGCGATGTGCGCCAAGGGAAACATGAAGGTGCAGATCGTGACGGCAAATATATACAGCCAGGATGTACAGGCCGTGGAAAAAGCAGAACAACCGGATGTCATCCTGGCGTTAGGCAATAAGAACATCTCCACCCAACTGCCGATCATTGACGGGCTTCCGCTGATGTATCCATGGATGGGAACGGAAAAGCTGATGGAGGAAATTGCCCATCATTACGGCAACACACTGCCGGCATGAACAGGTAATGCGCTCGCCGCAAACGGGCGTACGAAGAGAATGGATGACACGATGTTTGAAACGCTTTTTCGAGAAGACTTGATCGTAATGAACAGTGCTGCCGCAACCCGGGAGGAGGCCCTGGCTGAATTGGCGGAAATGCTCAGGGCTAACAATTATGTTCATGCCAGCTTTGCCCAGGCTGTTTTGCACCGGGAAGACGAGTTTCCCACCGGCTTGCCGACAAGCCCGGTCGGGGTGGCGATTCCGCATACGGACGTGGAACACGTCATCTCTCCGGCCATCGCAGTGAGTATCGTGGCCAATCCCGTCCAGTTCAATGAAATGGGAAATCCCGACAATCAGGTCGGCGTCAGGATTATTTTCATGTTGGCGGTCAATGCCCCCCATATGCAACTGGACTTGCTCAAGCAGTTGATGAGCCGCATCAGTGACGCCAACAGCCTGATTTCACTGTTGCACGCCCAGAACAAGCAGGAGGTGCTGCAGGTCATGGGTGCCTGACCGGTCAACAGTACGGCTCGGGAACAGGGACTCGGCCTCCGGATCACGGTCGACGGCAATATCCATAGCGGATCCATACCGTAGGCGGCCAAGGCCGGAGCTGACATATTGGTGGCGGGAACGTCGGCGCTGTTCAAGGGAGCGGATGCCGACTACCCCGCTCCGGTCAGTCAGATACGTGACGCTGCATCGGTCTAAGAGCCGGTTTTGTCCCGGCGCCATCGGCTGACCAGACCAGGCTTTGAGAAAATCTGCAGGCAAGCTTGCACAGTGCTGTATTTACTTGACGCCGGAATATCGCCGTGATCGAAGGAGTTTTTGCCTTGTATCCTCTTTCCGGCATTTCCACCGTCCTACGCCGATCGCCCGGGAACGGAGAAACTTCCTGGACATCTGCGGGGCACCCGCGCGGTCATTGGCAACGAGGCCATGCCGCACGTCCAAACCGCGGGGCGACGGCGGAGAATATCGTAGTCGAAGCGCGATATCTGGGAAAAAACGTTGGAGGGGCCTCTACGTCAAAGTCCCGGCGCTGCCGGATGCCGGAGTAAAGAGGTTCACCGGGGATTGGGAGGCTGTATATGGACAGGCCAAACCAACCCACCAAGTGAAATAACGCTCAATGGCGAGCGGGAGGCGAAGAAGAAATGGAATATCGGGGAATTGCCGCCGCTCCAGGCTATGCGCTGGGTAAAGTGTCTTTGCTGCAGCAGCGGGAAATAGCAGTGACCAAGCGCAGTCTTTCACCCTGGGAAATCCCCGCCGAAATGACCCGGCTGGAGACCGAAGCAGCCCAGGCCATCGGGGAAATCACCGCCATCCGCGAAGTGGCCCGGCAAAAACTGGGCGACGAGGAGGCGGAGATTTTTACCGCCCAAATTTTGGCTCTGGAAGACCCGGAATATATTGGCGGCATCGCCGAAAAGATCAGGCAGGAGGCAATCAACGCCGAAGCCGCCGTGCAGGCAGTGACCGAACAGTTTCTCGCCCTTTTTGCCGAAATCGACAACGAGTATATCCGCGAGCGGGGCGCTGACCTGCGGGACGTCAGCCAGCGCCTGCTGCGTCGTCTGCTCGGGATCTCGACGGAATTGCCGGCGGACAAAACGGAAACTGTGATTCTGGTGGCCCACGACCTGGCGCCGTCGGATACGGCGCAGTTGGACCGCGACAAGGTAGCGGGTTTTGCCACTGATGTCGGCGGGCGCACCTCCCACTCGGCGATCATGGCGCGCTCCATGGGTATTCCGGCCGTCGTCGGGCTGGAAAACGTGGTGGCGGCTGTCAAACCGGGGGATTTCGCCATTATCGACGGCGACATTGGCTTGGTGCTGATAAATCCACCGGAGGACCTGATCCGGCATTACCAGGCGAAGAAAATGCAGGCCGATGCCCGGCGGCAGGAGTATGAAAAGCTGATTGGCGTACCTTCGGTCACCCAGGATGGGTGCCGGGTGGAGCTGGTGGCCAATATCGGCAATGTCGAAGATGCCAAGGTCGCCCTGGCGAACGGAGCGGAAGGTGTAGGCCTGTTTCGCACCGAGTTTCTGTACATGGGACGGAATGAACTTCCCAACGAAGAAGAACAGTTTGCCGTCTATAAGAAGGTCGCCTTGCTGTTCGGCCGCGAGCGGCCGGTGGTCATCCGCAGCCTGGACATCGGCGGGGACAAGGAATTACCCTGCCTTGCCATGGCCCGGGAACTCAATCCATTCCTCGGCCACCGGGCGATTCGCCTGTGCCTTGACCAGACCGCGCTGTTCAAGACCCAACTCCGGGCGATTCTCCGGGCCAGCGCCTACGGAAACATCAAGCTCATGTACCCGATGATCGCCACCTTGGAGGAACTTCGGGACGCCAACCGCCTTCTGGAAGAAGGCAGGCGGGAACTGCGCCGGGAGAACATCGCCTTCAACCCGGCGATGGAAGTTGGCATCATGGTGGAGATACCGGCGGTGGCCGTGATGGCCGACCAATTCGCCCGGGAAGTCGACTTCTTCAGCATCGGCACCAATGACCTGATCCAGTACACCATGGCTGCCGACCGGATGAACGAAAAGGTCGCCTACCTCTATCAGCCTTTCAACCCGGCAGTTCTGCGCCTGATACAAGGAGTGATCACCGCCGGGCACAGGGCCGGAAAATGGGTTGGTATGTGCGGCGAAATGGCCGGGGAAGCGGCCGCTGTCCCGCTCCTGCTGGGAATGGGACTGGACGAATTCAGCATGAGTGCCGGTGCGATACTGCAGGCGCGCGCCATGATCCGCCGGCTGAACAGGAAAGAGGCCGGGTGCATAGCCACGGCTGCCCTGGAAATGGCCAGCGCGGCAGAGATCAAGCAATACGTCGAACAGGAAGTTTGCCTGAACATAGAATCATAGTTTGCTGAAAATGGGGACAAAAAATCATGATTGCACGCCAGGTAGTTATTAACAACAGATCGGGGCTGCACGCCCGCCCAGCGGCAGTATTCGTGCAAAACGCCGGCAAATTCAAGTCCGCTATAACCATCAAGCACCAGGAAAAGACTATCAACGGCAAGAGCATTTTGTCGGTCTTGGCCGGTGGCCTCAGCTGTGGTGCCGCCATCGAATTGCTGGTGGACGGAGAAGACGAACAGGCCGCGGCCGACGCCCTGATGCAACTGTTCGCCGCCGGTCTGGGAGAATAACCGCAGCCATTGTCCCTGCTCTGCGGAAGCCGGTAACGAATGATGATGACTGCGTACAGAACTTCTCCTCAAGTTTCTGAAGACCTCAGCAAACAAGATGGGGCACAGTCTCCAGATGCAGGGTGTGGGGAGAAATATGCATAGGATGGGGGCTCAAGATTTGCGTGCCCCGAAGGGGCGCAGACGGGAGAGCGTGGAAGCTCATCGCCGGGGAGCGATTCACTTCCTGGCACCAGTTCGAATGCGATTTCAAATGTGATGAGTGGGTACAAGTTCGTCGCGGAAGACGGACAAAGCTATGGATTGAATGTTGTTCCCAATCCGAGAAAGCAACGGAGCCTCGCATGTCGAACCACCAAGCGTATCGCAAGCGCCTCTTCTGATTGTGAGTGGATTGGCGCGGCGTGAATGAGGTCTGTCCCAAGGAAGAGACCTCTGGTCCATGCATATCTGGTGGTGCCAACCAGCTCGCTGGTTGACACCGCCGTTCTTGAAGGTGCGAAGCCCCGGAAGAATCCAACGGTTCGGTGCAATGGGAACAGCGGGGCTGGGCTACATTGGGCAGAATTTGTCACTGGGAGTGGGACTGCTTATGTCACCTGAAATTGCGAAGTCAGGTTTCAAGGCTACCTTGGGCTGGTGACTGAATAACAGAGATAGGAGTCATGATCGCGTGAACAAAGACGAGTTGGATAAGGAGCAAGAGCTCATTAAGCAGGCCTTGGATGCGGCGCGCGATACCAAGCTCTTATCGGTGGAGCACGGTATCCGCCATCGGGCCGCCGGCATATTCTCATCAATGTTCGGCACTCAGCCAGCTCTGATCGTTGCAGACGGGAATACGTATCGGGCCTGCGGTCAGGATGTGGAAGCGAGCTTTGTGAGGGAAAACAGAACCTTATTGAAGCCGTTCATCTTCGGCCCGCATGTTTTTGCTGACGACAAATGCGTGGCGGAACTGGCAGCAGCACTGAGTACCCATACGGCTATTCCAGTAGCCGTCGGTTCCGGAACGATCAACGATCTCACGAAAGTGGCGGCCTATCAGACCAAACGTCCTTATATGGTTGTCGGGACAGCAGCCTCCATGGACGGGTATGCCGCATCCGGCGCATCCATTACCATAAACGGATCCAAGAGTACGGTTGATTGTCGCGCCCCGCAAGCCGTCTTGGCCGATCTCGACGTCATCGCACAGGCCCCCACCGTAATGAATGCCTGGGGTTATGGTGACCTGATGGCTAAGGTTGTGGCCGGCGCGGACTGGATTCTGGCGGATGCGACGGGGATTGAGCCGATCGATATGCGTACCTGGGAAGCTGTGCAGAGCTCTCTCCGCTCCTCGATTGGTGCGCCAGAAGAGATTGCCGCCGGAAATCCCGAGGCCCTCCGCCATCTGGTAAATGGACTGGTGATCAGTGGATTCGCAATGCAAGCCTATCTTTCCAGCCGGCCCGCGGCGGGAGCCGAGCACCAGTTCAGCCATCTCTGGGAAATGCAACATCACACGTTCCACGGCAAAGGTGTTTCGCACGGCTTTCAGGTGGCCATTGGTGTCCTGGCTTCATTGGCGCTTTATGAAGACCTGTTACACACAGACCTGCGTGCCATCAATATCGAAGCTGCGGTCAGAGCGTGGCCTTCCATGGATGTACTGGAGCAGGGGATATCCAAACTGTTTGAGCCGGGACCGCTAGTGGAGAGAGCGAAGCAAGAAACCCTTGCTAAGTACGTCTCGGGAGATACTCTTGGTACCCAGTTAAAGCGGGTTCAGGAAAATTGGGAGGAGGTTCGATCGAAGCTCGCCGCACAGTTAATCCCCTTCCATGAATTGCGTGAAATGTTGCGACGTGCGGGCTGCCCTTTCGATCCGGGGCAGATCGGCATTTCACGTTCGCGCCTGCGCCTGAGTTATGAGCAGTGTTGTTATATGCGACGCCGCTTCACAATCCTGGATTTCGCACAGCGCCTGGGCGTACTCGACTCGGCGCTGGATCGTCTTTTTGGTCCTCAAGGCCGGTGGTCGCCCGAAGGAGAAGATCTGCGGTGATAGACCTTGCGCGAGTGCGACATGTAGTTCTCGACATGGATGGCACTCTCTATTCAAGGGCACGCGGCTCTCCCCGTGAAACGATGTTCGTGAGCGGGACGCAATTGAGGGCTGTCATCCTGGCTTCGGACATTGCAGCCGAGGGGTCTGCTCTGTTGACAGTAGCCAATTCCGTACCCAATCCGAGCATCTCCGCCGCCCAGCCATTTGCGGTAATGAGCTCAGCTCCGGTGCCGAACATCTCGGCGGCCACGGTCTCCGCGCTGGTCAATGGGGAATACCCACTGCTCTTGATTGGAACGGGCTTTACGCCTGAATCAGAGGTATCCTTGGTGGGTTGCGGCCTACTGACAACGACTTACCTGAGTCCCTGGCAGCTCTCGGCCATGCTTCCTTGTAGCCTGACTGAGAACGGAGACTACTTGCTGGAGGTGACGAACCAAGCCGGCGACCCAGCATATTTCAGGGTGGAGTTTTGAGGACTGCCTCTAGGACAATCGCAAAGGGGGCCACGCTCGCCACACGCGCCCACATTGTTTTGGCGGAGGGTCCTCACTCACGCCGAAGGTATCCCTTGGGCGGTACCTGTCTAAAACAGGCCAAGGCACTCACTATCCGCATTCGGGAATTTTCGTCCTCTGAAACCAACTCGGAAGATACCACGATCTAAGATTCTGGCCGGATGGTCGGCGAACCGGAAACGTGACGCCACGCACAATTAATGCGATCTGATTTTGTGACGCTACAAATCTGCTCACTTTTCATGGCTAGATTGCGCCTTCTGCGTGCTGCCATGATGCACGCAAAGGGGGACACTATGTCCATAGCAACCAGACGTGACCTGCAAACCCGCATCAAGGAACTGGAAACCGAAAACGAGGAGTTGCAATCGCAGCTTGATGAAATCGCCGATATCGTTACACCCGTCGAGGAGGACGAAGACGAGGGCGACGAATCGGGGGAATAGCCGCCCGTTCGGAATACGGAGCATCGTGGCGAAAGCCTGCCCACGAAATCACCGACCGGGCAAAGAGGTATCGGGCCAACGCTCCTGATTGCTGTCCACCTTTGCCCGCGAGGTGTGCTCTCTACAATTCCACCCGTTTTGTTGTCGTCGATCACATCGGCGGCGACGAATCGAACGGTGCGCCGGATAATCTCCGCTGGCTCTGTAAATCGTGCAACACCAGGCTGGGGAAGGCTATGGCGCGCGCCGGAAAGGGCAAGCGGACCCGCCAGTACAATCCCGGCGCCCGCACGCTTGCTCAGTACACCGAAGCCGTGACGCGGCACACCCGAGGCAGCTACGACGCCGGAGGTAAAACGATTCACGACACACCCAAGGAAATGCGCCAGAGATTCGCGTACGAGATTTGGCGCCGCCGACGTGCTCGCGGCACAGATCGCCGCACGCCGTTCTAGGCTGCTGCGGAATACATGCATAGCATATATGCATGTATTCCGCAGCTACCGGAAAGCCGAATTGTTGACGTCCACACAGAAGCACTCCGACCTTTAAATCAGCCATAGAGAGAGATGGCAGTAAGGTTCCACACAAAGTTGGGCGTCGCACAGAGGCTGAAGGCTTCGGCGAGCGAGTGGTGGCGGGCAGTGATTGAGACGGCTCCTCTCGTGAACCAAGCCCTCGACGACTATCTCGGGGCTCTTGCCGCTGATTTGGGCGACATCGATGCGGAGGAGGCCTAAGAGCTTAGCCCGGCGCAGTGGTGAAGACCGTCAGCGCTCCGAGCTGTGGGCGGCGCGGAGCGGCGGCAAGGCGCTCTTCCGGATGGCGGAAAAAGTCAAGGACGGGATGAGCGTAGCGGAGCAGATTGCGGCCGTGGTGGCGTTGCCGTAGTCGATTAAAAAGCACCCGAGAAGGCGAATCCATTGACCTCTGATAAGCAACATCCCGATGACCTGACACTGAGACCTGGCTTCAAACAGCCGGAATGTTCAATCGAGGCCTGCAGTGAACCGCCAACGGAACTTTTGCCCGCGAGCTTTCCGCCCCCTCGCGGGCCGTTCTGCAAGCTTCATTTTGAGATGATCGTCACGCGGGTTGCAAAGCGAAACTATGACGACCTTCTGCAATACTTGCGCAAACACGGAATCACAGACGAACCTACGTTCACTGAAGTTTGGAAGCCTGAAGAAAGAACTTGCAGCATTCCAGGCTGCTTGGGTGGCGCTCCCTGGCAGGACTACGACTTCAAACCGTACAAAGAAAAAAAGATCTGTTTCTGCGAGCATCACACCCCCGCGATCACCTATGTTCACGAACTAAAGAACGGATACCGCGTGCTCCGCGAAATGGAGCACAAGGCTAGGCGGCAGGACTCTGATCGTCTGAAGCGAAGACAAGCAATTCTCAAATTGTTTCCAAAGTATGAAGGAACCAAGAATTACGTTGAATCCATCTGCCGGGACCTTCAAAAACAGCCCGTGAACATGCCGCAACGGTGGCTCGATAATTGGGACAAGAAGGAATTCCGAGTGGAACAGGCCAATTGGTTTGACGCATACCAGAGTCGCATCGCTAGGTCACAAATCCAGAAGTACATTTCAAAGATTTGCACCCCTAAGCTAAGAAAACCCATTTAGTCGCCACTCGCGTTCGCAAGAATTAGCAAAGAGCGAACGCGAATACGCACCGTTTAAGTAAGTTAAATCTTCAATTTCTAGCTCCGCCCGTCAATCGCACTCGCCTTCCGCGCTTTCCCTTTGAACTGCTCCCCACACCAGAGCAACACTGCCTGCGTGAGCAAAGACATTTACAACTTGGCATCGGAATGCCCGCTGAGGCCAGCGGCGAAGGCGGTGCTCCAGCAACTCGCGTGGTATGCGCACGACGATGGCAAGGAAGCGTACCCATCGGTCATTACCATTGCCCGGCGCACCGGCCTTAAGCGCCGCACTGTCCAGAAAGTCCTACGTGAACTCGAAGCCCAGCAAATCATCTACGCGGTAGGCTCGCGGCTTGGCGGACGACGGCATACCACGCACTATGCAATCAACATAAGGAAGCTTCAGGAAATCGAGGAATCCGCGAATCGCATACACCCTTTGGGGAGGCATAAGGGCGAACCGGAAGACCAAGAAAGGGCGACGGTCACGCACGCAATGGGCGAACTGCAATCGCCCGATCATCAAGAACATGAAAAAGAAAAGAAGTCGGCGCCCTATGATGTGCAGGTTCTGAGAGCACAAACAAAATCGCTCGCAAAAAGTAAGAGCCTGAGCCCACAAACTAATGAAGACTGGGAGCGCCGAAGACAATTCTTGAAGCGACAAAGCGACTATGTTCAGCGACAGCAAACTGGGCAACTGAATGAAGGCGAACTCCCGCCTTGCGCGAACGGTGAAGCATGAACACCTTAGGATTGCACCAAGAATTCGAGTTCATCGACTGCCCCGAACTGGCAAAGCGTTGGAAGCTGCCGGAGTCGTGGATTCGGGAGCAGGTACGTTCCCGCGCCTCCGATCCGATCCCGCACATTCGTTTCGGCAAGTACGTCCGTTTCCGCTGGGGAAGTGTTGAGCTCGACCAGTGGGCAGAGAAGCGTATCATTTCGGGCAGCAACAGGAACGCAGGGCAGATTCTCGGAAAGGTACTTTGATGAAGAGAACCCGCCACCAACAAGGATACGTTTACAGAAAGGGCAATCTCTGGATGCTCAGATACTACGACAACCAGCAGATGCTTGATGGAAGCATCACCAGAGTGCAGAAGGCTCGGAAACTGGTTGAAGCTATCGGAGAGTACCGCACCAAAGCAGCGGCGCGGAAGCTAGCCGAAGAACAGCTTGAGCCAGTGAATGACAGCCGGACGACTCCGCAGAGTGTGATGTCGCTTCAGAAACTCGTCGAGGTTTGCTACCTGCCTTCAATCGAGAGACAGAAACGCGTGAGTACGTTCCACGGATACCGCAACTTGTGGAAGTCTTACCTGAAGCCGCATGGCGCAGTAGCGTTGCGCGACTTCACGACCATGGACGGGGAACGCATCTTGACGGACATTGCCGAGACACACGACCTGAGCAAAACGACGTTGCAGCACATCAAGGCATTCATGTCGGGAGTGTTTCGGTATGCCAAGCGCCAGGGTTTGATTCGCTTCCAGAACCCGATGTTTGACACAGTATTGCCGTCAGCCAGAGCAGCGGCAGACACCTATGCTTATTCCTTTGAGGAGGTCACGCAGATGCTCAAAGTGCTCCCGGAACCGGCGGCCACTATCGTTGCGGCGGCGGCCTACACAGGGGCACGCAAAGGCGAGTTGCGCGGTTTCCGATGGGAAGACTACGACGGCAAACAGCTTCGCATCTCGCAGTCCTACTGGAGAAGCCACCGGCAAGAGCCAAAGACCCGCAAGAGTCGCGCGCCCGTGCCCGTCATCAAGCAACTTGCCGAGCGACTGAATCTGCATCGGGGAACCCTTGCAATGGGCTCGTATTCCAGAGCATTGCAGGAAAGCCTCTCAACCTCGATGCGCTTGCCGTGGACGTGATCCGTCCAGCCCTCAAGAAGTGCGGCGTAGAGTGGCACGGCTGGCACGCCTTCCGGCGTGGATTAGCAACGAATCTGCATCGTTTGGGAGTTTCAGACGAAACCATACAGCGGATTCTCCGCCATTCCACCGTAGCGGTGACGCAAAATTGCTACATCAAGACGGCGGATGCAGACGCGGTCGAAGCCATGCAGTTTCTGGAAAATGCACCTAGTATGCACCTTGGAAGCACAAAACAACGCTGGACAATGTAGTTGAATAAGGAAACTCGAACGGTAAGTGCTTATGCTGAAGGCAGTTAGAAGTTCTGGCGGAGAGACGGGGATTCGAACCCCGGGTACAACTTTTGGTCGTACAACGGTTTAGCAAACCGCCGCCTTCAGCCACTCGGCCATCTCTCCGTAGTTCTGGCTGCACCGATTATAGCGGAAGCATTTCTGTTTCGGATATCCGCCGGAGAATTCTTCGCAAATTCTTTCAGTACAGCCGCAGCAGCTTCCTCTCCGGATCAGCCAACAGTCGTCGCGTTCCTGGAGGAACTTTCAGCTCGAAGTGTGATTCCGTGCCGTCGGCGAAGACGCGCTCCACACTCACGAGTCTGCCTCCCGCCAACTCCGCAAAGATCGGCACCGAAGTCACCAGCGATTCCGGACATCGTTGCTGTTGCACCGTGAAGCTGGCGATCGTCAGGTTCACGCGCCTCTTCAGCACTACCTGCTTCAATCTAATCTCAGGCACCGAACTGCCGCGCACCCATTCGTCGAAGAACCATCCCAGGCTTTGCGCACCGTCAAAGCGCGCCTTCGGCGGAAGGAATTCCTCCAGCACCTTGCGGAAGTCCTCGGTGGTCGCCGTGCTCCCGGCATAGCGTTTGCCAAACTCGCGCAGGGCTGCCAGAAAGCGGCCGCCTTCCGCCATGTTCGCCGGCGGCGTTTCCAGTTTCTCGTAATCCGCAAAGTAATCGCGCAGCATCACCAGCAGCCACAGGCCCCGCCCGTAGGCCACCGGAAGATAGGCGTTGGGAAACACGGACGATGACAGCCGATAGCCCAGGGTTACCGGTCCGGCGTCCGCATAGCTTTTGCCGGCCGCGTTGCGCTGCAGCAGCTCCTGCCGGTAATCTTCCAGCAACTCCCGTGCCCGTGCTGGTTGCTTGGCTTCCAGAATCATCAGCGCGCTCAGGTTGGCAAGAGCTTCCATCAGCCACTGGTCGCGATAGTTCTTCCAGCCTACACGGTCGCCCCACCACTGGTGCGCCGTTTCGTGGTCCTGCATAAATCCGCCGTACATCAGGCGTTGGAAATCATTCAAGTTCAATGCCTGACGCTCGCCGTCGCTCAGGTAGGCAAAGCTGCTTAGATACACCATCGTCGGCCACCCCTGCGAAACCGGCCCCGGCATCTGGGTCAGCGCCAGACTCTTATACGGATAGGGACCGAACCAGTGCACGTATTTCTCGATTGCCTCGGCCGAGCGCCTGGCGATGGCGCTGTTTCGAGTGGCAGCTTCCACGGCCAGTTCCGGAGCCGCTTTTACCAGTGATTCCTCCACCACACCTGCGGAATAGCTTGACACCTCGATTCCGTCCCACTGCTCCCGGGCGCGCACGAACTTGCCCAGATTGAATCCAACCAGCGGAATTTTCTCCTCCGAATTCCACTCCCCTACCCGCGCATCGCCTTCTTCGCGAGTCGAGGTGCAGCGGCCAGTGGCCACCAGCGTCCATGCCTTGGGCCAGCGAAACTTCAATTCGAAGAGGCTCATCTGCATGCCTCGATTCGGATACCAGGTACCGCGCGCGCCCACATACAGCAGCCCCGGCGCGGCCTGTTGCATCACCGCGCCGGCGTAGTGGAAGCGCAACCGGTGACGCTCTCCTGCGTGCAGCGTGGCTGGCATCACCACGGTTACCAGGTCGTTCCCGACCCGTGCCAGCGCGCTGCCGCTCAGCGCCTCATTCTGCAGAAATTCCGCATCCACGCCGTCCACGCTCACCGCGCTCACCTGCAGCCAGCGCGAGAGTTCAAAGTTCAGCAGCTTCTGGCCGCCGTTCCGCACTTTCACATCGAGCTCTGCGGTTGCCTCCAGGGTCTCGGGAGGCGCCAGCGTGGTATCGATGCGGAAGGCCTCCACCGGAACCGCCTCGGCTGAGCTGGCCGGATCGATCACCCGGCTCTGTCCGCGCCGGCGCGCTTCCAGTCCCGGAAACGCCATCCACACATCGAAGTAGAGATCCATCCCGCTGCGGCTCAGGCACGCTACCTTGATCTGATCTTCTGCCTGCGAATCGTCATAGACGTCCAGGCTGCCCAGCCGCGTCGCCAGCCGCGCGTGCAGAAAGTGGTCGTCTTTTGCCAGGGACGCATCTTCCGTATAGCTCTCCAGCAAACGCAGCCCATCCAACCCGGCAAGTTCCTGCGCGCTCGCGCCATGTGCGTGGACAAACTCCCCCGGTTCTTCACTCTCGCGCAAATAGGGATTCAGTTCGCCCGCCAGGTCGCTGTTAAAGCGCAGGTACGCTGCCGAGAACTGTTCGTCCAGCACGCCCAGACCGGAGAATAGCCCCAGCGAGGCGTGCTCGGTCAAGTCCGGCGGATGCATCAGAACCTCGCCTTCGCCCTCGAAGTACGCTCCCGTCACTTCTCCCTGAACGTCGCGGGTGAATGCAATGGTGCCGTCGGTCAGATAGAGGTGCAGTTCGCCGCGATCCAGCACCGCTTCGCGTACATGGAACACTTTGCTCTCATCCAGTTCCACCGAACGCAGGGCGCGGTACAACCGTGCTGCCGGTCCATGGCGCTGCGCCGCATCCAGCGGCTGTGGCGCGGGTGGCAGTGCGGTGTTCCCCGGAAGCTGCAGCACCGGTTCCTGCCATGGTGTCAGAGCCTCCGCCTGCTGCCCATGCAGAAGCGTGGCACCCAGCACAATCTCCGCCAGCAGCAATGCAATGCGTCTTACCTCAACTCCCAATCTGGCCTCCCGAAATGGCGCCGGGAATCACAATACCCCAAAGCCGCCCGGCTCACATAGGCTGGTGGCAGTGGCCGCTCAAACATGCTACTTTGAAGCCACGGATTCCGATGAGGCTGCCCCGCTTCCTAACCCGGCCTGCTCCTCCGTCGCGCACCCCGGTGCCACTGGTTGCACCGGTAGTGGACAACCTGCGTCTGGATCTGCTCTATCATCGCGCGCGCACTGGCGGCGATTTTTTTGACGCGCTCGCCATCGACCGCCTGCACCTGGTATTTCTGCTGATCGACATTGCCGGACAGCGAACCAATGCCATGGACCTGGCCGCCTTCGTGCAAGACGAATTTCACACCCACACCCCGCAGCTGTTATCCGGCGGCAACAACGAGTCCGAGGCTCTATCCGAGCTCTGCCAGCGCCTCAACCGGGCCATCCTGGAAGCCGCCGGACGCGCCCACATGGCGCCGGCATTTCTCGGTTCCATCCATGGCGACGATGGCATCCTCACCTACATCAATGCCGGCACCGTTCCCGGCCTGCTCCTCACCGCCGACTCCAGCGAATTGCTTGAGTCCACCGGCTTGCCACTCGGACTCTTCTCCCATTTCGCTCATGATGCCGCCTTTCGCGTCCTTCCCCGCGGCGGCGCGTTGCTGTTAGCCTCTCGCGGGGTGGTCGAGGCGCGCAGCGAGAGCGGTGTCCTCGAATGCATTGGCCGCAGCCCGGAATTCGGTGCCGAGGGCATATTGAAGGCCGTAGCCGGTGTTCCCCGCGTCGCCCAGCCGCTCTGCCGCATTGTGCTCGATTCCGCAACCGTCCACGCCGGCCGGCACATTGATAACGATATGTCGGTGGCCGCCATCTCCCGCAACGCCTAGCTCTGCCCTGCCCGCCGGCAACCTCGGCAGAAATCGCGGGTTGTGCCCCTGTTGGCGCCGTTCCGGTGGACCTCGCGCCGCTATTCCGGATTGGCAAACCCGGCGTCCTCTGGCTGATGTGGTTGCCGGGAGTTACAATAGCTTGTCTTGTACCTTCAAACTTTTCGCGGCGTTCCCCCCATGCCGGGCTGGAATCGCAACGCGGCCCGGATTTCAATGAAAAAGCTTTTGTTGCCTCTGATCGCCCTCTGTTCCTTCGCCTTGCCCGTCCTCGCGCAGCAGGATAGCGTTGTCGAGGAGATCGTCGCGCGGGTCAATAACTCGATCATCACCCGCAGCGATCTGAGCCGCAACCATGAGCAGGCCGCCCAGGATTCCAAGGAACAGAACCTGTCGCAGAAGCAGATTGAGGATCGCGCGGCCAACTCTCTGCGCGATCTCATCGACCAGCAGTTGCTTATCCAGAAGGCGGCCGACCTGGGAATTTCTGCCGACGCCGATCTCGTCAAGCGCCTTGATGACCTGCGCAGGGAAATGAAGGCCAACTCAATGGAGGACCTCCAGAAGCTCGCCGAATCGCAGGGCGTCAGCTGGGAGGAGTTCAAGCAGAATACCAAAAACGGCATTCTGACCCAGAAAGTGATCGGCTCGGAAGTCGGCAGCCACATCCAGGTCACGCGCGAAGAAGTGCAGAAGTTTTATGAGGAACACAAGGCCGAGATCGCCCAGCCCGAACGTCTCCGCCTCAGCGAAATTCTGATTGCGAATAATCCCAGCGCTCCCAAGCCCGAGCCCGGCAAGGAAAGCACGCTGGAGGAGCCGACCGCCGAGCAGGTGGCCACGGCCGAAGCCAAGGCTGAGGCCATCTATCAGCAGCTCAAGGGCGGCGCCAAGTTCGACGAACTCGCCCGCACCCAGTCCAACGGCACCACCGCCGAGCAGGGTGGCGATCTCGGCTACTTCAAGCGCAACGATCTCGCCAAGGAACTCGAAGAAAAATCTTTCGCCCTCAAGACCGGCGATTTCACCCAGCCGATCCACACCCGCCAGGGCTTCATTATCCTTCGCGTCAACGACCATATCGAAGCCGGTACTCCACCCCTCGATCGCGTCCGCGACCAAATCCAGGAGCAGCTCTACACCCAGAAGATGCAACCCTCTCTGCGCGCCTACCTCACCAAGCTGCGGGAAGAGGCTTACATCGACATCAAGCCCGGCTACACCGATAGCGGCGCCAGCCCCAACCAGACCAAACTTGTTTACACCAGCGACACCGGTCCCAAGACCAAGCAGGTCCGTGGCAAACTCGGCGTCGGCAAAAAGAAGACGGTCGTAGTCGTCGGCCAGGATAAGAAAGCCCGCCTGAAACCGGGCGACAATACCTCCGGCCTCGGCCTTGCCAAGGCGGAGGTCGATGCCAAGGAGAAGGCCGAAAACGACCGCAAGGCTGCCGTTGCCGCCGCCGAAGCCAAAGCCGCCGCTGATGCCGCTGAGAAGGAAAAGCTGAGCCACATGTCGCGCAAGGAACGGAACAAATATCTGGCTCAGAAAAAGCGCGAGGCCAAGAAAGAAGCCAAACTCGAGAGCAAGGAAACCAGAAAGCAGAAAGAACTCGCCCGCAAGGAGGCTCAGCGCAAGGCCGCTGAAGCCAAGGCCGCCAAGAGTGGAAAAAAGCCCAAGGATGCCGCGCCTGCAGCCGCCGGCCAAGCCGACTCCAGCACGCCGCCGCAGAAAAAGAAATCGGTTTCCTGGTTCTAACTGTTCCCCGTTCTTCGCATCCCGGCGCGGGCTCCCAGCCCGCGCTTCTTTGCGTCCCATGTTTCTCGCGGACATGCAGGTTCGCCCACGAAAAACGGCGTCCCATTCGCTGGGCCGCCGCGGCAAATTCCATTCATCTTTATTTCCCGAATCCCTTGCGCCTCCGCTTGCTGTAGCTGGCCAGCGCGGCTTCAATCACCGGGTATGCTGTTTCCGGAGGCTCAACTTCATCCACCTCCACCGCCTTGCCCTCCAGTATCTTGTAGTCCTGGAAGAAGCG
Organism: uncultured Acidobacteriaceae bacterium; assembly: GCA_964591805.1. Classification (GTDB taxonomy): domain Bacteria; phylum Acidobacteriota; class Terriglobia; order Terriglobales; family Acidobacteriaceae; genus TOLSYN. Next base: position 18,499 of record CAZQDD010000013.1, on the reverse strand, counting down.
CCGCAGCATCATCAACCGGTGCGGCGGCATCGCCTTCGCATTGGCGTAGCCGTTGAACTCCGGATCCTTGCTGGCTACGGCAATGACCTTGTGATCCTTTTTGCCGCCGTCCATCATCGTCATCAAACCCACCGTGCGCGCCTGGATGATCGTCAGCGGAACCACCGGCTCCTGGCAGAACACCAGAACGTCCAGCGGATCGTCATCCTCGGCCAGAGTCTGCGGAATAAATCCGTAGTTGGCCGGATAGTACACCGCAGAATACAAAATCCGGTCCAGCCTGATCAGCCCGCTACTTTTGTCCAGCTCGTATTTCACGCTCGAACCAAAAGGGATCTCAATGACCGCGTTAAATTCAGTCGGGATGTTTTCACCCGGATTGATGTCGTGCCATGCGTGGACCATAAAGAAATACCCCTGGAGGATCAGTGTATCGCCATTGTACTGAATCCGGCGCGTGGCGCGCATGATTCAGGCGCATTCTGCTGCCCGCCAACTTCAATCGAGCATGTACAATCATTCCAAGCCGCCTTCATAGCCATGATGGAAACGCCTTCCGACGCAATTCCGACGCCTCGCAGGGGCAAAGCAGCGGCTGCCATGGTTGCCGCCGGAATTTTGCTCAGCCGCCTCAGCGGACTCATCCGCGAGCGCTTCTTCGCCCACTATCTCGGCACCTCGCTTGCCGCCGACGCCTATCGCGCCGCCTTTCGCGTGCCCAATATGCTGCAGAACCTGCTGGGCGAAGGAGTGCTCTCTGCATCCTTCATTCCCGTTTACGCGCGCCTCCACGCCGAGGGAAACCAGCGCCAGGCCAGCGAACTCGCCGAAGCCATCTTCGCCCTGCTCGCCCTGGTTGCCAGCCTCATCGTCGCTCTCGGAATTCTCTGCGCTCCGCTGCTCGTCAGCCTGCTCGTGCCAGGATTCCAGGGTGAAAAACGCACCCTTACCATCGCTCTGGTGCGCATTGTCTTTCCCGGCACCGGGCTGCTCGTCTTTGCCGCCTGGTGCCTTGGCGTGCTCAACAGCCATGGCCGGTTCTTTCTTTCCTACGCCTCTGGCGTAATGATGAACGTGGTCATCATCGCCGCTCTCATCTGGCAGGGCGGATGGCGCGGCCAGGGCACCGTCGCGCTCGCCTACGCCATCTCCTGGGCCTCGGTCGCCGGAGCCGTGCTGCAGTTTGCCGTGCAGGCTCCGGCCGTCTATACCTATCTGCGCCCACTCCTCGGCCACGTCGATCTGCGCTCCGCTCACGTTGCTGCCGTCGTCGCAGCCTTCGTCCCGGTCTTCATCAGCCGCGGCGTCTTTCAAATCTCCGGCTTCATCGACCTCCAGTTAGCCAGCTTCCTTCCCAAGGGAAACGTGCTTCTCACTTACGCGCAAACCCTTTACATGCTGCCTGTCTCGTTGTTTGGAATGTCGGTCTCCGCCGCCGAGTTGCCCGCCATGTCCCGCGCCATCGGCACCGGCGACGAGATCAACCTCACCCTGCGCACCCGCCTTGCCGCCGGTCTGGAAAAGATTTCCTTCTTCGTCATTCCATCCGCCATGGCGTTTGCCGCCCTCGGCAACGTCGTCGCCTCCACCCTTTACCGCACCGGAAAGTTCGGGCAACAGGACGTCCTCTTCGTTTGGGCAGCCTTGGCGGGTTCCGGCGTAGGTCTGCTGGCGCAGACGATGGGCCGCCTTTATTCCTCCACCTTCTACGCCCTTCGCGATACCCGCACCCCGCTGCGTTTTGCTCTTGTGCGCGTCGCCCTCACCCTCTGCCTCGGCTATCTTCTCGCCCTGCCCCTGCCGCGCGCCCTGGGCATCGACCACAACTGGGGCGTCGCCGGACTGACCGCCTCGGCTGGCATCGCCGGATGGGTGGAATTTATTCTCTTGCGCCGTGGATTGCAGGCCCGCATCGGCCAGGTTGCGTTCTCCGCGGCGCGTGTCTTCAAACTCTGGGCCGCCGCCCTGGCCGCCGCCGCATTCGCATTGCTGGTCGAGTGGCGCCTGCACCTGGGCTCACCGGTGCTGCGCGGCCTCGCCGTTCTTATTCCTTTTGGTTTCGTTTACCTGCTCATCACGCACCTGCTGGGATTGAGCGGGTTCCTGTCGTCTCTTCTCGCCCGCTTCGGACTCAAGCGCGCCTAGACGGTTCCAGGCTGGATGCGCCTTGCCCAGGTCACTGCCGCAGTTCCCGGGCAGATGGGGCGTTGCACCCCATGACAACAAGCACTTTCCGCGGAATGGTCCTGGCTCCACTCCCGCCCGGCATCATGGCACCCGCGGTCCGCCGCCAATCCGCTCCCTATCCCGCCGATTTCAGCTTTGTTTTGATCATCTTCATCGCGCTCCAGTCGTAGCCGAAGCGCCGTCCGCAATTCAGGCACACAACATAGTGGGAGCAGCCCGGCAGCACCTCTTCGCTCCAGTCCAGGTGCGCCTGGCGCTGCCGGGCCACTTCCATGGAAAACGGCACCGACAGGTGAGAGTGCCGGCAACCAAGCGTAAACAGGCTCAGCACTTTCTCGAGCATATTCAGTACCCACCTTGTGGAACTCGCGCTGGCTCAAAGCAATGCCGCGCTTGGTTGCGCCGGATTTCTGGCCACTTGAATTCGTTTTATCCGGCGGTTCCAACCCCGGCCAGTTCCAATTTGTGGCCGTGGAAGACTGCGGCCCGGCAGCACCTCTACCGGGCCATTCCGATCCGTCGCCCTGGGATACCTCGTCCCAGGGCGCGTGCCGCCTTTGTATCCGCGACCATCCCTTGAAGGCGCCACCCGGCGTCTACAAAGGGTGCGGCTTCTCGTCCGCGTTCGGCTTGCGGATATCGATCCCACCCTTGAAGAACGCGCCGTCCTCGATGCTGATGCGCTGTGCGACCACGTCGCCGGTCAGCGATCCTTCGCTGCGGATATCCACCCGGTCCGTTGCCGAGACATTGCCCCGTACCTTGCCCAGAATTACCGCCTCGCGGGCCGTTATATTGGCCGCGATCACACCATTGCGTCCCACCGTCACGCGGTTTCCCGGCAGGTGAATCGAACCTTCCACCGTGCCGTCGATGTAGAGAGATTCCGATCCCGTCACCTCGCCTTTAATGACAAGGGACTTTCCGATCGTTGCCTGCTCGGAGCCTGTTGCCGCCGTCAAGTTCGCCGCCTTCGGCGCGCTGTTGTTGTACTCCGCTGCCGGAGACGCTGTCGAGGGCTGGCGTTGCGCGTCCCCGGGCGCCGGACTATTGCTGCCGGACTGTGTTGAGGGGTTCCACATGTTCTCGTGAGTCCTTTCCGAAAGCAGGGCTGCCCCTGCCTCGCCGTTCTCTGTGCCATCACTGTTTTGAACCGCCCAACGGATTCCCTGGCCGGTTGGTCTCGAACAAAGGCGTGCTCTTGATACCCTGTGTGAACTATAGCTCACTCCCCGGAAATTTTCCGCACCGGCTGCAAAGCCGCAACCAGCGTACTCCCCGCAACGGTCTTCCGGCTCGCCCAACCAGCCGCTTCCCATTGCCGGATTCGCACATCGGCCGCGGACGCGATACCATCACAACAGCGACGAATGATCTCTGAAAGCGATCTGCTCCAACACATCGAAGCCCAGCCCCAGCGCGCCGCCGGATACAAACAGCTGATCCGCGAACTTTCTCTGCGTGGCCGCCAGCGCCAGGAGCTTGAATCGCTCCTCGCCGATCTTGTCGTGCGCGGCAAACTCGTCCTCGTCGCGCGCGACCGTTACGCCATCGCCTCCGCGGCCGTGAATCGCAATCTTGTCGTTGGCACTCTCACCATGCATCGTGACGGCTTCGGCTTCCTCCGTCCCAGCGATCGCGAGGTGCGCGAGCGCCTCCAGGGCGATGTCTTCATCCCGCCCTCCGATACCGCCGAAGCCATGCACGGCGATCAGGTTCTCGTCGAACTCTCGCCCCACTCCCGCCAGGGACGCGCCGAAGGCCGCGTCATCCGGGTCATGGAGCGCGCCCATCCCACCGTCGTTGGAACCTTTCATTACGGTCAGCGCCAGAACTACGTGCGTCCCATCGACGACCGCATCAAGATGGATATCATCATCCCGGAAGGCAACGAAATCGTCCCCGAGCCATCCCAAGCCGCCAGTCTCCTCGAGGTTGATCGCGTCATCGGCGCGGAAGCCAGCCGCCGTCGCTGGGAAGACCTGGAAAACCTCGTCGTCGATTGCGAGATCACCGACTGGCCCACCGCCTCAAGGAATCCCCGTGGCCGCCTCATCGAAATCCTTGGCTACGAGGACGACTTTGGCGTCGATGTCGAGATCATCATCCGCAAGCACCACCTGCCCCGCCACTTCTCACCCTCCGTCATCGCCGAAGCCCGCGCCATCTCGTCCCGGATTCCAGCCGCCGAACGCAACCGCCGCCGCGACTTCCGCGACCTCCCCATCGTCACCATCGACGGTGAAACCGCCCGCGACTTTGACGATGCCGTCTTCGTTCGTCATCTCCCCGACTCGTCGTACGAGCTCCAGGTGCACATCGCAGACGTCGCGCACTACGTCCTCCCCGGAATGGACATCGACCGCGAGGCCGAGATTCGCGGCACCAGCGTGTATTTCCCCGACCGCGCCATCCCCATGCTCCCGGTCGAGCTCTCCACAGACATTTGCTCCCTGCGCCCGCAGGTGGATCGCCTCGTTCTCTCTTGCGTCATGCAGATTGACGCCCGCGGCGAGATCCGCTCCTACCAGATTATGCCCGGGGTCATCCGCAGCGCCGAGCGCATGACGTACGAATCCGTCCAGCTCATTCTCGATGGCGACACCGAAGCCCGTTCCCGCTACGCTCCTCTGGTCGAAAATTTTCTGCTTATGCAGGAACTCGCGGAAGTCCTCAATCAGAAGCGCCAGCGCCGCGGCTCCATCGATTTCGATCTACCAGAGCCCCTCATCGAATTCGACGAGAACGGCCTCATGAAGGCCGTCACCCGCTCCGAGCGTCTCTTCTCCCATCGCCTCATCGAGGAGTTCATGCTCGCGGCCAATGAAACGGTCGCCACCTACCTCGAACAAAAAGGCGTTGCTTCCATCTATCGCGTGCATGAGCCGCCCGACCCCAAACGCGTCTACGATTTCGAAAACCTCGCCGCTGCCTTCGGCTATTCGCTCGGCATCGGCGCCCTGCCCATCGCACGCTTCCGCATCAAGCCCGATCATCGTGCCGCGGGCGCCAACGCTGCGCGCTCCACCGCCCACCGCGCCAAGCCCCGCGAGGTCGAACTCCCGCAGGCGGTAGCCATCACTCCCGCCATGTACCAGAAGCTCGCCGCCAAAATCAGTGGCAAGCCCGAGGAGCGCATCCTCAGCTATCTCATGCTGCGCTCGCTGAAACAGGCCCGCTACTCTGAGGTCAATGACGGCCATTTTGCCCTCGCCGCCACCTGCTACACCCACTTCACCTCACCCATCCGCCGCTTTCCCGATCTTCTTGTCCATCGCATTCTCAAGGCCGTCCTCGCCGAAGCCCCCGAGCGTCATGAAGGCGCGCTCGCCATCGCCTCCGGAGGCCACGTCCAGCAGAACGCCGAATCCCTCTGGCCGGCCCATGCGCCAGCCAGCCCCGCTCCCGGAAAATCCGCAAAGTCTGCATTGCCCGCACACCATCTCACGCTCCCCAGCCCAATTCCCGCGGATGAACTCCACCACCAGGCCGAAGATGCCAGCTTCGCCGAGCGCCGTGCTGACGCCGCCGAACGCGAACTGGTCGAGTGGAAGAAAATCAAGTTCATGTCCGATCGCGTCGGCGAAGATTTCGACGCCCTCATTGTCAGCATCACCAAGTACGGAATCTTCGTCGAACTCACCGATCTGTTCGTCGAAGGCCTCATCCCGCTCAACACCATGTTCGACGATCACTACACCTTCCACGACACCACCCGCCAGATCATCGGCCAGCGCTCGCGCAAAACCTTTTCCCTCGGCGACCGCGTCCGTGTCCTCCTGGACCGCATTGACAGCCTCGAACGCAAACTCCAGTTCTCCCTGGTCGATGAGCGCCCCACTCCCGCCCAGCGCGGCCGCAAGCGCCGCCGCTACTAGACTCGTCCGCGCTCTAGTACAATTTATGCAAGACATCCAGATCGAGGACTGAAACCGAATGGCACACATGGTGCACTGTGCAAAGCTGGGACGCGAGGCCGAAGGTCTCGACGAAGCGCCCTTTGACAGCCCCCTTGGGCAGAGAATTTACGAAAACGTCAGCAAGCAAGCCTGGGCCGACTGGCAGAATCACATGAAGATGCTGCTAAACGAATATCGCCTGCAACCCTGGAAAAAAGAACATCAGGAATTCATTGTGCAGCAGATGGAGCAGTACTTTTTCGGTCAGGGTGGACAGGCTCCGGAAGGCTATAAGCCGCCTGAAGCCTGACCAGCGGAGCGAACCTGGCACGGCGGGCGACGGCCCGGCGAAATGTGAAACGCGGGCACCTCGCTCGCGTTTTCCACGCCAATCCCGCTTCCGCGGTGCTAGAATCAGTTCACCCCTTCGGCGCACCCGCGCCGTAAATCGTCGGGATGTGGCTCAGCCTGGTAGAGCACTCGCTTGGGGTGCGAGGGGTCGGCAGTTCAAATCTGCCCATCCCGACCATTTTAACCCTTGTATTCAACGCTTTAGCCTTATCTCTTTCCTCAGCTTCATTCTTCCATTTACCCAATTGTGACGTAATTGTGACGTTGTCCAACGAGGCTACCGCCTTTCGCTTGGCTTCTTGGCGGATGTGGCTGTAGTGCTCCAGCATCTCCCTGCTGACGTGCCCAGCGATACTCATAATCGTCTGCTCACTGGCTTCTGAGGATTCTGCAAGCTTCGTGATTGCATGGTGGCGGAGGTCGTGCGGTCTGAGTCCACCCAGACCGCACGACTCAGTTAGCTTTCTCCATGCCGTCCTCCAGCCCCATCGGCTGGGCGGCTGGGTCGGGTCATACTCCTTGCCCTTGACCCTGCTTGGAATCAGATAGTGCTCCGGGCTGGTGCTTCCCAGTTTTTGAGCGCGGCTCATCAACTGTTCAACTGCCCACAGGGCTGTTTGGTTCAAAGGGATTGACCGCACTCGAAACTGATTCTTTCCAACCTTCACGAACAGCGTGCGGGTCGGAATATCAATATCTCGAAATCTCAGGTTCCGCAGCTCGACGCCGCCAGCAGTCGTGTTCGCCGCAACGAGGGATATCCAGAACACCACCGACCATTCTGGTCTGCTGCTGGCCAGCGTGAAGAGTTTGAGTTCTTGCTCAGGAGCCAGTACCCGTCCGATGTTCTTGCTCTCGGGCAGCGGCTTATAGTTCTCGCCTACGACATGCCACAGCCGGAATTGCTTCAGGATTCTGCGGACGACTCCCACTTCGATATTGATGGTTCGGTTTGCAATCTTCTCAGCCTTGCGAAGGCGGACATAATCCACGATGGAATCCGGGCTCAGGATTCCAAGCAGTGAGCTTCCGATGTGTCGTTTCACCTGCTTAAATGCATCCCGTTCGAGCCTCATGGTGGATGCGGAGACCTCAGACTCTCTTCGCGTGAAATAGACCTGCCCAGCATCCGAGATGCTGAGCTTAGCCGTCTTCCTAGCCAGCAACCCACCGGGTTTCTGGGCTTCCGCTATGCGGAGCTTTTCGAGGTTCGTAGCCTCCTGCTTGCGCGATGTCTTCAAGGGAATGCGGTATCTTCGCGTACCAACCGTGAAGTCTGTCCAGTACATTCCGCCCCGCTTGTAAATAGCCATGGGTATTCGGGCTCCACGGATTTCTTCTTGTGATGATGTGTAACTGCTGGAAAAAATAATGTCCGTACTTATGTATTACCGGGGAGACTGCGATTTTGGCTAGGTTTCCAGATTCCTTTCTAGAAACCGCGACCAGCGGACAGGCATTCATGTCAGAGCACGCTTGATTTCCAATCCTCATCCGTCCATGATTTATAGATGGACATATTTGGCCTAAATCATCCTGCTGACTGTGGGGAGTGACCCGATGACTCCAGTATGGGAGCGGCTGTTTCTCGGCGACTGGGATGACGCTCAGCGTCTTTCCGAATCGAATCCCCACCGCATCAGCACCGTGGTCACAGTCTGCGAAGAGGCCATCGCGACCAGAGCAAGGCGCGTGAATTACCTCCATTTCCCGATAGCAGATTCTCGTGCAATCGCCGTCGCCAAGCTGGACGCGATTCTTGACGCCATCAGCGAAAACATTCGCTGGGGCAAGGTGCTTGTGAACTGCGGAGCCGGGGCTTCTCGTGCGCCCGTTGTGGTCGCTGCGTGGATGGCTGTCTGCGGCTATAAAAACATCGAGGCGGCTCTTGAGGAGATTTCGGACTTGCGCTCCATCATCGACCCGTCCCCAGTTCTTCTGCGAAGCATCAAGGAGCATCTGCGTTGACGAAATGCGCCACGGCTTGCCACCGCTGAATTTCGCAGCCCAAAGGAAGCCAATGACAAGCCTTTCTCAGAAGTTGAATCCAACTCGATTCACCGCAATGTCTGGGGTGATGGCCGCAATGGTCGGCTACCTCCTCGGCGAGACCTTTACTGCCCCCGCCATCGCCGCTATTGTCGTCACCACCGATAGGTTCATTCTCGCCTCACATGAGGGCGACATCGGCTACGACAACTTCATTGGCTCCGAAGCCAACCTGAGGCGGAATTGGGAGAACCTCATTGAAGCTGCTGGCCTGACCGATGAGGAGCGCAGTGAAGCAACCAGCCTGTACAACCTCAGGGTGTGTGCGTGAAGTTCAAAGGCATCGTGTCCGCCTCCAAGCGGTTCCTGCGAACTCGGGAAGCCGTCCACATGCTCCCCAGTCGTCGCGGCTTAATCAGGCACGTGGAGTCCATCGTTGAGCTGCATCAGCAGATTGTGCCGGAACAGCCGAGATGGCCGGGGTCGCTGGTGGCGTTTGGAATTTACCGGGGTGGGCTGGTGGTCGTCAGCGAGGCCGTGATGTTCTGGAAGAGATGGATTCGAATCTAGCGGCGACGAAATTCATGGGCGGCGTCTCTTAGCCATCGGCGGCTCGACATCGAGCTTTTCGTAGATGTCCGCGTCCAGCCCACGCACCAGCGTGGACATCGTCACCTCAAACACCTCGCAGATTCGCAGCAGGGTCGTAACGGTAATCGGCCTTCCGGCCTCGACCTGCTGCCAGTGTCGAGCCGAGAAGCCGAAGGAAATCATGTCCTCTTGGCTGTAGCCGTGCTTCTTGCGAAGCTGACGCACCTTGGTACCCAGAGCGCGGAAGAATTGTTCTTGATTCGCCACTCTCAGGTTTGTAGTGTGATACGAGCAGTTTCACCACGAGCAGATTAGCTGGTATAACGAAAGCTCCAGCAAATCAGGAGGCTTGACGTGGCTCAATGCACAAAATGCAACGGCACTGGTAAATGTCAGATGTGCAAGGGGACAGGACGTTTCGGGTATCCCGGCTACGGCCCTCTAACCAACTTCAAAAGCTCCTGCAACGGGTGCAAGACATCCGGCGTGTGCCAAACCTGTCACGGTAGCGGTCAGAAATAGCTTCGCCGCTCCGAAGTGATGTAGACCCGAATTGAAGGAGCATCCCGAATGATAGAGCCCATTTCCGAAAAGCTAGAGAGGGCGTTGAGCGCGGCGTTGGTGCCAAGTGAGAAGGTCTTCGTGAAGCTCGGAGGCGCATTCAAGGAAGCCCTAGTCTGCACCAGCACCCGCGTCATCATTCTCAAAGCTGGCTGGATGACCGGGCAACTATTCGGTACAGACATGTTCCAGTGCCCATACCCCAACGTCGCCGGGGCGCAGGTAAATTTTCATTTGATGACTGGGTATTTTGAGCTTTCCGCTGGCGGGATGCAGAACGCTCCCAAGAGCTTTTGGAATTCTGACAAAGCGGTGAGTGCCGCAAAAGCCCCGAACTGCGTATCCATTGGCGGACGAGACCGGGCGGACAAGTTTCGGAAGGCATGTGCGTTCATCATGCACATGGCTTCAGGTGGTGCGCGTGCTGGCCAACCTACTGGCGAAGATTCGCTCGGCACTCTGGAGCGTCTGGCGAAACTGAGGGACACTGGCGTGATTTCTGCCGCCGAGTATGAAGCGAAGAAAGCGCAAATTCTGTCGAGACTGTGAGTCACCTGCGGAAGGGGAGCGCGATGCCGTTTGGCCGACTCTGCGTGGGAAATCATTCGCAACATCCCCAACGATTACGGCGGTGAGAGCCGCAAGAGCATCGTCCTCGCAGTTATGGCGGTCGGCGGAATTAGAATGCGCTGCCATCAAGACTTCATTACGTTCGAGTTCACCGTGGACTGGATGGCGGCTCTCCGAGCTTGCCGTGACATCCTGCGAGAATTAGCCGGGGAGTACACCCAGTGTCGCTTTAGCAATCTCGCGGCCTCTGAGTCGCTCGAAGTGTTCCACGGCGAGTACGAGAAGCACATCGAGGCCGACATCAACTGGATACTTGAGAGAAGGAAGCCACTCGGGGTGGCCAGATGACTCGATTCGAATCGAAGTTCATGAGCAATACGCGGGGAATGAAACTATGGGGCTATCGACAGAATCAACATCCCGTACCGCTTCCCGTGCTTCGTCCAAGTCCTTCTTGCTAACCTCACCAGACTTGTCCGTGTGAATGACCTCTGTCTTGTCGCCGCCGAATTCAGCAGGATATTTCTCGCGGAGCCACCCGGCGACATCATCGGCCTCGCTGGTGTCGTTCATCATGATGAACAAAATAGGCTTCTGCTTCAGTGGCGTCAGTTGGGCGCGATACTCCCTCCACCTCTCCACTGCCGCCGTGAGGTAACCTCGTCGGTGAGGTACTTCATCAAATCGTCAAGAAGCGAGAGTCCGTCTGCCTGCCCCATAGTTCTGCTGTTCGAGGTGCTCATTATTCTTCCTCCGTATCGGCAAGCAGACCATCCGAGGCTTCACCGGAGAGCAACGCTCCGAACTCAAGCTCTGTGACTTTCGCGGCCAGTTTGGATGCGAGTTTCTTCCCATCTATAAACGGATTGCACTTCACTTCGACTTCTGGCTCCATGCCCATCGCCTTGTAACGCGGAGTATTGGCGATGAGGGCGAAGTCGTAGCCGATTCCGCTGGGCTTCAATGCCATCACAATGTCGATGTCATAGACGGTCGAGCCCTCCGCAGAGAGCAGAGAGACGCTACGGTAGTTGGCGCGACTCAGGCGGACGTAGCCTACTTCCATTTCGGGCTGGACGCCTCTGGCCAGTCTGCCATCTTTGTCGGCGTTCAAGTAGCGGCCCGCTAACGCCACGACGCGGAGCTGCGGGTCTCCGAGACGTTTGCAGCAAATCGCAGAACCATCGGAATCATTGCCATCGAGGCAACGGAAAGACCCCTGTTCGCCGAGGTAATGCAGTAGGCAGCTTTTAGCCTTGAGATATGGAAGAAGTGCAAAGCGAATATTGCTGTTGCGGTCATCCCCAGCGCCATTGACCGGCGAGGCGATTGCGCGCTGAGTGTACTTGAGCGGTGATTCTCGGCCATCCCCAGCCCCTTGATGAACGGGGCGGTGGCGCCCGCGAGTGTACTTGAGCGGTGATTCTCGGCCATCCCCAGCGCAGGGATACACGGAATCGAGATAAAGCGAGTGTACTTGAGCGGTGATTCTCGGCCATCCCCAGCCTAATTTCGCGCAGGCCGGGAAGCTTACTGAGTGTACTTGAGCGGTGATTCTCGGCCATCCCCAGCGGGCCCAGGGCTTTATCCGTCTTCACAGGGAGTGTACTTGAGCGGTGATTCTCGGCCATCCCCAGCGCAGGTTGTCGTAGCTCATATAAATACGTAGTGTACTTGAGCGGTGATTCTCGGCCATCCCCAGCGATCTTCGCCATCATCTGCATGAGAATGGTAGTGTACTTGAGCGGTGATTCTCGGCCATCCCCAGCTAAAACGCGCCGGGCTGATCATAGCCGATTAGTGTACTTGAGCGGTGATTCTCGGCCATCCCCAGCAATATCGCCGTTGCGCAGACGATAGTGCCGAGTGTACTTGAGCGGTGATTCTCGGCCATCCCCAGCCTGTTGTGCCGTGAGTTTGTCCGATTAATGAGTGTACTTGAGCGGTGATTCTCGGCCATCCCCAGCGCGAAGGATAAAGGATTGCGCGAGCGTATGAGTGTACTTGAGCGGTGATTCTCGGCCATCCCCAGCCCCTCGCGCACCAGGCGGGAAATGTACTAGTGTACTTGAGCGGTGATTCTCGGCCATCCCCAGCCATAGGTGGCACGTGCCCCACTCGCAAGTTAGTGTACTTGAGCGGTGATTCTCGGCCATCCCCAGCTTCGACGAGCACAACGTGCCGACCAACGAAGTGTACTTGAGCGGTGATTCTCGGCCATCCCCAGCGCGGCGGCGCATGAGCTCGTTGCCGTCCAAGTGTACTTGAGCGGTGATTCTCGGCCATCCCCAGCAAGACTCGGAATGGATGCGGATAGGTTGCCAGTGTACTTGAGCGGTGATTCTCGGCCATCCCCAGCGCGGGTCCGCCCGGCCCTCCGGTTTCGTAGAGTGTACTTGAGCGGTGATTCTCGGCCATCCCCAGCTGTCCGCATTGCGGTCGCATGCAGGCGCTCAGTGTACTTGAGCGGTGATTCTCGGCCATCCCCAGCGACCGCCGCGTGCGCTATGTCCGCACCGCTAGTGTACTTGAGCGGTGATTCTCGGCCATCCCCAGCGCTGATGATGTCTTCGTGGGAGTCGGATTTAGTGTACTTGAGCGGTGATTCTCGGCCATCCCCAGCAGAGCACGGCGGGCAGGCGCGCGTGCTGGCAGTGTACTTGAGCGGTGATTCTCGGCCATCCCCAGCAGGAAAGCGCGCTGCTTCCTGCGCAGCACCAGTGTACTTGAGCGGTGATTCTCGGCCATCCCCAGCTTGTAAGTATCTCAAAGACGGTACTCCCAGAGTGTACTTGAGCGGTGATTCTCGGCCATCCCCAGCCCTGTGCTTCCGGCGTGAGACTGGCGAATAGTGTACTTGAGCGGTGATTCTCGGCCATCCCCAGCAGAACTATGCCTGGACCGGCTCGGGATGGTAGTGTACTTGAGCGGTGATTCTCGGCCATCCCCAGCCAACGATGTCATTGTCATTCGTTGCAACGGAGTGTACTTGAGCGGTGATTCTCGGCCATCCCCAGCGGCATGAAACCGGGTGCCGGCAAATTGGGGAGTGTACTTGAGCGGTGATTCTCGGCCATCCCCCAGCCAAAGCAGTTCGGGGCCGGTCCAGCGCGCTAGTGTACTTGAGCGGTGATTCTCGGCCATCCCCAGCGTTACCGCCATCGTCCCGACGTTCAACCGCAGTGTACTTGAGCGGTGATTCTCGGCCATCCCCAGCGACCCATATGCGGGTTCCGGGACGACGTTGAGTGTACTTGAGCGGTGATTCTCGGCCATCCCCAGCCCCGGGGCGGTGGGGGAAACCCAGAACTCCAGTGTACTTGAGCGGTGATTCTCGGCCATCCCCAGCCTGAGAGAAGCGATCGCCGACTGCGCCGCCAGTGTACTTGAGCGGTGATTCTCGGCCATCCCCAGCGGATTTTTCAACTATCACGGCGGCGGCTTAGTGTACTTGAGCGGTGATTCTCGGCCATCCCCAGCCCTTGACGGTGAACGTGTACACGTTCAGATAGTGTACTTGAGCGGTGATTCTCGGCCATCCCCAGCGAGACCTGCTCAAGCTGATCCCGCCGCGTAGCTAATAAAAGTTCTAAAGTCGTCCTCTAAAGCCGACCATTCTTCACCGTTTGGCCACCTTCCCGAAACGGAACCACGACCTCCCCGAAACTCCTGTCATACAGCCCACATGGCGGTACGTAACCTATAATCCCGTGGACTAATCAGAACGTATCTGGTTGGAAACCCATTTGTTGTCCGGCGATACGAAAGGAGAAAGTATGTCATACCAGAGGTTGGCTGCGGTCACTCTGGCAGTTGCTCTGTGCTTCACGCAGGGGCGCTCGCAAACCATGGATGATCTTTCCGGAAGCGGCGACACCAGCGGTGCCACGGTAAAGCAATGGGCTATCGCCTATGGCTCCGGATCGCTCTCGGGCCTGATCGTACCGAATACTTCCGGCTCAGGCTATTATCTCAGCGCGATCCAGCCCAACTCCTATAAGGGTCAAGACACGATCTTCGCAGCGCTCGACGCATCCGGCGGCGTCACCTGGGCAAAGGAGATCGATTGGTCGACGAGTGAGAAAGATTCATTCACCGTCAAACCTCTCTCCGACGGATTTCTCGTTACTGGCGTCGCACAGTCCTCGAAGACTCCCAATCAGAACCAGCTCATCTGGGCCAAATTCGACCAAAACTGGAAGCAGGTCTACGCGAATTCGTTCAGCGGTTCGGGAATAATCACGACCGGAAGCTTCAATTCAACTTCCGATGGCGGCCTGCTCTTTACCGGGACCCTGGTGATAGACGCCGGCACGGTACTTACATGCGCCAACACCATAATCTTCAAGTTGAATTCGGCAGGAACCATGCTCTGGAAAAATGTCCTCGAGTACTCGTGCGTGGACGTTGCCGGTCCCATGGTGGAAGTCAAGGATGGATACATAGTGGCGGGAGTCATGGGCGATCCGGTGACCAAGATCCCCGCTGTCTTCCTCATGAAACATTCCAAAACCGGCGCCGGGATTCTGTGGACCAAGCGGTATGCCGTGAATTTTGGAGCCGGGAGCATAACCTTGAACTTCCCTGGAGTGGTCTCAGCTCTCAAGCAGCTATCGGACGGCAATCTTCTTATTGTGGGAACAACCCACGAAATGAATCCGGTGCTTGGAGGCAATGATGCTCTGCTCTTGAAGGTCGAACCGGCGGGAGGTGGCATCCTCTGGCAGAATCTTTACGGAAGCAAGAGCGTCAGCGTCGGGTCGCAGAACGTGATCGAGAACTCCGACAAGAGCCTCCTCGTCAGTGGTTCTGCCGCCGATCTAAAGACAAATAACTTCAGCATTGTCGCGTTCAAGGTAACTTCCTCGGGTGCGGTCGGTACGCAGGTGAGAATCGGTTCTTCCTCCGACAACAACTTGGGTCTTGTCATGGCGACCAAGAGCGGCAGCTTCTACCTGACCGGCTGGCACTCAAAGTCGCTCGCCGACACGGGCACGCAGGCGATTTGGGGAACCGTAAATTCCACCAAACTTACTCCGACGTGGCTGAAAACCTTCTCGGGGAGCAGCGGCATCGAGGTGGCGCTGGCCACCACCACCGGTTTCTTCGTCACCGGAGGAACTACAACCTATGGTCCCAACGCGGCAAAAGGAAATGTCTTTGGCATGGTGCTGGACAGCAGCGGCAATTATGCGAATTGCCACGTGTCGCCCCTCACCTTGACGGTGACCAATCCGGGCATCACCTGGACGCCGGCCGCACTCGTTGTCGATACGCCTCAGCTCAAGGCGCTGACCGAGGGAAAGGTTGCCGGGACTACCTTGCCGGTCACCAAGGCAACCCTCAAATCGACCGTCATCTGCCCGGCAATCATGGCGCAGTTGGCGGGGGACGATCCGGATGATTCCTTGATCCCGGGCGCCTCCTGCGACCAGGAAGCGGCCGACCCGTCCGAACCGGAGAGGTAAGTTGAGCGGGCAGGCTGCCCGGCAAGAGAATACTGGATTCCGCCGTGAACCGGCAAAGGCACCCCCGGGTGCTCTGAACCCACGGCGGAATCCCGTCTATCCAACAACCGATTCAACATTTACGAATGCTCTCAGCAGTCTTCCTCAGCCCCATCATCGGGATAGAGCCGCGCGCCGCCGCGACTGCCGCGCCGGGCGGCATCACAATGGCAAGGATGGTATGATCACGACGCACGGAGAAGGGACCATGAGAGCATCGCTTTCGGCTGCGTTGTCGGTTAGCTCTATGTAAAGGATCGGACCTGGTGGTGTTATGCTCGCGAACTACCCGTCTTTAGTCCGATTCCTTCGGCAGCAAAGCATTTACATCGCCGTTTCGGCGGTTGTCGGTGCCATTTTCTGGGCCGACGGACAGCAGATCAATCCTGCCACGGTTTTGGCGTACTCTCTCTGTATTGGGAATCTTCTCTCACCCGCAATAGGTCGGGTTGAGTTCCTTTATGCGGAGAGGCCATTTCCTTACAACCTGCTGATTTTCCTAACTGTCCTACTTGTACTGACGGTCCCTATTTACCTGATCACGACCATAGTTGTGTGGTTGATTGCTCCACCGGCTCCGCAGTCGCTTTCCCATCTCATACGAACGGGATGGAAGTTTCCCTTCCTGGTCACGTTCGTCTTCGGTCTGGTCTCGTTTCTGTATCACACCACAAAAGACCGGCTGGTGCGGAGCAATACCGAACTCCAGCGATCGGTGGAACGCGGTGCCGCCCAGCTTGAAATGCAAGAGATGGAACTGCAGCGCGCCCGGGAGATACAACAGTCGCTGCTTCCCAGGGAAATTCCCCAGCTTCCAGGCTTCGAGGTCGCGGGAGCATGGCTGCCTGCTCGTTCTGTCAGTGGGGATTATTATGACGTGCTCCGGCTGGGTGGCCATCGGCTGGGAATCTGCATCGCCGACGTTGCCGGAAAAGGTGTATCCGCAGCTCTGCTGATGGCCAATGTTCAGGCCGCGGTACGAGCGTTTGCGAATGACTCCGAGAACCCAGCCCGGCTGTGCAGCAAAGTCAACAGCCTGTTGCACGAGAATATTGCCATCGGAAAGTTCGTGACCTTCCTTTACGGAATCCTGGATGCAGAAACGCGTACGTTTCAGTACTGTAACGCGGGCCATCTTTACCCCATCCTGGTCTCTGCCGATTCCGTCCGCGTCTTTGAGCAAGGTGGCGCGGTGCTCGGCGTTTTCCCGGCCTGGAGCTATGAAGACTCGATCATCGAGTTGAGGGCAGGGGACCGGTTGCTCCTGTTCACCGACGGCATCACCGAAGCGGCAGACGCAGACGGCCGGGAATTCGAGGAAGCGAGCATCGCAACATTTGCGAAGTCCAATGTTGCACTCTCCGCAAACGAGTTGAACAGCCGGTTGCTCGCGCAAGTTACCGCCCATTGCGGCGCCCAGTTTCAGGACGACGCAACTCTCCTGGTCATCGCCGCAAATTAGAACGAAAGCCCAGGGGCATCGCCAGTCCGGGAAACGAAAGTTCCCAATCCGTCTTCCCATCCCGGCCATTCAAACCTGCGAATGGTTGTCATGCACTTGCCGGCATACCCGCCTGCGGGAACTCTTCCGGGTTTTCAATGCTGGAAGTGATTGAATAGCGACCCGGAGCAATCGGCAAGCATCTACTTAGCAGTAAACGCCTCGCCGGTGAAGGGAACCGTAATGAGCACGCCGAATGCTAGCCCGCATCAAAGTGGCAGCGCGCCAGTCTTTAACGAACCCACATTCCTGATGTGTTCCCCCGAGCTTTACGACGTCCACTACGTCATAAATCCCTGGATGGAGGGAAACGTAAGCCGCACCTCGCGCGCCCGGGCGGCTGCGCAGTGGGAACATCTGCGGTCCGCGCTGGCCCAGGTGGCCCGCGTGATGTTGGTGGAGCCCCAGCCCGGCTGGCCGGACATGGTTTTTACCGCAAATGCAGGGCTGGTGCGGACGGGAGTGGTGGCCATAAGCCGGTTCACTCATCCGGAACGGCAAGGGGAAGAGTCGCATTTCCGCAAGTGGTTTGATGACCGGGGTTTCAGTGTTTGCGAGATGCCTTCGGCAACTCCGTTTGAAGGGGAAGGCGATGCCCTGTTCGAGGCAGATGGATCACGGCTATGGGCAGGGCATGGAGTTCGAACCAAACAATCCAGCCACCGCCATCTCCGGGACTTGTGGGGAGTCGAAGTCATTTCGCTGCGGCTCGTTGACCCGCGGTTTTATCACCTCGACACCTGTTTCTGTCCATTGCGGGGCGGATCCCTCATGTATTTCCCCGCAGCCTTCGATGCCAAGGCAAATGCAAAGATCGAAATGCGCTATTCGAAAGAGCGGCGCATTCCCGTCCGCGAACCCGACGCGCTGCGCTTTGCCTGCAATGCAATCAACGTAGGCCGGTTGGTCCTGTTGAACGAGATCAGCAGCGAATTGAACAACCGGTTGGAAGCGCGCGGCTTTCAAGTCGTGCAGGTCCAGTTGACGGAATTTCTGAAGGCTGGCGGGGCAGCCAAGTGCTTGGCCTTGCGCCTGAGCGAAATGGATACCACGCACGCGGCGAAAGATCCCGGCCAGGCGGCGTAGGAAGAATCGTCGCGGCTTCTGAGGGCGGGCAATTAAAATCAGGGCGCTACTCGCCAAACCGCGCGCCCGGGTCCAGCCTAGGCCGCCATCCACTCCATCGCCCGTGCAATGTAATTTTTCATATCGCGCCGCTGCACCACCGCGTCCAGGAATCCTTTTTCCACCAGAAACTCACTGCGCTGGAAACCTTCCGGAAGCTTCTGCCGGATCGTCTGCTCGATCACTCTCGGCCCCGCAAAGCCAATCAGCGCTCCCGG
>CAZQDD010000012.1:0-92861 GCA_964591805.1 uncultured Acidobacteriaceae bacterium | reverse complement strand
GTTGACTTTATAAGGTGGCGCAGTTTCTAACCAGGGTGAGCCAGGCGGGAGCGGGCAGCCCGGCGGAGGGGAAGAGAGGATATGAGTATGAGAAGGTTTGCGGCAATGATGGTTGCGGTTGCGATGACGATGGCCCCGGCCTGGGCGCAGACGGCCAAGAGCGCCGATGCCGGCAACGCGGCGTACGTGAACAAGGCGGAAGTGGCGAAGGCTGCGTCTGGGCTGAAGGCCGACATCTCGGCCTCGGGCGCCGCCGGTTATGTGCCGGTGTTTACCGACGCCTCGGGCGACCTGGGCAACTCGCTGATCTTCCAATCGGTTTCCGGGGCGGGTAACTTTGTGGGCATTGGCACCAGCGCGCCGGCCGAGGCGCTGGAAGTGTCCGGCACCAATCCCACCCTGCGCATTGACAACTACTCAAACAACCTGGGCGACTCGCCCAACTTCAACTTCTGGTCGGCGCGCGGCACCTCCGGCGTCCCGCTGGCTACCCAGAACGGCGACAATCTCGGCCAGTTTGCCGCTGCCGGATACAACGGTTCGGCGTTTCCGGGCAGCAAGGTGAAAGTTACTTTTCTGGCCACCGAGAGCTGGACCACATTGGCCAACGGCACGGCGATGACCTTTTCGACCACCAAGAACGGCAGCACCGCGCGCACCGAGCGGCTGCGCATTGACAACACCGGCAACGTGGGCATCGGCACGACCACGCCGGCCTATCCGCTGTCGGTCAACGGGGTGGTGCAGAGCCTGACGGGCGGCTTCCGCTTCCCTGACGGCACGGTGCAGGCGACGGCTGCGGTGGGCGGCGGAGCGGGCGTGACGCTGAGCTCGCCTGACGGCTCGATTACGGTGGGCGGCACCGCGGCGGCGCCGACCGTGGAGGCCAACGCGGCGGTGGTGCAGAAGCGCGTGACCGGCACCTGCGCGGCGGGCACGGCGGTAACGGCGGTGAGCGCCTCGGGCACGGTGACCTGCGCGGCTGCGGGCGGCACGTCGGGAACGGTCCCGCTGGTGGTGGCGAACGTCAAACTCGGGGGCAGCTACGGACTGGGAACGACGCAGACGATTTACACCGCCACGGCCGACGGCTTCTACCGCGTTTCGGTGTACATGAACGTGGGCACCGCGGGCACCTGCTCCAGCATTCCGTGCGCGGGCGAGGCGGTGACGATCCAGTGGAACGACGGGGTCTCGACGACGGCGCTGGCGACGGCCAACTGCAACCTGGTGACGGTGTGCGGCTCCTCGGTGGTGACGCCGGTGTGGGTGAAGAGCGGACAGACGATCAGCGCCTACGGCCAGAGCTACGGCTCAGGCACGGCCCCGACCGGTGGCAGCTACAACGCCTACGTGCTGGTGGAGCAGTTGTAAGGCAAAAGAAGGCGCGCCGCAAAGACTGCAAGCTTTTCTGCTCCCGATGTTGCAACACAGGCCGCGCCTAAGGGCGCGGCCTGCATATCCAAACGAATTCGACCTAAAGCAGAGAACACTTCCCACTTGTTCCGCATCCCCGATTGCGGCGGATCCAACCATTTCATCTTGCCACTGGGCCTTGCTCATGATTCCACTGGTAGAAGCGATCGGGCAGGCCAATCGTGGTTCCGCCTCCCACCTTCCGGGCTTTCCATTTCTGTAATAGTTCCGTACTGTCACATCTTCTGCGTGGCGCCCCTCTTACATTGAATGTCAGGAGATTCTCATGGTGCAGTTACAGGCTGACGTTCACCCCAAGGGAACCCATGCCCGTGTGCTCTTGACCAGTGTTTTCGGCCCTTTTGCGCAGGACGATGAGTTCGGCTCCCGCGCTATCAATCCCATGGAGCTCTACCACAACCAGGTCACACGTGCACAAGGTTCCTATTCTTTGCGCATGTTCCATCGCTCCTGGGGCATCCTGATGATTCAGCACAACATTTCTGCGCCCTGTGCGGTGCTTGATTTTCCCACGCTTCCGCGCTTCGAGCAGGAGTTGCGCGACAATGCGTACGATATCGTCGGCATTTCCGCCATCATTGCCAACGTCGGCAAGGTCCGTGAGATGTGCAAGCGCGTTCGCCAAATCTTACCGAAGGCCACCATCATCATCGGAGGCCACGTCGCATCCATTCCCGGCCTCCAGCACCTTGTGGATGCTGACTTCGTCGCAAAGGGCGAAGGCATCCGCTGGATGCGCGAATACCTTGGCGAAGACCCTGAGCGTCCCATCGAACACCCTGCCATGCTCTCTGCCTTTGACATGCGTGTCATGGGCATGAAGATGGGAGACAAGGGCGATGACACCGCCGCCACCATCATTCCTTCCGTAGGCTGCCCGATCGGTTGTAACTTCTGCTCGACATCCGCTTTTTTCGGAGGCAAGGGCAAGTGGACCGAGTTCCTCCACACTGGAGATGAAATCTTCCACCAAATGCTCAGTGCCGAACGAGAGCTCGGGGTTCATTCATTTTTCATCATGGACGAGAACTTCCTGCTCAACCGCCCCCGCGCCTTGCAACTCCTCGCCCGCATGAAGGAAAACAACAAGGCCTGGGCGCTTTACGTCTTCTCCTCCATGAACGCCATCCGAAAGTACTCCATCGAGGAACTGGTACAACTCGGTATCTCATGGATCTGGATGGGACTGGAATCACCGAAGTCCAACTATGAAAAACTCAAAGGCGCCGACACCCTTCGCATCACCCAGGAACTGCGCCGGAACGGCATAAAGCTTCTGGGTTCCACCATTGTTGGTCTGGAGCACCACACCCCGGAAAACATTCTCGGCGAAATCGACTATGCGGTCTCGCACCGCACCGACTTCCATCAGTTCATGCTCTACACGCCCATACCTGGCACTCCGCTGCATGCGCAGATGACCGCAGAAGGCCGCATGCTTGAAGGAATCGACCCGGCCGACATTCATGGGCAGTTCAAGTTCAACTTCAGCCACGGTGCGATATCTCGGGATCAGTCCAAAAGCTTCCTTGATTGGGCTTTCCAGCACGACTTTGAAGAAAATGGCCCCAGCATCTTCCGCATATGCGAAACCATGTTCAGTGGATGGATTCGCCACAAGAACCATCCCGATCCGCGCGTTCGCGCCCGTTTTGCCTGGGAGGCGAAGTCCCTGAAGAGTACCTACTCCGCTACGCTTTGGGCCATGGAAAAGCGCCTTGCCCACGTAAACGCCGCGGTGGCCGGAAAAATCCGGCGGCTCCGGTTCCAGGTTGAAGATGAGTTCGGCTTAGGTTCCCGCCTCTGGTCACACCTTGTCGGTCCCGTGCTTTTCTGGAGTTCCAAGCGCGAGGACAGGCGCCTTGCCCGCGGCATTACTTACGAACCGCCTGTCTGCTTTACCCGTCGGAACTGGGCAGACTAACGAGTTGGAGGAAATCAACTGGGCGGCGGATGAGTAAAATGGATTCTTTCGGAGAATCCGCACGCGCGAATAAACTCGGCAATCCAAGCGTACGGGCCGGGCCCCACGCCGGGCAAAAAAGGAGCCCACTTCATCCCAGTCTCGTTGAATTGCCCCATGTCGAAAATCAAGGACTTGGCCGCCTTTTCCCGGATGCGTTTCATGAACTCCCGCGCAGAGTCGACGCCATGCTCATACATGATTTGGTACAAAACCGAAAGAACGATTACGGTGTCGAAGGCCGGCGATTTGCTCAGAAGCTCCGGGGCCATTTGCGCATAGATAAAGCCGGCCCGTTCGTTTTTGTTGAGAAGGTTGACCTCCTGGGCGATGGTTAGCCTGCGGACACCAGAGGTAACTCGGAGCAGGGATGCAATCAGCGCAGCAGTAAGGGTGCGATTTTGCGGCAGTAGTCATCAAAACCCTGGGCGAGAGTGCTGACGGTTCTGGATATTTCTTCACGCCGCTCATTGCCGTGCAATTCCACGCATTCGACCTGATGCAGGAGAAACTCTGCGCTGTCTTTGCCGGGGAGAATGCAGAAGCGCTCCCACCCGGCGCTGGCCATGAAGTCGCGGCACTTTGGCTGATACTCAAACAGGACAAAGGGCACGTTGTGGACGGCAGCCAGAATTCCCGCGTGCAGTTTAAAGGCAACCAGAAAATCAGTATCCTGCACTTCCTGGCGGAATTGCCCGGGGGTAACGCAAGGAGGCGTGACCGTGGATTCGGAAAGACCGGCCCGAAGCGCGAGACGCGTGCAGGCGGCAACATCCTGCGGCCAGACGGGAATGAACTTGACACGGTGTTGACGCGCAACCTTGCGCGCAACCGTGGCCAGTTGCCCGGCAACACAATCTTCAGATCCGATCATTCCTCCGGCGGGGTTGCCGAAGTTGAATGCGATGGTAAGACGATCTCCGGAAGTTTTCCGGGCCTTGAGCGGTTCATGCAGGAGCAGTGCGGGATCGCCGGAGACGATTACATTGCGTAGCCCGTAGTCTTCGAGCTCAGCCTTGGAGCGCGGACCGCGCACGCCGACCACCGGCAATTCGCCGAGTAACTCAACCCACTGCTTGCGAAGGTCGCTCCACCCGGTTGTGCCGCGCCAGTAGGCAGAACTGGCCACCCCGGTCCCGAACACCGGGACGGGACGCTTCAGCTTTCTGCGCAACTGGGTATAGGCGTCGAGAATATCCTGATTGCGGTTGATGAATGTGCCGCCGCCAAGCATGCCAGCCTCGCCGGCAAAAAGTGCGGAGGCCCGGTGTTGGTATTGGCGGAGTAAAAGGCGCAGCCGGGTACCGTCGTGCAGTTCTTCCCGCGCAATGCGAGCCAGCCAGGCAGGATCGGTGTATGCGCGGCTGACCGAGCGCGGTGCAATGGGTGCGGTGAGGTCAGCCATGGTGGACCAGCGAATCCGCGGAAAGCGCTGCTGGCAAACCTGCCACATCGCCTCATCCCCGAGATTTCCGAAACCGACCCAACCCAGGTAAATGCCTGATCGCCGCCACATTCGATGTCCCCTCCTCATGCTTCCACCGCTTGCACATCCTGGCTTGCCCGGGGATGGCCGAGAAAAGCGCTGAGTGCATTGCGCAAGGATTCCCGCTCTGGCGCGGTGAACAGGAGAGCGAAAGCTACCGGGACAAACAGGAGCATGGAAGCCGCGACTAATGCCAGCATGATCTTGTAGTCAGCGGCCGCAAAGCGAACGATGAGAACGGCTGGCAACAACAGCGCTACCAAGGTTGCGAATAGCGATCGCGCCAGCAGGGCGTAGTATTTCCCGAGGTCAAAGTGCATGATCCGGCAGAGATACCAGGGCTGCACAAAGACCTTGGTGAGTGCCATGGGAATCATGGTGCCCAGAGCCACTCCCAACATTCCCAAGTGACGCACGAGCACGATGCTGAGCACAAGATTGGCCACTCCCTCCACGGAATTGAAGACGGCAAACAGGCCATGCCGGGAGATTCCGTACAACAACTGCAAGGAGGGGGTTTGGCCGAGCGCGACCGTTGCGCCCAGGATGAGTACTACCATCGCGGGATAGGCGTCGAGATAGGATGGGCCCATCCAGCGCGCAATGAAGGGCCTGCCGAGAGCCAGGATTCCGAATCCGACGGCGGTGGAGATGGCAACTGCGATCTTGGTGCTGAATTGAAATACCTGGGCGGTGCGAACGCGATCGCCAGTTCCGTCGAGGCGGCTGAAAAGTGGGCCGAGGGTGCCGGTAACGGCAATCATCAAGCTAATGAAGTACTGGGCGATGCTGCCCGCGATGTTGTAGTGAGTGACGGCGGCTACGCCGAGGAACGCCGCGACCACGAGAGCATCGACCTGGAAGCGGAGCAGGTCGGCCAGTTGCGCGACCAGACTGATGGAGCCGTGGGAAAAGAGCTTGCGGGCAGCCGCGCGGGTGAGAAAGTGCGGAGAGAGCCGCAGCCCAGGCGAAATTCGCAGGCCCCAGTAAGCACTGAGCAGGAAGCTGAAGGCAGCGCCGCCAACATTGATCCACGCCAGCGCAGTGATTCCGGCGCCGGAATGGAGAGAGAGCCAAGTGAAAATGGCGCGGAGCAGAACCGAGGAGATTTCCAGGCCAGCAGAGATATCAAAGCGCAGATGGGCGTTGATAAGGCCGAAGAAAACACGCATTGGAATCGAGATTCCGGTGCCGGCTCCGACAATGAGGATGACCTTGCGGAACAACGCCAGTTCGGCGGGATTGGCGAGGAAGAATCCGCCGCCCACGGCAATGGCGCCACTGAGCGCAATGACCAGCGCGCCGAGGCCGAGATAGATTGCCAGCGAGGTGCTGACGATGCGATTGCACTCCCCGGCATTGCCGCCGCCGAGTGCGCCCGCCAGATGGCGCGAGACCGCGCCCGATAGCCCGAGATCGAGGAGTGCGTAGTAACTGCCCAGGGTCGTAACCAGCGCCCACAATCCGTAGCTCCGGTCACCCAGGGTATGCACCACGAAGGGCGTGAGCATGAGAGCGATGCTGGTGCTGGAGATGAAACCAAGGACGCGCATGCCGGAGCCAAGCCAGACCTTGCGCGCACTGACCGCGGCTGGATTCGTGGCGCTCATGCGCGCTTCTCCGACGCCGGTAACTCATCGCGAAGAATCCGGTCGAGCAGCGCGGATTGTTCATCCCATGAGTACTGGGTGGTCACCCATTGTTGGGCGGCGCAACCAATTCGGCGGGCCTGTTCGGGATGAGTGAGCAGGTATACGGTTTTGGCCGCAAATTCACTGGCACCGCGGGCGATGAGGAGGTTGACGCCATCCTGGGTATCGATGCCAGCACAGCCCAGGGGGGTTGCGACCACAGCCTTCCCCATTGCCCAGGCCTCAAGGATCTTGTTCTTTATGCCACCACCGGAGAGCAGCGGAGAGACAATGACGGCAGCCTGTTCGAGGTGGGAGCGGAGATCGGGCACGAACCCGGTGACGCGAATGTTGGAGTTGGCAAGAGCCTGAACCTCGGGAGCTGGATTGCCACCCACGATGCTCCACTGGCACCCGGGAAGCGAGGCGCGAATCCTGGGAAAGACCTGGCGCGCGAAATACAGCGCGGCGGCGATGTTGGGGGGAAATCCCATGATGCCCGAGAAGACGATCTCGCGTGGGTTGACCGGGAGGCCGGCCGGACGGAAGTATGCAGCATCGACTCCGTTGGGCACGACCGAGACCGGAACGCCGGGAACGATCCGGCGAAGCCAGCGCGCATCCTGCTGCGAAACGAGAATGCAATGGCGCGCCCGGCGGCAGGTGCGGCGCAGATATGGAAGCAATTCAAAGAGGTGCTTCGTAAGGCGGAGACCGTCCGGCGACATGCCTTGCAGGCGAATCTCCCGCAATGCCGCAAGCACCGGTTCATCCACCAGGTCGGCAATGATCGGCACATTGCAGTGTCCGGTGTATTGCAGCAAGTCGGCGCCCATGACAAGGACGGCGTCGAAGGATTGATCGCGCAGCATCCGGTTGAACGCCTGCTGCAACTCCGGCTCAAAGTGATAGGGGCGCTGCCACTGGAAGAATGAATGCAGGCGGCGCAGGCTCGATGACCGCGAAGGCCTGGCGCTTTTGTACCGCTCCGCACTGAGAAAGGCGATGTCATAGAAGCCCGGCAGACGGCCGAGGAGATGATAGGCGCGAAGGCCGATGCCGTGACAGATCGCTTCCGGAGAAGTCTCGGACAAAACGAGAAGGCGAAACCGGGTTGGACAGTTGGAATCGTTCATCATGGTTTCGCCAAGGCTCCGGAAGACACCGGGCGGTGTGAATCCGGTGCGCTGGGGTTGGAAAGTTCAGCGGGAGGCTTCAGAAAAAATTCATCGACAGGATTCGTTGCTTCGAACTGGGCGGCGGTGCAAGATACAATTCCTGGGACCATGAGTGCACGAGGTATGCCTTGCCGGTAGACTTCAAATCGACGATCCGGGCGGATCTTTGGCGCTACTATGGGCGCGAGGATCGAGCCGCGTTCTGGAAGGCTTTCCTTGAAATTCCGGGATTCCGGTTCAGCTACTTTCTGCGCAAATGCCAGGCGGGACGGCACCGGCCACGCTGGCTGCGCATCGCCAGCACACTGCTTTATAGTCTCCTTCTCAGTCACTACCGTTACCGGTACGGGTTCGAGATCGCGATCGAGTGCGAGATTGGACCGGGACTCTATATCGGCCACTTTGGACACCTGACGGTTCATCCCGAATGCCGACTGGGCAGCAACGTCAACCTTTCGCCGGGAGTCGTGATTGGGCAGAGCAATCGCGGACGCAGACAGGGCGTGCCGGAAATTGGCAACTGCGTGTGGATCGGTACGAACGCGATCGTGATAGGTGGAATCAAGGTTGGCGACAACGTAATGATCGCACCGGGTGCGTACGTCAACTTCGACGTCCCGGACAATTCGGTTGTGATGGGCAATCCCGGGCAGATTGTCTCGCATCGCGGTACGGAACACTACGTGGAAAACAAGGTTGATCATGTTTAGTCCGGGAGAATCCTGGTGATCTCGGGGCTTGCCGAGTGAATGAACTGCAAAAGCGTCATGGTGGCCTCGTTTTCATCCATGCCGGGAGGTAGTGGCACGCTCACCCGCACCAGCGCACCATCACGGGTTCCCCTGCGAATCGAATCCCACATAAGGTAGAGCTTGCTGTGATATTCATCGGCAATCAGACGATTGTGTTCCTGGTACCAATACACGATGAGCATGCGCTTGTCCTCTCTGTCAACGAGGTAGCGGTTCAACTGCTCAATTCTTCCTCCTCCTACATCCGCGTTGATGACGGAAACCGAAATCGGCTCCCAACCCGAACCTGGGAGGCAGTTACGCGGTGAATGCATGCGCTCGCCCGCCCTTTGGGTCTTGTAATAGGCGACAAACAACTGGACCTTGGTTCCGGGAATGACCTCATAGGTCCGCGAAAGCAGATCGTCGGCATGCAGCACCCGGCGAACGGGCAAAGAGAAAGCTTCCTCGGAAACCTCGCGCCATGCACCGATGTGGATAGGCAAAGTGCACAACGGCCGAGACAGCCCGGAAGCCTTGTCGCGGTCCAGCCAGAGACGAAAGCCGCAGACGCAGGCGAGAATGAGGGAAACAACCAGAAGGCGGCGGTTCATGACGCTCGGAGCTTCCAGCGCGGGAGGCGTTCGATCAGCTTCAACTCCAGGGACAGCAACAGGAACGCCACGACAAAGACGCTCCAGCCTTCCAGCAGGTGCCAGAATCCAAAGGTAAAACGCAACCCGAAGTGGTACCCCAGCAGACCCGCGCCAGTGATGCGCAAGCCATTGGCGAGAATGGCAACGCCCGCAGCGGAGGCAACAAAGACAAGACGCGCGGTCCAATGGATGCGGGAGAAGCTCGCCATGATTACGGCGAGAGTAAACAGGCTGACCAGGGAGCGGATTCCACTGCAGGCTTCCCCAACATCCAGGGTCTGCCGCGCCAGTTGCAGGATATTGCCGGTGCGGTAAACGGGAATTCCGCAGATGCGAAGAAAAACCTCCGAGCCGCTGGACGCAATCAACTGTAATGGCAGCGTGATCTGATTCATGAGGACAGCCGGCAGCGGGATGCAGAGTTCGAGCAGCAAGAGGGGAAGAACCAGCGCGCGCAGGTAACGACTGCCCAGAAGCAGGAGAATCATTCCGGCAAGGAAGAGCACGATGGAGCTGCGCTGGAGAAAGAACTCGGCGCCGAAGTATCCGGCGAGAAAGACGAGTTGCGACATGGCAATCAGCGCCAGTGCCGGCATCGTCCTGGGCTCGAGTGGAAGTTGCCTGAGCTGCTGGCGGCGGCGGAAGACGATGTAGGCTACAACCAACGGAACGATCATTCCGTGCGAATAATCGGGATCGGTCCACCAGTCTTCTACCAGGCCGCGCAGGGTGAAAGCGTAGAGCAGCAGGAACAGGGCGGCCAGCAAACTCCAACAGGCAATGCTTCGCCAATCGACCGATGTTGCGAATTGCGATTTGTGGAGTTCTGGCATCGCCATAGTCACTGCCGTTTCATTTCCGGTTCTGAATTCGATGGAGAATTACTGCAGGATTTCTCTGGCCTCGTCGCGGGTTCGCATGCTGGTATCCAACTTTGCCGCCGCGGTCATTTCCTCGCGAGCCGCCGCCTTCCTTCCGGAATGCATGAGGGCCACGGCCAGATGGTAGTGATAGTCGGCGTGTTTGGGTTCAGACCTCACAGCCTCGGACAGAAGCGGAATCGCCATTTCATTGAGCCGCCGCTTTGTATAGATCCATCCCAGGGTGTCTGACACATTGGGCGTATTGGGCAGGGCGACCTTGGCACGGCGAGCAAGTTCCAGAGCCTTGTCCATGTCATTCAGGTGATCGGCGTAAAGCCAGGCAAGATTGTTTGCGGCAACACCCGCATTGGGTTCAATATCCAACACCTTGAGGTAGGACTCCTCGGACTTGCGAAGATTGCCCTGCTGCTGGTTGAGCATTCCGAGCATTGTCCACGAGCCGATATCGCCGGGACGGAGCTTGACCGCGGACTCGAAGTAAGCGATTGCCTCCGGCACCCTTTGCTGGCGGGCGTACAGGCTTCCGAGCTGAACGTAGTTGGAATAGCTTTGCGGCGATTGCTGCAACGACTTCTTGAGTACCCCTTCTGCCGCCTGCAGGTCCCCGGAATCGACATAGACTTTTCCGGCGAGGCTGAGCAACTCGGGGGTTTCGCCGTGGTTGAGCGCATCCCTGACGCGCTGCATGGCTCCCGCCTTATCACCCTCGAGGATCATGGTGCTAGCGATGCCGTCGAGCGCACCGTAGTTGCGGGGATCGAGCTGGGACGCCTTTTCGAAGTAGACGATGGCCTCGGGATAGCGTTTCTGCATGATGCGCAGCGCGCCGAGGCGGTTGAAGGCGTCGGCGGAGCCTGGCTGGGCGGCGGCAAAAGCCTGAAGATAGCGTTCCGCCGAAACCAGATCGTGCATGTTGGCGAAAGCGCTGCCGATGAGTACGAGACAATCCGCGCGGTTGGGGGCCTGCTGCAACGCCATGCGCGCATACTGCAGCGCCACCTTGGATTGGTTGCGATTCAACATCATCTGGCCGAGACCGACGTAGGCATCGGTCAGGCGGGAGTCGCTGGCGATGGCCGACTCCATCTCATTCTGCGCCCGCTGCAGATTGCCAACCTGAGTGTAGGCGACGCCGAGCAGGTAATGCGCCACCGCGAGGTTCCCCTGCTTGATGACGCCTTCCAACACTTCAATTGCCTGTTGCGGCTTGCGCTCGTGGATGAATATCCGCGCTTGAATGACTTG
Source organism: uncultured Acidobacteriaceae bacterium (assembly GCA_964591805.1). Lineage (GTDB taxonomy): Bacteria > Acidobacteriota > Terriglobia > Terriglobales > Acidobacteriaceae > TOLSYN. Next base: position 81,650 of record CAZQDD010000012.1, on the reverse strand, counting down.
AACATCCGGGTTGCGTTTCCCCTCCTGGAGCAGCGGCGCCAGGACGCTCTCGGCCTTCCTCGTGTCATTGACATTGAGGGCGAGTTCAGCCAACTGCAGGCGCGCCGGCAGGAAATCAGAGCTTTCCGAAAGGATCCCTTCATCGAGCTGGCGGGCTTCGTCGTAACGGCTCCGCAACACATAGAACCTTGCCAGCGCGAAGCGGGATTGCACCGAATTCTTCTGGATCACGATCAGCCGCCTGTAGATCTGCTCGGACTCGGGCTGGCGATTCTCCAAGGAGTAAAACTCCGCCAGCGTCATCAGCACTTCAGGTGAGTCCGGATTGGATTGCACCGCGGCGCGATAGAGCGCTTCTGCATCAGCGATCTTGCCCCGGGAAAGATAGAGAGCGGCCAATGCTTTGCGGGCATTGAAAGACTCCGGCTCAAGGTCAAGGGCCTTGTGCAGCTCGGCCTCGGCTGGTTCTGTCTTTCCCTGGGAAGCATAGAACATGGCGAGATTGATGTGAGCGGCAGGCAACGCCGGTTCGTCTTTTACGAGGGACAAGAGTTCGGAGACCGCCAGCGAGATGATTCCCTTCGCCGCATAAGCATTGGCCAGCAGCAGACGGGCCTCGACGGTCCTGGAGTTTTGATTCTGCATGTCCCTGGCCATCTGGAGCGCATCATCATTCATGCCGGCTTTGAGGTAGATCTGGCCGATCGCGATCTCAGCGTCGGGATTACCTGGGGAGATTTGAAGCACGCGCTCGAATTCCTGATACGCCTCTTTATATTGCGTGTTTTTCAGGTAGACCTGTCCCAGGCTGTAATGAACCTCCGCGGAACCCGGGTCCGCCTTGATCGCATTCTTGTATTCAATGATGGCGTTCGGGTACTGCTCCTGTTTCTCATACTGTGTAGCCTTGGCGAGCGATTCCGCCTTCACCTTGGCGGGAGACCTGGCGCAACCTGAAAGACAGACAGAGGCCAGCAGGATGGCCAGGTACACGGGAAGAGAAGCACGTCTAGGCGAAGCATCAGGCATGAGCACCGGCAGACCCTCTCAATACAAATTCAGATTTACCTTTGGAATGCTTGCACGTCCGAGGCCACTGCGCGCCTGCGTAGTCGAGACGCGCGCTGCGAGCGAATCCTCTTTATTGCGCCTGGTGCAGGCGTTGCACTGGCAACAAAGCGAATAAGTACAAACGCCCTTGCTTTTTCCGAGAATTACCGCGCTGCAGACAAGTTGCTGTATCGGGAGCAGGTTGTGAGAGAACTATGCGCGCAATGAGTGGCGATGCACAGCTCTTCCGCCGGCGGCGAAGTGGATTGACAATTTCTGTCTGAGGCGTCCAAGAATTGAAAAACCAGGCAGCGGAGGGCGGCGGCGGTAGCTGCGGCCACTGCACTCGGGCTCTGCTGACGGCCGCTCCAGCAACAGAATCCAGAAACTGGACGGCAGAATCGATAGGGAGTTCTGGCCGCATTGCCCCCTGGATCGTGGGAGAGTGAGTGTCCAGGTTTAGCTGAATGCTTTCGCCCGTATCCTGTATCTTCATTCCTTACCGCTCCCCGCCATGGAGACGGCTGAGACTATTCATCCCACCTCATAGGGATAAGTCCTTTCTTTGTCAGTACCTCTCCATCTACCAGCCGTCTTCCCCGATGCTCGAATCGTCCGTGTCTATTTTCGGGAGAAAAGTCCTTGGACCTTATTGGGACGGCACTTTGAGAATTCTAGACGACCGAAGTTGAACGGTGACAACTTTCATCGTATGGTGACCAAAGGTTGTGCACCATGGTAATCTGCGAGAGGGAAGAGGCGAGCCGGTTTGACTGAGGGGGCTTTGGAATGGCTTTGAGTCATTTAAAGGCGCGGACGAGGTTATTTCGGTTTCTGCTGAGCGGCCTCCTGCTATGCCAAATGCTGGGCTGGCCAATTTCCGCTTTCGGCGGGGAGAACAGGGCGCCCACCGACGCGGCGGTTGACGTTGAGAGAAGCCGGAAGGGACATACGGACAGCGTAGCTCCTGGCGGCGAAGAGAAGTCCGCAGAGAATCCGGCGTTGCTGGCGCTTTCAGATTTCAGTGGTTGTGACCCCAATTTTGGCTCCTTCGAAGACTCCGCCAGGAACTACCTGCAACGTGATCCCGTCGACGGCCGGCGATGCGTGGCGGGCATCGGCACAAACCACGTCACATTTGGAAAATTGATCACCCACCAATTCCCGGTTTCGCGGGATGTATGGATGAGCGGGTATGTTTACTTTGACGCCGGCTTCAAATTGCCTGCGGTTGCAACCGGTCCCAATGGCGTCTGCAATGGCGGATTGCATCTGTGGCGCCTGCACGAAAGCATGACGAGCAGCAGGAATCGCATCAGTATGGACTTCAATGTGCCCGCCGGGTTGGACGCGATCCAGTTCTACGTGTTCAGGGACAATGGCAGCACGAGCTTTTCGAAATACACGAAATACAAGCCAGCCAAGCATAGTGGCCGGTGGCAATACTGGCAGTTGCACGTGGATCTCGGCACCCCTGGAAAAAGTGATGGGTTTCTGCGTTTCTATGCCGACGGCAGGTTTGTCGATAGCATGGAACATCAAGCGTTCCTACCAGCCGGCGCGGATGCGAGCTGGGGGTTTTCCTACGCGGACATGCAGAGCAATGTCGGCGGCTGCTCCGCTCAGTGGCCTGTCGAGAATGGCTGGCTCGTCAGCGGCGTGCGCGTCTGTAAGAACAATCTCTGCTAAGCAGTCTGGGGTGCTTGGAGTGAGGCATAACCCAGTTACCGATACCGCAGACCCTCGCAATATCTTCTTAGGATCGACATTCTCTACGCCTGGTGCAGCCGTTGCTCGAAGCTAAAGTGCGGCGGGTGGGCTGGCAACTTGCAATCAAGAGCAGGCTTGGGCGTTGCGGTCGCCGTGTTTAATCCCATGGCGAGGCCGCAGAGTACCCATATATGTGGGTACCAAAAAACGGATACGAATGCGCCGCTGGCCAGATAGCCGATCATCGCCAATTCCAGTCCCGAGCACAGACAGAACTCCCAGCCCTGGCGACCGGCGCCACTGGTAATCAGCCGTTTGCGCACCCTTCGGGTGAGAAGGAAGAAAAACACAAGAATGGCGGCCGCCACCAGCGCACCCAGTGTTCCCAGTTCAGAGAGAACCTCGATATAGAGGCTGTGGCAGACGAAGGCACTGCGGTCATTGGAAACACTGATCCGGTAGGAAGCCTGACGAACATACTTGTAATTCGCCGGTCCCACGCCGAAAACCGGATTATCGGCCCACATACGAAGTCCCGCCTGCCAGAGCAGGACGCGGTGATTGGCGGTCTTGTCGCCCTCCCAGTGCTTGGCGGACTGAAAGCGGTCGCGGCTGGCATGCGGCATGAGGAATACAAGACCGGCAACAAACAGCAAAAGGAAAACCGGCGCCCAGGATTTGCTGGGGCTCTTGAGCCCGGTTGCCAGGACAATGACGGCTGCCCCGACTACCGCGCCACGCGATCCGCAGACCAAAATCAGGGCGCCGAAGGCTAGGGCGCAGACGAGGAAAAAGATTCTGCTCTTGCGACCGCTCTTAGCCTGGAACAGAGCTACCGCCAGTCCGAAGACCACACACATGGCAACTCCGAGATCGGCGGAGTTGTCATAGAATCCACCTCCCCCGCCGATAATACCGAACCTCACGAATGCCATCTCATCCGTGGCCCTGCCGTGCTGTACAAAATAGGTACGAAGACCATGCTGTGCCACTTTTAGGTTCAAAACCAGGAGCAAAAAGATAAAGACCTGGGCGCGCCAGCGATTGGCGATGGCGCGTGCGATGAGGAATGCGGCTATCAACTGCTCGGGAATGTTCCACAAGGCGGTCCCGGGAAGAACCGTGTAGTGGGCCAGCAGGCTGGAGATACAGACAACAACGCCCAGCATGACAATGGCTGATTGCAGCCGTCCATTGCCATCCGCGGAGGGAGTGGAGCGGCAGGCGAGCACTCCGAGCAAGGACATAAGGAGGGAGACCTTGCCCAATTGAAGCGGTGCTAGAACCGGGTACATCACAGGCAGGCGGGTGTACTCAATGAAAATGTAAAAAAGCAACCCGATAAAGTCCATCCCCCAGCGCTGCCCTTCCGGGGCCGTTGCGATTACGGGCACCGCGACCGGCATCGTCACTCGTGGATTGTAGCTACCCTGACTCATCCCTGCACCCTGTGACTCGACACCAAACTCCTCATTTCAGCGATCGGTGATTCATTAGTTTCTTTATGCTGTTTGCCAACTGCCGCGGCAAACCAGGTATCCATCCTTGTGCACTAGGATCGACCGGACATTTAATGAGCCATCGTTCTGGCCAGACTATGTTGCAGAGCGGAAAAAAAGTTTAGTTTGTCGTGAACAATGGAGCTGGTAGCTTGATCCGCAGTCAGTAGCGCATGGGATAAAAATTGCAAACTACCTTCCCATTTCTCCGACGCGGCGCGCTTCAGGAAGTATTGATACAGGAATACGTTTCCACGTTCCTGATATGCGTCTACCCCGAGATACCATTTGCCGAGGAAAAATGTAGTACGGTTCTGTATCCGCGTGTCCCACATAGGACTGCCCTCTTCTAGTCCTCGTAGTGTGTTCACACCTAATAGATCAAGCAGCGTCGGCGCAATATCTATGTGCGAGGTGATCTGTTCCATATAAATCGTATGCTTAAGTACTCCCGGGGCGTACAGGAGGAATGGCACATGATAGGACAAATCTTGCATCGTTGTGCCGCGAAAACTCGGATGCTCGGTCCGCGTCCGTATGCCATGGTCACCGGTAATCAGAATCAGTGTGTGGTCCAGGGTTTTTGATAGCTTCAACTGACTGACGATTTCCCCTATCCAACCGTCAACCTCGTGAAATAACGGGAGTCCTTGTGCGCATGTAGCCGCGATATCAGACTGGGTGAAAACATTTGGCCATGGACCGTGGGTAAGCTGCGGGTGAAACGCAAACATGTATCGTGAGTGTTGTGCGGTACTGGCGCGGATCTGTTGCTTCAGCATATCTTTTAGCAAAAGATCTTTTTGACGTCTCCAGTCCAGCAATTTCACGCCGTTTGGGGCGGCGTCACTAACCGGCAAGTATATTTGTTCCTTGAATCCGAGCGCCGCGAAGCGAGATTGGTCATGTTCCCAGTTCAGTCCGCTGTGTTGTGGCAAAAAGATTGCAGTCCGGTAACCTACCGCGTCGAGAGATCTGGCAAGCCCAGGAGCTGTCAGTTTGGACGTGACTCCCTCGAACTCCTGGATAAAGTCTTTTAAGTCGTTTGCTGGATACCATGAGCTATAGATTGAGAATACTGCCCTGGATGTATAAGGGGCGGTTGAGTAGTGCTGGCGCCCAACGAGCGCAAGCGGTTGCAGAGCCGCTATGTTCGGGAAAGTTCGAGCGTCGGAAAAGTCTACGCAAGCCGAAGGCATTGTCTCTACCACAACTATGATTACGTCATAGTTGCCAGCCTTGGACCAGTATTGGCTATGGCGGTTCGGCACCGGAGCATTTGTCAGCTTACTGTATTCCGATATAAGATCGTCCGGCGTGTCTCCGACAAACCTATTCTCCTCGAGCGTGTCTGTTTGCCGTTGAAATAGTGCGTGCAATGCGCTTTGAAATGAGCTTTCTAAATAGGGGTTTTGCGGCAATCTTACGGCGTATAACGAGCCCGAGAATATCCCAAAAACCATGGCAAGTATCGAAACGACCATGGAGGTTTTTCGTGCCCGATTCCGTCCCGCAAAAGCGATGGTCTCCAGGGTGTGCGCCAGTACACCTAAACCGATGCTGAAGCTGAGCAGCAGGATCAGTTTCAAAAAAGATGATGAGTATACGTAGTCAACAAAATACTCCCGTCCTGCGCCCCGAACGCCTCCAAGAAGTGAAGAGAACGACTGAAAATTCCGCACCTCCCAGAAGCACTTGACTTGCACAAACAATGCAATCGCGGCCAGGGCGCTGACAGCGACGACAACGATCCCGCCAACGAAGCGCCCTAACAGGCGCACGACTAAAATGAGAATTGCCGGCACAATCATCCCAGCCAGCAGGAAATCCTGACGATATAGGGCCAGTGATTGGAGGGCAGACAGACCTGTGTTCGATGCCGGCGCGATAAGATGCGTTACAAATTCGTACCCTCCCGATTCTGCGGTGAGCAGCGTTCGCTTCAGGTGAAGCGCCATCATAAAGGCGCAAAGCCACGGAAGCAGGAGAATAGCCGCCCGGCACCAAGGTTGAACCAAGCTCTCCCAGCCTTTTGAAACCTCTCGTGGTAAGGAAGAGTTATCGATGCGGGGCGAATGGGCCATGAACACACACTCCAATGATCGGCAGGAAATTCTGAGAGCCACACACAGGGCGCAAAGACATTAACTCTGTTGCACATTCAGGGCCACGTCGCGTTGACCTGGAACCCAAGACAGGAATATAGAATGCGGTCGTCCTCCACAACCCCGGTGCGGTCGCCGCTACGGTTTGCGTACAATTACTTCAACGGCGTAAGTGGTTTCACTTCGCCATGGGTCGGCGAGTGCAAGAACCCGGCAGGCAGGTGCCAGTGCTGCGGCGGTTACTCGGTTGACGAAAGTGTCGCGATACGGCAGAGCAAATAAACTGACTGCCAGTTCCCCTGTGTAATAGCCGAACGTTGGACGGAATGACAAAACCTCCAGGCCACAGGCTTTCACTGCACGAATGAATTCAGAGGCAGATTTCTCATCCGCAAGATGGGCATGCTCTGCCCAGTCGTGAAACTCATGTAGATATCCGGAAAGCGGTACGGGTTTGGGACGAACGGTCGGAATGTGGAAGTATCCGACACCCTTCGATACCAACGCTTCCGCGAGATGCGTAATCGCCAGTTGTTGTTCAGCCACGTGCTCCAGCACATCGATGGATAAAACCAGATCGTAGCCGGTTCCCAGCATATCGCGCGTCAGGTCAGCGACACGAAATTCGATGTTTGCCAATCCCATCGCATGCGCAGCATCGCGGCTTCTGGCAATCCGGCTACCATCCGCGTCGACACCGACGACCTGGGCCGACGGGAACCTCTGCGCAAGATAGATGGAGAAGTCACCACGTCCAGAACCCGCGTCAAGAATTCGATGCGGGCGCAGATCGAGTTTGTCCAGAGCCATCACAAAATTTCTTGCATGCAGATAGTGGGCAGGATCGAGCAACCCGAAAAATTGAAATGCCAATCGCTCTGCAGTCGTCTTGGTGCACAGTCGTTGATCGCCAAACCGTATAGACATCTCAGTTGACCTTCTTTAATCCAGTGTCACCAGCCAAAAGTACGGATAACAAGCGTCGTGTTCGTTGTTCTGACTTCCTGGGTGCTAGCTTATCCAGAACTGCAAATTGCCTGTTGTTCCCCAAAAAGCCTTGCGCTGAAGAATTCGAAGTAGAGCAACGATTCGCGCTGTGAAATAAAGGTAGTAAAGCCATAGCGATCCCAGTGGCCGATAAATATGGCCGACGGTTACGTAACGATATGCCACTGTCAACGTGGGGGCCAGAATACCTAAGAGTAATGAAAACGAAATGCGCCAAACTAACGCTGAGTGGGCAAACAGCAAATTGAAAACTGCGAGAAAAGTCAACAACAGGTGCGCGAACGTCATCAAAACAGGTTTGTCGAGCCACGAACCACGAAAGGTACCGAACATCCCCAGTCCATGCCAAATCTGCTTCCGGAAAAACTGCATTACAGTCTTAGGATTACCGAGATGGACGGCGGCGATCGCCAATGAACTATGAATGGAAAAGCTGGCCATCCGCAGGCGCTGGCAAATCTCCGTGTCTTCCCCGGTAACAAGAGCTTCATCAAAACCACCCACGGCGTTGAACGCCTTCCTGCTGACGATGAAATTGCCCGACGGAAGGTAATTAACGGCTCCGTCCCCACCGCGAGCATGCGACTTCTCCCATGTTTCTTCGACCCACTGGGGACAGTCCGGCAGCGAGTACCTGCAGCCCACCGCATCCGCTTGAGTCTCGGCAAGAACTTGGATTGCCTGGTCAAAGTAATCGCGGGCAACAAGACAATCTGCATCAATGAAGCTAAGGTTTTCGCCTGCCGATAGTGAGGCGCCCCTGTTTCGCAGAGTCGAAATGGTTACACTTTTCATTCGCAAAACGGTTGCCCGGCTAGAGTAACTCGTGGATAGCAACTCCCAGGAACCGTCAGAGGAACCATTGTCAATAATTGTAAGATCGGCGTTGCCGTAGTGCTCCATCGCAGCAAGTATGGAATTTATTGTTGTTCGTAAGTATTTATATGAATTCAGGGTTGGCACGATGATCGAAATTCTCGGTTTTTCCATAACCAACCATGATCTTTCTGCTGTGCTGAGTTCTGGTAAAGTACATGCCACAAGGCCAGCGGTATGGAAATCAATTCGCGATGGTACTGGCCGGACTAGATCCGAAGTGCTTGCGTTTTCGCAGTATCTGGCCGGAAATACCGGTTATGCTACGCAGCGAACCTTTCTGCATACTTATACTTCTTTTGCCGGCCGGGAGTCTGACCCCGGCCATAAGGAGAGGTTTACCACTGGCTGGAGCCGTCAAACTGGCCCGAGCTTTTAGGTTCTCCGTGCCCAAGGCAAATCGAATAACGGATGCAGATATACTTATGCACGTGCAGGGCCATGCTGATAGACGGGGAGCTTAAGCCAAAATGCGACTTATTCGATCGAGTGGGCAACCAATAATGTCCAGTAGCTGGAAATTCGAACTGCCTGGGTGCCAAATTGAGGTCCAACTGTTTGGCATTGCTGCACACGGAGGCTACGATCACTCCAGAAATGATGCCCGAGCCCGCGGCCACGTCTGATATCTAGAAATAGGACAAAAGCTAGCACAAACTGGTTCGGCTACCAGGGCGGCGTTAGGGCCGCGATCCTGTATAGAGTTTACGGTAGAGGCCCAGAATCGACTCGGCGTTGCGTTCCATCGAAAACTCCCGGCGGATATCTTCGGCTGCACAGCGGCACAGAGCCTCACCCAGACGGCGGTCCCCAAGCAACCGGAGGCAGGCAACGGCGAGATCCTCGGGATGGGACGAGGAAACCGTGAATCCGGTGCGGCCGTTCTTCACAACCTCCCGGATACCGCCTACCGCCCGTGCGACCACTGGAACTCCCAGCCACAGTGCTTCCAGGAGAACCATGGGCATACCCTCATGGTCGGAGCACATTACGAGGATATCGAGCGCGCGAAGCACGTCATGGATATCCTCGCGATGTCCAAGGAAGCGCACATTGTCCTGTAATCCGGCTTGCCGCGCACAGGAGAGCAGCGACTGTCGCAGAGCGCCGTCTCCGGCGACCACAAACTGCACATCCGGAATCTGGTCGGCAACGATTCCGGCCATCGCCAGAAAGAGATCCACACGCTTGACCGGCTCCAACCGGCCGACAATGCCAATTAGCGGCGCCAAAGTGCAACCGAGGTGAGCTTTCGCCTGCTCGCGGCTGAAGCGGCTGACGACATTGGCCGTATCAATTCCATTCCGGATGGTAACGACTTTGCGGGAGCCGTAGTCTAGGCAGAGTTGCGACTCCATCTCGGCGCTGACGCCGACGATTGCGTCCGCGGCTAATCTCCCGGTCCAGCGGTTTAGTTGCTGGTTGAAGAATTGGCGCAGAGAACTCCATCCCTTAAACGGCTCGGGCATTCCGTGCTGTGTCCGGACGATGACTGGCACGCGGCAGCGAAGCGCGAGGAAATGCGAGAGCAGATTCTCCTTGTAGCGATGAGAATGCAAGACTTGAACCTGCTGCTGGCGGACAAAGGGCACAGCCTCGCGAAGAATCTGCGGAAAACTGTTCTGTGACTCCGGGATGACCTTGACAATGGCGCCCGCCTGCCGGAGTTCGCTGGCTAGCCGGCCCTGGTTCAACACGATGGCCGACAACTGAAGATTTCCATTGCGGCAGAGGGCGCGGACGAGAGTCGCGGCCTGAACCTCTGCCCCGGCCCAGCAATCTCCTGAAAGAACGTGACAGATGGAGCGAGGCTGCGCGGCGAACGGAGGAACCTGTTCGGGCAGGCTGGGGTCTCCACTGGATACATCGGGTTTCGATTCGCGCTTCATGTCAGCATCGCTCGTCAGACTGCGACAGGGCAATCACGGACGGAGTGGGCACGCTGTGGTACCATCGCAGTGCTGTTATCAAGTCTGCGTTATGAATATCCAGCCACAAGTGGACATTTCGGTTGCCGGCCCCGAGATGGAAACGCTCTGGGACGGCTATGTGCTTCAACATGAATCCGCCACCCATTGTCATCGCTGGGCGTGGAAGACGGTCATCGAGAAGGCGTTCAGGATCCCAACCTATTACCTGATTGCAATCGAGTGCGGCAGGGTGTGCGGCGTTCTGCCGCTGGTTTGGCAGAAAAGTTTGCTGTTCGGAAGCTTCATCACGGCATTGCCATTTCTGAATGCGGGAGGCCCGCTGGCCGATTCCGTGGAGATTGAGCAGGCCCTGGTGCAGCACGCCATTGCGATTGCGCAGGAAACCGGAGCGGCACGGATTCAATTGCGCTACCGCGGCCAGTACCGGCTGGATTTGCCGGCTTCTTCGCACAAGGTGGCCGCCGTGCGCGAGGTCAGCCGCGACACGGAGGCGATGTGGAAAGCGCTGAACTCCAACAACCGCCGGAAGGTGAACAAGGCCACCAAGACGGGCATGACGGCGGCAGCCGAGGGTGGCGCGGCGCTGGATATCTTCTACGAGATATTTGCCGAGAATATGCGCAACCTCGGTACCCCAGTGTATGCGAAGATTTTTTTTTGCGAAGTGCTGCGGGCTTTTCCGCAACATACCGAAATCATTGTAGTGCGCCTGGATGGCAAGCCGATCGCAGCAGCCTTTGTGATTTCCTTTCGCGACGGAATGGAAGCAACCTGGATGTGTTCGCACTGGCGTTACCTTTCACTACAACCAAATATGCTGCTCTATTGGACGATCCTGCGCATCGCCGGTGAACGCGGCCTCCATTGGCTCGACTTTGGCCGCTCTACGCGGGACTCCGGCACCCATAAGTTCAAGCAACTCTGGGGCACAAGCGACGTACCGCTGCCCTGGGCCAGTTGGACGAAAAACGGCCAAGCACCAACCGAGTTGAGCCCGGCCAATCCAAAGTTTCAACTCGCCACCAAGCTCTGGATGAAACTTCCTCTCCCAATTGCAAACCGCATTGGGCCTCTTATCGTTCGCAACCTTCCCTAGGTTGGCGCTGGAACAAAATAACTCCTTCCCGCACATTACAAGCGTTCGCAGTTATCGCTTGCTTGGTTCCCAGACTACGAAGCGTTCCCCGCTGCAGTATAGAAACCATGATTTCAAGGTTGACAGATTTCCGATCATGAAAAAGCTGGCAACCTTGAAAGGTAACAGCCGTAGCAGCGGCCGATAGCCGCGGGGAAGTATTCCTGAGAGATGGAAGAGTACCTGCGCGAACAGCGCGACACGGTAGAAAACGCCAGCGTTCCAGAGAAAACAGTTTGCCACAAGGGCAGCGATGAAGCCGAAGGGAAGCAGCCAACGGAAAAGCTTGTGACTGACCAATTCCCACGATACCAGCCCGTATACGAATGGATTGAGAAGCCGGAGGTGGGAGAAAAATACGTCGAGTCCGTGAACGATGGTGCGAACCTTGCGCGGAAACTCGTCTTCAAAATTGACCGCGCCGAGGTATCCGACTACACGCGTATCTACCACGACCTCATAGCCGGCTTCAATGCTATTCAAGGGAACGAAGAAATCGCTACTCCTGCCCGGCGACCAGTCGTGGCACACCTCGCGCCGCGCGGCGAACAACGATCCGCTGACATTGATCAGCGAACGCACATCTCCCTCCAGGCGTCGCAAAATTGTTTCAAAGGAAATGTAGATTGGCTCCGCATTGCCCAGGACTGGGTGCGTGGCATCCTCACTGCTAACGCATCCCACCCGGAAATCGGCAAAATTGGTGACAATGGTTCGGACCGCGTCGGGATTCATTCGCACGCCTACGTCCGTGAAGAGAACGATCTCTCCGGAAGTGGCCAGCAATGCCAACTTCAGGCAGTTTGCTTTGCCCTGCCGCTCGGAACGCAGAAGACGGACGCCACGGTCCTGGTAGCGCAACAAAATTTCTTCCGTGGCCGGGGAAGGCCCATCGCACACCACGGCAATTTCAATTTTTCCCTTTGGATAATCCTGCTCTAAACAGTTGAGAATCTTGCCTTCAATGAGATTTTCGGCACCTCGAACTACCATCAGCACGGAGACCGACGGCAGAATCTCCGCGCGTTCGCGCTGCCGGGAGCGCACCCATGAGAACAGCCAAAGACAAGCTGCGTATCCGGCCAGTGTATACACGATGAAAACGATCGAAACCCAGAAGACCCACAGCATGATATTTTCTCCGAATTGCGCCACCGCTGATTTGCCTTTACGCGTTCAGTTTGTCGCGCAGAGACTTTGCGCACTCCAGCGGGATGTGCAAGGCCCGGAAATATGCGAGAGCCCCGGATGAAAAACTGGAGCGGGCGGGCGCCCGAAAGGAAAGGCTGCCAATGTGATAACGGCCTCCAATCAACTCCCTGAGTATGGACTCGCGATCAAGTGAGGCAACCGACATGTGAATGCTCAGCGGATGGAAACCTCCGAGACCGTGGAGGTCATCCCCAACTGCCGCAAGCAGCTTCGGGTTGAGAACCTTCATCCGGTTGAAGAAATCCAGCGCCTGCGGGCAAGGCAGGTATTTGCCGTCGTAACGGACGTTCCAGACTTCCACCGCGTTGAGAACGGCCGCTAGACCGGGGGGACAATTCCAGGCAAGCCGGCGCGGATGAGCGAGAACCGCAAAACCTCCGGCGGCACGGATGTCGCGCACCAGGCGCACTGGATTCGATGTATCCAGCAACCGCTCACATCCCACGCCTACGATGTGCAACTTATCCCTGCAGGAGTACTCGATGCCACCAATAACAGAGAAGTCCGCACCGGAAAGATACTCGGCTTTCTGGCGGGACATCGCGATCTTGTGTTCAGTCATATCCTCGGAGTGCTCGGCCAAACAGATGAACTGAAAGCCGCGGCTACGGTAGAGGCTCGCAAGCCCGGGCAGTGAAAGTTCCCCGTCGTTGGAAGCGAGAGAGTGAATGTGCAACGCACCCTTTACTAACATTGGTATGTCCCTTCGGCAGGAACAGGGCTGTCCGCCTGGATATGCACGTCGCATCCAGGAATGCAGCTCTGATAAAGCCGCTCGTAGTTTGCCACCATGGCCTGCACGGAAAACTCGCTTTCAATGCGAAGCTTTGCGGTCTGGCCCATGCTTGCGCTTTTTTCTTTCTGATCCAGCAATTCCATGACGCGCCGGGCAATCGCAGGCGCATCCGCGACCGGTACCATGAATCCAGTGCGCCCCTCATCCACCACTTCCCCGGCGCCCCCACAGCAGGTGGCAACCACCGGCTTGGCGCATGCCATTGCCTCCAGCACTACCAACGGAAAGCCCTCGCTGGTGGAAGGCAGAACAAAAACGTCGAGGTCGGCGAGAATGCGCGGTACGTCCTGGCGGTAGCCCAAAAACTTGAGACGATGTTCCATGCCCAAGTCGGTAATCAGCTTGAATAGCGGAGGCGCAAGCGTTTTGTGCAGATCTCCGCTAATGACGAAAAAGGTGTTGGGATGCTGGTCGGCGATCAGGCGCGCAGCGCGGATGAAGTACTCATGACCCTTGGGGGCACGCACATTTGCCACCATGCCGATGAGCGCCGTCTGAGGCGCGCAATTCATCTCCCGCCGCAGTCCGCCATCGGTTACGGAAGCGAACCGTGCGAGTTCGATGCCATTGTAGATTCGAGTGAGTATTTCCTCGGGAAACCCAATTTTCTTGAGCATCTCGCGGACAAAGTCGCAGACCACGACCACTTTGCACGCGGTGCGCTTCACAATCTGCAGCTTCATCCATCCGGAGAACGACCCCGCATCGCTCAGTTCCACCGGGCCGTGATAGGTCACAATTGCAGGACACCGGGAAAGCCTGCTGGCAAGACAGGCGTAGAAGTTCTGGTCGGGAAGGTGGGAGTGAATCAGGTCGATTTGCTCATCACGAACCAAACGTGACAGAGCGCGGGGCAGACGAAAGTCCCACCATTTGTCCCACTCCACGCGAACCACCGGCAAACCGAGTTCGCCTAACCGGTCCTCCAGCCAACCAGGTTGGTTGATCACAACGATGGAGCGGAAACGCTCGGGGTTGAGCCGTCCTGCCAGCATGAGCAGCACGTTTTCCGCGCCGCCCGGACCGCTGGTTTCGATGGTGTGCAAGATGTTCAACCGTTTCATGAAAGCTTCCTTTCCGCATTGCCGCTGCTTCCTGGGGAGAGTGCTAAACGAAGGTTGACGGAGATGTACTGCTGCATCTCCTGCCATCCGGGGCCGGGGTCGCTCATGGAGCAGACGTCGTAGTGCAGATCCCTGCCGAAGAAACGGCAGAAGTCGGTGCAAGCACGCCAGCGCGAAACGGGAAATGGATACAAGCGCTGTTGCTGCTTGGAGGATCGCAGGCGCGTGATCAGCGAATCGAAGTCGCCTAGCAGCCAACGGGACTTCACTCCTGCGCGGTATTCAAGTTGAGGTGGCACGTTTTCTCCACAGATGAGCCTGTAGTAGATCGCCGGGAAGTCGATTCCGGCGTCGATGGCCAGTTGCAGCGAACCCCAGAAGCGTCCGTTGACTTCCATGAGCTTGATTTCGCCATCGCGTACGTCGGTTTTGTATTCGACCATGGCGGGGCCATTCCATGACACCTTGCGAAGTAATGCCGCGGAGCGCTCCACCAGCCTGCGATCCAGCGGAAGACTTTCACTGAACACGCTGAGACCTCCCCATGGGGGTTTTTCGCGCAGCCTTTTATGACAGAATGCTGCTTTCACTTCGCCGTTCCACAGCAGTAGAAATACTCCACGGCCTTCGCCAACGATTCTCTCCTGGACCAGTGGACCAGGAATCAAGCGGCAAGCTGTCTGGTACTTCGTGATCAGTTCCTCGGGAGTGTGGGCGTACGTCACGCTTCCCTCGCGCCAGGCACCCTGGAGATATTGCCGGGAGCGGCGGGGCTTGATCACCACGGGATAGCCAACCTGCGCGGCAAAGCGCAGCAGCGACTCGTGGTCACCGGAGCCGGCGCAGCGAGGCGCAGCGATGTTGAGTTCGCACGCGAGTGTGAGCATGGCGGCTTTGTCCTGCACCAGCGACAGTGTTTCCGCATCCTGCACCATCGCTGTAATTGCCGGAGCAAGCCGGAGCTTGAGAGGGGCAACGAGTTGTACCGTGACATCGGAGGTCGCCAGCAGATGTGTGTACCCAAGAGGCGCCAGCCGCTCACACAAAAAGTTTTGAAATTGTTCGGGTTGCAGAGCCGGGGACGGATAGATTATTTTTTCCCGGCAATACCTTGAAGATCCAGCAATCATTTGGGGAGTATCATTGCCGATCCCGACAAAGACACCAGAGTGTCCAAGCGAGCGCACGGCCGCGAGAGTGGAGCGCTGGTTGCCGTCCGTAATGAATAGTTTCATTGTTTCCTCAACGCCAGCCGGTCAGCCGGAGATGAAACATTGCAGGCGAAAAACTTCCCCATGGGTTAGTGATATTGCCCTCCTGCAACAAAGATCGTGGTACGGTCAGCGGATCATCTCCCGCGCAATAGCCACCGGAACGCGTTGTGAATGCCCAGTCATACCCGGCATCCGCGGCCCATCCGCGAACGCGCTGGTCGAAACTCCCGCTGGGATAGGCAAGCGATCTTACTTCCCTGCCGATCCTTTTGCCGAGGGCTTCCCGGCTTTCCAGTAATTCACTCTTCGCAATTGTTTCTTCTTCGCAGGCGAGCAAGACGTGGGTAACACTATGGCTGGCGGCTTCAAAGACCGGTGAAATTGCCAGCAGTTGCTCCCAGCTCATGAGACGGTCGAGGTCAGCCAGTTGGTCTCCATCCCAGAAGCGCATGGCAAGAACCTGCACCACCGACTCGCGCCGAGCGGCGGGGATAAGCTTCAAAGCGGCAATCGACTCTGCCAAGCCAGCCATGGGAGCTTGCCCAAGCGCATCGCCAATCGCACGGCAAACTGTTTCATGTTTTTCTCCGCAGTTTCTCCAGAGCAGACTGAGCCGCTCCACCCAGCAGAAGGTGTTGCCGCCGAGCAACCCAGTGGGGACGAAAACAGCTGCATGCATTCCAGCTTCCCGCAGGGCGGGATAGGCATTCTCAAAGGTGTCCAGCCATGCGTCATCGAAGGTTAGCAGGCAGCTCGGCTTGGAGCCTTGTGGAATATTTCCGAAGAGAAGGTCGGAGAGACTGACGACGTGAAATTGTCGGTTCAGCATTTGCAGAAGCTTCCTGAAAGTCGGCAGCAGAATAACCATGGCCGGTTCCGAACCGGTGCGTGCAGCCTGTTGTGCGGACAGAATGCGATGCAGGCCAAGGACGGCGACCTCGGAGCGATGCTGCACGACGCGGCGTAACCAGCAACGAAGTGCCAGTACGCCGGAGTAGTAAAGCACTGCTGCCAGCAGAAAGTGCGCCGTGTGTCTGAATCGTGACATCATGTCTGCGTCCTGGACCTACTGTCCCTTCCCCAGCACAACTGTTTTCACCGTCTCAAAAAGGACTGCAAGATCAAAGGCGACGGAGCCGTTCTTTACGTAGAAAAGGTCGTACTCGAGTTTGTTCTTCGCGTCCTCGATTGTTGCCCCGTAGGGATAGGAAACCTGCGCCCATCCGGTGACGCCGGGACGAACGGAATGGCGCAGGTCGTAGTAGGGAATTTTTCCTTCCAGGAGTTGCACAAAGTACGGCCTCTCCGGACGAGGGCCCACGAAACTCATCTCTCCCTTCAGAATATTTACGAACTGCGGCAATTCGTCGATGCGGAGTTTGCGGATGATGGAGCCGACGCGGGTCACGCGAGGATCGTTTCGACTGGCCCACCGGGGAGTGAGATTGTGTTCTGCATCGGTTCGCATGGAGCGGAACTTTAGTATGTCGAAAGGCTTTCCATCTTTTCCAACGCGTTCCTGCCTGTAAAACACCGGTCCTGGAGACTCCATCCGGATCAGCAGCGCGGTAACCATCATTAGCGGCGCACACAACACGAGACCGCAGAGGGCAACGATCGCACTAGCAACACGGGTGATGATCAACCGCATCACGGATTGTTTGACAAAACCGTCCGCGTAAATCAGGGTACTTGGATAAATACTTTCCACCGGGATTCTGCCAGTCAGCTTTTCGTAAAAAGTCGCGGCCTCATCGATGCGAATGCCTGCGGAACGGGCGCGCAGCAGCATCTCGACGGGGAGACGCTTTCGTCTTTCGCGCAGCGCAATCACAATGCGCTGCGGGTGCTGCTGCTTAATGATGTTTTCCAGATCTTCCAGCGGCCCCAGTTGGGCAATATTCGGAATCGAATCCTGGAACTCCGGCTCGGTTACCACCCCAAGAAGGCGGATGGGAAGATCGGAGCGGACGCAAATTTCTTTCACCAGGGAGATCGACATGCTTCCGTTACCCACCACCAGGATCCGCTCACCCGCCGTGGTCCAGCGATTGACCCACTCCATCGAGAGACGGCCCAGAAGAATAATTAGAACCATGCCTAAAAAAGTCAGCTCAATCACACCGATTCCGAGCCGGATGGATGGAAAAATTGCGCCGAGAATCGCCAGGACCAAACAGGAAACACCAATCGCACTCAACAGTCTTCCCAGCAAAACTTGCTTGGACTCGATTGCCCGTAGATCGTAGAGGCTGAAGTAGTAGAAGGTGAGCTGGCAGACTCCCGCGATGAGCCAGCCCTTGAGAAAAAATTCGTTGCTCTCCGCGGATACACTGGTGGAATGGTGCATGACAAGCGAGGCGACGACGAAGATTCCTGTCGCGATCAAGGTATTTTCAGCGGCCACAAGCACAAACACACGGCCTGGGACATACCGATTCAGGACGCTGAACATGCAGCTACTCCTTTAGGGAAGATCCGGAATAGTAATAACAGCCACCAGGACGGACCTCCGCACCAACCAGCACGGTTCCGATCAACTTTGGACGAATCAAAGCAATCGCTTCCGAGACGATGGTTTCCGACGTTTTTCCAGCGCGGACGCAAAACAGTACTGCGTCCACCAGATTGGCGGTCACACGTGCATCTGCCACGGGAAACATGGGCGGGGTGTCAAAGACGATAAGGTCAAAATTACTTTGCACTTCGTTCACAAAAGCTACCATGGCGGCCGAATGAAGTAACTCAACCGAGTTCTGATCGACACCTCCGGAGGGAACCAGAAACAGGCTGTCCGTGAGTTGCAGAAGCAGGTCAGAAAGCGGCACGGAAGAGCGCAGGTAATCGTCCAGACCTAGTTCATAGGGAATGCCGAGAACCTCGGCAATCCCTGGCTTGCGCAAATCTGTGTCCACCAGCAAAACCTTGATTCCCTGCACTTGGCTAAGAGCGAAAGCAAGATTGATGGAGGTTGTGGTCTTGCACTCTCCGCTCAACGCGCTGGAAATCATAAGGGTACGCATTCTCTGCGCGCGCATCGTCTCCAGAATGCGGGAGCGCAGAACGCGGTACTGCTCCCATACATGAAGATGCTCTTTGGCGGTTGCCTCGTTTTGCAGTACATAGAGCCGCTCCAGATTTACCGGGAAAGGAACCACCTTGCCGAGCCGGGCCCGGGCGGGAGTCGTCGATTCATGCTTGCGGCCACGAGCCACTAGTTCGGCGCGTTGCGCCTTCGACGGAGAGAAGGACACCAAGTCAGACTTAGCGACTCCGATTTCCCTGCCGAGCGCCTTGTATAGATAATCCACGTGAATTCACCTCCGGGACCGTGAGCGTTTCCACCCGCATTAGTCCGCCTGCTGACTAAAGTTAAGAGAGTTGGCAAAGTTCCTTAAAGTTTCCGGTAATTCGTAATCGGCATATTCCGCGACCAGATTCTTCCAGGACTCCGGGGTGTGCTCCGCCTCCGCACGAGCCTGAGCAGGTTTGATTTCCAGCGCAGCCTCGACGGCCAGTTCGAAATGGCAGGCCACATCACTGACCAACGCAGCATCAACGGCCGCCAGCCCCTTTGCATAAGCTGCGATCAGGCAGTTGTCCGCCAGCACATTGATGAGCCGCGGAGTGCACGACGACGCGGAAGCCAGGCTGTCGACCGCTTCCGGAAAAAACATCATGCGTCCATCGCCTCCGGCACGCGCCACGCGGAGCGCAAGATAGTTCCATACCTCGGCAGGTTGCAGGGTGTTCAGGTTGCAGCGCGTGACGATGCGCTGCCGCAGGGCGGCATGATGATCGCTGGAAAGCGTTTGGCGGAAGTTGGGCTGAGCCGACAGAACCAGCTGAATCATGCGCCGTCCATTTTTCTCAAGGTCGGAGATCAGTCTAAGATCTTCCAATATCCGGCTGTTGAGTTGTTGAGCCTCATCAACCACCAGGATTGCGCGGCGTCCTTGCCGGGCCTGTTCTTCAAGAAATTCGCAAAGCGCGTCCAGCAGGTCCGTCGCTGGTAGGCGCCCGACGTTGACGTTGAAACCAGCGAGGACTCTGTAAAGTAATTCCTGAGTTGTCTCCAACATCGGATTCAGGAGGATGCTGGGTACAATGCCAGCTGGACGCAGGAGGTTAAGAACTGCAAGCAGGAGGGTGGTCTTGCCAGTTCCCGCGGCGCCCATCAGGAGCACGATTCCCTTGCACTCGCGTACCGCATAGAGCAGGTGCGCAATGGCCTCGCAATGGGGAGCGCTGTAATAAATACAGTCCGGCGAAGTGTTCAACAGAAACGGATTTTTCTCCAACCCAAAATGTTTGAGATACATTAGATCCGCCAGCCAAATCCTGTAGCAATCGCCGAGCGTTGCAAGTACGCCATCAGCACCACGGTAAGAAATGAAACGCAGGTGGCGGCTGCAATCATCCATCGTCTCTTTGTTACCTGGTGTTTTTCCCTGGTATCCAATACCCACGGCAGGCTGGCCAGGACCATTGCAGAAGTCGAGAGCGAAAGATCGCGCTCGCTGTGCAGAGTGTTGTCGCTCATCTCCGCCAGCAACGCCATCCCGCAGCCTGCAAAAATTCCGACGAGCAGACCCACTACATTGATCTGGAACAGGTTGGGTTTGCTCGGTTTTTCCGGATAACTGGCCGGGTCAAGAATGCGGAACTGCTCACCTTGCGCGCGACGCTCCATCTCGGCCGCAACCGAGGAGTTATTGCGTTTTGCCAGCAGCGCTTCGTAACTGGTGCGTGAGGTATCGTAGTCGCGGGAGAGTTCCGCGAGTTCCTGCTCGACGCGCGGTAACGCGCTCATGCGCACCTGCAACTGCTGGATTGCAGCCTCCAATTGAGACTGGCGCGCCGTGCGCTTACGAACTTCCTTGTCGAGTCCATCGATTTCCACCTGGATCTGATCGGAACTGCCCTGCGCATTGCCGTTCTTACCTGCGTTTTTGGATTTTTCCGACTCGATCTTTTCTTTGAGCGCTGCCAGTTCCGCTTCGAGACGCAAGATATCGGGATGCCTGGGTTTGTATTTCTGTTCGGCTGCTAGCAGCTCTGCAGTCTCACTGTCGAATTGAAGTTGCAGCGCTGACTTCATGTTCTGCGGCGTGGAGATCATCTTCATGCTCTCGAGCAGCGAAGCCATGTAGTTTTTTTGCTGCTGCGCGCGGGTAATCGCATCCGAGTTTGATTGCAGGACGCCCTGCAACTGGCCGAGCATCTGCAGGCTGGGAACCTGCTGCTCCGGCAACTCTCCCGCATGTTGCGACTTGAAGGTCTGGATACGCTTTTCTTGCTCCTGCAGAGACTGCTTCAGCCTTTCCATTTGGTCGTCGAGAAAGTCGGTAGTACCCTCGGATTCCTGTTCGCGATCCTTCAGGTTCTCCTCGATAAACAGCGAGGCAAGATCACGCGTAACCTTCTGCACCAGCACTGGATTTGGGCCAGAGTAGGCGATCTTGAAGGCACTCACGGATTTTGTACGGTCCGTGGTGAGTTGGTTGGTCACGACCTCGACCGAGATATCACGACGCATTAACTCAACAACTTCGTCTCCTGGCATCTTGCCGTTGACGGAGCCGTAAAGATTGAAATCGACAATGATTTTACGCAGCCGGGACCTGCTCAATATCTCCTGACGGATGGCCTGCAGCCGGTCGCTCACATCCTCTGAAATTGTTGACTGCACATAGTTCGCAGGCACCTTCTGGGGCTCGATCATGATCGTTGCTTCCGAGAGGTAGGAACGGGGAAGCCACAAACTGCCAAAGAAGACAGCGAGCGAGACGAGCACGATCGGCAACACCAGCCACCATATCCGCCGGCCTGCAATCTCTGCGTAATCCTGGACGCTCGAAGCTGTTTTTTTCATCGCTCTCCCTCTTTAACGCGGAAACAGCCTGTCGACATTGAACGAAAGTCCGCTCAAGAACTGCTGCCGGTAGATTTTGTTCTGCTGGGTTAGCACACCCTCTTGCAGGCCGACTCCATAGTTGGCGAACAAGACGATGTGGCGTGACAGGCGAAGTCCGCCGTCGACCGCCGGTGCCACGCTCTGGGTGACTCCCGTGCCCAAGGGGCCGACGGAAACTGCAGAATCCGAGCGCTGATAGGTAGCGAAAACGCCGGCGAAACCTCGTTTTCCAACGGAGTGCTCGAATGAAAGTAAAGCAACCCAGCCGGTAAGGTTGCCCTGAGCCAGCCCCATCTGATAGGAATTTACGACACTGGCGCGAAAAGCGGTTTTCCGCGTCTTATGTTCCAGATCAAAGTTGAGACTCAGCACCGGTTGGATTTTTCCCGACGAATTTTGTTGCTCGCGAAAACCAGGACCCACGGAAACCGAGTAGGACCAGTTCTTACTGAATATTTCCGAGTAGCGAAACACAGCCGCTTGCTCCATCTGGTGATAATTCTGCAGGGTGAACAAGAAGTAAGAAGTGGAGATTCCGGCACCCAGCGTGCGGTGGGCATTCAACTGGTAGTTGTAGGAGATGCCCATCTGTCCGGACCAGGTACTTGAGTCCGGCGCCGTCAGCAAACTCACAAACTGGTTTGAGCTGCTGTGAGCGTACTTGGTAACTCCTCCCGACACGTCAACTTGAAGATGAGAGCGGTGGCTCAACCTGTGTTCCAGCGTGAAGTCCGTGTTGGCGTTCTTTACCTTTGATTCCAGGTTCAACGCGGTCAGGCCCGAGAGTTCCATCAGCAGAGAGCCAAAGCTGCTGTTGGCGAAGGCGGAGCCGCCCCACGATGGATATTCGCGGGCATCGAGGCGCCAGCTGAAATCAGTTCGCGGAGAAAACTCGTGCCATAAGGTCTGACTGATGCCCTGGTCGGCGCTGTTCAGGGTGGTGAAATTCCGGTAATAGGTTAACGAAGGAAAGTAAGCAGCCTGGTAGACAGTGTGCCTGGCAAGATAGCTGAGAGAAACACTGCCACTGTAACGCTGTGCCACATCGCCGGCGGGTTCGACCAGAAAAGCCGGGTTGGTATCATATACCCCAAGCGCGTCGACCGTCATGCCCAGGTTCCAACCTGGGATAATCATGAACCCATAGTTGTTCAAATGCGGCTCCGAGGGAGGTATTTCCATCACCTGTACATCCTGGAGCGGAGCCGGAGGAATTAAGTCCGTGTCCTGCGCCAGCGCCAGCGCCTTTGACATCGCTAGCAGAATTGTGATCATTAGTAGTTCCCTCCATCGCGTCATGTCAGTTCCACCTACGGAATTACAAGTGTGTCGTGCACTTGGAGTTCCACGTTTTGATTTGTTCCCTTGACGCTGAGAATTTTCTTGTAGCTGACCGGGATCCTGCAGCGAGTCCCATCTGCGTTTATCCGCAGAATGAACATCTTCTCGCTCTTGGCAAAATCCCGGAATCCCCCGGCGAGAGACAACGCGTCCAGCACCGTCATCGGTTTGCTCAGCGGATAGCTGCCCGGACGCATCACTTCACCGAGAACGCTGAAGCGCTGGCTGCGCGTGTCCTGCACGATCACGGAAACCTCCGGCGATTTCATGTAGGTGCCCAACAGGTCTGTCAATTTCTTCTGCAACTCCAGCGGAGTTTTTCCGGCGGCGGCCACCTCGCCCACGAGCGGAAGCGAGATGTTTCCATCGGGCCGCACCGCAACCAGCCGGGAGAGCTCGGGTTCGCGCCACACCTGCACCGCCAAGATGTCTTCCTTGCCGATTAAATACTGTGCATCGGCCGGAGCCGGCGGCGGCAGGGTGCTTGTCTCACCGGTTTTTTCCTGGTGTGCCGCAGTACTTCCGTCCTGGGCGATGACACCTGCCGCAATCGATAGGGTCAAGATCAGGAGAACGATTCTTACCGTGCGTGCCATTGCGTGTCCTTCCGGGTATTCTTCAAAGTTCATCGCCTAATTCGTTTTTTCTTGCAACATTCATAGTGCGTGTGCTGGATCATCCCTTGAGACATGCCAGCAGCAATAGGCACAGGGCACCGCTGCTAAAGAGGATCAGAGTTCCAGGTTCGGGTGTCACAGCCACCTGATTTTCAGGATCCTTCCAAAGATCTCCCACCAGAACGCCCGGCGATAACACGGGCTGGAGGGAGGCAGGCAGATTGGCGATGGAGGGCAGCGGCGCATCCATGATGAGAGCCTGCATTTGTTCGGTCATTGCCGAAGAACGAACGGCATTTTCGGGCCTCTTCTGCTGGATGCGGTTGCCACACCGGCTGCGAACCATGTGTTGTCCATCGGTCAATACGAGTTCGCCGCGAGGAATCGTTAATGCGTTGCTGGTCCAGCAGATTTGTTTGCCTTGACGAAATGAGACGAACGCCCGCATGGGCGCCTGGGTGCGGACGGCAATCAGGTTTTCAATCCGGATATCGCGGTAGTGCTCCCCCAGCGATGGATCGAGCTGAATATTTTGTGCCAGTTCTGTGGCGTCGTACACACCGCCGGGAATTATGGAGAAAGGATAGATTTTGCGCGCCGCGCGAAATGTCGGCATGGGTGGGGGCGCGTAGGCCCTGGGCTGAATGTATACCGAATGATAGCCACTCCAGGCCAGCAGCACCACGCCCGCACCGACGCACAGGATAGGAATAACCACCATGGCGGATAGCATCAGCCGAATTTTTTTGCGGCTCACGAATCGGGATCGCCTGACGGGACTCATACGAATGTGCCAGCCGGAACCGGCTCGTATCCGGCACTGGATTCGGTACTACCAATAGGAGTTCCATAAGCCTTGCTGATTGTGCCGAATGGAAATCCTTCCACCAGGCACTCCAATCGGCGTTCCATGCCTGCGAGGCCAATGTACTGTCTTAGCTGCGACTTCAAGCCAACCGCCATTCTTGGCTGTTCGGGATCGATCTCCCAGGGATGGAGATAGATCATGAGGGTTTCGCCAGAGGCTGCAACCTGGTGCAATCCACCCAGCACATATGAAAACGGCAAGATGCGAAGATAGGCTCCGCCGCCGACAGGTAGATTCCTGCCAAGCAGCCGCCAAGTCGTGATCGGGAGCTCCCAGATGCCAGCTCGGCTCCGGTACGGAAGCCGGGAGGCATCCGGGTCGCTATAGAGGTCATGCCTTATGGGATGGCTGCTTGAACTGTACATGAAACCTTCCTCCGCCAATATCTCCCTGGCCCAGTCCATCGCGCCGAGAATGGAAAAACTCGGGGCGCGGTATCCCATAACGCACTGCCCACTGCAGCTTTCGATGACATCCTTCGCCCGCCGCGTGTCTTCGCGGAACTGGTCCCGGGTCAGGCGATAGACGGGACGATGCCAATAACTGTGACAAGCCACCTCATGGCCGTTCGCCGCCGCTGCGGCGACCAGCTGGGGACAACGCTCGGCCACCCAGCCGAGAAAGAACATGGTGGCCCGGACCCGGTGACGATCCAGCAGCTCCATCAATCGCCAGGTGTTCCGTTCCACCCGTAGGCTGATAGCCGCCCAGGCCGCGCAAGGAGCCGCGCTCGTCATCGCTTCCGTTTGGAAGTAGTCTTCGACGTCGATGGTGAGCGCATTCAGCACGAGACTTCCCCCTGTGGCGCAGCAGCGCCCGATCAGATCCGTATGGCTTTCGACTGCGGGAAAATTCCCTCAGGCTTTGACGGCACGGCGGTAAATTTTCGTGCCCGCCATCAAGAGACACGAACCGAACAAGGCCAGCGAGGCAGGCTCCGGCGCGACCGAATCCAAGGATGAGTCCAATGTCCCCTCGACCGTGGTTCCGTGCGATCCCGTGAGACCCAGAAGCGAAGCGGCATTCGATGCGGTTGAAGAAGAGAATGAGAAAGTAAGGGTGTTGCTCGCATTGGTTCCGTTGCCGAGCTGGGCAAAGTTCTGCAGTAGCGTGCTGTTGGTGCAGCCAGTTGTGGAACAAGAACTGAATGACAAATTACTGAGCACCAGGGTGAGCGCAAAGCTTCCATGACCCTTGGGATGGCTGGGGCTTGTATTTGTGTCGATCTCAATCATCTGTAGCGAGCCTTTCATAATGCCGGAACTCGCGTTGCCGATGGTCAGGGTTGCCGCCGCGTTGGAGGCAAAGTAGCCGGTCAGCCCGTCAGAACTGGCGCTGTTCAGGAAAAAGTGCCCACCAGCGCCGGGAGAAATCACCACCGGGGCATTCATCGCCGAATCTCCGGTCAATGGACTAGAACCGTCCCCGATGTAGCCGCTACCAACGTATAGATTGGAGAAGGTGATGTATTCTCCCCCAGCAGTCTGGGTGAAAGTGATCCCATTTCCACCGGAACTTGCAAAATTAATGACGGTGTCTGCGCGTGCCGGAATCCGGACAACGATCAGAATCATGAGCAATGTTGCGAAAACCAGGAATCGTTTCATCAGAGGCTCCTGTGCTGTTCTGGAGCTGGCGGTAGCCGACAAGCAGGTGTCGTTCCGCAAGCTGCGCTACCTCTAATTGCACGGGGGCGTCCAAAGTGGAAACAGCGTCGGCAGATCAGTGCAACTATTTTTATTTCAATGGTTTACAGGAGGTTAGATCAAGATGGATATTGATGTATGAATTCCGAACTAACCCGGGTGTCTGGATTACAGACGAACATATCCAGAATTCGAACGCGGCATCCAGATTTCATTTAGAGAAAATACGTTTCTTAAAAATCATCTATCATTGAATGAATGTACAATAATTGTTGACTTTGATTTCGAATTCGAGCATGTTCCAGAATCTGCAACGCTAACTACATTAGTCTGCTGGACGATGATATCCGAAAGCACCTGAGGCACTGACCTACTCTCGATGGAGTAGCCAGCGGCTGAAATGCCGAACTATAAGGTATTGGTAGTAGACGACGATGAGGCATCGCGCGGCACCATACGCTCTTATCTTGAGTTGAAAGACTTTGTCGTCTCTGAAGCCGGAACCGGCAAGCGATGCCGCGAGGTTCTGCAGAAGAGCCAACCCGATGCCATCGTGATGGACTATTGTCTTCCTGATACAGACGGACTGCAGCTTCTTCGCGAAATTCACGCCGTTGACCCCTCAATCCCCGTGCTGGTCATGACCGGCTATGCGACCATTGATCTGGCCGTGCGGGCAATGAAAGAAGGCGCCGAGCAGTTCGTAGCCAAGCCATTCGAGTTATCCGTACTCCTGAAACTTCTGGAAAAGATCTTCGAAAACAGCCGCTTTCTTCGTCGTGAACTCGCCGTAAGAAACCGGGTGATTCGGTACAAGCGCGATCCATTCCTGGGATCATCGCAAAGCATCCGCCGCCTGGAGTCGGCTGCACAAAGCGTTCTCGGAACCTCGCTTCCAATTCTGATCCAAGGCGAAACCGGGACGGGAAAAGGTGTACTTGCGGAATGGCTGACCAAGCAGGGACCACGGTCCAACGAGGCATTTGTCGATCTGAACTGTGCCGGCTTGAACCGGGAGTTGCTGGAGAGCGACCTGTTTGGTCATGAGAAGGGAGCATTCACCGGGGCGATTACCCAGAAAACGGGACTGCTGGAGGTTGCTCACCAGGGAACCTTGTTTCTCGATGAAGTTGGAGACATGGACATGTCGATCCAACCGAAACTATTGAAGGTTCTCGATGAGAATCACTTCCGGAGAGTCGGTGGGGTGCGCGACCGTTCGGTGGATGTGCACCTGATTGCAGCTACGCATCAGGACATGGAAGTGCTGGTGGCGGATAAGAGATTTCGCAGCGACCTCTACTTCCGGATCAGCACCATTCCGCTTTCGATTCCCCCGCTTCGCGAAAGAATCAGCGATATTCCCGTGCTCGCCGAGTGGTTTCTGCAGCGGCTGCGGGAAGACCTGAATCGCGGACAACTTGAGTTTGACAAGCGCGCCATGACGGCCCTGGAGAGTTATAGCTGGCCTGGTAATATCCGCGAGTTGCGCAATGTACTCGAACGCGCGGCCCTGCTTTGCAAGGACGGAGTGATCCATACGGAAGATCTGTACTTTCAAATTTCCAGGATCTCCCCGAAGACGTCTCAAATTGCCCCGGGCACCGACGCGGACATGACCTTGGAAGAAGTCGAACGCCAACACATCAGTCTTGTATTCCATAGGGAGAACGGCAAGGTGGACCGGGCTGCCGCAAAGCTGGGAATCCCTCGCAGTTCACTCTACGTGAAACTCAAACACTACGGCATTACCGCATAAGCGTTCACCGCAGTACCGGGCGTCCGGCTTTCCGCCGCAATCTTCCCCACCTCTCGCGCCACGATTCCGCGGCCGCCAATCTCGAATTTAAATTATCAATTCCAGAGACTGGACAGGATCCGGCACCGGCACGTCCGCGTGATCAAATAGCATGCCCCGGTTCTTTCACTTAGCGCCCCCCTTACTTGGCAGAAAACGTGCAACTCAACCGGCATGGCCCAGAAACTACTTCTAATCGATGAGAACATTCAGTTGCTGACTCTGGTTGGCGACTATTTATCCAACCTTGGCTACGAGGTGCATCGGGCACGAGAATCGGACGAAGCCGAGGCGCTTCTCAAGAACTACGTATACGCAATCGTCATTACCGGGACCGATTGGGAAAACTTTGGAGATTCTGGGCACAATCTGACGCAATACATCAAAGACCTTGTGAATCGGCCCAGGATGATTTTCCTGGAGGAAACGGTCGCGAGATCTCGTGCCATTCCTTTGCCGGGCGATGGGGCAACCCTGGTCGTTGAGAAGCCAGTCGCGCTGCTGCGTCTCGGCGATCTTATGCGGGAGCTCACGAACAGTTGAATGAGAGCGACCGGTGGTGAGCATTAGCAACGGCGTTCCCTGAGTCGGATTGCACAACCCAAACAGATCGGAGAAATGTCTTGAGAACAGATTTTAATAACGGAGCCATGGAAATCGTTGCCTGTGCGCAAACCCAGCTGGCACTGGCACTCCTTCGTCCGGAAGGTGTCAGAATAATGGGTTTGCAGCACTCCCTGGCTGATATTGTTGACAGCTCCCCGCATGCCATGGCACTGCTCGATGGCGGCTTTCGCCACCTCGGCGCAAGCGACGCCTATTGCGCAAAGCTGCATGCAGACAGAACTGCCATTCTGGGAAAAACCCATCAGGAATTGTCGCTGGAACTCCCCGAGGGTTGGGAACTGGCGAAGCGGCAATGTCTGGCTGGAAAATCGGCCACGCTTGAAGAGGATTGGGTCCCTGGTAATGGCGACAATCGGCTCCGCCTAAGCTGGCAGCTCCATCCATGGAGCAAGTCGCGCTCGAAAATCGGCGGGACCATTCTTTTCTTGAAGGAAATCGCTGCCACTGGGGGCGAAGAGCAAGAATCTGCGGACCTACTGCCAATCCTGGACACCGCCCCCGGCCTGATTGCTCTCGCGAGGCCGAGTGGCGCCCTCACATTCATGAACAGGGCGGGGCGGGAACTGATCGGATTAGACCGAATTGACGAATCCACAAAATTCACATTTGCTGACCTTCCGCGTACCTTGAACGACTCGGACTTTGTCGGCATGCCCACGGATCATAACTGGAGGAACGAGATAGTCATCCAAAATTTGAAAACCGGCGAAATGGTTCCGTTGCTGCTGGAGTTGCGGAGAATCAATGATGACGTCGGCTCGCCTTGCGGATTCGCGTGGATCGGAACGGATCTGAGAAATCAGAATCCAAGTTCGCAAAAGCCCGAGGATTCTGACCTGCAATCTCAACAAGCCCAGAAGCTGGAAACCGTCTGCCGCACCGCCGGGCGAGTTGCCCACGACCTCAATAACATGCTTCTAGTAATCGACGCGTATGCCGCAATGCTCACGGGAGAGCTGGCAACCGATAGCCACCTTGCAGCAGAAGCCAGGTCGATCCACCGCGCGGGTGAGCGCGCCACCAGGCTCGTCCACGAGTTGTTGCTTCTCAGCCAGTGCTAAATGGAAAATTGGCACCGTTGTTAGGGCGGTCCGATGGATGGGAGTGCGGAGTGGCTCTACATCCAGGCACCGCTATTTGCGCAAAATGCTTTCGTGTTTGCTCATGGTTGCCAGCTCCACTGGTCTCGACAGGGCGGCAGCTTTGAAAAGCACTTGGAGGAGTTGCAATGCACCCAGTGGCTCGGTGCGGCCGGGCTTCAAGCCTATCAAGACAAACAGACACAACGTCTGATGCATCATTGCTAGACCAATGTCGCTACCGGAAAAATTGAGGCGCGAGCCGCAACAGACTCCCGCGGATTTCCGCTGTGCCGGAGACCTGGAAAAACTGCCGGTACTGGATAAGACAACGCGTTCGCGTCTCGGGCGCCGCCGTCCGCGTCCGACCAAACTGTTGCCTTCGCATGCATGCTTGGCCGTCCAGAATCTGGACTCAAACCGGGACTTGCCATGCAGACAGCCACAAATCGCAAGCGGTGAAGAGGACATGCTCTTGCAAGTGGCTTGAATCAAGACACTTGAATTTTCTTCTGGTTGGTGCTGATTTGGCAGCCGTATTGCAATCTCTCGCAGAGAAACGTTGAAATTCGAGCACTGGGTTGCAGTTCCTCATGCTCGGTCTAGACTGGCGGAATCTGCGCCGGCCTTATATAGCCGGGGCAATTCCTGCCCAGAGTCAGAACGGAGAGTTCAGTTATGCAGCGCCGATCGCGGGAAACAGCAGTGGCAGGCAAGGCAACTGGTTTGGTGAGAAGCTCCCAAAAAACACAGAAAAATGAGCATCCCGTGGAGCCCGAATTGTTCGTGGTGTGCCAAAATCACCAGGAGATCTGGGGAGTACGCATCCTGCTTCTGCTTGTTGTATTGGAGACAGTGATCTCGGTTCTGATGCCGCGTCTTTCCGGCCAGGTGCGACTGGAGATCAGCTTCCTGCCCCAACTTCTGATTGCATTCGTGGCTCTGATTTTGATCCTCAACCTACGCGTGTCGTCGCAGCGAAAATCGCTGCGCAGTATCTCCAAGGCGCTGCTTGATTCCATGTCTTATATTGATAGACTGGAGAATTTTTCGCTCCTTGATCCACAAACTCAGACCTTCAGCCGAAGTTATCTCTATCAACTGTTCAGTCAGCAGTCCAGGTCCTCAAACCGCGCTGGCACCACCATCACATTGTGTTTGATTGCGGTGCGCCCAGACGGCCAGAACCCGGCTTCATCGGCCACGGAAGAGATTGTCGATGATGCGGCACTGGTTCTGCGTGCCAATTTTCGCGGTTCCGACTATATCGTGCGCTACGCCGGGGATCAGTTTCTAGTCCTGCTGCCAGATACCAACGAGCAGCAGGCGCAAATCGCACTCAGTCGCCTGACTGACAAAGTAGAGTACTGGAACCTAGAAAACGAGAGTGCTTCAATTTCACTGCGGCAGGCGATGATCAGTTGTCCTCCAGGAGGAGATCTCTGGGGAAGGCTCAGCGAGATGGAGAGTACGCTGCAAGATGAGGCAGTTTGTGCATGATCGGTTGTTCCGTTCCATGCGGCGACGATGCAGCCACATCGACAGCGCCATGCTCGACACGTTGAAACTGTGGAAGCAGGCAGCACAGTTCCCCAGACCGGATGATTGGATGTTTGCTTCCCCGGTCCAGATCGGCAGGCTGCCTTGGTCATACGAACAGGTTTGGCGCATGTACCAGAAGGCGTGGGTTAAGGCCGGAATCGGTGGACTCGGCACGCATTCGCTGCGTCACACGTGTCGATCCTGGCTTGATGCCGTGGGAACTCCGATAGCGGTGCAGCAAAAGCTGATGCGGCACGCGGACATCCGCACAACGATGAACACTTATGGCGACGTTGTGCCAGATGAGATGACAGTGGCAAGCGGGAAAGTCACCCGATTAGCGCTAAACGGCAGGTGTGACAGCAGGTGAAATCTGTAACTTATTGAAAAGATGGTGAGCGCGGTAGGAATCGAACCTACAACCTACCTATTCAGAGTTTCCTCAGGTAATAATTTTATACATTCGTTCGCCAAGCCAAGGGATTGGCGTGTTGCTTGCCAAAGTCAGACGGAAAGTGTTCGAATGTATCATTGAAACAGGGGTGCTCCACGGTGTGGGGCTGAGAAATACCCTCGAACCCGATCCGGATAATACCGGCGTGGGAAGTTTTCGAAAGAAGCGACGATTCGTGGCGTGCTCTCTCTCTTGTTTCAATTGAAACCAAAGGGGGCAGTCCATGCAATTGTCGGCAGCTTTCAATCTGATTCCGGAGCGGTTCCGCCCTACCGATCCCGAAAAGCGATCGCAAGCGCCCAGTCGCGCAGGTATGTCGTCAGCGCCTGCTTCAAGGGCTGGTCGTCTGTCGGCGGGCATGATCTTGCTTGCCTGCCTGGCCGTGCCCCTCGGCGCACCTGCCCAGGAGCCGGCGACGCCATCTGATCAATCCAAGCCCGCCGCAGTTCCAGGTCGATTGCCTCCAGTGATCACCACGGTTGTGGTGAAAGGCCAGATGGAGGATGTTTACCAGCCAGGCAACGTAACTCTGGGTGGATTTGTGGAGCTGCCGCTGGCTGAGAGTCCACAATCGGCCCTGGTAGTGACGCGCAGCGTGCTGGATGATCAGCAGGCCCGGATCCTTTCCGACGTGACCAAAAACGATGCATCGATCGGCGACGATTATGCGCCGGTTGGCTACTACCAGGATTTCCAGATTCGCGGCTTTCCTATCGATTTGGCTACGGGAGTTAAGATCAACGGGTTGACGGTAGCCGGGGAACAACTGGTTTCGCTGGAAAATAAAGAAAGCGTCGAGTTCCTGAACGGGCTGGCAGGATCGGAGGCTGGCGTTGCCTCTCCCGGGGGACTGATCAATTACGTCACCAAGAGACCTGCCATCGTGCGCTCGCTTAATCTCGCCACGGATCAGAGGGGAACGATCTTCGGCCATGTGGACCTGGGCGGATTTCTGGGTTCGCACAAGCAACTCGGTCTGCGCACGAATGTGGGCGCGGAGAGCATGCGCTCGTATGTGAATGACGCGGATGGAACGCGCGAGTTTGCAGCGCTAGCAGGCGATTGGAAGATCGGTCCGAAGACCTTCTTTCAGGGTGATTTTGAATATCAGCACCTGGTGCAGCGTTCGGTGGCGGGGTACCAGTTGCTGAGCGGTACAACGGTGCCATCGGACGTTTATCCCTCGACCATGCTTGGTGAGCAATGGTGGGCGAAACCAAACACGTTCGATGTTTTCAATACGAGTATTCGCCTCGACCGGACATTCACGCAGAACTGGCGAGCCTATGTGTCCGCTGGCATGAGCCGGTCGCTGATTGATGACAACATCGCGTGGCCATACGGCTGCTACTACGAAGCCGCGTGCAACACAGGAAAATCGCCCGAGCCCTGGTTTTTCAGTCCGACGGGAGACTACGACGTATATGACTATCGCAGCCCGGGAGAACTGCGCATTGACGATCAGTTTGAAGCGATCGTGTTGGGCAATCTAAAGACCGGACCCATCAAGCACAATGTACTGGCGGGAACCAGTCTGCTGCGGCGTAGCGTTTCCCTGCCGGCAGCGGTTGACGACTACGTCGGCACCGATAATGTGTATCAGCCGCTGAAACCATTCCAACCTTCGCCGAACTCGCCCGGGCCGGTAACGTTGCAGGAGGACAGCCACCAGTACGGCGTGGTGATTCAGGACCGGATCGAGATGCCGGGACGAATCACGATATCAGCGGGCGGGCAAATCGATACGCTGCACGACCACAACTACTCCCAAACCGACCCGGTGACACTTGCCGTGTACCTGGATAAGACGAACAAGACATTGTGGTTGCCTCAGTACTCGGTTGCGTACAGACCCCTGGGGAGCCTGACTCTTTATGCGAACTACAGTGTGGCTTTGTCGCTCGGGTTGCAGGCGCCTTTCTGGGCTATCAACAGCAGCGAATTTTTGAGCCCATTCTTTACGCGCCAGGTGGAGATTGGCGCAAAGTATGAGGCCAACAAGCGGTTGCTCGTGACTACGTCCGTGTATCGGATGCGTGCGCCATTCTTCTATCCGAAGCCCGTGGATGGCGGACTGGAGTTCGTGAGCGAGGGGCACGAAACGCATCGTGGCATCGAGTTCAGTGCGCAAGGTGCGGTGTCCAGCTGGCTGCACCTGACCGCGAGTACGGCGGCGATTATGGCCATTTCAGATGAAACAGGAACACCGGTCTTTGACAACAAACAGGTGCTCAACCAACCGCATTTTCGTGCAACGCTCTCAGCGGATGTAGTCGTGCCATACGTACCGGGGCTGGGGATTATGCCCGGCTGGGGCTATACGGGCCGGAAAGCGGCAACGCGCGATGACCTGGTGAGTGTGGGTGGCTACAATGTGTTCAACCTGGGTTTGCGTTATACGCCGCGGGGGGAGATGAGCCGCGTCACCTTCCGGCTCTACGCGGACAACATCACGAACAAACGCTATTGGAAAGATACAGGCGCAAATTACGGTGATACATTCCTGTATCTCGGCGCTCCTGCCACGGTGCGGTTGTCCACGCAGTTCACGTTTTGAGGATTGGAAGGAGAGATTGATCATGGCGCCGGATGCGTTCATCTGGTCGGAACGGATGATGAGATGACGAACGAAATTAAGGTACACGGGCTGAGCGGGGATTGGGTGGAACCGGACTGGCCATTCCTGACGCTCATCGAAGCCGACCGGCTATTGCGGCGTTTTCCTGACGCGGGCGGTGCCGAGCAGGTGCTCACCCACAGTCCGCGTCCATTCTCGGCGGCCAGCGTTGTTGCGACCCCGCTAGGCAGGGTGTTCATAAAGCGGCACCATGAATCGGTTCGCGACCGCGAAGGGCTGCTGGAGGAACATCGGCTGATCGGCTATCTGCGAAGCCATGGGGGACACGTCCCAGCGGTACTGGCAGACGAGGATGGCGAGACGGCAATTCACGATGGTGGGTGGACCTATGAAGTCCACGCCCGGGCTGAAGGACTCGATCTGTATGAACTGGCGCTGTCCTGGACGCCGTTTCACAGCGTGCCCCAGGCGCGGGCGGCGGGACGTGCTTTGGCGGAACTGCATCTCGCGGCGCAGGGTTACGATGCGCCTCCGCGCAAGGAACGGATGCTGGTGACGAGCTTTTCAATCTTTGCCGCGAAGGAGCCGCGGCCGGCTCTGGAGAAATACGTGGCGGCGCGCCCGGCATTGGCAGAGTATCTGGCAAAACGTGACTGGCGGGTACAGACAGAGGCGAACCTGCTGCCTTACCACGCAGGGCTACGGCCCTGGTTGGGGTCGTTGCGGCCGCTGTGGACGCACAATGATCTGCATGCTTCCAATCTATTCTGGTCGAGCGATGCGGAGGGCGCAGCAGCTGTATCGGTCATAGACTTTGGATTGTCGGATCGCACCAATGCCGTGCATGACATAGCGACAGCAATTGAGCGCAACGGTGTGAGGTGGCTGGCGCTGGGGGGCGATTTCGACAGCATCGTGCACCGCGAGCAGATCGACGCATTGCTGGAAGGATACGAAGAGGTGCGGCCCCTGACGGAGGCCGAGGCGCGTGCGGTCCCTGCCATCCTGCCGCTCGTGCACGCGGAGTTTGCGCTATCGGAGGCCGATTATTTTCTGTGTGTACTGAAATCGGAGGAGAGAGCGTCGCTGGCTTGGGACGGTTACTTTCTTGGCCATGCAGCCTGGTTCCGGAGCGATTCCGGCAGACGGTTGCTGGATCACCTGGAGGCCTGGGCGAGACGCAGGCGGTGCATCGCCATGAGCAATGCGACGGAGCAAGAGGGCCATGTCACCGCTTGAGATTGCTGCGGTTGGAAGCGCAGGTCTCGGCGTGTGGCTGATGACGCGGAGGAGCATGACCTCGTGGCCGGTGAACCTTTTGGCGTGCGCTTTGTACGCCGCGGTATTTCGCGGGACGAAGCTTTACTCTGACATGCTTCTGCAGGGCGTGTATGCGGCGTTTTGCATATATGGATGGTGTCACTGGCATCGCGGAGTGCGCGCGGAGGGAACCGTGCGGGTGGAACCGCTCGCGTGGCAAGGCTGGCTATGGGGCGGGGTGGCCGGCACCGCCGGCAGTGTGCTGCTGGGATACCTGATGGCGCATCACACCGACGCCGCACTGCCGCACATAGATTCGGCGCTGACCGCATTCAGCCTGGTCGCTCAGTGGTGGTCGACGCGCAAGTATCTGGCGAACTGGATGTTGTGGATTGTCGTGGACACGGTGTACTCGGGAGTATTCGTCTACAAGCACTTGTTTTTGACCGCGGGCTTGTATGCCTTCTTCGTGTTCCTCGCGGCGCTCGGGTTAAAGGCGTGGCGCCAGGCGATGGCTGAACAGCAAGGGGCGGAAGCCGTGACGCCCGGAGCAGATGCGAGCGTGGAACCGAACCTGCCATGATCGCGTGAAACCGTTGCGACGTGGTTACGCGATCATCCTGGGATTGAGGTGATCAGCTGTGATCGCGCCGGTGCATAACCGCTTTTCAATCACTCGGCTAAAAGAAACGTTTTTCGCGGGCAAGGTCAGACTTGTTCAGACCTTGCCTAGGTGCAGCTAGACGCCGTCCAGCGGGGTGCTTCTCCAAATCGAAAGTGGATGCCAGCGACTGCTGTTACATAGCCTCAAGCCGTCCCACGGGCTCTTGATCTGGAAAGTCCGTCATCTCGAAGAACCTCTTGTGAGGACCACACCTGTCATGGACAAACGCAGAAAAGCATCTGCGAATGCCGATCTCCATCCCCTCAACCTGTGCCGAGAGTTTTCTAAAGAATGAGACGCGACAACTCTTCCGCCCGATCGATCACGAAATCCGGATATGCTTCTAAGATTTCCTGACGACTTCCATAGCCGTAGGTCACTCCGCAAGAAATGGTTTTAGCGGCCTTCGCGGCCTGAATGTCGGTGTTCGCATCACCCACTACAAGAGTCGTTTCCGGAGATGCTCCCAGTTTGGCAAGAATCAACTGAATGGCCTCTGGGTCAGGCTTCTTGCGTTGTACTGACTCGGCGCCGACCACCACATCGAAATAGCTGGCTAGGTTCAGTCCCTCCAGAATGCGCCGGGTAAAGACCTCCGGCTTGTTCGTGGCTACTGCCATGATTTTTCCGCGGGACTTTAGTTGGGAGAGAGTTTCGGGAATTCCCGGATAGAAGGTAGTCTCGACCACACAATATTCACGATAACGCGCCTTGTAGATGGGCAGCGCGACATTAAGAAGCTGCTCGGCGTCTACCCCGAGACATTGGTGCCAAATACCCTCAATGCCGGGGCCGATGTATCCGATGATTTGCTCGGAAGGCAACGTCGGACGTCCGAGAGTTTGCAGCGTGAAATTGACAGCGTTGGCAATGTCCTTTCCACTGTCGATCAGAACGCCATCCAAGTCGAAGATAACAGTTTGCACCCTCCATTGCATGATTGCATTCTCCTAAAGTGGCCGATCAAGCCGTCTTTGCCTCATAGTTATTGCCGGTACCAAATCGGCGACAATTGGACTCGGGAACAATGTTCTCCCAGTTCCTGGACGCCGGCGATTCAATTCCCTTTCGCGAGTGAACACGCCTCTTGAACTCAGGAGAGTTGGTCGGTTAATCAACTCCCCTGAATCCATTCCCCGTTTGCCAGACTGATGCGAGACAGGAGAACTACTCGAACCGGGCAACGATGTTTTCCCCTTAGGTTCTCTATCAAGCCGACGAGTAATGGTGCAACAAAAGCAGCAGACAGCCTACTCCCTAATCAAGGGTACACGGGCTTCGACGCATGTTTCAAGCGCCGCGCTCTGTAAAGTGCATTGCCCCGATCCCGTTGAAGCTTTGGCCGGCAGCCCTCTTCCTCAGACCGCTGAGACCTTCTCGAGAACCTATGGCAACCGCTCTCTTTTCTTTCCCGGCAACTCTTTTAGACTACTCCCTGGAACTTCGAAATGGCCGGGAATACCTTCTCCTTTAGTGCCTGGTAGGTATCTCGGAAGATACTGAACAGCTCGTCGTACACAGGTACGTTTGCGGCGATGGGCTCCCAGCGGTTATCCACGTGGACCATGTTCTCAATGGTTTCATGGATATCCTTATAGATTCCCACGCCCATGGCGCCCAGCATTGCGGCACCCAGCGCGGTGGCTTCGTTGCACTTCACGGTCTCCACGGGTTTGCCGTAGATGTCCGCCTGGATCTGGTTCCACAGCGATGAGCGGGCCGCACCTCCGGTGACCCGGAAGTACTCGAACGGCTTGAAGGGAGCCTCCTCCAGAGATTCGATCATGTCCCTCATCTCATAGCAGATTCCTTCCATCGCGCCCCTGACCAGATCGCTCTTCTTGTGATTGAATGTCATGCCGGCGATGACAGCCCGGGCGTACGAATCGTAATAGGGACATGCCGCTCCGGCTAGCCAGGGAATGTAGATCGTTCCCTTCGCTCCCGGAGGCGACTGAGCGGCTTCGCGGGTTAACAGGTCATAAACGTCCGTTCCGGTGAGATCCGCCGTCGCCATCTCCATCTGGCACAGAGTATTGCGGAGCCAGCGGAAGCTGCTCGCCGAGGCACTGGCATGCCCTTCCATTTCCCAGTGATCCGTGCCGGCATGACCTAGCACATGATTCTTCCCCTGCGGATGGCGAATCGGTTTGGAAGAGTAACCGATACACAGACCGGCGGTACCCAGACAGACCGACGCCATTCCTTCCTTGGCGTTCCCCAGGCCGATAGCACCGCATTGCTGGTCACCGCTTCCCACAATAATCGGTGTACCTACTGGCAGACTCGTTTTCGCGGAGACCTCTGCAGGTACTTCTCCAATTCGCGTTCCCGGACGGTAGTTCTTCGGATACTTCTCAATGTCAACTTCGAACATCTTCGCCAGTTTGGGATCGTATTGGAAAGTGTCGGCGTTGAGAATCTGCCACCAACCGGCGTCGTCGTCATCATCGTAGTAATCGTCCGCACCATAAGCTTTGCTCAGCATGGCTTGGGGCGTGATGAATTTGTAGGTCTTCTCATAGAGTTCGGGAAAGTGCTTCTTGAACCAAAACACCTTGCTCGACGGCCACACTGCCCCGATCGGAAAACCAGTAAGGTTATACAGGTCCATCTCGGTCATGTTATTGGCGGCTAGTTTCTCGCGCATCCAGGGAAACATTTCTGTCCCCCGGAGATCTTGCCAGATGAAGATGTGCGAAAGAAATTTTCCGTTCTTATCAACGGGCACAAACGTGGAGCGCATGTTGGTAAAGCTCACCGCGGTAATGTTTTTGGGATCGATCCCACTTTTCTTGATCGCTTCCCGGGTTGATTGGTACGCCAGGTTGATTACATCCTCAGCATTCTGCTCGACCCAGCCCGGTCTTGGATAATTCGTTGGTGTTTCATGGTAGGCGCTGCCCATCTCTTTGCCTTGAATATCGAAAACTATAGTACGAGCGCCCATGGTGCCAGCATCGATACCGACAATATACTTGCCCGTCATATGTGTTCCTTCCTCAAAGGCTCGCGTTACCCGTGATCAGCAACCTCTCTCTCGATGTAGTCCAGATTCACTCCCGTTATGAGAATCGAGGGCAATCCCGAGATTGCGCGGCATGTTCCCAAGCCCCACGACTGAACTCCCATAAGTAATTGTTCAACAAGTTCCCCGGTTGATTCCGAAACTACTGGGCAGTTGCCACCCGCTTCGCAACTGCCCATCTTCAGCCAGCGTTAAATGGGACCGACAAGTCAGCTGCAGTATTCCGCTTCGGAACCAATCCATTGATTGTGGATGGTCTGTGTCGAATTCCTACAAAATTAGGCCGACAATATTGTTTTTGTTGTTCCTACTTCCCGACACCGACAGCAGCTGCAACCGATACGTTCTTGCCATAGAAGATCTCTTCGATCAGCGGGATCTCGTCGATGATCTGTGGCCCAGAACGCGTGCCAATTATGTCTGCGCCTGCCAGAATGCAACCGAACGCAATCTCCGGCGTCCAGAACGAACCGGTGCCGGCAACTTTCACGCCAACATTTTTCGACACGCTGTCACGCATCAGCTTCACTTCGCTCATGGAGGGTCCGTGAGGGGCACGCCCAGTCGAACTCTTCACGTAACTACCGCCACCGTCTTCCACGCACTTGCAAGCAGCCACGATCTCATCGCGGGTCAAATAGGCAACCTCAATGATGATCTTGGTCTTGATTCCCCCACCGGCCTTCACCAGGTTCTTTATTTCCTGGGTGACCAGCTTGTAGTTCTTGTCCTTCAAAGCGCCCACGTCTATTACCATGTCCAGAGCTTGCGCTCCAGCCTTGGTCATCTCCTCTGCGGCTGCCAGCTTGATTGCCTCGGAACCGGAAC
The DNA here is from genome assembly GCA_964591805.1 of uncultured Acidobacteriaceae bacterium. GTDB lineage: Bacteria > Acidobacteriota > Terriglobia > Terriglobales > Acidobacteriaceae > TOLSYN. The sequence goes on along the minus strand of CAZQDD010000012.1, from coordinate 41,803 downwards.
CAAATGGAAAATCCAGCACCACGCTCGGGACGCACGGCTCCCCTTTAAGACCTTCCACAACCATCGGCAGGAAGTTTGGGTTCACGCAAAATGAATTGAAACGGTACTTCTTGCAGAGTTCGATTCCCTCGAAAATGTGTGCCTTTACCGTGTCTGGATGAAGGATCGAAAAATCGATCATCTTAGCCACGTTCGCCTTTGTAAGCTCAATTCCCCTTACTGTAATCATTGACGATCTCCTTATGATTTGGTGTAACCTGTCTTTTGCAACTGATTAAAACTGCTGCTCGTTACCTCGCAGCACTCCCAACCGCGCTTGTGCGCAATTTGTTAAAGAGCGCTCCCCATTCTTTTGCTTCAAGTTGAACAGGGTTGCCGCTCATGCTAGTCCCAAAACACTCCGCGCCCATTTTGAGCGCCATTTCTTCCGTAACATTCAAGCTCGCCAAATCGGCCGCAATACCAATGCTGGCGTTAAGTTGATTGATAAAGTCAATCGCGAATTTGGTGCCGTCACCCTTTTTGCTGTATCGTCTTCCGCTGAACGCTTCTCCAACCTCGTCATAGAGTCCGGGAGCATTGTCGGCATTTAGTTGCATTACATGAGGCAAAGTAATACCGACGGCTTCGCCATGTGGTATCGGATAGTAGATGTTAAGTGCCATACCCATTCCATGCGCCGCACCCAGGCCACTATTGGAAAAGGACAGTCCGCCACACAAAGCCGCCACGGCCATGCCTTCGCGCGCCTCAAGATCGTCCGGCTTTTGGTAAGCACGTTGTAGATATTTTCCTGCCAGCGTAAGTCCCTGGAATGCAATCGCCTTGGTGATGGGGGTTGGGTTCCTGATGGTTACATAGGCTTCGAGGTTGTGTGTCATCGCATCGATGCCAGAGGTCGCCGTAACTTTCTTGGGCAAACCAATTGTGAGAGCCGGATCCATGATGACGATGTTTGCCATCATTTTGTCATCGCGCATGCTGCGCTTAAATTTTTCTTTCTTCGAACCAATCACCGCATTCTTTGTGACCTCACTGCCGGTGCCCGCTGTTGTAGGCATGGCAATAAACGGAACCGGTTCGTTGACTACTTTGGCTCCCGTCCCTACAAATTCAAGGTAGTCTTTTACCTTGCCTCCATTTGTAATGAGTGCTGCAACTGACTTGCCCACATCGATTAGGCTGCCGCCACCCATGGAGAGCACTGTATCGCACTTCTCGGCGATGGCTACTTTATATGCCTTATCGACATCCTCCACATCCGGCTCACCAGGCACATCTAAGAAGTATGCGTACTTGATGCCCTGTTGATCCAGTTGTTTTTCCAGTCTGTCGAGCACACCGATCGTACGAAAAACTCTATCCGTAACAATCAGAAACTTCTTTCCGAAGTGGTTTACGTAGGGGCCAATTTCGTCGACAACGCCGCTTTTACACACGATTCTGGATGCTGTTAAGAATGAAAAATTCATTGCACTTTCTCCTTAGCTAAATGAGGTCCCAAGTAGGCCTGAGAATTAACAGATTGCCGAAAAACTCTCTTGTGGCCTCGGGATGGCGCCTCCTAACACTCTCAATTCGTTGATGCTTTGTTAAGCCGCGAGCCTATTCTGGTAACTTTTGGTGCCTCGGAACTTTTCTCAGCAACCTGAGATGATGCGAAGATTCTGCGTATGTCGTAAACAGCCCTGTCAGTTTCACCGGCTACGGCTGCACAGCAACAGCAGCGCCGCAGGAGTGCTCCTGGAGGATCGGCCTCCCGGCCTTCACGAGCTTCCCCATCGAGTCAGCAGCGGACATTGCGTCGTAGATTATGAGAATTTTAAAGCATAGGCTCGCACGTGCGAGCGCCGTGGAAGGTGTTTCCCCGCCAGTAAAACTTACAGCGCAGGTCCGTACACCTGCGTCCGCTTCAAACCAAGTCGCCAACCCATCGTCCATGCCCGGTGCCAAAAAGCGCGCTGGGCCATTGGCAATGATTGAACTATCGATTAGAGCCACATCAGGACTTTTTTTCGGATAGTAGAAATCGACGCAATCGCCGTGCTCGTCGTATACAACCGACAGGCAACTACAGGAAGCGTTGGAGGAAGCGATGGTGGGGTAAACAACTGTGGCGGCACAAATTTTGTCGGCCACACTTTTTACCGCATCAATGGTCTTGCCGCCGCTGGCTAAGATCACGGCATACCTGTGGCGTCTAGCAACTGCAATAACCCGCTCAACTTCCGCAAAGGTACATTCCCTGTTGAATACCTCTGCATACCGGGTTATGTTTTTGGCAGCGAAGCTTTTGGTTTTACCCATTCCCGTTGCTTCAAAGCCGGTCTTTCCGCCTATACCAAGGACAGTTTTTTCTAGGAACTCGATGTGATCGACAATTTCGTGGGTCGCCCCCCTGCGCTGAACGTACCGGCTAGGGGCTATCATGATTCGGGCATGCTTACTCATGTTTTTCCCTATTATCGAGATCTGTCCCTAATGCATCGTTCAGCAGACTTGGGCTTTGATTATCGACAGGGAATCCCTTGTCGATCCCCGGCCATCTTAAATAGAGGACCCATACTGCGGTTAGCATGGCACTCTACCGAGTTGAATTATTGAACTAACAATTACCATTGAACGCCGTTTAATGTCGCAAACACAAAACCGCCTCCTCAAAGACTGGCGGACTGCGCTAGTCTTTGAGAAGGCGGTTTTTGATTTGTCCTCTACCGCTCGTCCCCTTCTACTACGAGACATTACAACTGTCAAGATAGATTTTTGTCATTTGTTCGAAATTTCGTTGATCTCAAAGACTGCATCACGGTATAAATTTCGCCTGTTCGCGAGCGGGGTGCACATTGGCCTTGCAGGAAAAAGTCGAACCCCCGTCCGCTGGCTGGTATAAGCGGAGCCGAGACCTTGCTGACATCCGGTGTAAGCCAAGCCTATCCCGAACCGGGGATAAGAAGCCGAAAGACAATCCGCGCTTTGTCATCGCCAACATGAAGCAGAGTCCGCAATGGCGGTATGAACAGGTGTACTGTCGGCGTGGCGAAGTAGAGAACAAAATAAAAGAACGGCACGATCTTCACATCGACCGCACCAGTTGCAACAACTTCTGAACCAACCAGCTCCGCGTGCTGCTGACGGCTGCCGCCTACGTACTACTGATGCAGGAGTTGCTGCTGAAAACCGCGCACACCAGCTGTACCCGAGCTCAGGTCTGGACCCTTCGTGAAAGGCTGCTGAAGCTCGGCGCCCGGGTGATGGGTTCGGTTCGCCGCGTGTTTATGCATCTGCCCGCGTCGTTCCCGTTTCTATCCACCTTCCAGCAAGTGGCACTGGCACTGGGAGGCTCGCCGGGATAGAACGGCTTCGGTTGCCCAAAACATAATTTTCGGAATTATGCAGACGGCGGTTCGGGAAATCTCTACGCCCGATAACCTCCACGCTGGCCAGTTCCGACAAACCCGTGGTCCACGTACTCACAGCACTCGACGTTTCACGCCGCCATCAATACCATCGCCGCAATTGCGCCCCTCCGAACTCCATCTCGGCAGCCTTCCTGCATAAAGCAGGCTAGCTATAGACGTTGTGATCACACGATAGCGTTCAGTCAGTTTTCTCATCAACGCGGAATACGGAAGCATGCTGCGGCGTATCCAAGTCGAGCCCAATGATGTCGGCCGCCTTGTGTTCGAACTCGGGATTATCGCTGACCATGTAGCGATTCAACCGGTGAGGCTTGGGTCACGCCTGTGTCCAGACCCGCTGCACCGTTGACTCGCTGACGCCAAACGCCTGCGTCAACTTGCGGCTCCAATGAGCACTCCCGTTGGGCGGTGGCAGAAGCGTGCCGGACGCGAAGTACGTCGTCCGCAGGCGCGGTGCGCCACTGCGCCCAGCCCATCAGTTCCTCGCGTCCGTCGTTGGGCAGGAGAAGCAATCTGTCAATCTGTGCCCGCTCGTTCGATACAATGCACGCCTACTTACATTTAGACCTCGAAATGTTTCCGGCGGCGCTTCTGACCGGTGTTAATTTCTTCCCTACCGCTGCGCACTGCAACTCTGGAACCGTATATACTGCATGCGTCCTATACTGTACGTAGTTTACTGTTGGTTTTGGGATACGGCGAATTCAGCAGTTGTGAAGGTTCTTCATCATGATCGTGTAGCCGTTGCGCTTCCGGAGTTCTCGAATGCCTGCGCCTAGTCAGTTTGATCCCGACCGCACTCTGGGCCCGAAGCAGGGAGGGGCTGGATTTGCGAGCAGTAGCGCTCCAGGGAATGCCGGTAAAGGAATGGCGCATACGCGCTTATCGCCGGGCACCGTGCTGAACGAGCGCTACGAGGTGATCGAACTGCTCGGTGAGGGCGGAATGGGCGCCGTTTATAAGGCCAACGACCTTCACTTGGATCGGATCATAGCACTGAAGACGATTCGCCCGGAGCTGGCCAGCAGCACCGACATGCTGGCGCGCTTCAAGCAGGAGTTGATCCTTGCCCGGCAGGTTACGCACCGCAATGTGATTCGCATCTTTGATCTCGGCGAGGACGCTGGCACAAAGTTCATTACGATGGAGTTCGCCGACGGAGCAACCTTGCGCTCGCTGTTGAACCAGAAGGGCAAGTTCGAGCCCGCTGAGGCGGTTGAAATCACCCGGCAGATTTGCCTTGGGATCGAAGCTGCGCATGCCGAGGGGGTGATTCATCGCGACCTCAAACCGCAGAACATTCTGCGGAGCGAGCAGGGGCGGGTCGTGGTAATGGATTTTGGCCTCGCACGTGCCTTCACTTCCTCCATGACCCAGACTGGCGCACTGGTGGGCACGATGGAATACATGTCGCCCGAGCAGGCAATGGGAAAAGAAGTCGATGCCCGCTCAGATATTTTTGCCATTGGTCTCATTTTCCACGAATTGTTGACTGGCAAAACCCCGTATCAGGCCGACACCGCCATTGCCAGTCTGCTCAAGCGCGCGCAGGAAGCCGCGATTCCGGCCAGCGAGGTGGATGCCAGCGTCCCGCGCGACCTTAGCCGGATCGTTTCCAAGTGCCTGGAGCGTGACTGCGCAAACCGCTACCAGAACGCAAGTGAACTTCTCAAAGACCTCGATGCATGGGCTGGAGGACTATCCATTGGAGCGAGGCCTTCCCACTCCGTCACCAGCCGCCAGCAAGCCTTCGCCATGGGTACCGGCCTGTTGCTGCTCGTACTTATTGTTGGCATCGGATTGCGTCATCGCTTCCCGGCATTATCTTCGCAACCTTCCCAGTCCCAAGCGCCTTTAACCCGGGCAATCTCCCTCGCCATTCTCCCCCTGCGCAACGCCACGGGAGAGTCTGACTTGGACTGGATTGGCAGCAGCGTGGCCGAGATGTTGACCACTGAGATGGGTGAATCGCAGCACCTGCGTACGATCGCTCCTTACCGGATGCACCAGGTGCTCTCCGACCTGCGGATCGCACCCGATAACCTGCTTGACCCGGCAATGCTTCAGCGAATCTCGGAATTCAGCGACGCTGATACTGTGATCTGGGGCCAGTATGTGAGGCTTGGCGAACGAGTGCATTTTGACTTAACGCTGCAAAACGCAAAAGCAGACCGCCAGGTTTCGCTCAAGGTGGAGGCGGCCAACCAGAACGATATTCCCGCCGCGGTTCGCCGCATCGCCGATGCTGTGCGAAGCAACCTTTCCATTTCCGGCGATGTGATCAAGGAGCTGCAGGCCAGTTCCTTTTCGCCCCGTTCGAACTCTTCTTCTGCCCTTCGCGCCTATAACCAGGGGGAGGAGTTCCTCCATGGTGGAAAAAACCTGGAGGCATTGAAGAGTTTTCAGGAAGCAACAAAAGAGGACGAATCGTTTGCGCTGGCTTTTTCTGGCCTGGCGCAATCCTGCTCTCAGTTGGGATTCGATCATGAGGCGGAGCAGGCATCGCGCAAGGCGGTCGAACTCAGCCGCCAATCTCCAATGGCGGAAAAGTATTTCATCAACGCGCAACACGCGTTGATTTTGAAGGACACCACGAAGGCAATCTCGGCCTATGAAAATCTAGCCGCAACCCGCCCGAACAACAATGACATTGCGTACGCGCTTGGAGGTCTTTACCTGGACGAGGGCGAGATTGATAAGGCTCGCGTGCAGCTTGCAAAGATACTCCACAACGACCCCAAGGATCTGCGCGCAATCTGGCGCATGGGCGTGACTGAGATCATGGCCAACAATCCCCAGGCGGCGCTCGATCCATTGACCCGCGGTCTTGCGCTCGCCGTGCAGATCGATAATCAGGAGCAGAAGTCGCTGATGCTGCAGGCCATCGGCATTTCCTATCGAATGCTCAACAAGCCGGATGCAGCATTGCGCAACTATCAGGACGCGATGGAGATCAATCGCCGGCTTGGACTGAAGCGCAACCTTGCTGGAAACCTGATTGAAATCGCTCAGGTGGATAACATGTTTGGCAAACCGGATGACGCCATGCGGAACTATTCCGAAGCACTGAAGCTGCAACGCGAGATCGGAATTGGAAAGGAGAGCGGCGATACCCTGATCGACATGGGTGTTCTGCTGGCCGACCGCGGACAGTTTGATAAGGCGCTACAGGCTTACAAGGAAGCGCTACAAATCCAGCGCGATGCGGGAGACATTAAGTATGAGGCTCTATGCCTGAATAACATTGGCTTGGTGTACCTCGCCCGCGGCGACAACGATGACGCTCTCACTCACTTGCGACAGGCGCTTGAGTTGCGCCGCAAGTTGAATCTACCTGCCGACATTGCGGAAACCATGGGTAGCCTGGGTGAGGTGTACACCGCCGAGGGACAGTACGACCAGGCACTCTCTTCCTTTATGGACGCGCTTGCTTTGTGGCGCAAAGCAGGCGATGTACAAAATGCCGCCGCCGACCATCACGAGATGGGACTTGTCTTCCTCTATCAGGCCCGAATGGACGCGGCGATCCATGCAATACAGGATGCAGTGAAGGGCCTTCGCGATGCCGGACAGCACAACCGGGACTTTGCCGAATTCATGGCCGATTTGGCCGATGCGCTCGCCCAGGCCGGAAGAGGCAACGAGTCGGAAAGTCTGCTGGATGAGGCAATCGGACTTGCTCGAGAACTAAAAAACTCCGCTTTGGAGGCAACGGTGCTCAATGCCCAGGGCAATGTCCATCTGTATGCCGGCGACCTGAAAGGCGCGAAGACGTCCTTCGCGCAAGCACTGCTGGCGGCATCGCATGGCACGGAGAAAGAAAGGGTTCTGACCGCACAATTAAACCTCGCCAGGGTCGCAATCGCCGAAGGTCAACCCCAGGTCGCGCTTCGTGATCTGCGCCCGGTTTCGGAGCGGGCAGCCTCGATGGGGCTGCAGTATCTTTCACTGCAAAGCTCCATGTACACGGCAGAAGCACTATTGAATAGCAAGAACAACGCCGCAGCCAGGGAACAACTGGAAAGAATTTTGGGAACAAGTGAGCGGCTCGGCACTCGCCTGCTCACCGCAAGAATCAACTACCTGATCGCGAACTCGATGCGCGCCGCCGGCAACCCCGAAGCGGGAGCTCGATACAGCCAGGTGCTCTCCCTTCTGGATGAAATTAAGAAAGAGGCCGGCTCCGAACATTTGCTGGACCGGGCCGACCTCCATAGCATCTATGACGACGCTACTCGCTGGAGCCATGCCAAAGCGCCAGCGCAGAGCGCCAGCCGGAGCTGAGCGAGCGCGCGGCCATCATCATCCACGCGCTCCCCATCGCCATCGTCCACTGCAGGTAAAGCTACCAGTCACTAAACTTGAAGTTTGCCACGTGCGTCGTGCCGTCAGTCAGCTGCAAAATGAACTGCCTACACGTGTCCCTCCAGTCCCTCCTGGTCTTCCACGGGTAGGTGTACACGCCCGTAGACGGATTGTAAGTGAGTCCCTTGCAAGATTCCGCAGTCGGAGTTCCCCCACTGAGTTCGTCCCCGCTATGGCAGGCAATCGGTACAGAGATTGGATACCCTGCTGCCAGTATCGCAAGCCCCGCGTTTCCACCCAGGCTGAATTTGATCGGAACGACGTCTCCGGCCTCGTCTTTATTGACGGCGGGCGGATTCTTCACAGGCGCGAGGAACCCAGTGAAGCTGTAATCAACATTGTAGGTAACTGACTCAGGGGTGCCGATGTTTCCAGCCAGATCCTGCACGTTCACGGTAAAAATTTGTGGCCCTACCGCGGAAGTGTTGACCGGAGAGTTCAGCAGGCCAGTATTAGGCGTGGGAGGAACAGTCGAAGCCGAGGTTGGCCCGCACACCACGACACCGGACGGGGTTGCACCAGAGTTGCCCGGTGGATCGCTGCAGATGTAACTCGCGCTCACTCCAGCCTGGTTCCACACGTACGGGCCCGGCGGGCTGAGCGTTGGGCCCGTGGCAACAATTGGTTGGGTTGTATCCACGTTGATAGCCAGCGTCTTGAAGGAGGCCCAATTCCCCAGGTTGCTGACGTTGGGCGTAAACACAAGCTCTTCGGTTCCCGCGCAGTCGGTCGCAAAGTAGTGAAGCTGATGCGCTCCCTCCGCCAGGGTCACGATGTCACTTTCTGCCAGCGGCAACGCTCCCGCAGTCGGCACACTGGGACATGTAACAGGATTTGTTTTCGGCAGCGTAACGTCGCCCGGAATCGGCAACGAGGTGTCAGGATAGGGCGGCGGACTATCGATGCCATAGGTCAGGGTACGGACGGGCGCCGCGATGAAGCCATTGTTCGGCGCCGCTACGCTGGGCGGAGTGGTGAGGAAGTTCAAGTTTACCGTACTACTGTTACTCCAGCCTGAGTTATCCGGCGAAAAACTTGCCAGAGTGGATGGCAGGGGAACGCCGGAGACTACGATAAACGTAGAATTGGTTGTGCTTCCGCCGCTGCCGCTGCGGAAGTCGCCCAAGAACGACGTCAAAGGATTCTGCGGGCACAGGACGCCCGTCTCAGGACCGACGAAGGTGCAACTCGACGAAGGCCAATTGTCGCTTCCCATGAGAAAGCCGAGTCCAGTACCGGAGGGAAAACTGGTGACCGCAGATGTTTGGGCATCAAACGTGTGATACATCTCGACGTTCTTGGCGTTCGATTGTGGACAGTTATCTCCCGCCGGTGTGGAGTTCAAGCTGTTCGTACACAGAATTGTCGATAGCTTGCAAAGCGGGTTACCCGAAGCGTCCAACTCGCCGCTATCCGGTACGCAGGCAGTCGTCGCGAATGAAGTCCCTGCCACGACGGCTGGCCAAGCAGACGGCTCCAGTGCTTGGTTGTTGACCGTGGGAATGGTATTGCCGACGATCGTCAACCCTCCTGCCGCCTCGGCCGCAGAATAGTCGGCAATAAACTCAACGCGCTGGCCGTTTGTACTGTCGAAGAAGAAGTTCTGCGTCAATTGGCTCGGTGTCGGGGACGTGGGGGAGATCGGATTCCCGGTGATGCTGCCGCCCGGTGCGATGCTCGTCTGCGTGCAATTCGTGATCAGCCACACGGAAGAGCTGCCGAGCGAAACACCAAAGTCAAGAAGCTCAAACTTCGCCTGTACCCCTCCCGGCACCAGATACGGACTGATGTCCAGGGCGGGCACTCCGTAGGTAGCAACAAAGGTGTCGGGATCCTGACCCGTCAGTCCCAAGTACGCACTTGTGTATGCAGTATTGAAACAATCGGTCCCGCCTTCGGGTGCGTCGGCGTATCCATTCCGGCAGATGTTGACTCTTGCATTGCTGTTCACCGTAAGCCCGATGTAATTATCGGTGAACACATTTGCGTACACGTTATTGCTCGCCGTGGGAGAGTAGGAGATGGTGGCCGTGATCGGCGTCACGGAACAATTCAACTGAACCGTTGAGGTGCCGAATGCCGTCGGTACGGTGTTCGTCGAGGTCCTGGTGTCAACGGGACCAAACAATTGGTAAGTGTTTTGCGCAATGGCTACCGTGCCGGTCAGCATTGCCGCGAGGAAAAGCGTCGCAGTACTAAGTCGTTTCATGGAGACTCCTCATACCAAAACCAAGCGGCGGTCGAACTTCATTGGTGTGCACGATTGAGATGCCTGGGTTGTCGAGCGCCGCTCGGGAGGAGCGCGCCATCCGGCGCTCTGCACCTCATTCGGCGGAGTGAGAGGCCCGGCTATATTGGCGAGTTGTGCAATCCGGGAGATTGTTTCCTTCATGGCGTGCCAGCCTTGGCCGGACGCAGCGGCATGCATCTTCGCTGTGACCGGCCGATCCGATACGCGATCTCGGTTTAGAAAGCAGAAATAAAACGGTTGCGGATCTGCTTCCAGACGAAACTCTTGGCTGCAATTGCCTCACATAGCATCGAGAAGCACCTCTAGCCGCCGATCCCGTTATTCCATTTCCACCGTTAACGCTAGAGAATCTAAATGCCGCCGCGAAATTCTGCGCGAGATCCAAGATGGGCATCGCGAGTGCGCAAAAACTTGCGCAAAGCTGCTAGAGTTTTCTCTTTTTCCTTCGTAATCCAGCCTGTATCCCTTTACTTCCCAGAATGAATTTCAAGTCGTTGCGCACGATTATCTCTGGAACAGTTTCGGGGCCAAACAGGACGGACAACTAGTCGGTCGAATGTATCACACAGATGTGTTCTGTGCATCAAGCGTCAAGAAAATCTTCCGGCAGCTTGATTGCACCAGAATGACGGACTGCGGTGAAGCTGACACTCGCCCGGATCGTTGGCGCCAAAAGGCCTCTCGCTTACCACACTGATGCGGAACGTACCATAACCCCGGTCCCGCCGAAGCAGCGCTAGTGAGGTCAGCAATCACTGTTCCAATTGGCGGCAAAAACCTTCGGAACCTCAGGCTGCCCCAAATGAATCATCGGTCCCATGTCACCGGTACAATGGGTGTTGATTAGTACCAATCTGGCGGAAGAACGGATGATTGCGGATTGCCCGCGCCTTTCCTGTGAAGATAGATGACCGAGCTCTATATTTCCCGATTGCCCCGGAATCACAAGCCAGCCAGAAGGTGATGCTCCACACGCTCACGCTCAAGCAGAACGAGATCGGCGAACTCGGCTCCAACCTGCATTTCGAACCTGCTCGCTCTAATTGCGTATGTCACAAGAGGGTCAAAGCGCCGCCACTCGCCGTTGCACCAGCAGAAAGTACAGAGCTACCAGAACCAGTAACAGTCCGTTCACTCCCAGCAATACTGGTGCCGTGAACACGGGAACAAGCCATCCCGACAGCAGGTTTCCCATGGGCATGCCTCCGCGAAAAGCACAGTTGTATACACTCATCACACGTCCGCGCATTTCGTTGGTAGTAATCAACTGCACCAGCGAATTCACCGTGGCAAACACAGCCATCATGGAGGCTCCCACAATCGCCAGCATGGCATAGCTCAACACCAATAATCTTGAAAAAGAGAACCCTGCGATCCCGGCGCCCAGGCAAATTAACATGCATAGTGCAAACCGTCCCTTGCTGCGTATGTTGCCCTTGCCGGCCACAAGCAGGGAGCCGCAGATCGAACCCATTCCCATCAGTGACAGCATGCTGCCGTAGACTTCCGGGCCGCGGTGAAAGATGTCTCTTACAAATACTGGGAGATAGGTTCGCATCGGCATACTCAGAGCGGTCATGCAGAACGCCAACACGATGAGCGCGGTCAAGCAGTCCTGCTTGCGAACGAACTGGATGCCCTGCTTCAGACTGCTAAGAATCGAATCAGTGGTAGTCACCGGCACAAATCGGGCCGAGATGATCGAGAGCGAAATCACCGGCGCAAGGAAGGAAAGCGCATTCAGCCCGAAGCACCACTTTTCGCCAAAATCTGCCAGCACCAGACCTGCCAACGCGGGTCCAATGGTTACCGCCAAATTGAACTGGATCGAATTCAGCGCAATGGCGTTCGGCATGTCCCCCCTCTTGACCAGGGTAGGGATCAGCGCCTGATAGGCCGGCCCGCCAAAAGCCTGTGCCAAGCCGGAAATGAACGAGAGACAGAGGATCGGCCACACGTGGACAAGTCCGGTCGCGACCAGCACTGTGAGCACCGCTGCGCTCGCCATCTGTATATACTGGGAGACGAGGAGAATTTTCCGCCGCTCAATTCTGTCAGCCACCACTCCGCCAATCAGGGAAAACAGGAAGATGGGAATGCCGCCTAGAAATTGGTCCAACGCGAGCAAGAATGGCGAATGGCTGAGTCGATAGATCAACCAGCCCTGCGCCACGATCTGCATCCAGGTGCCAATGCTGGACATGCAGGCACCGAACCACATCAGCCTGAAATCTCGATATTGAAATGCTTTGAATACCCTGCGAAACGTTGATGTCTCCATGTGCTCCGCGTGCCAATTGCGTCCTAACTTTATCACTACAGTATTAGATGTGCGGCCGAGGGAACTGGCTCAAAGCGGCGTCCCGTGCAGGACTCTCCACGTCCCGCTCTATGCAAACCGTTCTTGTGGGTCGATATCGCCTCGGTGCGGAGAAAAACCGGCCGTTCCGGAACGCGCATGCTTTTGTGGCTCTGCGCAAGAATCTGGGAAAGTTGGAATTTTATGGGGTTACTGACTAATATGAGAACCTTCGGGTTCTTTCTTAGATGTATCCGGTCATCGCCGATCTAAGGCACGTGCCTGCTTCAATTCCTTGTCCAGACCTTGGCGCCAGCCAAGCGCTTCTGTGAAGGCGTATGACGTTGATCCCGCCATTGTTATTTCTTCACTTGAGCAATAGTGAACAGCTTTTGTCTTTCCAGCTCTGCCAGACTCTCCAAGTGTCAAGTACCTGGCGAGAAGGTGTGGGCAGCATCCACCATTGTGGGCGGTTGAATGCGCGGACTAGAACCTTTTTCTTAGGGAAAGCGCGGGCCGTACAGCGTGTTTTTTACCAGAGGAGAATGTCGGATGAAGATGCGCCGAACCATGCTCTTACTATTTGCGACCGCGAATCTCGCAGCACTTCCAATGGTGGCAAGAGCGCAATCACTGGCAGATGCGGTTGACCCTTCAGGCTTTATTACAAATACCGGACCGCAAACGAACCTCGTGTATACGCGTCCCACACAGGAGACAAAACTCCGCACTTACGTATTTGACGCGTTTGGCCCGTATCCCCTCGCTGGTGCCGCAGTCGTGGCTGGCATGGGCCAAATTGACAATACTCCGGCGGCGTGGCAGCAAGGAGCGGCCGGCTACGGCAGGCGATTTGGTTCCGACTTCGGCATCGTTGCGATCAGTACCACGACACGTTATGCGCTAGCCGAAGCACTTAAGGAAGACACCGTGTACTACCGTTGTGAGTGCAATGGCATATTCCCGCGTCTCAGGCATGCCGTGGTGTCAACTTTGACAGCGCGGCACGGCGAAGACGGCCACCGCGCCTTCTCGTTCTCCGCGTTTATAGCGCCCTATGCGGGTACGGTGACGGCGGTTTACGCCTGGTACCCCGACAACTATGGTGCCAAGTCCGCGCTGCGAATGGGAAATTACAACCTGCTGGGAAATCTTGGCGAAAACGTCCTGCTGGAATTTCTCTACGGTGGCCCGCATTCTCTTCTTTCACGTATGCACCTCAATAGCCCGCATGCAGCGCCGGTTGCGGAGCCAAGCCGATGAGTGACCGCAAACTACTCGCGGTCGGGGGTCTGTCTCCTTTATTCTCTGGGCAGCCGCTTTCACTCTCGTCGCCAGAGCGGACCGCCTCCAAGTGGGTGAGCACCGAATTTCTTGAATGGTTCGGAGAACTGGGCTTTTTCTTCTGGCGCGTCGTCCGGGCCGGCGTGACGCCGCCATTTGAGTTCCGCGAGTTATTCCGGCAACTTGACGAGATTGGATCCAAGTCCCTGCCGCTGGTCGCATTGGCGGGTGCTGCCATCGGGGTAGTGCTTTCGTTGGAGTCCGTGCAGAGCATGACTCGATTTGGCGCCAAATCGCTGCTCCCGGCGGCGCTCGTATACTCCGTCGTCCATGAAATAGGTCCGATCACCACCGCCCTGGTTGTAAGTGGCCGCGTCGGCGCCGGAATTGGCGCTGAGTTAGCGTCGATGAAGGTGACCGAGCAGATCGATGCAATCGAAGCGTCTGCGGTGAACCCTTACCGGTTGCTGGCTGCAACTCGCATCCTGGCTTGCACCCTGATGCTTCCGTTACTGACGCTTGCCGCCGATGCTTGCGGCTTAGTGATGGGCTGGGTCGCGCTGGCGTCAACCGAGCCGCTCTCGTTTCATCAGTTCATTACCAGCGGCTTTAAAGGAGCAGATTTTAATGATTTCCTGCCCCCCACATTCAAGACTGCTGTCTTTGGACTGATCATCGGGTTAGTCGCTTGCTTTCAGGGGATGCGCACCCGGGGAGGCGCTGAAGGTGTGGGCCGCGCAGCTACCAGTTCGGTGGTCTTGTCTTCCCTGTTCGTGATTCTGGCTGATGTGGTGCTCGTAAAGTTCATCATCATTTTTTTCCCGTAAACAACAACTTAAACATGTGTAGACAAACTATGGCCACGACCGAACAATTTCCGACGGAACTGCAAGCACACGAAACCAAAGACACGCCGGCTGTCGCCATCGAAGACGTTTGCAAATCGTTCGGAACTCAAGCAGTTTTGAGCGGAATCAGTTTCGCCGTGAGCCGCGGCGAAACCCTGGCGGTACTGGGGCGCAGCGGTAGTGGCAAGAGCGTCCTGCTAAGGCTCATCATTGGCCTGCAGACGTCTGACTCTGGGGCAGTGCGCATTCACGGAGAAGACATCGCCGGCCTCTCTCTCGACCAACTCAATGTTATACGGAAAAAAATGGGCTTTCTGTTTCAGCATGCTGCACTCTATGATTCGCTGACTGTTGAGCAGAACGTGGCTTTTCCTCTCCTGCACCATCGGAAGGAGATGTCGGATTCAGAGCAGGGCGAGCGCGTCAAGCAATTATTGGCGGAAGTTGGAATGGAAGGTCATCTCGATAAAATGCCTTCGGAGCTCTCCGGCGGCATGCAAAAACGGGTTGGGCTGGCGCGGGCATTGGCCTTGGAGCCGGGAATTCTGCTGCTCGACGAACCCACCGCTGGCCTGGATCCAATCAGCTCCGCCGAGATTGATGACTTGGTTCTTAAACTCCAGGCTGAACATCAGATGGCGTCCATCGTGGTAACTCACGACCTGCACAGTGCAAAGACAATTGCGGACCGCCTGATCCTGCTTAATCAAGGCAATGTTACTGCCGAAGGCACCTTTCAAGAACTTCAGAGTAGCAACGACGAATTTGTTCGTGAGTTTCTGAAGCATTCGTAGGAGAACCTATGTCAAGAGCAGCGCGATTGGGAGCTTTCATCGTCCTGACCTTAGCCATTCTGGTGGCTGGCGTTTTCATCATTGGAAACAAGCAGTACCTGTTCAGCTCGACGTACCAGGTGAAGGCGCAGTTCGGCAACGTAGCTGGATTGGATGCAGGTGGCGATGTTCGGGTAGGTGGAGTCCACAGCGGAACAGTGCACAGCATTGAATTGCCGAACAAGCCTGGTGACAAAGTTACTGTATTCATCAATCTCAGCAAATCGACGCACGCGATTATCAAGCAAGACTCCGTAGCCACGATTGAGACCGAAGGAATGTTGGGCAACCAGTATCTCGCAATCTCGTTTGGCTCTGCCGGTTCTCCCGACGTCCGGAATGGCGATATGCTCGCCAGTCAACAGCCACTCGAAATGGCAGACCTGCTCAAGAAAGTAGATGGCGTTCTCGATAGCAGCCAGCAGGCTATCCAGAACACCACTCAAGCGACGTCAAGCCTGAGGTCGATATCCGCCAAGATCGACCAGGGTGAAGGAACTGTAGGCGCGCTGGTAAACGACAGGGAACTCTACAGCGACCTCCAACAGACGGCAGGCGCCATACATGACACGATGGTTCAGGCGCGGGCAGGAGTCACCGACTTCCAGGAAAATATGGAAGCATTGAAACACAACTTCCTATTGCGCGGTTACTTCAAGAGCCGGGGATACGAAGATTCGGCCGATTTGGCTAAGAATGAACTTGAAGCGATGCCGCAAGCCACACCCATCAAGCAGTTTACGTACTCATCCAAGCAACTTTTCGATAAGCAGGATTCTGCCAAGCTGAAGAATCAGAAATCCCTGCAAGCTAGCGGCGAGTTTTTGGCCAATAACCAGTTCGGGTTCGCGGTGATCGTAGTCTCCGCTGGCAAAGAAGGCGATTCCCAGAAGGAAATGGTGCTCACCGAAGCGCGGGCTATGGTCGTGCGCGAGTATTTGGTCGGGAACTTCGGCTTCGAGGACAGCCAGCTCAAAACTTTGGGAATGGGCAAACAGGCGGATACGAATTCAGATGGCGACTGGGGGACGGTGCAGATCCTCATCTATCCGGCCGGGGCTGTGATCCCTCGCGAAAAGCAACCGCAAACGGTGATTTCGTCGACACAAAGCCCAGGCGGATCTGTTCCCATCCCAAGCGCTGTTGTACCGGTTCGATAGCCGCAAGGAGCCGCGACCTTCTAGCTTTTGCGAGCCTGCACCACAAACCGCTTCGGCGCGGAGCCAACTAGATAGAACGGAGCAGGTCACGAGCGTGAGCGTGGATATGTCTCCCGAATATTGTAGTACTGCGGTGTCATTGGGACCGACAATCTTTATCCAGTTCATCTCGTAGTCAACTAACTTGGTTGCTGTCTGAAGCTGAATTTTGTCTTCCTTGCGGATGTCCTTTAAGCCGCGGAAAAACGTATCACGATGCCCTGCAACTCCGCTGTTGCCTGGTTCTCCGGGTGAAGGCGTACCATCGATGTGGCCCGCCCCCAGTCGCAGGATTCGCGAGCTTGTCCCTTGCAGGACGGCCACCGACAGCCCCAATTTTGGAATATTGATGCGGCCAACGACGTCGCCTTTGCGTATAGTCGGCCCGGATTGAGTGACGTTGGCGTGCTCGGTCCGGACTTGAGATCTCAAGGATTCGCCTGCAGATGCCCGGTAGAGCCTTGCTTCAAGCAGCGTGAATGGAAAATAATTTACGTCAGACTGGGACCGCACGATCCATAGGTTGCAGCAAAGTGATTCATCGAGCAGAGTAAAGATGGACGGCGGATTCGCCCGTCAAGTGATTGAGTCCTGCACGCGACTTCTGCTTTCCCGCAAGGCAAGACGATTTGCAGCAGGGCGCGGCTCCAGAGAACGCATCAGTTCCCACGAGTAGTCAATCTTGCGTCCGCAATCGAGGCAGACCTGGTAGGTCCGGCTCTGTATGGTAAAGACGCGGCTCAGTTCGCGGTGATGGCATCCAGAAAACAACTGAATCATCCAGCTCAAGACTTTCATAGATCCTACGCCCGATGCCGGCGATCGCGATCTCCGTTGGCATCGAGCCACTCCAAGAGAGCTTTAACACTTGTGCGAGCCAAGGCGATTGAGCAATCCGCTGCTCCGTAATAAACATTGATTGTGTCGCCGTCGGCGTTCATCGTGTTCCCGCAAGGGAACACGACATCATCGACATCGCCGTGACATTCGTAGTCAGTCTCCGGTCCAAAGATCCATTGGTTTCCGCGCAGTAAACAATTTTCCGGCTTGTTGATGTCGAAGAGAGCAACACCTAGGCGATAGAGGCAGCCTGATGGAGTGTCCCGGACTCCGTGGTAGAGCATCAACCAGCCTCTGGCGGTCTCGATTGGCGGGGACGACAGGCCGATCTTATTTGCGTCCCACCAAGCGCCGCGGCGCGCTTCCAGCATCACCTTGTGAGAGCCCCAATGCCGGAGGTCCGGCGAGTAGGATATCCAAATATGAGCGCCGAGGTTCGTCATCGGCCGATGGATGAGTGCCCAACGTCCGTCAATTTTGTACGGTAAAAGCGCCGCGTCCTTGTCGTCGGGCATCATGACCACACCAAGTCTTTCGAAGGCATGGAAATCCTTGGTAAGGGCAAGCGAGACGCCAGGACCGCCGCGTGAATATGAGGTGTAAGCCACGACATACTGTTTCAGTTCCTGCACATAGGTAATTCGCGCGTCTTCGATGCCCCATAGCTCTTCCGGGTATTCCTCCGGATTCGCCATTAGGGTTGGCGTCGCGTCGATCTGCCATCCGTCCACGCCATTTGCGGAGCGCGCGGCACAAAGATGGGAAAGTCCCCTGCGGTCCTCTACACGGCAGAGCAGAAGGGTTGAACCATCTTCAAGCAGAGTTGCCCCTGCATTGAACACACTGTTGATCGCGTACGGCCAGTCTTTGCTCGTCAAGATCGGATTTGCCGGATGCCGGTGCAGCAGCGGTTCGTCGTGAATCACTACGCTCATGAAGTCCCCAGTGAAATACCGGTACGTTGTAAAATGGTTGAACTCGAAATTGCTTCGCGCTTGGTAAACGGCAGGTCAGCGGCTTCAAGCAGACGCATCTCCAACAGCGCCATCAAAAAGGATAGCGTGGACTCGGCACCCTGATTATTGTTGACACGATCGGGATGCAAACCATCGCGGCAACCGCCGGTGCTGGAGTCGTACAGGACGATCTGGAGATCATTGTCGCCAAGAAACCAGTTGAAGGTTGACCAAGCCTCTTTCAGCCAGCGGTCATCGGCGGTTGCGCGGAATGCCTGCAGGCATGCGGACACGGTAGCACTTGCCTCGACGGGTTGTTGATCGAAGCGCGCTCTCTCGCCGTCCTTGCGGTAAAAGCCTCCTGATCCGATGGGCACAAAGTGTCCTTTGGTTTCGCAACGCTGCATGGTGAGGATCCAGTCCAGTGATTCCAGGCCCGCCGCAAGCATCGCTTCGTCTGCGGAGCGCACAGCACACGCAATGAGAGCTTGTGGCAGCCGGGCGTTGGAATATGCTAGAACGTCTTCAAACCAGCGCCATTCTGTGGAGTGATTGGATGCATAGGTATCCAGCAACCGGTGCGACAATTCGTCCATCATCTGCAGAGCCGCACGGTCTCCTGGACAGCCCTCGAGAGATTCCTGCAGCCCCAGGGCCGCGAAGGCCCATGCACGGGGACTGGTGAAGGCGAGACTGGCAGTGACCGCAGCTTCAAACAAGCGTCCTGCCGTACCCCTCAAATCCGGTGACTTGGAGCGCCCTAGCACCGTTCCCAAGCCCCACAGTGCGCGGCCATGACTATCTTCCGATCCCTGGGGCTCGAGCCACTGGTGCTCGTAGCTGAAAAAGTTTCTAAACCGGCCGGTTACGGGATTGAATGCGTGCCAAAGGAAGGCCAGATAGCGAGACGTAAGGTTGGCCGACTCGGAAAGCGCGGTCACGCCGAGTTGCTCGAGCATCACTGACACGATCAAGGCACGCGCATTGTCGTCGGTCGCGTAACCTTCTCCATAGTTTGGAACGGAAAACACGGCATGCTGCAAGAGCCCGGTGTTGTCCGTCATCCGATACAGGTGATCCAGCTTAATGGATGGCAGCCTGTCCAGCGTTCGCTCGGCATTCAAGTCGGAGAACGCAATACGTGGAGTGCGCATTCGGTCAGAACGGGCGTGCACGAACGCGCTCATGTAAGATTCGGCGGCCTTGTTCCAAACAGTATTGCGCCCATACAAATATGCGCGCTTGCGCATGGCATGACGCGCCGCCTCGTTTTCGAGGAGTTCAAGCGCAGTACTCGCAATTGCTTGGGAGTCTTCAAACGGAATCAACATTCCGCGTCCGTCGGCAAGAAGTTCGGCGGCGTGCCAGTATGGAGTCGAAATGATCGCCTTGCCCGCGCCTAGCGCATACGCCAAGGTGCCTGATACAGCCTGCGCCTCGTAGCGATAGGGTGTGATGTAGATGTCTGCTGAACCAACAAATTGCGCCATCTCTTCCGGCGTAACAAACCGGTTGTGGAATATCACATTGCGCTCGACCCCGAGCTTTCTTGCCAGAGCCTGCAATTGCAGCCGGTATTGGTCGCCTTCGCGGCGCCTAATGTGGGGATGAGTCGCTCCTACGATCACATAGACTGCTTCCGGGTGCTGGGCGACGATGCGCGGCATTGCTTCGATTACGCGTTCGATTCCTTTGTTCGGCGACAGCAGTCCAAACGTGAGCAGTACAGACTTGCCTTCTGTTCCTGAAGCGTCCTTGTAGTAGTTGGGGTCTCCAAAGGGCAGGTCGGGAACGCCATGAGGAATGATGTCGATCTTCTCTTCTGGAACGCCGAACACTTCCTGCAAAAGCCGCGACGAATGTTCGCTCATGACGATCAACCGGTCCGAAAGCGCGGTGATCTCGTCCATGACATTCCGCTGACTGGCGTCCGGCTCGCGAAGAACCGTATGCAGCGTCGTTACAACGGGCATCTTCAGGCGGCGGAGCAAGCGCAGGATGTGGCTCCCGGACGGCCCTCCAAAAATGCCGTACTCATGTTGCAAACAGACCAGGTCGACGTTGCTGAAATTGAGAAAGTCGGCAGCATCTTCATACGAGGCAGGATCACTTTCCATCAGTTCGAATCGAACTCGCGGCGGATAGGTATACTGCGATCCTGGATCGTTGACCGGAACAGCCAAGAGTTGGACTGAACCATACTCAGCGAAGATCGCGTCGCATAAATCCGTTGTGAAAGTCGCGATGCCACACTGCCGCGGAAGGTAGTTTCCAATTACCGCGATCCGGCTTGGAAGAGAAGCACTGGACTTCATACGCAACGACGCTGCAAGCTTTTCTTCGAGCTTTAGCGTACGTACTTTGAGCCGGGCCAACGGGCCGCGCAGTAATGCATTCTCTTGTGATGTCATCGCACTCTTTTCACATATGGTAATGCGTTACTCAACGGCGTCCGGACACCAGATTGAAGATCAGGATGACCAGCGCCACAACCAGCAGGATATGGATCATCCCTCCGGCAATGTGAAGGCTGAAACCGAGAAGCCACAGGATCAGAAAGATTACGAAAATTGTCCAAAGCATTTCGAGTCCTCCTTAACTGGCGGTGGGCCCGGGATCTGATTCCTTCCCGGGCACACGCCTCAAATTTGTAGCTGGCTATTTTGCAGCAACGGCCTGCGCCTTTGCATTTCTCACTGCATTCAGGAAGCGCTCGGACGATTCTGTCGCTTTCACCCTGCCGGTTAACACAGCCCGGGTTGAAACATTACGGCCATAAATCGCCTCCATCGAATCGTCGTCGCGGCGAATCGAGGCTCCGTCCAGGGTGAGTCCGGCAAATGCGCCCTTGGCGCGGGAGTAGGTCAGGATTTCCGTGTTCAGTTTCCAATCGGTGTCGGCTGACGCATGACGGCCCACCGGTCCCGCAGCTGCGGAGGCATCGGCTCCGAGTTCGAACTTGCTCTGTAGCAAACGCCTCATGCCCTTGTCATTCTGGATGATCATGACTAGGTCGATGCCTTCAATTCCGATCTGTAATCCCCAGCTGCCGCCCGTGATCGCAAAGAACGCAGGTGCGCTCCAACCCTCAGCCGTGCGGCACGTTGCCACGCCTCGGCCGTTCTCTGCGCCAAACACAAAGCCGCCCTTGAGCAAGTGCGGAACAACTGCTATGCATTTCGCATGGTCCAGTACTTCTTCTGGAATGCCTTTATCCGGCGCACCCATGATTTCGTGCAGCACCTTGGCTGCATTGTCAAGGCGGTCGGTGGATTTTTCGAGGTGCGACTGTGCCCAGCCGAGGCTGGTTAGACTGACTAACGCAACGAACAACATGATTTTCTTCAAGGTGAAGCCTCTGTTTTTCTACCCCTGCACGGCATCTCTGCGTCCATCGCATTGGCAGCGTGGTGAGGTACCTCCAACGCTAGTCTTTCGCGATTGGGCTGTCTGAGCTATAGTGCTCACGTGAAGAACGGAAATTTCAGCCTGCGGTGGAGTGCTGGAAAAAGTGCAATGGTTCCTGCCGACGAAGTTCTGCCAAGTAAACTTGAAAAGGATGGCGGTGTTTACTTGCACTCTCGGTACCGCAATGCATTTTGCATCGCGTCCGGTGCCACCGCTCCCGTTTCCTTGCTTCGCTCGATTCCTCTAGTTCACTTGAGCCGTCTCACGCGTGCTTTTTCCCGGACTTTTCTGCCTCTGTGGCGAGTTTCTCGGCGAGGCCAAAGGCATTCATGGAATGTTCCAGCGCTTGTTTGCTGAGTTCGTGTGCCGTGAGGTGGTCGCCGTGATCGTGCGCAACGACGGCGGCTTGATGAGCGTGAATGGCAAGGTTGTGCAACTCTGATGCTTGTGCGTGTGTGCTCTGTGGCATGGTGTTCTCCTCCACTGCGACCGCGGGAAATCAGCTAACCAGGGCGGTCTCGCCGTGCACATCATAGGAACTATGCTTTGCTCCCTTGATAATGTCTTTCGCTTTGGCCACGACGTCTGGCGAGCCGTGAACGATCAGCAGAAACTTGTCAGTTTTCAACGCGAGTTCGTATTTGAGGATGCTGTCCTTCGGTATCCCGATACTTGCCAACCCTCCCCCGATCGCGCCGACACCGCCTACTACCACTGCACCTTCCAAACCTGCCACGATCCACGCTACCAGGGGACCAGCAATCAGAACGGGGCCGAGACCTGGTATGACAAAAAGCGCAGATCCAAAAAGCAGTCCCCAGAAACCGCCCCAGAAGGCGCCCATTTCCCCCCAATACTTCATGCGGTCACCAGTATTGTAATAACCGACGACGTGTTCATCTGTGTGTTGGTCCTTCGCCGCGATCGACAACGTTTTCATGTCAACGCCAGCCTCTTGAAGGCTTTTTACCGCCTGCTCAGCCTGCTCGTGCGTATCGTAAATGGCCACAACGGAATTACGATCGTTCATTGCTATCTCCGGTTTCTTTTGGTAGGCAAAAATAGAGTCGATCGACTGCTGCGCGAAAAGCGAGTGCAGTCGCGTAGTTATCTCAACAAGAAACTATCGGCGCTTGCAGTATGAGTGTCGCATTGCTCAATTTGCTGCGCTGAGCAATCCGATACGTTCATCGGAATACTGGACGGGGGACAAGATTGCCTCGGAGCTGCCGCTGTTCGCCCTGCCTTGAGAATTGCGCAGGCCACGTCGGTGAGCTGAACCGGGCCTCTCCTACCACGCCTCTGCGCGATCTGAGATTGCCTTTCTATCGGAAATTTCACTAAAAACACCTGCTGCGAAGTTGGCCTCATTGCTTTTCTGCCTCGCGTTCGCTGGCGTCGATCGGATTGCCATTCCGGCCACTCCCCGTCGAACAGCGTGCGGATGTCAGCGTCCTCTGGGGCTATAGTCCTTTCATGACAGACCTGGAGACTTCGTAAAGTGCCGAGGTCGGCTCGCAGCGGTTGCGAGACTATAACCGAGGTCATAAAACACTTAAGACTTGAAGTGCGTTCGGCCCAAAACACTTGACACTTGGCTTTTCATTTCATGCGTGATAGCGTCAATCACCAGGCAGTTCTTGTGACGCACCAGCGGCGACCACCCAAAATCAGTCTGGAATGTCCCAAAGGAGTGGGCGCTTTGCACACAATTCTGCGAAGTTCCGAACACGCTGTGTTCAAGGGGGAGTATTTCATACCGCCCGGCACAAACAGCAATTTATCCACGGCTTTAACTGAGTCGGACACCGCTAGGTTTTTGCAACGTAAACCACGACTCACGCGTCCAGCTAAAGGCTTGCTGGGTGTTGCACGGGCCCAGAATTTGGAAAATTTTCTTACTTGTGAGCGCAATTGACCAGCCAACGGCGAGACGCACAGGTAATCTCGCTTGCAGAAACGTCTCGCTTAAGGAGTCTGCAATGGCCGACGAAGGTTCTCTTGCCTTTAATTACTTGGGCTTGTCCAAAAGCGTCGGGACTCATTCGACCACCCAGGAATACCGGAGCGGACAAACAATCTTCGGCCAGGGCGATAAAGCCGATGCCATTTTTTACATCCAGAATGGCAATGCGAAGTTGTCCGTGACATCCAAGAGTGGAAAGAAAGCCGTGATCGCAATTCTGCGATGCGGCGATTTCTTCGGCGAGAGTTGCCTGACCAGACGTTCGTTGCGAACGTCCAGCGCAACAGCGATTCGAGACTCCACCATTATCCGGGTAAAAAGGTCGGATATCGTCCGCATCCTTCAGCGAGAACCAGTTTTTGCGAAGCTCTTCACCTCACACCTTCTGTTTCGCATCGGAAGAATCGAAGAGGATCTGGTGGATCAAGTCTGCAACTCCAGCGAGAAGCGATTGGCACGCCTGCTATTAATACTGGCGGATTTCGGACAGCAGACGAAGGGGGAGTTAGGCGTTCCAAAGATAGACCAGGAGACGCTCGCAGAGATGGTTGGAACTACCCGTTCCAGGGTGAGTTTTTTCATGAACCGGTTTCGCACAAAGGGATATATCGACTACAACGGGAGCCTGAACGTGCATGAAGCCCTGCAAACGTTTCTTTTTGATGGCTAGACGGCGGCAGAACTGTTCTCGCCGTTCTGAGGCGGGTTGTATTGCTCAAAAGCCCATTCACGCGTAGGGCTCGGTTTTTTATGTGAAAGCCTACGCAAACTCGACGTTGGATGAACTGAAGTTGAGCAATAGAACGCAGTGTTCGGAGCAATCGCCACAGAGTTCGCGATTATTGCGCTGAAAGGCCCGCGACACTCGGCATTGACTCGACTAACTTCAACTTACCAAGAGCGCCCTGTACCTCCTCCCACCGGTGTTGGTTTTTCTTTGTTTCAATCGGTATCGAGAGGTCGGAATAGAACTGCAGGATGTTCTCGCGAAGTTCGGGTGATGTGCCTTTAAAATCCTGCTTTTCCAGCTGAATCAGCAACTGTGCATATGTATCGTCAGCCAGTGAATATTCCGCTGCTGTGGTCGTGCCTCCGCTGTCAAGGTCGCGATTGGAGATCGCGAGTGAACCGGTTTTCACTTCCTCCAAGAAAGCTCGATACTGGTCGACCGCGGTATTGACGCTCTTAATGTACAGATCCTCCGTTTGTGGAGTTGGGCTTTTGAATGCCAGTCCTTTGAACGGGCCAATTTTCGGCGTGAATCGCAAAAGTGTTGACAGGACGCGCGTGCCGAAACCTGGCTTCACGTAATCCTTTCCCCATTCCTTTTCATAACCTGAGCGCGAAAGACGATACAGAAACTTTTGTTTTGCAAAATCCGGCTTCTCGCGCATCATATCTTTTTTGTGGGTCTGCAGTGCGACTCGGGTCATTTCTGGAATAAGCCGACTTACCGCGAAACGGAACGAACCAACCGCTAGGTCCTCGTGGACGAGCACGTCTTTTAACTCCATTCCGTATACGACCGGAAACACCCTTTCCAGTAGAGGCTTGGATACCTGGAATCCGATGAAATCGTGATACTGCTGCGAGGCGTAACGGTTCTTCGCAACCTGCAGGGTATCAAAGCCGAACTCTGTCTTCAGGTGCGCCGTCTTGTTCTGGGCATATCGGACTGACATTCCATACTCCGCCCGTAGCTTCGGATACTCAATCGCTACGGCGGGGTTCACTGCCTCCTGATGACCGGCGATATCGGCAGCATAATGGGACAGTGCGCCCAGGGCGAAAGCGTATTCATCTGCGTTCCGGCTTTCAAGCAGCAACTCACGGACGAAGTCTCCGCTGCGGACGTAATGCACCAGGTTGCTGAACTCTCTGTTACCAAAAGGATAGTAGCCGAGGTCCTGAATAACGGCGCCGCCGTACGCATAAGCATGGGCCTCCCGGATCTGTTCCTCGGATAATCCTGGATAGCTTATGAGCAAGAGGGTGCGAATTTCGCTCGTCCAGAGCAGGTCCACTATCTCCTCGTGGGTCAAAACCGAGTATGCTGGTGCCCCAAAACTGCACATCAATACGATGACAAGAAGAGTTGATGCGCGACGAGAAAGCAGGCGCCAACGCTCATTGATGGCACCTAAAGATGCTAATGAGGCGCGCATGGTTCAGATCCGGCCGAGCACGAGGAGAACCAGAACGATCAGAAGAACCAGTCCTATGCCTCCGGTCGGATAATATCCCCAGTCCCTGCTGTGTGACCATCTTGGAAGTGCACCGACGAGCGCCAATACCAGAATCACGATCAATATAGTTCCAAGCATATCTCACTCCTTTTTCGCGTTGAGGGTACATCTAACTATGGTTATAAAGGCTGTTCTGGTTTGGCGATGGTCAATTCTGCTCAAAATGAGAAATATCGATAGAAACGTGAGCAACGTTTTTGGGTGTCCCAGCGAGTCTTTTCGACGAATGCCAGAAGGCACGCAGCCGGCGCCAATAAAAGCGTGAGTCCACAGAGTGGACTCACGCCGGAAAACGCTTACCTTGTTCCAATCATTTCGAGTTAACTGCTAGAGTGCGATGCTGAGCGCAATGTTGACGCCGGGATACATCGCGTTGCATAGGTAGTACACTCCGTTAATTTCGATAACATAGACGTTCTGCGTGTAGAGCCAGTTGCTTGGCCAAGGGTCAACGAATCCAAACGAATAACCACCGTATTGGAAGCGACGGTCCCTGCCATAATCGGCTTGGCTTACATGAAACGTGTGTTGCTGCCCGAAGTTGGCCTTGTAGCGGTCGGCGGGAATGCGTCCGCCGTGAGCTTGCTGCGCCTGCTTGCCAGGCTGAGCCTGCACCGCGGGTTGCGCCGCGCTTTTTCCTTCGGGTTTAGCGCTTTTCCCCTGCTGCTGTGATTTTTGCTCTTCCGGCTTGGCGGTCTTTTCTTTCTGCGCTGCGGGCTTTTGCTCTTGTGATGCGGACTTTTGCGGTTGCGCTTTTTTTTCTTCCTGCTGCGCAGGTTTTTTTTCTTGCTCCTGCTCGTGCTGTTCCTGCGCCCAGGCAGGAGCAGCCATTGCGAGAAGCAGGGCTAGTATAGTTGTGCTGGTGATTCCGATCGCTTTCATTTGAGTATTACCTCGTTGCTGCCGCCTGCCTTAGCGCAGGCTTCCTGTTGTTACATTGCCTGGGTTACCGATAGCTTCGCCGGATACGACAAGTTCCACTCTCCGGTTCTGCTGCCGGCCTGCAGAGTTGTCGTTGGAAGCTACCGGCAAAGTGTTGCCGAACCCTTCCGCGCTGACCGAGCCGGACGCCACACCTTGCTGTACAAGGTAATCACGCACGGATCCGGCGCGATGGTCTGACAGTTTCTGGTTCATCTCGTCGCCGCCCACATTATCCGTGTATCCGCCGACTGCAATATTGAGTCCAGGGTAGGCAAGCAGAATCCCTGCCACCTTGGCGAGTTTTTCCCTCGCGCCTGGTTTCAATGAGTACATCCCGGTGTCGAACAAGACGTCTGACATGCTCACGATGAGCCCGCGAGCGCTGTCGCGTGTCTGAAGGATGGAGTTTAACTGCTCGGAGAGTTTCGTGCGCAAAGTGGCCTTATCTGTATCCGCCTGCTGCACATTCTGCTGTGCCTGCTGTGTGGCTAAGCGGGACGTCTCTGCGTCCGCCTGTGCATCCGCGGCTTCTTTCCGTGCCAGTGCGGTGTCGGATTGTGCTTGAGTCGTGGCGGCCTGTGCATTCATCGCATCGGCTTCAGCTTGAACCTTCGCCGCCTGCGCTGTTGCAGTATCAGACTGGGCCTGATTTCTCTGCCGAATCGCGTCATCAGCCTGTTCGCGCGATTCCGCCTGGGCGTCGGTTGAAGCCTGCAACTTGTCCGCCAAGCGTTGTTTTTCCATTTTCTTGACTGCGATCTCTCGTGCGTCTTCGGCGGTTTGTACTGTTTCGCGGGCAACTGCGATCAATTGCTTTCGCTCAATGTGCTTCCAGGTTGCATACTCATCCACGGTTTGCATCAACTGGACGGCGTGCTGATAACTGTCGCTGGCGTAGGTCTCGGCTCCCTCGGATTGCGCAATGCGCAAAGCGTTGCGCGCTTCGAAGAATTCCAATGGCAGCGCCGTATTCAGAACCACGGGATCGAATTTGTAGCCGGTGGGAATGTATCCTCCGCGCTCCATCAATTCGTATTGCGAATTGACTGATTCAGCAGTTCCCTTGGTGTCCTCACGGACAACGTTTTCGAGCACGACTACATTGCTGGGCTGCCGCACCGCGTAGTATGGCTCCGCGGTAACGATCAGAGCGAACGCCTGCAGGTCCGTAGTGACTTCCAACTTACTTCTGTTATTGTCACCTACTAGCATTTCACCCAGATTCACAGCTCGTCCCTCGGGGGAAATCGCCCAAAGAATGTAAGTCAGGTACTCATTGCCGTACGAAGCCGGATTCTGCAGGTCGCCAAACTCAGCCCGAATTTTAATCGACCCACGCTCGCTTTCAATTTTGGCTTCGCCGTTCGCTAAAGGCATCAGGCTCGTACCCGCAAAGTCTACCTTTGTGGATCCGCCGCGGTGCTCATAGTTGACAGCCTGTACGCTGCGGTTGACTACATTGACCCGGAATGTGGTTGTGTGAGTCGTGCGCTCTACGATCGTGGTGTGGGAAGTAGTTTGAGCAAACGCGCTCAAACTGAGGAGAACTCCGGCTGCTAATAGGCACTTGGTATTCACTGTAACTCCCAGTGGCAGATTCCTGCCGTGTTGCGCTGCACCGATGTTGATTTGTGTGGTTGGCTTATTGGACTGCGTCCCTTTACGTCGTCCTTCACTTTCCAATGCGGATATTTGAGAAGGAATGCAAGAATCCAGTGGCATTCAAAAGCCACAGGACAACAGCAATGACTACCACTGCATTCAGGATTGACTTGATGGTCCGCTGCATTGGGATGAAGCGATTGATCAGCCAGAGGACAACACCTACAACGACCAGGATTTCCACAAGTTGGATCAGCGGCATAACTTCAACCTTTCGGGCTTTTCGGGCTAACGCCCCTCATCCGCCGAGAGGTGTTGCCCTCAACTGTTAGCTCGAATCGTGTTCGCCGGATGCTCCTGCGACACACACGGATGAAGGATGCCAATGTGACTGGATGTGTACGCTTTGATTTGAAAATTTGATATTTCACCCAGCGGGGCAAAAGTAAAAGCCTTCGACTATCTGCGCTCACACCCTCGACACACTCAGGAGGCTAAAGAATGACAGGGATGAACATTTATGCCTGAGCTAGATAGCTCATTTGTGAAGAATGTGTGTTGTTGCGCTTGGCAGTCCATTGTCGATTGTGGCTAAATCGACTTGCCGGCGTGCCGGGACGCTGTTCACATTTCTGTATCGTTCGGAAATGTCTGTGCAATATAGCTCGGTCAAGCGCCTATCTTTGCAATTGTGCGATTGGTGCTTCGGTTGGCGTATACTTCGGTTGCTCGGCGAAAATTTTCTGCAGCAAATCTCCGAGTTGGAGAATTATGGCCGTCGAACACCTCGTCATTTTCCCGAAACAAAAGCGGAAACCTTCTGCGGCCAAGAATCCGTCCCTGCGCCCGGCGGTATTTCTTCCAGAGAAGCTAACCTTCGTAAAGATCGGCTCACAGGCAGAATCGGGCGCAACGTTCGATCCCCGCATCCTACTGACAAAGCTTTCGGTTGGAAAGACGAGCCAGGAATACCAGATTGACGAATCCGTCTTTTCCCAAGGCGATCCGGCGGATGCTGTGTTTTACGTTCAGAGCGGCAAGGTAAAGCTGACTGTGGTATCCAAACGTGGCAAAGAAGCAGTCGTTGCCATTCTGCTGCAAGATAGCTTTTTCGGGGAGGGTTGTCTGGCGGGGCAACCACTCCGCATGGCCACGGCAAGCGCGGACCAGCGCAGCACGATTATCCGGGTGGATAAGCGGAGAATGTTGGAGTTGCTGCATCGGGATCCGGAGTTTGCGGAACGATTTCTCACCTATCTACTGGTCCGAAACGTTCGCATGGAAGCGGACTTGGTGGATCACCTTTTCAACTCCAGCGAGAAACGCCTTGCGCGTCTACTCCTGCTGATGGCCAATTTTGGCCAGGAGTCGAAACCAATACCACTCATTGCGAAGATGAGCCAGGAAACTCTCGCTGAGATGATCGGCACAACTCGATCGCGAGTCAGCTTTTTTCTTAATCGTTTTCGTGACCTCGGGTTCATTGACTACAACGACGGCGGCATGCACGTTCACAGTTCGCTCGTCAGCGTCGTGCTCCACGACTAGCCCCCGGGATCGCCGTTCACGATTCCTGGTTTGAGCGCGCTGCCGAAGCGCGCAGGGTGAACGCCTTGGGGCACGTTCACACCCAAAATGCCTTTTTGGGCGGGGTTGTGCCAACAGCCGTCTGCAACGATGATCGCAACGGTCTCTTTCGGTTCCCAACTGCAGCGCTCATAGGCCGAACCCGGTGGTGCCTCTTTATAACTGAATCAGCTACCGTCCAGGCTGATCAGGACTGGCTCAAGGCAGAGCGAGAGACTCGGGAACATCAGACGCGACCTGCAACCACCTCTCGAATCCGTGCGCGGGCTCATGAGCGCGAATTACAGCCCAGGCAGTTCGCCACACCGAAGGGGCAACGATGAAATCAATTCCAGGGGTCTTCATTTGCTGTTGTTATGAGACTTTGATCTTACGCGGTGGCCGACGATTCTGAAGCGCTTTTGCAAATCGAGGGGCCAGTATGAAAAACTCTTGGCAAAGTACGTTGGGTATTTGAGTTTGCTGTGACTTGACGTACGCTGTGCCGCCTTCCTGCACGCGGCTAGATCGGGATATTCAATCGTTTCTATCACGCATTTGCGAGCGCATTTATGAGCCGGAGAAAAACTGGAATCTCAGCCTTTCGAACATTCTTCACGAGCAGAACGATTGGAAGCATTCCATGGCATTTTATGAGGCTAGCTTGAGCGCGACAAGCACCCATAACGCGCCTTAATTTGTCATTCGCGCCAATGATGATGATAAGGAGGATGCCCGCTTGATCGTTTGCCAAATCGTCCCCGATGTGCTCAATGAACTCAAGATCGCAGCTTTAAAAAACTACCGCGAAGGGCCGGCGGGAATTGCAATCGAGTCGCAAACTCCTCGCGAAGTGACGCCGGAATTTTGGCATCGTAGGCGGGTGCGAACAAATCAAAGTTTAAAGGCCGCTACCGGTCTCGTCAGTACCGGCAAGAAATGAGAGGATTAATCAATATGTCTACCAGAGAGGTAGCAGGTAGTGGCGATCAGGATGGCGGCCGGAACCTGGATCAAGCCGGAAAGCCGGCTAGTTTTGTCTTCGATGCAGCCTTGTCTACCGCAATTGCCGCAAATGGCGAACGGCAGGCAAAAGTCCCAACCCCAGGTGGGCCGCTCACACCGGAGATGCTCGACAAGATGAACCGGTACTGGCGTGCTGCAAACTATCTATGCATTGGCCAGATTTATTTGTTTGAAAACCCACTTCTCAGAGAACCGCTTAAGGCGGAACAGATCAAGCCGCGGCTGCTTGGGCACTGGGGAACTTCGCCGGGACAAAACCTGATCTACATTCATCTGAACCGCATCATCAAAGAACAAGATGCGAACATCATTTACATTGCCGGTCCAGGGCATGGCGGTCCGTCGCTGAATGCAAACTCCTATCTGGAAGGCAGCTATACCGAAGTCCATCCGGAGATCACGCCGGATGAGAACGGCTTGCGCCTTTTTTTCAGGAAGTTCTCGACGCCGGGAGGAGTTCCCAGCCACTGCGGGCCGCACGTCCCAAATTCGATGCACGAGGGCGGTGAGCTGGGTTACTCGCTGATTCATGCTTTCGGCGCGGCTTTCGACAATCCGGACCTCGTCGTTGCCTGCGTGATCGGTGATGGAGAATCCGAGACTTGCCCGCTGGAGGGAAGCTGGAAATCTGTCAACTTTCTCAACCCAGTGAGAGATGGCGCAGTCCTCCCAATTTTGCACCTGAATGGCTACAAGATTTCCGGACCGACGGTTCAGGCCAGAACGAGCGACGAAGACTTGAAGGCTCTGTATATCGGACGCGGTTACCGTCCCTATTTTGTCGAGGGAGACGATCCAGAAGTTGTGCATCAACTTTTGGCGGGAACCCTGGACGCCTGCTACGCTGAGATTCGATCCATTCAGCAGGAGGCGCGGCAGAATGGCTTCAAGAAACAGCCAATCTGGCCCATGATCGTGCTGCGGACACCCAAGGGATGGACCTGCCCGAAGCAAGTGGATGGCAGCCCGATCGAGGGCACCTTCCGGGCTCACCAAGTGCCTCTGGCAGAGGTCCGCGAGAATCCCGGACATCTCAAGATTCTTGAAGCCTGGATGAGAGGCTACAAGCCACAGGAACTCTTCGACAAGACGGGCAAATTTATTGACGAATTGGCAGAACTCGCGCCAACTGGCAATCGCCGCATGGGAGGAAATCCTCACGTGAACGGCGGACGTCTGCTAACCGCGCTCGATCTGCCGGATTTCACGGACTACGCCCTGGAGATTCCGGGACCGGGGCAAGTGGTCGCTGAAGCTCCGCGAAAGCTTGGAGATTTTTTCAGAGATATCTTCCGCCTGAATCCAAAAAACTTTCGCATGTTCTGTCCTGATGAAACGAATTCCAATCGCTTGAACTCCGTGCTGGAGGCTACGAAACGTTGTTTCATGGCGGAAACTGTTTCGATCGATGACGAACTCAGTCCCGATGGCCGCGTGCTGGAAGTATTGAGCGAGCATTGTTGCGAAGGATGGCTTGAAGGATACCTGCTGACCGGCCGGCATGGCATGTGGTCTTCCTACGAAGCCTTCGCCCAAGTCGTGGATTCGATGCTGACACAGCACGCCAAATGGCTGGAGCAATGCCGGGATTTTCCGTGGCGCAAGCCCCTCGCATCCTTGAACGTTCTGCTGACAAGTCACGCATGGCGAAACGATCACAACGGTTTCAGCCATCAGGCAACCGGATTCGTCGACAATGCACTGGCGCGCAGAAAAGAAGTGATCCGGGTATATTATCCGCCCGACAGCAATTGTTTGCTCAGCGTCTTCGACCACTGCCTGCGGAGCCGTAACTACGTCAACATTGTGACCTGCGGCAAACAGCCGCAACTTCAGTGGTTGAATATGGACGAGGCTCTCGAACATTGTTCGCAAGGCGCATCGACCTGGAAGTTTGCGACCAACGACAAGGGCGAAGAGCCGGACATCGTACTGGCCTGCGCTGGCGACGTGCCGACCATTGAAACCTGCGCGGCTTCATGGCTGCTACA
The DNA here is from genome assembly GCA_964591805.1 of uncultured Acidobacteriaceae bacterium. Classification (GTDB taxonomy): domain Bacteria; phylum Acidobacteriota; class Terriglobia; order Terriglobales; family Acidobacteriaceae; genus TOLSYN. The sequence continues at coordinate 8,780 of CAZQDD010000012.1, read as the reverse complement.
AAAGTATGTTCCCGGCATCAAGGTGCGGGTTGTCAATGTGGTGGATCTGAACATCCTGATGATGCCGGATGAACATCCCCACGGGATGGACAATATGTCCTTTGACAACCTCTTCACCAAAGACGTACATGTAATTTTCGCCTTCCATAACAATCGCTGGCTCATCCACTCGATGGTGCATGGACGCTCCAATGAAAGCCGCTTTCATGTGCGGGGCTTCATGGATCGCGGCACAACCACCACACCCTTTGACATGGTTGTGATGAATGAGATGAGCCGCTATCACCTTGCTATGGACGCACTGACGCATATCCCCCGTCTACGTTCGGAGGCTTCCGATCTTATCGACATGTTCAACCGCAAACTGTATGAACACCACGACTATATCCGGCAACACCTGGAAGACATGCCGGAGATCAGAAACTGGCGATGGACCGCTGATTTCAGCGTGCCCAGCATTCCGCCGCCGCTGGCCAAGGGGCATCCCCGCGGAAGCGTGTTCAGCGACAGCTAGTTGAAAGAGAGCGGATGAGCGGAGAATGGTTATGAAGATAAATTCCAGAGCTGGGCAACCGGCTGTTAGTTCTGACCTCGTTGATGTACCGAAGTTGCTCGCCGCCTACTATGAAGATCGGCCGGACCCTCATGTTCCAGGGCAACGCGTTGTATTCGGCACGTCGGGACACAGGGGATCATCCTTCGAAAGATCGTTTAACGAATGGCATATCCTGGCCATCACGCAGGCGATTTGCTTGTACCGGCAGCAGCACCAAATCGATGGACCACTTTTTCTGGGAATCGATACCCACGCGCTCTCAGGGCCTGCCTTGGAAAGCGCGCTTGAAATCCTGGCAGCCAATGGTGTCGATGTCATGTTGGCGGAGAAGGGTGACTACACACCCACACCTGTGATTTCTCACGCAATCCTCACCTACAACCATGGCCGCAAGACCGGATTGTGCGACGGCATCGTGGTTACGCCTTCGCACAATCCTCCTGATTCGGGCGGCTTCAAGTACAACCCTCCTCACGGCGGACCGGCGGAAGCGGAAGTGACTGGCTGGATCGAAGCGAAGGCCAATGAGTTCCTCATGGAAAAACTCAGCGGCATCAAGCGTATATCGTTCGAGAAAGCTCTGTCCTCTTCCACCACCCACAGGCACGACTACCTATCTTTGTATGTTCAAGACCTCGGCGCCATCCTTGACATGGAGGCTGTCCGCGATTCGGGAATCACACTGGGAGTCGATCCGCTGGGTGGGGCGGGCGTTCACTACTGGGAGCCGATCGCTGCGCGCTATGGCCTGAACCTCAAGGTTGTGAATGACGTTGTCGATCCAACTTTTCCTTTCATGACGCTCGACTGGGATGGCAAGATCCGCATGGATCCATCGTCTCCCTATGCGATGCAGTCCCTCATAGGATTGAAGGACAGCTTCGATGTCGCTTTTGGCTGTGATACCGACCATGATCGGCATGGAATTGTGACAAAAAGCGGCGGGTTGTTGCCGCCCAATCACTACCTGGCAGTTTGCATCCATTACTTGTTTACCCATCGTCCGCTGTGGGGCAAAGACGCAGCGGTTGGAAAGACAGTGGTTAGCAGCAGCATGATCGACCGTGTCGCTGCCAAGCTCGGCAGAAATCTTTACGAGGTTCCGGTCGGTTTCAAATATTTTGTCGATGGTCTGTTGCATGGACGTCTCGGCTTTACGGGCGAGGAGAGCGCCGGCGCCTCGTTCCTGCGTCGTGACGGTACGGTATGGACCACGGACAAGGACGGCATCATCGCTGCACTGTTGGCGGCGGAGATTACGGCGCGGATCGGGCGCGACCCAGGCGAACTCTACCTCGACCTCACTCGCGAATTCGGTGAACCGGTTTACGACCGCGTGGACGCTCTCGCCACACCTGGAGAAAAACAGATTCTCGCGCGACTCTCGCCGCAGCAGGTCCAGTCCCGGGATCTGGCCGGGGACAAAATTAAAATGATCTTCACCCACGCTCCAGGAGATGGCAACCCCATCGGCGGCGTCAAGGTCGTTACGGAAAGCGGTTGGTTCGCGGCGCGCCCCTCTGGCACGGAGGATATCTACAAGATTTATGCGGAAAGCTTCCAGGGAGCGGATCATCTGCGCCAGATCCTGACGGAAGCCCAGACGATCGTCGGCAAAGCCCTGGCGACCTCGGACCCGGTGGAGACATCATGAGCGACCAATCGCGCGTCAGTCACCCGATTTACAACCTTCTGCCGACGGAGATCGAGGGGTTCGACTCCCTGGCAGAACTTGCCTTGGATATGCGCTGGTCCTGGAATCATGCCACCGACGAAGTATGGCAGAAACTTGATCCCACGCTTTGGAAGATCACGCACAACCCCTGGGTTGTCCTGCAGACGGTCTCGCGTGACCGGATCGAACGCGCGTTGGCAGATCCCGTTTTCCGGAAAGAAGTAGATGATCTGCTCGAAGCCAGCCGCCGGGAGGCGGAAGCGCCGGCTTGGTTTCAACAGACTCACAGCGCGTCTCCACTGACTTGTGTCGCATATTTCAGCATGGAATTCATGTTGAGCGAAGCTCTTCCCATCTACTCGGGCGGGCTTGGGAATGTGGCCGGTGATCAACTCAAAGCCGCCAGTAATCTGGGCGTCCCGGTCGTCGGTGTGGGACTGCTCTATCAGCAGGGCTATTTTCGCCAGGTGATCGACGGCAATGGTGAGCAACAGGCCCTCTACCCTTTCAACGATCCCGGACAGTTGCCGGTCACGCCACTGCGCCAACCCAACGGGGAGTGGCTACGGCTCGAAATCCCATTGCCTGCGTACTCAGTCTGGTTGCGTGCCTGGCAAGTCCAGGTGGGCAGGGTAAAGCTTTACCTGTTGGACAGCAATGACGCGGCCAACTTCCCCGTCCATCGTGGGATTACCAGCGAACTATACGGCGGCGGGCAGGAGGTTCGGCTCCAGCAGGAATTGCTCCTCGGAATAGGCGGATGGCGGCTGCTGCGCGCCCTCGGACTCCAACCGGAAGTCTGTCACCTCAATGAAGGTCACGCGGCGTTTGCGGTCCTGGAAAGGGCCCGCGATTTCATGGAGGAAACCGGGCAGAGCTTCGAAGTCGCACTGGCGGCGACACGGGTGGGTAATCTCTTTACCACTCACACTGCGGTGGCTGCTGGCTTTGACCGTTTTGCTCCCGCGCTGATCGAACAATACCTCGGTCATTTCGCCGAAACAAAGCTTGGCATCGCACTTCATGATCTGCTGGCTTTAGGACGCCAGAATCCAGGCGACTCGTCGGAAAGCTTTAACATGGCGTATCTGGCAATCCGGGGCAGCGGTGCGGTGAATGGCGTGAGCCGATTGCATGGCAAGGTCAGCCGGCGCCTCTTTCTACCCCTGTTTCCGCGCTGGCCGGAGGACGATGTCCCGGTCGGACACGTCACCAACGGAGTCCACATGCCAACCTGGGACTCGGCGCCGGCTGACGATATTTGGACGGAAAGCTGTGGGAAGCAGCGCTGGCTGGGAACCACAGAAACCCTGGGGCCGGATATTCGCAGTGTATCTGACGCCAAGCTCTGGCAATTTCGCACCGCCGCCAGCAAGTCTCTCGTGGAGTATGCTCGCGAACGATTGTCCGGACAACTGGCCGCCTCGGGCGCCTCGGACAAAGCGGTGGAAGCCGCCAGCCGTCTCTTCGATCCCAACGCATTAACGCTCGGTTTTGCGCGACGCTTCGCAACTTACAAAAGACCGAATCTGCTGTTACACGACCCTCAGCGTCTGCTTCATCTGCTGACCAATTCCCAGCGTCCCGTGCAGCTCATCATCGCCGGCAAAGCTCATCCGGAAGACCGCGCGGGCCAGGCATTGATTCATGACTGGATCCATTTCATCCGCCAGCCGGACGCCCGCTCCCACATCGTCTTTCTCAGCGACTATGACATGCTGTTGACCGAACACCTGGTACAGGGTGTCGATGTCTGGATCAACACGCCACGGCGGCCCTGGGAAGCTTGCGGAACAAGCGGCATGAAGGTGCTCGTCAATGGTGGCATCAATCTATCCGAGCTGGATGGCTGGTGGGCGGAAGCATACACGCCCGAGGTCGGGTGGGCGCTGGGAGATGGCCAGGAACATGGCGCTGACCCCGCCTGGGACGCCGCCGAAGCCGAAACCATGTACCGGCTTCTGGAACAGGAGATCATCCCGGAGTTCTATGCTCGCGATAAGAACGGCATTCCCACTGCATGGGTCAAGCGGATGCGGGAAAGCATGGCGCAGCTAACGCCGCGTTTCTCCGCCGATCGCGCCGTGCGCGAATATACCGAGCAACACTATCTCCCGGACGCAGCCGCCTATCGTGAACGCGCCGCGAACAAGGGCGCCGTGGGGAGACAGGTGGTCGACTGGCGGCATGCTTTGGAACGGAACTGGGGGCGGCTGCGTTTCGGCGCGGTGAACATAGAAACCAAAGGCGGCCAGCACTTCTTTGAGGTTCCGTTATTTCTCGGTGATCTTGATCCGGACGCGGTCCGCGTCGAACTGTTTGCCAACGGTGCCGGCGGTGAGGGTGCGTTCTGCCAGGAGATGGAACTCACCGGCCGGCAGTCCGGCGCTGACACCGTTCACGTCTATGGCGCGCATGTTCCAGCTACCCGCCCAGCCGCTGATTTCACCCCTCGGCTGATTCCGCACCGCGAGGGCGTGCCCGTCCCGCTGGAAATTGCCAACATCCTCTGGCACCGGTGACACTCTATTTTGGATGAAGGGAGAAGAATATGATTTCAGTCGTCTCGCCGCTCATGGATCGAGCGGGGTGGAAAACCCTCCAAGCCCACTACACGAAGGTGCGGGATCTGTCTCTCCGCAAGCTCTTTTCCGATGATCCCGGGCGCGGCCAGCGAATGACAGCCGAGGCCGTCGGGATCTATTTCGACTATTCGAAGAACCTCATCACGGATGAAACGCTCTCACTCCTGCTGCAACTAGCGGAGGAATCCGGTTTGAGGGCTCACATTGATGCCATGTTCCGGGGAGAGAAGATCAACGTCACGGAGAAGCGGGCGGTCCTGCATGTGGCCCTGCGCGCTCCCAAGGGCGAATCCATTATCGCTGAGGGCGGAGACGTAGTGCCGCAGGTTCACGCCGTGCTGGATAAGATGGCCGGTTTCGCCAATCGCGTGCGCAGCGGCGAGTGGAAGGGCCACACCGGTAAATCGATCCGCAACGTCGTCAATATAGGGATCGGCGGGTCCGATCTGGGCCCGGTCATGGCCTACGAGGCGCTTCGCCATTACAGCCAACGCAACCTCACCTTCCGCTTTGTCTCGAACATCGACGGCACCGATTTTTTCGAGGCCACCCGCGATCTCGATCCCGAGGAAACGTTATTCATCATCTCGTCAAAGACCTTTACAACCCTGGAGACAATGACCAACGCGCACACGGCCCGCGAGTGGGCCCTCGCGAGTTTGAAAAATCCGGCTGCTGTTGCCAGGCATTTTGTCGCCGTATCGACCAATGCTACGGAAGTGGCGAAGTTCGGCATCGATACCGCGAATATGTTCGAGTTCTGGGATTGGGTCGGCGGGCGCTATTCGATGGACTCCGCGATTGGCCTCTCGACTCTGATCGCCATCGGACCTGAGCATTTCCGCGCCATGCTCGACGGTTTTCACCAGATGGACGAACATTTTCGAACCGCTCCGTTCCCGTCCAACTTGCCCGTGCTCATGGCGCTTTTGGGTCTCTGGTACAACAATTTTTTCGGTGCATCAACCGTGGCTGTTTTGCCTTACGAGCAGTATTTGAAACGTTTTCCCGCCTATCTCCAGCAGTTGACCATGGAAAGCAATGGCAAGCATGTCACGCTCGAAGGCAAACAGGTGTCCTATCAAACCGGGCCGATCTACTGGGGGGAGCCGGGAACCAACGGTCAGCACTCCTTTTACCAGCTGATCCACCAGGGTACCAAGCTCGTCCCCTGCGATTTCATCGCGTTTGCACGGCCACTCCATCCCCTCGGGCGTCACCACGATTTGCTGCTGGCGAACGTATGTGCCCAGGCCGAGGCAATGGCCTTTGGCAAGACATCGCAGGAAGTGCAGGCCGAAAATACGCCAGCGTGGCTGGTGCCGCACCGAACCTTCGAGGGCAACCGTCCCTCGAACATGCTCCTATTGGAGCAACTCACCCCGGATGCGCTCGGTAAGCTTGTTGCCCTCTATGAACACTCTGTTTTCACTCAAGGCGCAATCTGGCAGATCGACTCGTTTGACCAGTGGGGAGTTGAGCTCGGCAAAGTGCTTGCGGGACGCATCATCCCTGAACTTGAGGCGAAGTCCGAGCCGCCGCTGGCGCATGATAGCTCAACCAACGCCCTGATTCGGCGCTTCCGGAAATCCAGGAACCCGTCCGATGGCTAAGGCCAGTCACTAGCTACGTCCACGTCCGCGAAGCTGGCTTCGTGCGGATTGCGGAATGACGAAGGACTCATCCATGGAACCGGCAAACCCGCGCATCCTGACCATCAATGGTGGTTCATCGAGCATCAAGTTCGCGCTCTTCGAGGCCTGCGAATCTCCCCGTCGAATCCTGGAAGGCGGGATTGAGCGGATTGGACTGCCGAAGCCCACGTTTCGAGTGCAAGGCGCAGACCAGCAGGACAAGTTTTCGCGGTCGGTGACGGCGCCGGATCACACGGCGGCCGTCGGCATTCTGATGGATTGGATCGAGGAACGCGTAGGGCGGAGTGCATTGACAGCCGTGGGGCATCGCGTGGTGCATGGCGGGCCAAAATATTGCAAGCCGCAGCGAGTCACCACCGAGATGGTCGAGGAACTGCACCAGCTCAGTCCATTCGACCCCGAGCATCTGCCGGAGGAGATTCTATTGACCGGGGCGTTTCATCGCCGTTTTCCTGACCTGCCCCAAGTGGCGTGCTTCGACACGGCTTTTCATCATGACCTGCCCCGGGTTGCCCAGATGTTGCCGATCCCGCGCCGCTATGAAGCACAAGGGGTGCGACGCTACGGGTTCCACGGATTGTCGTACCAGTTTCTGCTGGGAGAGCTGGCCCTCCGGTCTGGCGCGGAAGCGGCTGAAGGCCGTGTCATCCTCGCCCACCTCGGCAACGGCGCCAGCCTGGCTGCGGTGCGTCACGGAAAGTCCGTGGACACGAGCATGAGTTTCACCCCCACCGCCGGAGTGCCCATGAGCACCCGCTCGGGCGATCTCGATCCCGGGCTTGTTTGGTATCTATCGCGCACTGAGAAAATGAGCGCGAAGCAATTCAATGCGATGGCCAACTTCCAGTCGGGACTGCTCGGCATTTCGGAAACCAGCTCTGACATGCGCGATTTGCTGGAGCACGAGGCGCAGGACGTGCGAGCGGCTGAGGCGGTGGCGCTTTTCTGCTACCAGGCAAAAAAGTGGGTCGGCGCATTCGCGGCTGCGTTAGGTGGAGTGGACATCGTGGTTTTCGCAGGCGGTATTGGAGAGAATGCGCCCACGGTCCGCGCCCGGATTTGCGATGGGCTGGGATTTCTTGGAATCGAGCTCGACGATGAGCGTAATGCGGCGAATGAATGCGTGATTTCCACGGCTGCTAGCCGGGTCCAGGTCCATATGATCCGCACCGACGAGGAACTCATGATCGCCAAGACGGTGTGCAAGGTTCTCGGACTTGGCAGGGCGAGCGATGGAACGTAATTGGACACTAATCCAGCCAATGGAATCCATTGGGCGACACGCGATGGTTGGGAACAGAGCTCGCAGCACGCAATGGCAACACTCCGCGAGCCGTTCGCGAACGCAATAATCTGATCCCTCCATTACGCGGAGGCCGCAGAGACGCGGCAGTGGCTGGGCGAGGCTTGGCGGCCCCGGCTGCGGTCGATCACTGCCCCAGCCACCCGCACAGCCTACTTCTTCGGCGGCTTCGGGCCGGCGCAACGCACCTCGTCCGACACATCAAACTTCTGGATGTTCTTCTCGAACAATTGGGTGAGGTTCGCGGCGGTCTTGTCGTAGTCCGCTTTGTCCGCCCAGGAGTCGCGCGGCATAAGCACTTCGTCCGGCACGCCCGGAACATGCTTGGGTATGGCCAGACCGAAGGCGGGATCGAGAACAAATTCGACGTTCTTCAGCTTGCCTTCCACAATCGCCGTCACCATCGCGCGGGTATACGCAATCGCCATGCGTTTGCCCACGCCGTACTTGCCGCCCTGCCACCCGGTGTTCACCAGCCAGAGCTCAGCTCCGTGCTCTCCCAGCCGTTTGTGCAGCAGCTCGGCGTAAACCCGCGGAGCCTCCAGCATAAAAGGCGCCCCGAAGCAGTCGGAAAAAGTTGCCTGCGGTTCCTTGACGCCGACCTCGGTACCCGCAACCTTGGCCGTGTAGCCGCTTATAAAGTGGAACATGGCTTGCACCGGCGTTAGCTTGGAGAGCGGAGGCAGTACGCCGAAGGCGTCTGCAGTGAGAAACACCACAGCCGTCGGATGCCGGCCAACGCCTGGAATCACCGCGCCCTTAATGAACTCAACCGGGTAATTGGCACGGGTGTTTTCCGTGATGCGGTCGTCGTTGTAGTCGGGGTGCCGGTTCTTGTCGAGGACCACGTTTTCCAGTACCGCGCCGAAACGCAGCGCGTTCCAGATCTCTGGCTCATCTCTCTGCGAGAGATTGATGCACTTGGCATAGCAGCCGCCCTCAAAGTTGAAAATGCCGTGATCGCTCCAGCCGTGCTCGTCATCGCCGATGAGGCGGCGGCTCGGGT